>NZ_CP042968.1:5400000-6000000 GCF_001693515.2 Bradyrhizobium paxllaeri
ATCACGACGCAACCGCCCGACGGTGCCAAACTCGGACGTCTCGCCCGGCTTGCGGTGAATGCGGGCTGCGACTGGGTGTTCTATGAGGACACCAATCATGTGCATGTTTCAGTTAAGAGGGCCTGAGTAGCCGGTCGTCATGACAGTTCCGATCGGAATCGACGAATCTTCCTCATCGCATAGTAGCTTTACTTCATAGCATTTTGAAATGATCGCACCACAACGGTGCTGCTGGCGGCTGTAGGCGTTTCATTCCGTGAACAATTTGAGCCGGGGTGTTACTCGATGTTCTTGATATTCAGGCTTTACGGCAAATTCTGTTGGCCGCCGACCGCGAAGCTTCTCAACGACGACGAGAAGTCGCGCCAATCCGGCATCATAGAGGTTTATGCCGCCCCCAGGCAGCAAGGTGCCGCCGAACATACGGCGCTCCTGCGATGGTTTCCCACCGACCGGGAAACTGATCCGCCTCCCCCCGACCTAGGAACGGTGAAGGACGATCTCTTCGTCCTCTCCACTCAAGGTGTGGTGGATTGGTTCACCTCCAACACGCGCAATGACTGTGCGATCTGGCTCGATGGCGGCGGCCCCGCAGCAGCCGGCGCCGACGAGGCCTTTGTCATCTTTCGCGGCGCATTCCTCTTCGAGCAGTACCAGCGGCCTGAGCAGGACAAGACGGCAGGTCCGTCGGACCTTGAGGTGCAGTGGCCGCTCATGCGTCGCTTCACCTACGCCGACAACCCGGTTTTCTCCTCACTCGGCATTTACGGCAAGAACCGGCCCCTGCTCCATCTCGGTCTGCACCTGCCGCTGCCCGTGCGCCGGACAAGCCATTCGGCGGCCAGCCGCAAGAATGCAGGCGCGTTCCCGTTCTCGGCGGTGTTCGATCTCAAGCCGAAGGCCGCGGACAAGTGGTTCGAGATCGACCGGCTGTTCGCTGGCTGGAAAGCCAATGACGGCTTGCCGAAATTCGACGCGCCCGAAAAATCCTGTTTTCCCTTTCTGGGTCAAAAGAAGCCCAAAAAGGAAAAGATGCGCCTTGGCTCATTCGGCTTTGCCGAATATGGCCAGACCGGCGGCGATTTCGCTGTCTATGGCCTCGATCGGCCCACCACGTTGAGCTACTGGCCGCTCAACAGCCAGGCCCTGCGCCAGGATATCCTTTGGCCCTACGGCTTCGCGCTGGACTATGACGAGGACGACTGGCTGCAGTCGGCCAATATCGGCCTTGCCGATTCAAGCCTGCGCTTTTCTTCCGCGCCGAATGGAACCGGCGCGGACCGGGGGCATTCCAGCTCACTCAGCTATCGTGCCTCGGTGATCAGGACCGGAGCGACTGGGCCGCAATCCGGGGACTTGCGGGGCGACAGCAAGGGACTGCGCCTGCGTCTCGCACGTGAACTCGGCGGCCGTTTTGCGGATGGCATCCATTATGGCGCCAACGAAACCGCCAGCGAGGAAGACGCAAGCAAAGTCGAGGGCTGGATAAGGATCGGCGCAAGGCATCTTTCCGTCGATTGCGAACTCGCCTGGGAGATTTCACGCCGCGATATCTGGACGACCGACCCCGATGCCGACTGGTCACCCGCCGTCAACATTCGCCTGCACTGGCTCGAGCCGATCTCGGCGCACAACGTCAACGCGGCAGCCATCAACGCAGACACCGAATTCAAGAGCGGGCTGCTCGCGCACGCCAACCATTCGTTGGGCACGGTCAGGGACTCGCTCGAACGCGGCGAGGCAGGACGGCCACATTCGTTCCTGCCGGACCTGTCCGGTCCTGCGGGAAATCCGAGCATCCGTTTTTGTCTTTACGGCTCCCCGCTACCCGCCTCCTTCAAGGACGGAATGGTTTCCTGGGGGCGCCCTGCACCGGGTGCGGGACAAGGTGGCTGGCGACGGCCATCCATGCGGCTGAGCATCGCCAACCCGCGGCACCTGATCCAGGGGATCAACGAAAGCGAGCTGAAAAATTTCGAGCTGAAGCTGTCTGCCGCCGGCCTGACTTTCTTTCAGCCGAAGCCAACGGCGCCCCCGCCCCAGCTTGAATTGAGCCTCAACCACGACAAGGATTGGCCGCCGCAAGCCAACGACAGCGTGGAAGACGGCGAGCCGTTCTTTGCGTCGTTTAAGGTGGTGACGCGGCCCAGGCTGCAGGACGGACAGGAGAGCTGGTACGGACGGCTTTCGTCGCTGCAATTCCGTGGATCGATCAACTATCCGAAAACGGAAGAGCCCGGCCATCTCAGGATCGGCGGACGAGGCGCTCGTCTCGGCCTCGGCGACGGCAGCCCGTTGCTGGTCTATCCCGAAGGCCGCATTGCAGCAGAAATCAGCCTCGCGATCCCGGCATCGACCATCGAGCCGATCGGCGTCGACACCGCCCGGACCGACCGCAGCGGGCGTCCGGGACCGTTGCTGATCCCGCTCGATGCGGCGGCCGTAGGTTCCGACAGCGAGAACGTGTTCTGGCTCAAGGCGACCGAGACCCTGTCGCCAACCCATGATCGCAAGCTTGTTGCGTCGATCATCGAAAACTCGCAGCAGACCGGAACGCGCTCCTACGTCGTGCTCTCGTCGGAGCCGTTCTCGATTTTCCGCTACACCCATCAGCCGCTCTACGCGCGCGGCAAGATCGATACGGCGAATGTTGCGTTCTATTCGGACGACGACCGGATCTGGCAGTACCGGCGAACCTCGGATCTCTATCACTACGTCTTCCCGCCGCAGGTGGTCGGTGAAAGCGCCGACAAGCCGCGTCGGCTCGAACTGCACGACTTGCCCGTACCGGATCCGAACAACGAGAATCCGCCTACCCCGTTCGTCCCGGACCAGGACGACAACGGCAAGAATAAGCTCGACGCACACAACTATCGCATGGCGGGCCCGAAGAGCGATCTGCAGCGTCGTGCCGTCGAGTTTCGCCTCACGCCGTCCGCGGAGATGTGGATCCAGCCGAGCGACGTCGAGCGCGGCTATTTCATGCCGGAGGCGACGAGCTACGAGATCTTTCGCCAGCGCGGCGAATACGGACTTGGCGCGGCCCTCGGATATTTGCGCGCTGAATTCCTCTATGGCTTGCCGGTCGGAATCGATGTTGGCAAGGAACGGTCGATCGCCCGCGGCGCGCGTGTCGCCGAGATCGAGGCCCTGACGGGCAAGCCGACCGGCCCGGCGCAGCCCGGTGCGGAAGCACGGGTTTCCAGCCGCTGGAATGCGCTGCGAAGCGCCATCGCTCGGCGGCCCGAGCGTCTGGAGATCTGGGCGCGCGATCTGGACTCGGCTGTCGACTTCACCCCGGCGCGCTTTGCCGACGGCGTGCAATTTGCCCTGCGTTACACGGCGCTGCACCGCCCGCCCCTGATCGATCAGACTCCGAACAATGGCGTCGGGGAAACTGCTGACGACTACAAGTCTTTGCCGCGCGTCGGAGGCATCGACGCCGACAAGGTGCCGGCCGAACTCGAGAACAACCCACGTCACCATCCGCAAGGCCTGAGCGGCGGTGCGCTGTGGCCGGTCGAACAGCTGAACCTGTTCAAGAGCCTGCTGCAGGTGCCTCAGTCTGCCGGCGGGACGATCGAGGCGATCGCGCTTTCGCCCACGGGAGGCGACGCAAGGCAGAAAGCCCAATTCCTCGACGGCAGGGTCACGATCATCAGCGAGACCTACAACGGCTACGTGCAGCGTCAGCAGGTCGAGGTGCTCGGCCGCATCTGCGCGTTCTGGCATCGGGCTAAGCACGTCGTGGTCTACGAGCGCACGGTCAACCCCTCGGCGCAGTTTGCGCCCAACCTGGAGGGGGATCGGCACCATACGCGATCCCGCCGGCCGATCCTGCGCAAGGTCCGCGAATATATCGAGCTGCTGCAGCCGGAGCGCAATTATCCTGACTTCACCATCGCCGAACAGCGCAGCGCCGGCTTCCTCGAACGCGTGCGCTTCAACTCGAAGATCATCAATGTTGACAGCGCATGGGCGCACGACATCGACAATTTCGGCTGGGAGATTTCGCTCTGGAACCGGCAAAGCGCGCGCGAGCGGCCGCAAGTCTACCCGATGCCCGACGTCGCCTTCGTTTCTACCGCCGAGGGCGACGCAGAGAAGCCCGTCGTCGCACAGGAGTGTCTCGATCCGGACTACCTGTATTTCTACGCCGATGTGAGCCCGAACGCCTCGCCCGATACCGACACCTGGAAACCGCTGCACAATCTCGACTTCCCCAACATGCCGGCAGCGCACGATATTGCCGAGGAAGTCGACAAGAAATCGTCGAAACAGCCGGAGCCCAGCGAACACGAAAAGCGACGTCCGCCGGTCAGCCGAATCCTTCCCGGTCTGCGCCGTTTCACCTGGCGGCTGGCACCGGCTGCGCAGAAGGTTGCGGTGAATGCGGGACGCGCCGGCAAGCCGGTCTATGCCGGCCTCGACAGCGTCTCCTTCATGCGCGCCACGCACGCGAGACCCAAGAAACTCGAGGAATCCGCCCCCCCACTTCGAAGGTGCTCAAGATCGTCGACGGATTGACAGACAAGCCGGAAAGCGAGGCACTGGCCGCCCTGAGGTACTGGGGCGCCGACGGACAGAATGCCGGCTCTGACGGCGCCAAAGCCTTCTCCGACAGCATCTCGGCCCTCAATGCCGCGCTTGGAGCCGGCAACCTCACCGCCCTGAACGATGCACGCAAGAAGCTGGATGCAGCCTGGACAGGAAGCCTCAAGAACGACCTGAAGAAGTTCATCCCAGGTGACGTGAACAAATTCAAGAGCTTCGTGTCGGACCTCAAGGCCGCTCCGGCGCTGTGCGAAAAGCTGAAATCGGACGCCGTCGAAACGATCCAGCGCAAGGAACTGCTGGTTCGCACGGCCCTGCACGATTGGAGCGCGCAGCTTGAAGAAATCCTGAAGGAGCTCGATCCCTACAAGACAAAGTCCAAGACTGAAGTCATCAATCAGCTCACAGACAAGGCGGTAGACTACATCCGCCCGCTCTTCGCCGAAGCCAGCAAGGACCTTGCACGGCTGCAGGAAGGTGTCGAGAAATCAAGCGCCATCGTGGCTGACATCGAGGCGGAAATCGAAGCGGTCGTGGCCCGCGCACGGCAGCGGATCGCGCAGTTCGTGCACGGCTATGACCAGACCAAGCCGTGGTTCGAAGAGCGACGGCGCTCGTTCCGCGCCGGCGTGACGGCCGCCGTCAGCAGTGTCGGTGACGACATTGTCGCGGCAATAGAGGAGGCACGTCAAAGGCTGGGTGTCGAGCTCAACGAGGTCAGCCAGGCCATCGGCGGACATATCGCCAAGGCGCTTGGACAGCTGGCGGTTCTGCAGGCCGGCGCGCTCGGCGAGGTCACGGAGGTGCACAGGCACGTCGATCAGCTGCTCGGCAAGATCGACAAGATCCTCGAACGCTTCGTCAACACCGCCGGAGCAGGCCAGCTCGACGATGTCTTGACCAAGATCAAGAATAGTGGTGTCAGCGCCGGCCTGAAGACCCGTGCAGAAACGGCCATCACTAACCTGAAGACCGCTATAGCGAAGGCGAAAGCGGCGGCCAGTGAAGCCCGGACGCAGGCCAAGAACCTCGACCAGCGCGCCGACCAGGCAGCAAGCCAGGTTCAGGATCTTATCGCTGCCGTAGGCACAGCGATCAAGGAAATCGGCAGGTCGCTGTCAGCTGAACTCGGTGAACTGAACCAGGTTGCGATCGAGCTTACGAACGAGGCGGCGACTGAACTTGCGAAGGAAGTCGGCGGCCTCCTCGACATCATTAACCAGGAGATCGCCAAGGTCATCGCCTGGCCTGAAAAATGGCTCGTCAAGATCGGCACCCAGATCGACGCCGTCGTTACGCCGGCCGCAGCATTCCTGGATTCGCTGCTGCTCGACACCAAGGCCGAGTTGAGTGCCATCCCGGCTGCGGCCCTGCCGGTAATCGATGACGCAAGGAGCCTCCTCCAGTCCGTACAGGACGCGCTTGCACCAGACGCGCTGCTTGAGGGTTTCGTCAAGGAAAAGATCATCAGGGCGACGCTGGATCAGCTCTTCGTATCGCTGCCGGAGACGATCAAGGACGTCCCCGAGGTGGGCAAGGCCATCACCGAGGCCGTCGCCGCGATGCGCTCGCAACTTGCCCTCTTCGTCGACAAGGTCGGCGATCTCATGCGCAATCTGAAGAACGAAGCGCTGACGGGAATGGAGCAGGTTTCCGCGGCATGCGCCCAGATCGCGGAGGGCGTCGCGGAAGTCGAGAAATACTTCCAGGCGATAGGGACGAAAGCCGCCGACTATTTCGATGAGAAGCTGAAGGCCGCCTACGAAGCTCTTGAAAAGGACCCGACGTTCAAGAACCTGCAGCAGGCCCTGACAACCTTTCCCGCCAATGCGAAGGAACTGGTCGCAGCGGCTCAATCGTTTGATCGCTCGGTACGCAGCCTGCAAAACGACCTCTCGCGGGCGCACGAGACGGCCCGCGCCTATGGCGACCGGGTCTTTGATCAGTTCAGCAAGCTCGACGATGGCGGACTGCTCGCAGCTCCGAACAATGTCCTCAAGCTCTATTCGGCGGTGACCGGTGCGCCGGAACTAGCCGCCCTGAAGGCTGACATCGACCGGATCCGGTCCGACTTTGATGAAATCGACAACGTCATCAAGACGACCCAGGCCAACGCGCTGTTCAACCGGCTCAGTGACGAACTGAAAGCGCTCGGCCTGTCGCTGCCGTTCGACAAGATCAGCGACCAGCTGTTCCCTGCGGATCTCTCCACATTCGATATCGGCAACGTGTTCCGCAATTTCGGCGGCGCGAAGCTCAGCAATCTCCTGAAGGATTACAAGATCCCGGAGGGCGTGAGCAACGCGGTGCGCGTCACCCACGATTTTGACAAGAAGCAGGCGCGCGCCTGGGTGCAGGTCGACATCGATGCGCCGATGGGCGGCCGCCGCAGCCTGTTCTCCGTCGGCGTGTTCAAGGCGGACTTCGTCGACATGCACCTGACCGGTCAGGTGCGCCTCGAAGCGTCGAAGGACCAGGACAAGGTATCCGAGACCGGGTTCGGCCGGGTCGGCACGACGATCGATCTCGTGGTCGGCGGGCAATCGATGGTGCAGTTCGAGAAATTCGGGCTGAGCTTCACCCGCGAGAAGGGCCTCGATGTCGAGTTCGATCCGAAGAACATCCGGCTCAATCCGACCTTCAAGTTCATTCAGGACTTCCTGGCGGCCCTGTTCCCCGACGACATCGGCGGGCTGGCGGTCATCAAGGAGAACGGCATTCCGGTCGGCCTGCAGCACGACTTCGCGATCCCGCCGATGGCGCTCAATTTCGGCACCAGCGGCGTCTCCAACATCTGTATCGCCAACCACTTCAAGCTGCTGGCGTTCCCCGACTTCATGCTCGCAAACCGCTTCAACCTGTCGTCGGTCGAGCGTCCCTTCATCTTCTCCATCTTCATCATCGGGGGAACGGGCTACATCCAGATCGACGCGGAGTACCGGCCGTTCGACAATGAGCTGATGGTCTGCGTCGAAGCAGGTGCGGGCGGTTCGGCATCGCTCGCGTTCGCATTCGGCCCGTTCTCTGGCCAGGTGTTCATCACGCTGTCGGGCACCCTCGCCTACCGCAAGGTGATCGGCAGGCCCGGCGGCGGCCTCTCGATCTCGGCGGTCCTGGTAATTGCCGGCCATGTCAACGTCGCCGGTATCGTAACGGTCGGCATCGTTCTGATGCTGCGCATGACCTACCGCGACAACGGCCAGATCGATGCCGATGGCACCCTGACGGTCGAAATCCGGATATCCAAGTTCTTCAAGATCACGGCGCGCGCAGGCGAAATACAAGCTGCGCGGCGGCAAATCGGAGACCACCGTTTCCACAAGCGTCAGCGGGCAGGTTACCGACGAGAAACTGAGCAAATTGCAGAAGGCCGCCGAGAAGCTCGAAGCGGCGAGGCATTGAAAATGACGATTTCAAAGTACATCCATTGCCTGGTCGACCGCGAACCGACCGCGTTCCACGCAAGCGACGACGACGGAACCAAGGCCTCATACGCGGTCAATCTGAGTTTCGAGGTCCGCACCGACGGCACGGCCACCGACCCCGGGCAGGAGGCAAAGGACGCAGCGCTCGCGTTAAAGGATTTCCTGAAAGCCGTTCGCAACGTTCGCTTCCAGCTCTACAAGGTCAAGGATCCCGACCCGACGAAGATCGAGCTCGAGTATGACTCGAAGATCATCGATCCGATTTCGGAGCCGGTCGCGCCTGCGGATCCGGACGCTATTTACGCCTGGCTCGAGCGAGAGCGGAAGGCGACGTCCATCGAACGCGACCTCGACTACTGGGCGACGAAGGCCACGACGGAATGGCACCCCGACAGCGCCGTCGACATCAATATCATCGGTGCATCGCATCGCCTTCGGGCTGCGCAGGCGTGGAATGCGCCGGTTGCGCACAAGTTCAGGCTGACCCACATCGTTCAGCTGCCGGTCGTCGCCCTCACGGGTGACGGTGTCGTCGTATTGCCGTTCTTCGTGGATGACCCGGAGCAGCAGACGTTGCCCGGCAAGGCGCTCGGGACTGGTCCGCTCGCCGACGAGGCGGCCGGCACTTTCGACTACAACGCGAAGGGAGACGTCGGCGCGGTCACCTGTTACACGTCGATCGTCGCCAAGGCGTCGCCGCTGGATCTGAAGGCGATCTATCCCGGCCTGACGCCGGACGGTTATTTCGAGATCGATCCCGAAGCGCCCCAGGTCCACCGGCTGCTGACATGGTTCGAGATGCGTGCCGCCTCTCTGCTGTCGGCGAACGCCGCGCTTGCTTCGCGCGCCAGCAATCCGGACAATGATCCCGTGTTTGAAAACCGCTTTGGAGTGAGTACCGTCCAGGTCACGAAGGGCGGACTGCCCGTCGACGTGACCTGTTGCTCGATCGTCTGGTATGTCGTGGCAAGACTGCTGTCCGCGCTCGACAACGTCGTGATCGGCGTGCTCAAGCCGCTCGCCCAGCCTGCCAACACATTCGGGTTTGATTCGCGCACCCAGGGCGAAGTGCTCGCACCGCTTGTGTCGGAGATGCTCGGTCACCTGGAGAAATCACTCCCGGATTCGATTATCGATCCGGGCAAGGCCGCTCTTGCAATCAGGAAGGCCCTCTCTCTTACCAGTCCGCTGATTTCGAACCCGTCCGCCGCGAAGCCGAGCCGGCCGGACGTCGTCCGGGCGTTGCGCAAGATCTATGACATCGAGTCGCCAAAGAGTGAAAAGCCAAAGGATGCGCTGGAATTCATCTCGTTGGCGCTCGCCTGTTACGAAGAAGCACGCGATAAGGCTGACAAGCCGCAACGCGCTCATGTGCTCGCCTATGCGGAAACGGTAAGGGCTGAAGCCGCCAAGGCTGGCGCCACCAAGGGTAGTACCCCCAAAGGTGGTCTGGCAAACAAGGTGTCGACGGCGCTGCTGCAATACGAGCAGCGGCTGGTCGACGAGGCCGGTGCAGAAGCTGCGATTCTGAAATTGTTCGAGACGGCCGACTCATCCTTGTCAGCAAAGGTTGCCACGAAGTACCTTGAGCAGATAGCATCGCCGCCGTTCGATCCTTCGGTGGAGGCCGCGGTCAAAGCCGCGTTCGAACAAGCGTTGGCCGCCTATCGCACGTTGCTTGCCGGCAACTTCAACGGCGCCGAAGCCATCCGCAGATCCGCAAGCGCATCGTTCGTTCGCAGCTTGCTGGACTTCGCCTCACTCGAACCAAAAGCCGGCAATACGTCGTTGCTGGTGAAGAATCTGAACAGCAGCGCGTTCTTCGCAAATCGGGTTACCGGGACCGCGGCCCCGACCGGCGGATGTTTCGATGCACATGCAGCAACCGTTGTCCGCGCCGACGCCGACATGCTGCTGTTGACCACCGCGCCCGACGGAATTCCCGCAGGGGAATTGCAGGGCCAGATCGACGCCCTGCTGGAGTCGATCTATGTACATCTCGAGGATGGCCTCCACGACTTTCTCGCGCCGACCGCATCGTTCCACGATCCCGACGCCCGTTTCATTCCCGACAGCACGCCGCAGCCGCTGGCGATTGAGGTCGCGGGCAATATCGACGGCGGCAAGATCGACGCGTTTTCCAGATATTTCAACGGAATCGGCCTGGTAATTCAGCGGGGCGATCTCGGCACCGATGACGATACCTGGGCACATACGCATCTCGCCGATTTAACCTGGACGCTTCCGGCGCCGCCACCGCCCGGTGGCGAGTCGCAGGACCCCCCGCCTGATATCACGGCGGCCATTCACCCGATGCTCCCCGCCATCAATGATGGCCGCGGACCGATGTTCCTCGAGTATCACGGATTCCCCTTCGCCGACCGGGCCTTCGAGGAGAGCATCGTCGGCAACGATATGGTCGCGCGCGATCCGCGACGTCCGTTCTACGTGCAGGATCCGCACGACGCGGTGGACCGCCACCCCAGGGTCCCGCGGCTTGCCTATGGCCGCGCGTTCAAGACCTTCAGCTTTATCACCAGCAACGCCGGCACGTTGCCGCGCCGGCTGCAGGACGAGGGCACGCCGCCGTGGACGCCCCACTGGAAGATCAAGCCGCCGCAGGATACCGCCGGCAACGAGGACCAGAAGGTCATTGCGAATGTCGACTATCAGCGCCGCACCGCGATTGCGCAGATGTCGGTCGTCGAGAAGACCGCGGGCCGGCCTGCACGTATCGGCGCATTGGTCGACGGGGTAATGCCGCTTGCGGCCGCCTACCCACGCGTGGGCCTGCACGCCGAAGCGCGCATCGATGGCGTACGCGACCTGCTGCGCGATTCCGACGGCCGCGGATCGATGGTCGCCAGCAAGACCTCCGAATGGCACATCAGCGATATCAAGATCAGCGGCCAGCCGAAGTCGCTCACCGTAAACGTCTTCGAAGGGACCGCGAACGAACCTGACAAGGAGCCTGGCGCAAAGGGCGCCTCATTCGTCATCGGCGCGGGATTTGCCGGCCTGTCGAGCATCACGATTCGTATCGTGTTCGAGCAGGACCCGGGAAATTTGCCCAAGCGGTGGCTCGAGTTCAAATTCGACGGGGCCGAACCGGAAAGGCGAGACCTTAAGGCGGGCGATGAATTCAACGGCTGGCTGCGTCTCGCCCTCAGGACCGACGACGATCATTCGGCGTCGATGTCCTTTGCCAATATCGGCTCGCAGAAGAGCGACAATATCAGCCAGCCGTTGCTGATCCTCGCGCCGGACAAGGACGCATGGAAGGGCGGCCTCGAGCGACCGGTGACCACCACCGTTACGACACCTCGGGTCAGCTATCTCGATTTCGAACGGTGGTTCGCCAATGGCAGCCTGTTTCTCGAAACGTTCGGCAAGGAGCGCGGAGAAGATCCGGAGAATAACGCCGGCGTCATCTTCATGAACGGCCTGGCCACCGCCTATGCCATGAGAAAGTTCGATGCCGCCCTCGCCAGGAACCTCGAGAGCTTGCCCGATCCGGCGGTCGAAAAGATCCGACTCGAATTGATCGCGCTCGATGACCTTACGCAGGCAACGATCGCGCCCGTTGGGGCGCAGCTTCACGAACTCGGTGGCCGGTTGGCAGAAGTTGCAAATGCGTATGCAGCTAAGGCCAAGGCACAGACGAAAAAGTCCCCGAAGTGGTTCCTCGATAATCTGCTCAAGCCTCTCGACGACGAATTCCGCTTTGAGGTCACGGTGCAACCGGGACCACTGGCGCTCGCGCCGATCAACCAGCCGAAGGCTAGGAAACGGACGGCGTCAGTGCCGGCCGGAATGGTCGCTCGGTTGTCGATGGACACCATGGTCAGGGCGAAGCGTTTCGACAAGAGCGACGGTCATTATCCGTCGGTCATCCATCGAGGCCTGCTACAGTACGCTTCGCGCAACGTCTATGATTCCTCCGACCCATTCGTCAAGCCAACCCACGTTATCTTCCCCGCAACGGCGCTGCTGGTTGAGACGATGTACAACGGTATCGAGAAACTCGCGATGCCGATCAACGACGGAGACGGCGAAGGCGCGATCGCTCTTGCCGCTGCGGTAATCTCCGCCAAGGGCATCGATCACGTCCGCCGCTTCGAAATCGTGGCAGGCATGCCCGCGCCGGGCGACCAGCGGGAAAAATGGCGCCTGCTCGGCGAGGTCGATGTGATCACTCAGCGCTGGCGGCCGAGCGGACGGCCAATCTATCACCTCGTCAACCCCCGCGAGCACGATTTCGCGATCGACAAGAAGCCGCCCACCGAGCCCAGAACGCAGCCCGCACTGCCCTTGAACCTCGACACAGCCGGGAGGCTGGCGCAGTTCGAACTCGAGGCATTCTTCGATCGCTCGGATGTCGATGCCCAGACCGTGACGCAGCGGCTGGCACCGCTGCCGGCCAGCACCATGCTTCAGGATCATCACTGGAATCCGGAATCGGCAACCTACTTCCGACACCGCTTTACCCTGCGTTCGCGCTATGCCGGGGCCCTGCTTGAGCGGAACAGCCGTCAGGTCAATGCCTGGCGCACCGATAAGCCGAAACATCCGCTGGACACCCCGGCCCATGGCTGGACGATGCGTGTGGCCATGCTGGCCGATCTCGCGCGTATCCAGCTGACGCGGCCGCAGCTGCGCGCGCTGATCCCCCTGACGACCGCACCGGGAGGCGAAAGGATCGACCGGCCGGCACCACCGGTCGCGGCAATCCTGCAGGAGCCGCCCTATGCGCGCGGCGGCCTCGCCGATCGCATCGCCACCGAGATCAAGACTGGCTTCGGCTACGGCTTTGAGAAGGCCAATGAGCCTCTCGAAATTCGAGACGCGCACAAGGAAGCGGGCCGCAATGCGCAGCTCGATTATCGTGCGCTCGGCAGCGAAACCGCGCTCAGCCTCATGCTGCGCGGCGAAGGGCCGATCGGCCTCACCTTTGACAATGTGGACGCGCCGGCGCCGGCCTTTCCCAATTCAATGTTCGTACTCAAGCCGGACGTGTTGTTCGGCAGCAAGCCCCCGCTCGAGGAATTCTTCGCCGGCATCACGATGCGCCGCTACATCGATCCTGCATGGACGGGAGCGGGAGGCAACGACAAGAACCGGCTCGAGGCCGAGAACGCCTGGTGGATCGATTTCGATCAACGGGATACGAAGGTCAACAAAGAGAGCGCCCTGCTCCAGTATGAGGTCGAAGGCTCGACGGACCTGATGCCGCTACTGGCTTTCAAGCCAGACCCGGACGGGCTGCATATCCAGCTATTCGCTTCCAAACTGGGCATCGATGGTTTTTCGAACTCCACGCGGGACTGGGTTGCTGTCGCGACGGTTACCCTGGAACAGTTCGGCAAGCTCTCCGCGCTGCATCAGCAGGTAGCGCCCGCTCGCCACGCCTTGTCGATTTTCGTCCGCACGGGTTCGGCAAAGACCGAGCGCGGCGAGATCAATACCCCCCTGCTGGTCGCAGGCTTCGAATGGTCGTCGCCCCAAGAGAAGAAAGTGACGGAAGACGGAGGCGGCACCAAAGAGGAAGCACGGCCGCCTTCCGTGTGGCTCGAAGCCACTTCCGCAAGCGCCTTCCAGACGATGGCGAGCGGATCGACGTTCCTCCGATGGACCAAGACCGGGCGCGATTTCGATTTCGTTCATGTTGCCGAACTCGGCAACAACGAGTGGAAGACCGGTCCCGTTCACGTGCGCGAGCTGACCGCGCGACTCAATCACGACAACCACGAATTCCTTACGTTCCATCGGACCGGATCGCCTGCGGACAGCAAGGCGGTCTGGCTGTGCTCCTCGACATTCGCCAATCCCGCCCCGATCCATGTGCATCGACACGTCGGCCTGATTTCGTCGCGTTTCCTGAAAGAACTTGGCACTCCCGTGGAAGTGTTCTGTCGCACGTCCGCCGATGCCGACGCCGCATATCAATTGGTCACGATGGAGGGTAATCTCCGGCTGAGCGATGGGAAGATCTTCAAGCCGCAGGAAGAAGTGGTCCGCATCGTGGAATTCGAGACCCCGGCAGCGATCCTGTGCGCGGAGGGACCCCAGGTTCCGCAAACCTACAAGCAAGCCTATTTCGACCTGCTCTCGACCGGCTTCAGGTTCGAGCAAAACATCGGCACGGCGCAACTGCACTTCCGCTTCGTCGGCCCGCCGGCGCAGACCGCAAAATTCACCGAGATACGGCTCAACTTCTGGCGCAATCGCAGCAATGAGCCCAATCCGTTTCGTCTGCCGGTTAAGTTCAACAACCTGCCGTCGAAGTTCGCGGTCGGGCTTAGGCTCGCATTCAAAGGCGCGGGATCGGTCAGGACCTACGACCTGCAGATCATCTACTCCGACGGAACCCTGGCCGGGTCGACGGGGCAATTTGCTGAACCGGATCAATTTCCCCTGGTCGCAGCCGGAAACGCGACCCCCGGCTTCTTCGTTTCGATCGACGGGGTAAAAGGTGGCTCCAGCGAATTCTGGGCGGACATCTCGGTCCTCCATTCGCCGCGGGTGCTGAAACCGGGGATCAGCCCTCTGGAATTTGGTTGGCTGTTTTCTCCGTCGGGCAACGGCGAACCGACGGACCATGTCGCCGCTGCGGGCCTAACGAGCATGGTTGAGGCCCAGGCCCGGATCGTCGCGGTATCCCCGCCAGTTCCGATTATTAGTCACTAATCGCGGAAGACTGCATTTCGACATTTAGGAGGACCGCGCCGCTGGACAGAAGCGCTCTACCTCGCCTTGGCATCACTCGCTATCGACAGCCCGCTCATTCGGGAAGCCGCCTTTTTTGATTCCACTCTCAATTGCTGTCCTGGATCATTACAACGGTCGCAGCATGGTATCGGATTGAATTATTAGACGCTGGCATCGACGTACGCCGCACTTGCCTGCGCGGGAGTCGCGATCGTTGCATCGCAACGCTCCGACAAGATGGGAAGCCAGCGGCACTTAGCGTAACTGCTCTATATGCTGCCGGCCTAGCCGCCTTCGGCGGCCTGATTCGATGCGGCTGGTACAACTGGAAAAATACAGGGACCTTTCGACGATGGATGCGCCCCGTTGACGAGCTAAACTGCAGATCTGCAACCGCTACTATTTAGCGGATGTACAGTGAGCTCCATGATGTCGGTGTCCGAGTCTGGTCCTGTCGAAATTTGCAGGTGAACCTCCTTGTAATCACCGAATTCAATTTCCTTCTGAGACCACACCGTTTTCCATGAAGTTCGCGGACCGTCTCTTGCTGCTCGCGGATTTGTTCGAGGTTCTTGGCCGTCGTCGCGAGCGACCGACACAATGGAAGAGTGACCGACAACTGTGGTTTAACGTCCGAGACGGTACCACTTGTCGCTGGAAGTACCCAAAGGCGGGATGCGTCGGAATTGTCTCCCGAGGCAAGCGAGTCGGTAGGGTTGTTGTAGGTACTGGAATCGATCGAGGTTGGAGTTGCTTCGCTCGAGCAAATTTGTACAAAGTACAAGAGTCCAGTCGCTAATAAAATGAAAAAAGCATACCCTCCATCAGTAGGGAGCGTCATCTGCGCCAGGCCATTTACGGGTCTAAGTCAAAAATTTCCTTCTAATCGAGGCTTGTGAAGCTCTATTTGCAAGGGCTTGTAGAAGTTCCAACTTTAGCAGATTGCGAGCTTCGGACAAGTCAGGGTTGTGTTAGTGTACTTGAGAGTGTACTCGTCGGCCGGCGAGTCACGAGTATCCGATGTGCTATTGTTGTTGTCTTGATACCTGCAAATCCGCAGCGTGCATGTAGAGCTTACAAACGGCGGTCTTTTCTTCGTATACGAACTAGATTGTTGGGGAGGCTGACGATCGAGGAGTCAAGGATGACTATTTTCGATAATTTGTGGAACAACTGGCCGACGGAGGCCCGCGATGTCTTATTCAACAGCCTTGGCGGAAACTGGCCTAGTCTATATCCTAATGATAACTACAAGAATACTTGCACAATTCGGTTCTCGGTTGCGCTCAATCGAAGTGGGTACAAGGTTCCTGCCTCCTTGAGCGATGGAGGGCACAAAGACCAGGAGGGAAATTCGATCGCGGTCCGTGTGCCGACCGGTGAGAGTCTTGCGCGAAACTTTTTTGGCGAACCTTACTGGGGCATGAACCGAAATCCGGGAAGTCCGATCGACCTGACCAACGTGCCGCGCGAGAATGGCTTGCTCATCTATAAAGTGAGAGTGGGAGACGCTAACGGCCACGTAGACTTGTGGAAGAAAAACGATTGCTTAATTGATTGTCACGCAAGTTTTGCAGCCGCATCTTATGAGTTGGCATTCTGGAAATTGGCGTGATTTGCGCTTGGAGATGTTTAAGCAGTGTTCGGAGCGCTGACACCTTGACATCGACAAAGCGTTCAAAAACCATCGCCGGATGGGACGGGCATATCCGGTCGAACCTGGCTCGTGTCGTCGCACCGAAGGCCGAGGTTTGCATAGGCATAATGGGGCGTGGCTTGGGGGGACCTTTTCTCGACTACGATCAGTGCCGCCGCCACCGAACGTCATAACTAACTAAACACGCGAAAGACTGTCCTTGCTTCCCTATCCGCAACATCCGGGCATCTAGAAGCCGCTGCATCGCTTCGGCCGTTTTGGTATCGCCCTTAGCGTCGGGATGTTTTGCCGCGAGTTTTGACAGCGTAAACTCACTTACAAGCATTCTGCGAGCGTCGCCGCACAACAGGAAGCACTCGACGAATTTGTTCTTGGTGATCTCGCTATTCATGAGGTGACCGAGTTTGCTAACAGGCTTACTGCGCTCAAGCATCGTCTAGAGAAAGCTCGCAAGGCCGTTCTGGAGCTCTGAGGACAAAAACCGCCACAATCCAATGACGCGCTGCCCTGATCATGTCTGATCGATTTTCGGCCTTCGAGGTCATAGCGGCCGCTCGCGAGGTTAAGCGTACGCATACGACGAAGGCCGCCGGATTGACGCATGCGCGGGAGCGCGGCGAGCACTATGATTGCGTTGCGTGCAGGTCAGGCGGCCTGCTGATCGGTGGGCTCGCTGGCCTGCCGCAAAAGCTTCCATTCCCAGGGCAGCAGTTCGTGCAGACGCGAAGCGGGAAGATCGGCGATACGGGCGAGGACATCGGCGAGCCAGGCCTTGGGATCGACGTCGTTGAGGCGACAGGTCGTGATCATGGTCAGCATGATGGCGGCGCGGTCGGCGCCGCGCAGGCTGCCGGCAAAGGTCCAGTTGCGCCTGCCCAACGCGATGCCGCGCAACGCTCTTTCAGCGGCGTTATTGCTGAGGCAGATCCTGCCATCGTCGAGGAAGCGGGCGAAGTCGTCCCAGCGCCTGAGCATGTAGTTCATGGGCTTCAGGACCTCGGAGGAGCGCGATAGGGTTTCCCGCTCGCGGAGCAGCCAGACGTGCATGTCATCGAGCAGCGGCTTGCTCAGCTCCTGGCGTACGGCACGCCGCTCGTCGGCACTGCGGCCGTTGATGGCGCGCTCGATCTCGAACAGGGCGTCAAGACGCCTGACCGCCTCCAGCGCGATCGGGGAGACCGGTTTGCCTTTCTGTGGGTCCCGGGCGGTTTTCTCGATGTCGGCCAGCTCGAAGAAGCCCCGCCGCGCATGGGCCAGGCAAAATGCCGGCGTGATCGGCATCGCTTTCCTTTGTGGGTCGAACAACGGATCGAAGCCGCTATAGCAATCCGCCTGCAGGATACCGGCGAAGGCGGCCAGATGCTTCTGGGGATGTTCGCCCCGTCGGTCGCTCGAGGCGTAATAGGCCGCCGCCGGCGGCGCAGGCCCACCGTAGGGCCGGTCATCCCGTACATAGGTCCAGATTCGCCCGGTCGTGCACTTGCTCTTGGCCAGGATGCGGATGGTGGTGTCGTCGCCATGAAGGCGATCAGCCGCGAGCACATGACGCTCGATCAGCTGGAACAGCGGCATGACGGCAAGGGTTCCGTGGCCGACCTGGTCGGCCAGTGTCGATAGCGGCAAATCGATCCTCTCAGCCTTAAAGCGCACGCTCTGGCGATTGAGTGGGATATGCATGCCGAACTTGTCGAACAAGATCGTCGCCAGCAGTTGCGGACCGATGAAGCCGCGCGGCGTGGCATGGAACGGTGCCGGCGGCTGGCTGATCTTCTCGCAATCGCGGCAGGTGAACTTTTCCCGCACCGTCTCGATCAGCTTGAACCGACGCGGGATCTCCTCCAACGTCTCGGTCACATCCTCGCCCAGCTTCGCCAGGCGCGATCCGCCGCAGCATGCACAGCTCGTCGGGGCCTCGATGACGACGCGCTCGCGTTCGATGTCGTCCGGCCAGGGCTTGCGCACCGGCCGCCGACGCGTGAAGGCGCGCACGCTCTGGCTTTTCGCCGCGGCGGCCTGAGCGGCAAGCTCGTCCTCGCTCGCCGTGGTGACAAGTTCTTCGAGCTCCAATTCCAATTGCTCGATCAGCCGCGCCGTGCGCTCGGAGCGCTGCCCGTACAGTTCGCGCTTGAGCTTCTCGATCCGCAGCTCAAGATGCACGATCAGCGCCTCGTTGGCCGACAGCTCCGCCCGCGCACTGGCGGCTACCGCCTCGGCTTGCAGCCGCGCCTCACGCTCGGCCTGCAGCGCCGCCAGGGCACTCACGAGGTCCGATGGAAGGTCGTCCGGCTTCGATGTCATGAAGCCATTGAATCAGATCACGTTGCAGATTCAAACCGTAAAACGGCTATCCGACCCGCGTTGGTCGCAGCGTATCTTGAGGGTTGCGCCAATCGATTCCGGACAACAGGTAGTTCATCTGCGCCGGTGAGATCGTCACTGCTTCGCCCGCAACCGTTGGCCAGATGAACCTTCCTCTCTCGAGTCTCTTGGTAAACAGGCATGCCCCCTGGCCATCGTGCCAGATCACCTTCACAAGATCGCTTCGGCGACCGCGGAACACGAACAGATGACCGCTGAGCGGGTCCTTGCGCAGCACCTCCTGCACTTGGAGTGCCAACGACGGAAAGCCTCGGCGCATGTCCGTGTAGCCTGTCGCGAGCCACACTCGCGCGCCCGTCGGAACCGGGATCATCGGCGTACCAAAGCATCGAGAACGCGACGCAGTGCGTCTCCATCAACGTCGCCATCGACCCGGATCCGGTGCCCGCTACCAAGATCAATCTCGATGATGCCCTGGCTCTTCCGTCGACGCGCCGCCGTCGTCGTCAACGGCGCTTCGGCCACCTCCGGCGGCGGCACAGACGGCCCAATCGCGACCGGCACGAACGGCGCTCTACTCGTTTCACCGTGCTTGCAAAGCTCTTTGCGCCACCTGAACAGCTGGCTCACATGAAGGCCGGCCAGGCGGGCCACCTCGGAAACGCTGGCTCCGGGCTCGAGCGATGCTGCAACGAGCCGCTCCTTCTCATCCTGCGACCACCGGCGCCGCCGCTCGACCGATGTGATCACCTCCGCACGCGAAATCGTCATAGCGCTTCTCCTAGGATTACCCCTAGGACCTGCAGCGATCGCGTTCGTCGAACAAGGCGGCCTTTGGCGGAGGGATACGGTTAAGCTTCACCGCCCGCAGGCTCAGAATTCACAAGTTTCCGATGTTCGGCCTTCGGTGCGCCGTACGACCTTGCGCATAGCAATCTCCGAAAGCCGCACAGCCAACTGCTTAAGATGCGCAATCTCCTGCTTGCAGCACTCCAGCTCGCGCTGTCCGTCTGTCGTCACTGATGATTCAGGGCGATCCATACCGTCCGTCATATCTATTGAGAATTCATCTCCGACCGAGTCGTCGTGAGCATCGTCCGATTCTGGTTCCGCGAAGGAGTCACCCCTGCGCGAGAACGAAGCTTCGGCCTTTACGGGACCTCTTGAGGGCCTTCCTGATCGCTAAACTTGTGTGCAGAACGCGCCGTTTAAGTCGTTGCTGTAGTCGGCACGCTTCACTTTTGTCCGAAGCATACCAACTATCTGATTTGTTTTTCTCAAGCGGCATTGTGCCTTTTCTTCATTTGCGGTAGGCGAAAACAACCAAGGATAAACCCATGAGCTACAATTTCGCCGAGATTGCGCCGCCTATGATTGGCGCCCACTCGGCTCATCGTCTGACGCCCCGTGGTAGCCTCGAGCTAGGTAACCGGAAGCGCACACTTCGTTATGGGTGACATGCGATCACCGCATCTCGTTTATGAAAATCTGTTTTCTTTCTCACGTATAACCAGGCCGGCGAGCAATGCTTCGTTTTTATTTCAATCTCGCAGGAAGCCGAAATGTCGACGACCCCTGCGGGTTGGCATTCGAAAACGAGGTGCAAGCCTTCCGTGCGGCCGAGCGCTTCGCAGAGGAGCTAGCGAGAACTCACCCTCTTCTACGGGGTACCACCAGTGTAGTCGTAACATGCAAGGACCGAGATGAATCGTACTACATAAGCGTGTGATTGGCATTCCATCCAAAGCGAATTCCAAGCTATCGCTGTACGAACGTGCATCGGCGTCGTATGGCCGATCACGGGGTGCAGTACTGAGCGCACGTCGAGGCCTACCATTTTCAAGTCGGAGGCAATCCTACCAACCGCTCACTATCATAACGCAGCGTCGTGAACCGATACGTTGGCAATCTGCCGCCGATGCCGGGGGGTTTTTCCCGAATACAATGCAGCGATTGTGCGCAACGGGGCCGAGGGCCGCGAGCTCGCTACGGCGCGGTGGCGAACGCCATCGTCGTCAAAGGCGCTAATGGATGCCACGAAGAAGCAAGCCGAAAAGCTTCAGGCCAGGACAAGCCGGCCGATTCCAAGGAACTGCTGCGGATAGAGCCGGATGGTGGCACTACCAACATCCGCAATGTGAAGAGCACGCACCGGACGAGATGGCTGGAAGCTGAAAACCGCTGCTTGGTGCCGTTCAACTCGTTCAGCGAGTTCAACAAGGCCGAAGGAGGTGATATCTGGTTCGCACTCGATGAGACACGTCCCTCGCCCGCTTCGCCGGCATCTGGATCAACTGGACGTCCGTTCGGAAGGTCAAGGAAGGTCACACGACCAATGACCTCTACGCGTTCCTCACGACGGAGCCGATCGCCGAAAGTGGCGCCGTCCACCTCAAGGCGATGCTGGTGATCCTCACGCGAGGAAATTCCGGCGGAACGTCAAAGAGGAAAAAGAAGACAGCCTCCCTCGGGCTCGCGACAATCTAAGCTATTCGTATGGCAATTCACCGAATAGACCAATCATAAGATCACCATCGAGTTGTGTGGATGGGATATCCACATAGTGATCGGGATGACGAATTTCGATACCTGCGGGCGACGAGAACATGATTCTAACTTGGGGTCGGCTCGGCACCCGCAAGCTGGCGGGAATGGATCGGCGCCGAGGGGCTCTATCCCGAGCGCAGCACATGGAAGAGTCCCTTCCCAGCGAGGCTTTTCCGTTCAAGTCGCACTTGCCCGCGGGACTGGCGGACAGAGGCGCTGTCAAGCGGCTTCCGTTGCGGCGGGCTGGTGGGTCTGGCAGTTGGTCGGACAAACCCGGGCGCAGGCGCCGCAGCCGATACAAGCGCCCTGGTCATTCATCACCATAATCTTCTTTTCGATCTCATCGTCATCGTCGAGGTCGACAAGATCGCCCTCCTCATTGATCCCCTTCAATGTCATGACGTCGCGGCCGCAGATCTTGAAACAGCGGCCACAACCGATGCACTTCTTGGGATCGATTGAGATCAGGTAGTTCGGCGTCCAGTCGCGGCCATCGCGCGTTGCAAATGACATGATCGGATACCCTTTAGGCCCTTTCCAGCGCCTTGAGATCCTCGCGCTTACGCTCGAGTTCGGCAAAGGCATCGTGCGCTTTCTGCGCTACCGCCATGATCGAGGTCCAGTTGACGGGAAGTTCCTCCGACAAATCGTGCAGATCCATCTTGGCCTTCGTCGCCTTGAGCGATAGCTTTCTTATTTCCGCTTTAAGCATTTCAAGGTCGCTCATGAGCTGCTCTCAATAGTTAGCCACGTCGGGAAATTTCCGGGTCATCTCGATGCCGCCTTCGACGTATTTGCCACCCTCGGCGGCGAGCTGTGCAAGATTGTCGAAGCCAAAGCGATGCACATCGCGCAGCTGCTTGTTCATCACGATCAGCCGGCCGCCGATCAGCACCATGCGGCCAAAGCCTTCATGGTGCATCTTCAGCATCGGCTGGATCATCACACCCGTCGCCTTCTCGATCGAGAGCGCGACTGCATTGAAGAACAGCTCCAGCCGCGAGACCGTATCCGGATCCGGATCGCCGACGATCGGCAGCGCGCGCCGTTTCTCCTTGTCCAGAATATACGGTTCGAGCAAATCGAGATCGCTCTTACCGTCCCACGCGCCATGGACATCCTGGGCGCGCCAGATCTTGATCAGTTCCCTCACGAATGGCGCACCGAGCGCGCGATCGGTCTGCACGATATCCGCGGCTTCAGTCATGTCGTCCTCATTCTTCGAAATCGAGCGTGCGCTTCTGGTCCTTTGCCAACGCCTTGCGCAGCCAGGGTGGCGGCGTACCCTTCAGCACGTGCCGAAGCTTCTCGACCAGCACCAGGATGTTCTCGGGCTTGTCCACCTTGATCGGATGTATATTGTTCGCCACTACCCGCGCGGCACCGGAGCCGCCGATGGCCCCGACATAGAGGATGGCGCAATCCTTGATTGCCTCGATCTTGGGCGCGAGCTTGTCCTCGTTGCCGTCTTCCTTGAGATCGCCGTCGAACTCAATTGCCTTCAGAAATACGTGCCCGACCGGCCCAACATCATAGATTGCGATGTACTTGGCCCAGCCAAAATGCGCATCGACGCGCCTCAAGTCTTGGGTAGCGAATGCGACCTTCATGCCATCGAACCCTCTGTTGCGTCAACGAAGCTGCGGCGGCCGGGTTTTAAGGACCGTCTCGAGGTCCGCCAGCTATCGGGCGCCGGCTGATGATTTTCCTCGCGGTCGGCGATCACGAGATTGGCGATACTGAAGATCACATCGCGCGTGCCGCGATAGCCGACGGATAGCTGGTGTCCCGCGCCGATTCGATCGAACATCGGAAATCCCGTGCGATAAAACGGAATCTTCAGCCGCGCCGCCGCTTGGCGGCCATGCGAATGCGTAATCAGCAGGTCGCAATTCCTCGTCCTAGCAAGCTCTTCCAGATCCTCGAGATCGCCGATCAGCACCTCGTTGGTTCCGATCCGCTCCAGCACCGGCGACTGCGTGGTCGTCACGGCCGCCGTCACCTGCGCGCCCATCTCGTGAAGCATGCTGGACAGGTCGAACAGGAGGTCAGGCTCGGCACCGATCGCGAGCTTGCGGCCGCCGACATGGAAATGCGCGTCCAGCATCGCATCGCTGAGCTGGCCGCGCTGGCGCCGATATTTAGCTGGCACAGGGCGGCCACTGATGTCGCTCAGGAAAGCGATGAATTCATCGTTGGGGATGAGGCCGCACAGCCGCTCGAACAGGCGGAACGGCACCCCAGCCTTGGCCTGTATGGCTTCTGCCGCCCGCCGCATCTGCTCACCGATGGCAATGGTCCAGCTGGACCGGCCCATGCCCGCTACTTCGTCAACCCCGATGCCACCAATGGTCGTTGGCGTAAACTCGCCCGGGATATGCCCGTCCAGAGATCCCGCGAGATCAGGCAGGAAGGATGGCTTCAGGCCGAAATCCTCAAGGATCGTCCTAAGTTCGTCGAGGTCACCCGGCGTCAGGTGACATCCGGGGAGGACATTCACCCGCGCGGGATCGCGCTCCACCCCAACCGGAGGCGCCCCCACCAGTACCTCGACCATGCATGCCACTGTCTTTTCCCAGCCATCCTGGAACGCGTCCTTGAAATCGGGCGTCGAGACAAAGACTAAAGGACATTTTGCGAGCTGCGGATGCTGCTCGCGGATCAGCTTGATGTAGCCGTCCACGTCATCGCCATTGGTTTCGGTCACTCCGGTCGAGCAGATCCCGATGATCTCCGGCTTGGCACGATTGTATATGTTGAGGATAGCCTGCTCGACATTTTCATAACCGCCGAGCACGGTCGCCACCTCGCTCATCGCAGTCGTCTGCAGCGGCACCGCCTCCTTGAAATGCCGCACGAACAGCGTGAGCCCGAAAGATGTGCACCCTTGCGAGCCGTGCAGAAGCGGCATCGCTCCACGCAAACCCATGAAGGCGAATGCGCCGCCAATCGGCTGACTCATCTTCAGCGGGTTGACCGCGCAGGCCTTCTTCGGCGTGGTGACGATCGCCATGACGCCGTCCTATTCCGCGGCCTGCAGCATGGCAGGCGGCGAGGACACCGGTATTTTCGTCAGGATGTCCTCGATACGCCTCTTGCAGCAGCCACCGAACGCGCTGGTGTGCTGCCTGACTGCCTCGGCGCTGGTCAGGCCATGGGAGCGGATCGCATCCTCGAGGGTGCCGAGATCGACCTCCTTGCAGAAGCAGACCTTTTTCGCGCGCCGGGTCGTCTCCGGATCGGCGGCGACATCGACAGCCTGGACGTCGATCTGCGCCATCCCGTTGGTCTGCCTATTCTTGGCCACCTCCTCCCACGGCGCTGGTCGACGCAGCTGCTCCCACATCGGGTTGAACAGCGCCTTGTCGATCTCCTCGACCAGCTTCACCATACCGATGTAGCCCATATAGGCGTGGCAGCGTTCCTGGTTGATGTCGAGCCAGGGCATCGCCGCTTTCAGCGCAACAAATTGCGATTTGCCGCCGGAGAGCATGATATCTGCTTTCGCGTCCTTCAGCATTTTGTATATCTCGCGCGGCGTCATGTCCTCGATCATGAGGGCATCCTGCCCCATGAGCTCCTTGATGCGCTCTTTGTCCTGCTTGGTGGATTTTTTGACGCTGGTGCCGACTAGCTCGAGCCCCGCCTCCTGCAGCGCCGCCACGACGGACCAGGATTTGACGCCACCGGTGATCAGTAGTGCCCTCTTTCCGGCAAAGCGGGGCTTGTACAGTTCGATCGTCGCCCAGGCGCGTGCCTCCTCGCGCGCGATTACCGCCTCGGTGCGCTCGATCAGTTCGCAAGGCGCCCCGCGCTCGACCAACAGACGAGCAATCTGGCGCAGCGAATCGCTAGAATCCTGGATGCCATAGAACGAGCCCTCGAAAAACGGGATGCCGTAACGGCCCTCCATTTTGCGCGCGACATTGATCATCGCCTTCGAACATACAATCATGGCAGCGCGGGCCCTGTGCGAAGAGGCGACTTCGCGGTATTTGCCGTCCCCCGAGAGGCAGGAGAGGATGCGGATCCCGAGCTCGTCAAGCAGCGGCTTGACCTGCCAAAGCTCGCCGCAGAGGTTGTATTCGCCAATCAGGTTGATGTCGTAGGGCGTGGTGTAGTCCGGCTCTTCCGTGCCGATGACATGCTCGAGCAAGGCCTCGCCGGCGAGCTTGTTGCCGAGGTTCTTGGGGCCGACGAAGCCCGGCGAATTTATGGGAATGACCGGTTTGCCGAGCTTTTGCGAAGCCGCCTTGCAAACCGCATTGATGTCGTCGCCGATCATGGCGGGAACGCAGGTCTGATAGACGAAAATGGCCGGCGGGTTGTACTTTTTGATGATCTCTTTGATTGCTTTGTAGAGACGCTTCTCGCCCCCAAATACTATATCGGTTTCGTTCATGTCAGTGGTGAATCCGGTACGCCAGATGCTGGCGCCAGACGAAGCCGCACCGCGGTTATCCCAGGAATTACCCTCACAGGCGATCGGACCGTGCACGAGATGGGCGACGTCGGTAAAAGGCTGCAGCGCAATTTTGGCACCGTCGAAGGCGCAGCCGCCTGCGGCACCGCCCGGCTGCAGCTGCTTGGCACAGCCCTTATTGCGCTCGGCATCCGATTTGTTGGCGTTCTTGGCGCAGCCCGGCTCGTTGAAGATCTTCTGGATCGTGGCCGATAGCGAACTCATCCGTCTCTCCTCTCAACCGCGCTTGTTCGCGAAGATCAGTCCATCCTGCGCTTAGGCCATCGCCGACGTTTGCCGACGATGGCGTGCGCCGTTCGTCATCAACGAATGATGTCGAAGCTATAGTCGGTCTTGCCGGCAATGTTGGTCTTTTTGTCGATCTCGTCGAAGATCTTGTCGAGAATCTTCACCAACACGTTCATGCCCCCCTGATAGCCCCACAGCGGAGAGCGATGATGGTGATGCCGATCGAAGATTGGAAAACCGATCCGGATCAGCGGCGTACCGGTGTCGCGCTCCAGATACTTGCCATAAGTGTTACCAATCAGGAAGTCGACCGGCTCGGTGAACAAGAGCGAGCGCATATGCCAGAGGTCTCGCCCCGGATAGGCATGGCAGTTCTGCCCAAACGGCGAGCTCCCAAACAACGCCTGCATTTTCTCCTCCCAGGCCTTGTTGCCGTTCGTGGCCAGCACATGGATCGGCTCGGCGCCAAGCTCGAGCAGGAAGGCAGCCAACCCATAGCAGAGATCTGGATCGCCATAGATCGCGAATTTCTTGCCGTGAATATGCGCGCTAGAGTCGGCCATCGCGTCGACCAAGCGGCCGCGCTCTCGAGCCAGTTCCTCCGGGATGTCTTTGCCACTGATGCGCGACAGCGCCATGAGAAACTCATCCGTTGCGGACACGCCCACCGGATAATTGAAGGCCACGACCTCCTGGCCATGATCGGCGATGAACGGCAGCGTCTTTTCCGTGCACCACTGCTGCATCGAGATCGTTGCCTTAGCGTGAACCGCGTTGGCGGCGTCTTCCAAAGTCGTGCCGCCGTCATACATTCGGAACTCGCCGTCGGTCGGTGTATCGAACACATCGGAATTATCGGCAAGAACGGTGTTCTGGATGCCCATCAATTCGAAAATGCGCTTGATCTCGCGGATGTTGCCGACCGTGTAGCCGTCAAAGCCGCCGATGAGGTTGATCTTCTTGTTGGGCGCGCGCTCGGGTTTCGAGGCTGTCCCGGCCTTGCCGTCCCAGAAATGCTCCAAAATGCCCTTGAGAGCATTGTCGTACCCGGTGACGTGGCTGCCCACGAAGGCTGGCGTGTGCGCAAACGGTACATCGAAATCAGCTGGCACCGAGCCTTTTTCCTTGGACGTTTTGATGAAGGCGTTGAGGTCGTCTCCGATCACCTCCGCCATACAGGTGGTGGAGACCGCGATCATCTTGGGCTTATACATATTATAGCTGTTGGCGAGCCCATCGATCATGTTGTTCAGCCCGCCGAATACCGCAGCGTCCTCCGTCATCGACGAGGAGACGCAGGAGCTTGGCTCCTTGAAGTGCCGCGATAGATGGCTGCGGTAATAGGCCACGCAGCCTTGAGAGCCGTGCACGAAGGGCAGCGTGCCCTCGAAACCAACTGAGGCGAACACCGCGCCTAGCGGCTGGCACGCCTTGGCTGGATTTACCGTGAGCGCTTCCCGCGCAAAATTCTTTTCGCGATATTCGGCTGTCTTTGACCATTCCCTGACGCGTTCCACCTCCGCGGGATCGCGGGGATTCTCGAACATCTTCTTCTTGTTGGCCAACATCTGCTGGTATTCCGGACCGCGGAACAGCTCGAAATGATCGAGCACGTGTTCTGCACTCTGCGCCATTGGTAGGATCCTTTCGAAAATAGTGATCAATTTTGGCTTCGCGCTCTCAGCAGAGAGCCGGGCCACTCTGGGTTATTCGGCAGCCATCAGCTTCGGCTTCGAGACGTTTTTCCACGGCGCTTTGGTCTTTTTCCAGATCGGTGAGTTGATGGCCATGTCCATGTCGCGCGCGAAGATCGCAAATCCATCATAGCCATGATACGGACCCGAATAGTCCCAGGAGTGCATTTGGCGGAACGGCACGCCCATCTTCTGGAAGACATATTTTTCCTTGATGCCTGAGCCGACCAGGTCAGGCTGGATCTTCTCGACGAAGCGTTCGAACTCGTAGCCGGTGACGTCGTCGTAGATCAACGTGCCGTCCTTGACGTAATGCTGGGCAGTGCGCTGGTAGTCGTCATTGTGGCCGAACTCGTAGCCGGTGCCGACGACCTCCATGCCGAGGTCCTCGTAGGCGCCGATCACATGGCGCGGACGCAGTCCGCCAACGAACAGCATCACGCTCTTGCCCTCCAGGCGCGGGCGATATTTAGCGATCACTGCGTCCACCAGCGGCTGATATTTTTCGATCACCCGCTCGGCACCCTCCTTGATCTTGTCATCAAAATAACCGGCTATCTTGCGCAGCGACTCCACGATCTTGGAGGGCCCGAAGAAGTTGTATTCGCACCAGGGAATACCAAATTTCTCCTCCATGTGACGCGAGATGTAGTTCATCGAGCGGTAGCAATGCAGCACGTTAAGCTTCGCCCTTGGCGTTGCCTCTAGCTCGGCCAGGGACCCGTCACCGGACCACTGCGCGATCACGCGCAGGCCCATTTCCTCAAGCAGAATTCGGGATGACCAGGCGTCGCCGCCGATATTGTAGTCGCCGATGATCGCGACATCGTAGGGCGTCGGCTCGAACGTCGGCTTACTCTCGGGCGTGACCTTGTCGAAGACCCAATCGCGCACTGCGTCGTTGGCAATATGGTGGCCGAGCGACTGTGACACGCCGCGGAAACCCTCGCAGCGGACCGGCACGATGGTCTTGCCCTCATATTCCTTCGATTTTGCCCTGGAGACCGCCTCGATGTCGTCACCGATCAGGCCGATCGGGCATTCCGACTGGATGGTGATGCCGTTGTTGAGCGGGAACAGCTCCTGGATCTCGTCAATGATTTTGACGAGCTTCTTGTCGCCGCCGAACACGATATCCTTTTCCTGGAAGTCGGATGTGAACTGCAAGGTCACGAAACTATCAATGCCTGTCGTGCCGACGTAATAGTTACGCCGCGAGCCCCACGAGTACTGTCCACAGCCGACCGGACCGTGGCTGATATGGATCATGTCCTTGATCGGTCCCCAGACCACACCTTTGGAGCCCGCGTAGGCGCAACCGCGGATCGTCATCACACCTGGGATGGATTTGATGTTAGACTTGACTCCGCAGTCCGACTTGCCGATCTCGTGAACATTGAGGTGCTTGGCGCGCCGTTTTGCGGTCTTCTCCGGATAGACCTTCAGCACCTCCTGAATCAGCTCTTTGTTGCGGGCTTTGATTTCTGCGGTGCTCTGGGTCGTGGCGAGACTCATGCTGATATCCTTCAAAGGTTTCCTGTTGCGACGGCGGCTCTCGGCCAAGAGTTTTGCAACGACCGTGCCAGCCGCGACGTGAGCGCAAAAAACAGCGCAGTTGAAAGTAGATAGCCACCTTCGCGCGGGTAACCGGACTGTTGTTGCAAACCCGACATCGAGCGTGTCTACCGTGCTCGTTTGATCCTGTTCGAAACAAAAACAAGGGCGGGCGCGCGTTATATTGCACCGCATTTGCCCCACAAGAGCGCGATGACACCGGCCCGCTGCCGGAAATGGCACGTGACGAGGCGACCCAGCTGCAAGGCTGGGCAGCCAGCCTGGATCACCATCGTCGTGAAGCCCGACCGCTGCTCAGCTCGTTGGGACGGTGGTGCGCAAATTGCGCCTGGCCTCCCTCGCATCCCGATCCCAATCCTATTGGGCTGACCAGCCAGAGAGCTCGTCGCGGCCGGCCCGCAGGCGTTGTTTGACTGCCTGAGCACCTCAAGCCACAGCGCTCGTGCGATTTCCACTCTATGATCTTCTGCATGCGCGTCGACGCCCAGACCGCCCTAGCTTATGCGCCTTGACGCAATGGGGGCTGTTGATGGGGGTGCGATCCGATATTGCATCCAGGCTGCCTGGCGTGCTTCACATCCGGCTCCATCCACCGGGCAACTGACCTCGGTTAGACGAGCACAGAATTAGAAGCTTGGGGTCAGGAAACGCGAGAGTAGCATGTCATCCCATTCTGAAGATCTCCTTTCGGCGGCGCTGGCCTATCACCGGCTGCCGCGACCCGGTAAGCTCGAAATCCAGGCGATCAAGCCGCTCGTCAACCAGCGCGATCTTGCGCTCGCCTATTCGCCTGGCGTTGCCGCCGCCTGCACCGAGATCGCCAAAGACCCCGCTGAGGTCGCCTCTCTGACGGCACGTGCCAATTTGGTCGCCGTGGTCAGTAATGGCAGCGCCGTGCTCGGCCTCGGCAATATCGGCCCGCTGGCGTCCAAGCCCGTGATGGAAGGCAAGGCGGTGCTGTTCAAGAAGTTCGCCGGCATCGACGTGTTCGACATCGAGATCAAGGCCGACACCATCGAGCGGGTGGTCGACACCGTGGCGGCGCTGGAGCCGACTTTCGGGGGCATCAATCTCGAAGATATCCGCGGACCGGAATGCTTCGCAATTGAGGCGCAGCTGAAGGAGCGCATGAAGATCCCAGTCTTCCATGACGACCAGCACGGCACCGCCATCATCGTGGGCGCTGCGATCGTCAACGCGCTGCTTCTCAACGGCAAGAAGCTGCCCGACGTGAAGATCGTCTGCTCCGGCGCCGGCGCGGCCGCGATCGCCTGTCTCAACCTGCTGGTGTCGATGGGTGCGCAGCGTAAGAACATCTGGGTTTGCGACATCGATGGCGTCGTCCATGAAGGCCGCAATACCTCGATGGACCCCTGGAAGGCCGTCTATGCGCAGAACACTGATGCGCGGGTGCTTGCGGATGTCATTCCCGGTGCGGATATCTTCTTGGGGTTATCAGCGCCAAACGTGCTGGGACCGGAAATGGTCAAGCAGATGGCCGACAAGCCGCTGGTGATGGCGCTCGCCAACCCGGTGCCGGAGATCATGCCGGACGACGCCCGCAAAGGCCGTCCCGACGCGATGATCTGCACGGGACGTTCGGACTTCGCGAACCAAGTCAACAACGTCCTGTGCTTTCCCTTCATCTTCCGCGGCGCGCTCGATGTCGGCGCCACCGAAATCAACGAGGAGATGAAGCACGCGGCGGTCGATGCAATCGCGCAGCTTGCGCGCGATCCTCCGTCGGACGCGGTGGCTTCCGGTTTCGACATCGGCGAGACGCAGGGCTTTGGGCCGGGATCGCTGATCCCGAGCCCGTTCGACCCGCGCCTGATCCTGCGCATCGCGCCGGCGGTGGCGAGGGCTGCGATGGACTCCGGCGTCGCGACGCGGCCGATCAAGAATTTCGACGAATATCGCGCGCTGCTCGAGCGGTTTGCGTTCCGCTCCGGCCTCGTCATGAAGCCGATGTTCGCCAAGGCCAAGACGCAGCCGGTGCGCGTCATCTACGCCGAGGGCGAGGACGAGCGCGTGCTGCGCGCCACGCAAGTGGTGCTCGAGGAGAAGCTGGCGCGGCCGATCCTGGTGGGGCGGCCCTCGGTGGTCGAAACCCGCATCAAGCGGTTTGGCCTCTCGATCAAGGCGGGCGAGGATTTTGACCTTGTCAATCCCGAGGACGATCCGCGCTATCGCTCCTACGTGCAGTCCTATATCGACGTTGCAGGGCGCCGCGGCGTCACGCCGGATGCGGCGCGCACGGTGGTGCGCACCAACAATACGGTGATCGCGGCGCTCGCGGTGGTGCGCGGGGAAGCCGACGCCATGCTGTGCGGCGTCGAGGGGCGGTACATGAGCCACCTGCGGCATGTGCGCGAGATCATGGGCTTCTTGCCGGGGGTCAGCGATTATGCGGCGCTGGCGCTGATGATCACCAGCAAGGGCTCCTATTTCATCGCCGATACCCAGGTGCGGCCCAGCCCAAGCGCGGAGGAACTGGCGGAAATGGCGTCGCTGGCGGCGCTCCACGTCCAGCGCTTCAACTTCAAGCCGAAGGTCGCGTTCGTGTCGCATTCCGACTTCGGCAGCTATGACACCGATTCCTCGCGCAAGATGCGCCACGCCACCCAGCTTCTGAAAGAGAAGCACCCGGGGCTCGAGGCTGACGGCGAGATGCAGGGCGACACCGCGCTTTCGGCAGCTGCACGACGGATGGTGCTGCCCCAATCGAGGTTGGAAGGCGAGGCCAACATCCTGATCATGCCGACGCTGGATGCTGCCAACATCGCCTATCAGACGGTAAAGGTCCTGGCGGATGCGCTTCCCGTGGGGCCGATCCTGATCGGTCCGGCGCGGCCAGCGCATATCCTAACGCCCGGGGTGACCGCGCGCGGCGTCCTCAACATGACGGCGGTCGCCGCTGTCGAGGCCCAGGAGCGCGCCGGCCGCCCGCAACTCGGCTAATTGAAGGCGGTCGCCTTCCGCGCACACGGATTCCATTTGATGGCGAAGAGCGGAACGACCATAAGCGTTCCGCTCTTCCCGCGTCCGCACTGCAGTCAGGTCCACCAGCCAGCGTTCGTTACCTTCGGTGTTATGTTCGCGTTGCTGTTCATCTACACGCGGGCGACGAAGCTGTCCGGCATACAGCAGACCGCCGATCTCATCGCGACCCAAATTTCAATTCCCGAGGCGTTCGCGCCCCACACCGCGCCGCTTGAGAGCGCGACCGGAATGCCGACGCCGCAACTTCTGGCTGTTGCGGTCGATTGGCTCGAACTCATCGCGGGGCTGATGATCGCGTTGAACTTTGGTGCGCGCTTCTTTGTGTTTGTCTTGGTTTCTATGTCGGGATCTCGACCTGCTATCTCTACGACTTTCGGAATCAGCCGGCGCACGGCAACGCCCGCTGCTGGTCGATCCCTTGAAGAACCTAGCGATCATCGGCGCGCTGTTCATTCGCAGGCATGCCCGCGGGAGGAAGAATGTCGAGGCGGCCTACGGGGACGTGTAGGCCGCGCGGCTCTTGGTTTTGCCCGACAGGCAGACGGCGAGCGAGGATCGGCAGGCCACCGCGCCCAATTGGGGCGCTGCCGTGCTCAGATCAATTTGAGGTCGAGCCCCCTGCTGCACAGCGTTGCAGCATCTGCCCCAGATCTTTGTCCCTCTCGCGCCATTGTTGCCGGGAGACCACACACGCGGGTGCACGAGAGGGCTCGATCAGCGCATTAAGCCGCGTCACGGTGAATGGTGGTGCGCGTTCGGAAATGGTTCGGTCGGTGGCATACAGGTCAATTTAGGCGGCACGCCGGGCAGGCGTCTCGATCATGATGCGACTAGATGGAATTCGCATCATGATCCTCCCATGTCTTTGTTTGAGCAGGATCTTTCGGAAAACCGGTTTGCACTTTTCCGGATCATGCTCTAGGCCTACCACCTCGATTTCACCGAGAGATCCGCCCTCTCGTCGAGACGAATCATCCACTGAGCGCGACTGATGATGAAGACGGCCCGCGCTATGAACCCAAGGGCGTAGTACAGATCTGCCGCACGGTTCCAGTGTCGCCCGCAAAGACCAGCGGCTCGCAACATCCTTGGGCGGGTCCATGCGCCGTTCTTAATCAGCGTCAAGGAGCGGACCCACTCGCCCGGGCGGAAGTCCTGCGATACACGACGCGCCTCATCGTCTGAGACCAGCCCCTTCGCTCATGAGAACAGCTCCTGCGCCTTGATAAGCGCGCCCGCCAGCACATCGATATCTTCATGCGTGTTGTAGAGAGCGAACGAAGCGCGGCAGGTCGCTGGCACGCCAAAACGTTCGTGCAGCGGCATCGCGCAATGGGTACCGGCGCGCACCGCCACGCCTGCACGATCAATGACGGTGGCAAAATCGTGTGCATGCGCGACTTTTATTTCGAAGGAGATGATCGCGCCCTTCTGAGCCGCCGTTCCGATAATACGTAGGGAGTTGATGCCCCGCAGCTTCTCCTGCGCATAACCGAGCAGTGCGCTCTCGTGCTTGTGGATCTGTGCCTTTCCTATTGAATTGATATAGTCCACAGCCGCGCCCAGACCGATCGCCTCGACGATCGGAGGCGTGCCAGCCTCGAATCGGTGAGGCGGATCACCGTAGGTGACGCCGCCACGCGAGACCTCGCGGATCATCTCGCCACCACCATTGAACGGCGGCATCGACGCCAGATGCGCATACTTACCGTAAAGCACGCCGATGCCGGTCGGCCCATACAGTTTGTGGCTCGTCATCACGTAAAAATCGCAATCAATATCGCGGACATCAACATCCAGATGAACGCAGGCTTGCGAGCCGTCTACCAACACCGCGATGCCACGTGCATGCGCGATCCTCACGATTTCCTTCACCGGCAAGACGGTGCCGAGCACGTTGGACATCTGCGTGATCGCAACCATTTTGGTGCGCTCGGTCAGAAGCCGCTCGAACTCCTCGAGGAGGAAATTGCCCTCCCCGTCCACTGGCGCCCATTTGATGACAGCGCCATAGCGTTCCCTCAGAAAATGCCATGGCACGATGTTGGCGTGGTGCTCCATGATCGAGAGAACGATCTCATCACCCGCTATAATGCGCTCGCGGCCGAAAGTCTGGGCGACCAGATTGATCGCCTCGGTGGCGCTACGAGTAAAGATGATCTCCTCGGTGCGGCGCGCGTTGACGAACTGCGCCACCTTCGCGCGGGCGCCCTCATAGGCGTCGGTCGCGGCGTTGGCCAGATAATGCAGGCCGCGATGCAGTTGGCATATTCGGACGTGTAAGCCTGCATCATGCGATCGAGCACCGCCTTTGGCTTCTGCGCCGAGGCGGCATTGTCGAGATAGACCAGCGGCTTGCCATAGACCTGCGTCGCCAGCGCTGGAACGTCCTTGCGCAAGCGATTCACATCGTAGGCGCCGTTGACGACTGCCGGATGCATGCTCATCGTCGCGCCTCCAGCCAGCGCTGCGTAGCTGCAATTGCGAGTTCTCGCAGATCGTCGTTGACGACGGACCCAATCGCCTCGCCGACGAACGCCTGGATCAAGAGGGCCTGGGCTTCTTTCTCGGAAAGGCCGCCGGCGCGCAGATAGAACAGCAGTCTCTCGTCGGCGCGCCGGTGGTCGCGCCATGGCCGCAGGTGACGTCGTCGGCAAAGATTTCGAGTTCCGGCTTGTTGTCAGCCTCGGCGTCGTCGGAGAGCAGCAGCGCCCGCGTCATCATCTTGGCGTCGGTCTTCTGCGCGTCGGGACGCACGATGATGCGGTCCTGGAACACCGAATGGGCGCGGTCATCGACTACAGCGCGGAACACCTCGCGGCCGGCGCAGTGGGGCACAGCGTGATCCATGAATAGCGTCGTGTCGGCGTGCTGGCGGCCATTGAGCAGATTGACGCCGTTAGTCTCGACCCGGGAATGTTCTCCGGCGAACGCAATCGTCGCCTGGTAGCGGCTGACAGCAGCGCCCGAAGTCATGCCGAAGGTGTTGAAATGCGCATGCGCGCCCAGCGTCACCACGGCGGAGGAAATGTTGAAGGCGTCCCGGCTGTCTTCGACTAATCGAACATGATCGAGCCGCGAATTGTCGCCGATCGCGACAACGAAGGAGTCATGGGCCTGAAGGCCTTGGCCCCATCGGCCGCAACGTAGCTTTCAACCAGCGTCACGCCGGCATCCTTGCCGACACGCAGCATGGAACGCGTAAGCATCGCCGCCGGCACGGACACGCTGGCGACATGGATGATTTGCAGCGGTTGCTTCAGCACGACGCCGTCGGCGATATCGACCACAACGCCATCGGTCATCATGGCGCTGTTGAGCGCCACCATCGGGTTGGCGTTATCGGGCGTGAAGAGGTGCGCCTGCAGCGCAGCGTCGCCGGTTTCCAGCACGTCGGCCAAAGAGCGGATGGTAAGACCTTTCTCGAGGCCTCCGACTTCGGAAAGTTTTGGCACCAACACGCCGTCCACCAGGACGAGCGGGCGAGCGCCTTTGATCGCCTGCAGCTTCACGGCTGCGGCGGCCCGCTTCAGCACAGCGGCATCCGGCGTGGCGGCCAGCGGCAGCACCTCGCGCATCAGGGCACGTAGGTCGGTGTATTTCCAGTCCTCGATCCGGCGATGCGGCAGGCCCGCGCGTTCGTAGGCCTCGAAGGCGGCGCTTCGCGCCTCCGCCACCTTGCCGGCGCCGGGCAGCCGGTCGCGCGCGACGGCAAAGCTGTCGCTCAGCGCGCGTCCCGTCTCGTTCTTTGCCAAAACCAGGTTCATCACAAATCCGCTTTGCGTCAGGCCGCGTCGTCGAACTGGGTGTAGCCGGAAGCCTCGAGTTCCAGCGCCAGATCCTTGCCGCCGCTTTTCACCACTCTGCCCCTCGACATCACGTGCACGAAATCAGGCACGATGTAGTTGAGAAGGCGCTGGTAGTGCGTGATAATCACCATAGCGCGCTCGGGCGAACGCAGCGCATTGACGCCGTCGGCGGCGATCCGGAGCGCGTCGATATCAAGGCCGGAATCCATCTCATCCAGGATGCAGACGGCCGGCTCGAACAGCGCCATCTGCAGGATCTCATTGCGTTTTTTCTCACCGCCGGAGAAGCCGACATTGACGCCGCGCTTAAGCATGTCCTGCGGGATGTTGAGCGACTTGGCAACCTCGCGGGCCTTTTTGAGAAACTCCGGCGACGAAAGCTGGCTCTGGCCGCGCGCCTTGCGCTGCGCGTTCAATGCCGTGTGCAGGAAATTCCAGGTGGTGACGCCGGGGATTTCGACCGGATACTGGAACGCCAGGAACACGCCCTTGGCAGCGCTCGCGTCCGGCTCCATTTCCAGGAGGTCCTCGCCGCGGAACAGGATTTGCCCGTCGGTGACTTCATAGCCCGGCTTGCCCGCGATGACGTGGCTCAGCGTCGATTTGCCGGAGCCGTTCGGGCCCATGATCGCTGCACCTCGCCCGGATTCACCGTCAGCGTCAGCCCGTGGAGAATTTCGCGCTCCTCGACGCGGACCTTCAGATCTTTCACTTCGAGTAATGACATGGCTTTCCCTTCTCGAAATTCGTTTAGTGGCGCTGCCGGATGGGGCGCTCGTAGGCGACAATCGCGGCGTCCGGGCACGCGTTCTCCAGACTTGCGATCTCGGCAAGCTTGGCCGCATCGAGCTGCGCCGCTGCGGTCAATTGCAAAGTCCGTCGCCGACACCCGCGCGGCAGTTCGCCCGATAGGTCATCAGATAAACACCCATCCTGTCGGCGGCGGAAGGCGGCGCACAACGCTTGGGCGAAACCACTCTGAACCGTCGAGCCGCGACAAACTGGCTTCGTCGATCTCGTTCAAAATCGGCAACCGAGTGCGCATCTCGCTGATATCAGGAGATGCGATCATCCGACGCTGCCTTCCAGCGAGATCGAGATCAGCTTCTGCGCCTCAACCGCGAACTCCATCGGCAGCTGTTGCAACACATCCTTCACGAAGCCGTTGACGACGAGGCCGACGGCTTCTTCCTGGCTGAGGCCGCGCTGGATGCAATAGAACAGCACGTCCTCGGAAATCTTCGACGTCGTCGCTTCGTGCTCGAACGTCGCCGACGAGTTCTTCGCCTCGACGTAAGGCACGGTGTGCGCGCCGCACTTGTCGCCGATCAGAAGCGAGTCGCAGGCCGTAAAGTTACGCGCGCCGGTCGCCTTGCGGTGCGCGGTGACGAGGCCGCGATAGGTGTTCTGCGAGACGCCCGCCGCGATGCCTTTGGAGATGATCCTGGAGGTCGTGTTCTTGCCGAGATGGATCATCTTGGTGCCGCTGTCCACCTGCTGGTGACCGTTCGAGATCGCGATCGAGTAGAACTCGCCGCGCGAATTGTCGCCGCGCAGGATGCAGCTCGGATATTTCCAGGTGATCGCCGATCCCGTTTCGACCTGGGTCCAGGAAATCTTCGAATGATTGCCGCGGCAGTCGCCACGCTTGGTGACGAAATTGTAGATGCCACCGACGCCTTCGGAATTGCCGGGATACCAGTTCTGCACCGTCGAATATTTGATCTCGGCATCATCGAGCGCGACGAGTTCAACGACGGCGGCGTGAAGCTGGTTCTCGTCGCGCTGCGGTGCGGTGCAGCCTTCGAGATAGCTGACGTAGGAGCCCTTGTCGGCGATGATCAGCGTGCGCTCGAACTGGCCGGTGTTGCGCTCGTTGATGCGGAAATAGGTCGACAGCTCCATCGGGCAGCGCACGCCCGGCGGCACGTAGACGAACGAGCCGTCGGAAAACACCGCCGAGTTCAGCGTCGCGAAGTAATTGTCCGAGGTCGGCACCACCGTGCCGAGATACTGCTTCACCAGCTCGGGGTGTTCGCGGATCGCCTCCGAGATCGGCATGAAGATCACGCCGGCTGCCTTCAGCTCCTTCTGGAACGTGGTCGCCACCGAAACCGAATCGAAGACGGCGTCGACCGCAATCTTGCGGTTGGGCGACGGCTCGCTACCGGGCGGCGGCTCGACGCCTTCGAGGATGGCGACTTCCCGCAACGGGATGCCGAGCTTCTCGTAGGTCTTGAGAATCTCCGGATCGATTTCGTCGATCGACGACAGCGTCTTCTTCGGCTTCGGCGCCGCGTAGTAGTGAATGTCCTGGTAATCGATCTTCGGGTAGTTGACGCGCGCCCAGGTCGGCTCGGTCATGGTCAGCCAGTGGCGATAGGCCTCCAGCCGCCATTCCAGCATCCAGGCCGGCTCGTTCTTCTTCGCGGAAATGAAGCGGACGGTGTCTTCCGAGAGACCCTTGGGGGCCTTGTCGGACTCGATCAGCGTCTCAAAACCATATCGATATTGGTCGACGTCGATCGAGCGCACTCGGTCGGCCGTGTCTTTTACGGCTGCTACCATTGCCCGCTCCGCCGCTCGCGCAAGGTCGACTCCGACCATATCCGACGACGGCGGCGGCGCGCCCCCTTCACCGCATGGACGATCGCGTAAGTCACACGCAGCTCGCGGCCAACCAGGCCGCTAATCAAAAACGCGGCCGCTAGTGTTTCAATCTTGCTGCGCGCAGCGGACCCGCTCATGGGCCGCTCCTTATGCCTGCACGCACGTGCCGGGCACCGGGCAGATAACGGCGCATTGCGGCGTGTCGCAATGCTCCTCGCATTGGGTGCACTTCTTCGGATCGATTACATATATGTCGTTCTTGAGGCTGATTGCTCTGTTCGGGCATTCAAACTCACATGCGCCGCAGACGGTGCACTGGGAGGCGATTATCTTGTAGGCCATAAACTCCGTTCCTTAGGCAGGCGATGGGACGGCTTCTTCCCTTCAAGGCTCGTGCCAAACGCCGAGCTGATTTATCTCGGCTATTTTCTCTCTTGTGCATGTCCTGGGCCAGACAGCGTGTCGCGACCGCGACACTCGGCTCACAGACGCTTGATCTGGAGGCCGTACTTCTTGAGCGCGCATCCGGGTGGGTTAGCCCGAGGAGGTGAGTCGCCTCCCGCCTGCACTCAGCCCGACTTCTCCACGGCCGCGGTAACGTGGTCGCGGTCGGTCATTTCGCGCCGCTCCCAAATGCTCGGCGGTCTCATCCCGGTTCGGCCGCAACTTGCGAATTCGAAATCGGATGCGGTGACCAGTCCGCCGGAAGACGGCGCCGGCGCTTCGGCGACAGCGGCACGATCAGCAGCTGCCGCAGTGCTAGCTCGTCCAATCCGCGCCTCCACAGCATCGCGACAGATGCTGGCCGTGAGGAGCTGGGCAAAGTCAGTCCTGATGATCGCAAGTTTCTTGGCCGGCGTCGCCGTCCGCTACACGCAATTCTCGAGCTCGCGTTCTGCCGAGTTGGTGTCCTGAGCTCCCGAATGCAACGGGCAATCGCCAAGATCGGCCATCGAAGGCGGCCGAAAAGAGTGCAGATTGGTCTGCCGCTGATCAGGGATCGGCAGACTGCGGATAGGAGAATTAATCAAACTTGTGGAAAGCAAGACAAGGAATAAGGCAGGTTATCACCGCGACATTTTTTGGCGATTCAGTTTTGCCTCCATCTGAGCTTTGCCGGAGGGCTCGCATACAATCCACTCCCAATCACGAGATGCTCTCGGTCAACAAGAAGTTCAAACGTCCGTCGTTTAGTTACCTTTTGAGCGGCACGGGCTCCGAATTGACTTCAGAGCCTCAACGTCAAAGGAAATGTGGTCGCTAAGAGCTGTTCAAAGGCGGAACGCTGTTCAAGCAGGCGCTTCTCAACGATTTTTCGCTCCGCATCAGGCAACTCGGTTTGAAGCAACGTACGAACACGCCAAATGTAGTTCCGCACGGATTTGATCTCACTTAAGCTATCATCAATCGAAGTCATCCCGGATGGGGATGTCCCGGGGTTCTGTTGAATTTCTGAAGAGGTCGGCGTTGCCCCCCTTGAGCCGGTAGGCTCGGGGTGCTGATTCCACAAAGGAGAGCAACGCCATGACGAGAGATATCACACCGGCTGGTTCGCCGGCGACCGGGGCTGTGGACGAAGCGTTTGCAGAAGTGCGGGCGAGCTTCGATCGGTTCTGCCTTGCGGCAGGGATCGAGGCGCTCGGCACGATGATGGAGGCGGATGTCACGGCGGCCTGCGGGCCGCGCCACGGTCGCGACGCGGCGCGGCGGGCGCACCGTTGGGGCCGAACGCGGGGACGGATCGGCTTCCACGGCGGCAAGATCGAGGTCGAGCGCCCGCGGGTCCGGGGCCTGGACGGCCGCGAGGTCACGATCCCGAGCTGGGAAACGGCGGCGGAGGAGGACTGGCTTGGTCGCTGGGCGATGAACCTGATGCTGATCAATGTATCGACGCGCCGGTTCGGCCGCGCTGTCCGGCTGCCCGAGGGTGATGTGCCGGCACCGCCCGGATCGGGGGTTTCGAAGTCGGCGGCCTCGCGGAGGTTTGTGGCGCTGTCGGCGGCGCGGCTGGCCGACTTCATGGCTGCCGATCTGTCCGCGCTCGACCTTCTGGTGGTTCAAATCGACGGGCTGCATCTCGGCGACGATCTCGTGCTGGTCGCCGCGATCGGGGTCGACGGTGAAGGCAACAAGCATCCGCTGGCGCTGGTGGAAGGGGCAACCGAGAACGCCGCAACGGTTCAAGCCCTGCTGGACAACCTGGTCTCCCGCGGGCTCGCCCCGACGGTGCCAAGACTGTTCATCGTCGACGGCGCGAAAGCGTTGTCGAAGGCGATCCGCCGCACCTTCGGTTCGGCCGCCGCGATCCAGCGCTGTCAGATCCACAAGGCGCGCAACATCACGGAACGCCTGCCGAAAGAGCATCATGCGGCCACCCGTCGGGTGCTGCGCCAGGCCTGGGAGCTCGATGATGCCGACAAGGCTGAAAAATTGATCCGCAATCTCGCGCGTCGACTCGACCAGCAATGGCCCGGCGTAGCGGCCAGCATTCTCGAAGGCCTCGACGAAATCCTGACTGTCGTCCGGTTGAAGCTGCCGAAGGAGCTGCGTCGATCGCTCGCCTGTACCAACATCGCCGAGAACATGATGGGTACCATTCGCCGCGTCACGCGCAACGTCAAACGCTGGCGGGATGCCGGCATGGCCTTGCGATGGGTCGCGGCCGGCATGATCGAGGCCAACAAGGGCTTCCGACGATTGAAGGCGCATAAGCAATTGTCGGTTCTGCGTGCGGCCCTTCAAGCTCACCACGATCGCATGACGATCAAGCCCGTTGCCCACGTCACGAGAGCCGCGTAACATTCATTCCGCCAACGCCGGTCCGACGTAGTTCAACAGCGATCGGGACATCTCCTCCCGGATTCCGATACTTAGTTTAGAACCTAACCTTTGAAAACTGACCAATGGTGCCATTCTTCAGCAAGCCACCGTACATTTCCCTGGCGTCTTCATCTCCGAATAATTCGGTGTGCGCGAGGTTTATATCGATCGATGCCACTCATCGCAGCGTCTCTTCGATATAACGCTGCGGTTCGTCAGCAGCAGTGCAATCAGAGTGGCTGAAATGCGGCCGCCACCTGGCAAATGCTCCGCTTGGCCGCCGACCGACTTTTCGTCTACCTGATTCAGCGCCGCTAGTATGTCGTCCAGACACACAATCTATGCAGGATAGCCGTTACCTCGCGGAGCGCCGGGGAAATTTTGATCACACATATGCAAGGCTTATGACGATATGATTACACGCTTCTCGTCTGCCCAAAGGAGGCATCGAGCACATCTTCGAGTGAACCGTAGTGCGATACCGGGTGGATTTGGGCTAGCTGTGGTGAGCGGCAAGGGGTTGTGGCGCAAACTTCGTGCGTAGAACGAGGCGGAGGCAGCCAGCGCATCGAATTCTTCTCTGGACTGGTATCGCATGGACGAGATGACGATCTGGCAGTGGATGAAGGTAAAGCTGTTGGCTCATCGGGACGCGATCAAAAGAGCATTGAAGCCATTGCTAGCCGGCTGCGCGCCGTCCCCGGGGTGCCGGAGCGCTTCGGTCTCCGGCTAAATGAACTGAGCTCCCCAAGAGCGCGATGAGGGCCCGGTCGCTCTCAACCAGTTAGAAGTTGAGATCTGTTTTGGCTTCCGCATGAATGTCTTGCTTATCTTTGATAGCGCGCCGCCACTCTTGGGGGTCTGGCGAGCTCGATGCTGTGATTGCATTGCACGTTTGTTCCAGCGATGATCGTCCCTGATAGCGGCACCGGGCTCACCAGCATGGCAACGTTGCGCTGGTCGCAGCACCGGCAGATCGAGTGGTACTAGATCACGAGCCACAGTGATTCCTTCGTCCAACTGTCACATCAGCTCATTATATCTCTTGTATTCGTCGGCGTGACCGTCCCCACCCGACTGCCACACTCACTTGGCGGAAGGGGGCCATCAGGTGCCGAGTTCCAAGTTTTTCGGGCACACTGGCTGTGAAGGCCGGAGCCCGTCTTGTGGAGTAGCATCATGACGCCTGCAAAATCCTCGCAAAATAAAGTGTGTGCTGAGTTGAGGGGTGTTCTGGAGCATGCTGTCCGGATGGTGCCCGAAGCGAGGCGGACCTCTTCGTTGAAGGCATGCCTTGCTGAGAAGGTCTTAACTCTGGCCGCAGAGGGTGAATCGGATCCAACTATCTTGGCGCGTGTCGCGGTGCGGAAAGTGCAGGACTCCTGTCGTAGCTGCTACGGATGTGAAGGGTGGTGACCTGCGCGCGACATCTTGCGTATCGCCCGGGCACTTGAACTGCTGCGCTGGCGGCCGAAGGCGGAATGCCGCGCTTCCCCTTCCTGCAACAGCGATGGTGTGATTTCCCGGGATTCTCAGGATCGCTTTGGTCTTGGGTTTGCGGCATCATCAACAGTATGCGTAGGCGAGCCCTGGCGACAGAAGATTGCACTACAGCGTGGGTTCTGCCGCATTGATTAATCAGCGACGCAGTCAATTTCGCATTCGCGCCGATTAAATCGCTCTTGCAAATCTCGAACCCTCTCAGTGCGACGCAATCCATCTCGAGCCAAAATGTCGGCTAGCTCGCGGCTGGCCTTGACGCCGACCAATTACCCTCCCCTGCTCCCCTGCCCGCGTCCGGCAGCTGGTCAGGTGCCGCGGGAAAGTCCTGCAGGAAGGCGAAACAGAAATCAGGTCACTGCGTGATATGCCTCTGAACCGCTTACCGGGCGGGAGGATTCCGGACGGCTTACGGCCGGTTTGGATTTTGTACTCGGTCTCCCGAGTTCGTGACGGAAACGTTCTGGTACGCCTTTGTCGCAGGCTGCTCGCTTGGCTTCGCGAATAAGCGCCACGTCCTTCCCAAAGGCCTGGCTGTAGGCGCGTCGGCGCCTGAAGCTTTCAAGGAGCTGACTAGAGAAATCAGCGTGGCCAATATGTATCGGTCGCGCATCGGTGAACTGCTGCGCCGAGCCGGCACCGGTCGTTTCTGAGGCCCGGTGCATTCACCGTTCTTCAAACCTTTGCGAAGATTCGGACACTAACCGCGCCGTTTTGTCAGCTTTGAGACCAATGTCCCACAACTGGACGCTACCTACACCCATAAGAAGCGATTGTAGAACCTCCAATTTTCGAATCGGCACGCCGATTGCTTCGTTCAACCACAACGACTGATCTGATCACACGTGGGACCGCTAATGTTACGGGAGGACTTTGCACGTGCTCGGTAGCGTCCGGTGCGCCCCGCCGTTTGCTGTGAGGCGAAATGAAACAGATGTTGGAGAGGCTGCGGTCGCATTCGCTCGCGCTCTCCGCCGTGATCTCCTTCGTGCACGAACACGAAACCCGTGGGTACGACAGGATCAGTGTTTCCGTACGCGCGAGCCGAGCAAACGGATACGACCATGACAATCAATGCAGTCAGCGGTTCGTTAGCTAACATATTTCACTACGGTGCGACGTCACGTGGCAAGGGAAACCTAGGCTGTTGCGAGCATACAGCAGTTTTGATTACGACACCTCCACCCACTCCTCGGTGAAGGCACCGAAAATCACGCCCTTATATTCAATTGCCGGAAGACTGGTTCTTTGCATAAACCGGCTGATGGGAACCGTGTAGAGAATGACGGAGTAATGCGATGGAAATTCCCCGCGGAATCGGCGCCGCAGTCGTTTTCGCTGCGATGCTTGTTGGCTGCGTTTGGGCCGTTCGGTGACCACACTCATCAAGAATTTGCTCGCTCGTAAACAGAAGCTCATCGAGCAACTGGGCGTCACCGAAGACGCTGACGAGCGAGACCAGATCGGACGTCAGCTTGGGCAGATCAACACCGCACTGGTATTTTTGGAGAAGACTGAGCCTAAGAGCCAGGAACGACCGTTGGACGATCCCATGCGACCCAGCGAAATCTGAAAGCTGAACGGGGGGATCCGTAGGAAGCGAATGGACTTCGTCGTGCTCGCCCAGCGCAGTTCTCTCAAAACCCCGCAAGCGCGCACCTCAACCAACGGGTCTCGCAGAACGACAGTCCAAAACGAATCGGCGAAGCCCCGCGAGAACGTTTTTGGGCGCACGAACCTCAGGCCTAGAGAAATGTCGATATTTCAGGCGCTGGACATCGGCGAACGATGCGAAGAAGATTCGCGGATTGAGATCCAGCGGCCGGCACCTTTTCTCGCCGGACAACTTGCCTTTCCGCCGCGTAGCCGCCTTGATGCGCAGACCCACTGACTCGTTGGTTTCAGTCCAAGGCCTCGTTCAGCCAGCTGGCGGGCGATGGAAGAGAAGAACGCGCTCTGGGCAGTTTTTTTGTGGGGTCGACTGATCAAGAAACATGTCCTTGGGCCGTCCTGCCTCGGCAGCAGGCCAAGAGCATGTCGATCTGGACGAACCAGGCCTCTCGGGGCCGTGGCGCCAGCCGTGGCGACGAACTCTCCGACATCAGGCAGCTGCGGGACCTGGTGATGCCCTCGTGCTGGCCTGGCCGACGAGGGTGGAAAGTCAGGCGCCGGCACAGAATGAGCATCGTCACGCAACTCGAACCATGTGCAACGCGATGGCGCACGCGTCCAGAAATCTCATAGTGCGCCGACACTGCGCATTGGTAGCGGCTGAATGCCGAGCCACGTACCTCCAACGCGGTTCGGGCCCGACTGCGGGTAATCTGCATATCTTAGTTTGGTCGAGTTGCTGGCGCAGCAATGTTTGGCCGACATGAAGTCGACGGGCAATTGATTACTGCGGCCCTCGCCGATCGATATGTTCCTCACCAGCTTGCCAACGATTCGAGAAGAGGGCCTCTGATTGACGGACCGGCCGATCCTCAGAGCAGAGAGAGGTCGTCGTCCCCTGATCCGCTAGTTCAGGCCACCGCAGTCTGGTGTCGGCGAGAGCCGTTCCAGTCAGCTCATCAACCCAAGCGGGGATGAGACCTGAGTCGGTCCTGGAGGGCCTGCCGATCGGCGATAAGGTTCTCGAGGTGCAACGGCTCGTGCTCTGGCCTCTCTCCTTGCGCTAATCGTCCAACCAGCGCCCGCGTGCCGTCCACCACGAAGACGCCGCAATCATAACGGTTCCACTGCTGGGCCATGCGGGCTGGCTTCAGGCGAGCGCCCAGCCTTTGTGCGAGCTCTGCTGCAAAGGCACGGTTGGTAATCCCGTAAGAGTCGTAGTGATAGGCGACCGGCCTTGCCTGCTCGCGGCGATCAACGAGCAGCAGCGACCAATGGGTGCCACGGCTATTAGGATCCGTAGGACTGGCATCGTTCACCGGCAGGAAAAGGAAGTCGGCGGTGTCGCTACCATTCTGATTATGGACTATGCGCTGGAATGCGCGTAGCGCGACGCTCTCCGGGCCCAAGCGCAGATGATAATGGGCTACGAGGGGATCCACGAACCGCGTGCGCGCGGCCAGATTCGGATTGTCCCTCCGCAGCTCCTGCTCGAGGAGCGCATAGTCCGCCGCGATATGCTCATCGCCCAGCCAGTCCCTGGCGCCGAGCTCTAGTCCGCTGCGGTCGTGGAGCGAGGCTGTCGGACCCAAATCCCCGATCTGAGCATCAGACAGTGTGCGCGAAAACACCGACGGATACTTGCCGTCATCACGCAGCTCCTGCGGAGTGGACGTCAAATCAACAAGTGACTCAAGACCGCTGTAGATGTCTGACCGAGCCCTCGCCGGTGCCGCTGGCGCAGCTTCACTACCAACTCGAGGGTGATGGATGAGCTGAACGTCATTGGGCCCTCCTGGCCCCAAGATGGCCGTGTAGCGCTCACCACGAATGTCGTAGCTCATTACCCGCTGTGCCGCGTTCGGCAAGAAGCCGAACTGGCGCAACCTAGAGAGCATCCCGTCCGGGACCGGTTGGGTGCGGTGGGAAAAGTCCTCGGGAGCGGCGAATGAAACATCAAAGGTCTCGCCGACCGTGGGGGAAGTCGCCTCAGCTCTGGCGGGCGCCGGCCCGGCTTGCTCCATCGATACAAAGAGATCTGCCGAGGCGAGATTCTCCGGCCGCGAGCTGGGCTGCGAAGCGCCTTCTGGTCGATATCTGAGACGAATGGCAACGCCTTGCGGATTGAGTGGGGTCCTCGGCCTCGTCACCCCTGCTGGCATCAAGCCCGCGGTGTAACGCTCACCGTTGATCAAGAAGCTGGTCAGTTGATCCTCCTGGGTTGGCAGGAGGTTGCTCCTGTCCAGCGCAGCGATCAACTCGTCCGGGGCGCGCTGGTGGTCGTGGCGCCAGTCCAAGTGACGAACGGCCTCTCCAAAATCCGGGGCCTGGGGATGGCGCGCGGTGGGCCCGAGAGACGACAGTGGGCCGGCTTCGTCCATCACCCCCCACGGCGGATCCTGATCGTAGCCCTCCGCGACTGGCGATCCGATAGCCCCGTGCTCAAGGTATTGCAACCCAAACGGATTGCTTGCTCCAACTGCTTCTTGGTACTTCCGAAGCAGCTCATTGGTAGCACGCTTGAAGTCCTTAAGATCTTTCTCCAGCGCATCAGGGTTGTTGAGTCGGCCAATGATGGGCTCCCTGCCGTTGTGATGCAGCCACTGACTGAACCCGCGAACGGAGCTAGCCCTCCTCCAGACCGCTTCCCGTTCGGTTTGCGAAGTGGCTGCCGCGAGTGCCCACTTATTGGCCGCCTCGATAAGGACCTCATCCTCGGGAGTAGCAATGCGGCTATACCGGCGCTCGAATTTCAGCGGCGAGCCTCGGAGATGACTCAGTGCTTCACTGGTGTATTCGGACCCACCGGAGGCCTCATAGTGCTCGGCATCTTCATCTAGCGACTTATCGTAAAGCCGAGCAGCAATGCCCGGCATGTTGTTTTCACGCAGGTAGTGGCCGAAACCACGAAGAGCAGTTGCATACGTCCTTTTCCCAGACGCTGCTGCGAAGTCTTTGATGAGGGCTGCGTCGCCGGGATAAGGATTAAGGACAGCGCGGCTCACAATCGGCGCCGCTCCGCCCGCCGACTGAGAGGCCTTGAGATGAGCCAGTGCCGTCCGGGCGTGTGGGGCACCACCTCTTTCCAAAAACTCCTCGACATCATTGTCCAGCGACTTGTCGTAAAGCCGAGCAGCAATGCCCGGCTTGTTCTTTTCAAAGAGCCAACGATCCAAGCTGAGAAGTTGACCTACACGACTTTTGGCGGTGAGCTCCTTGGCCCCACCCTTGATGAGTGCCCTCTCTAGCCCCAAAATGAGGGGCGCATCCTCGGAATGAACAGGGCGCTTGCTGCGCCCCACCAAAACCCCAGTTGACTGACCAGGCTGCAGCGCCGAGGCGTCCAACATCGCCCCACCGCCTCCGTCATGCGGCGCTGGGATGTATTCGTGCCCGCTCCCCTGCATCATGGGCTGCGACTCCGACTCCCATGGCGAAGCACCCAATTGATGAATGGAGGCCTGCATCAGCACGCGATCGCCTGAATTGCCGATCTCGCTCAGCTGCCGCCCAAGGGCATCTCCTTGCGGATTGCTCAGCGTCCTCTGCCTCTTCGCTGGCCTCAACTGCCCCGTGTAATCCTCATCGATGGGGATCTCGTCTCGTGGCAGGAGGTTGCTCCCGGTCAGCTCGTCCGGAGCCGGCTGATGGTCCCGGGGCCAGTTCAAGGGGTGAACGGCCTCTCCAGGATTCGGTGCCTGGTTATGGCGCGCGGTTGGCTCGAACGGCAACGATGGGTCGGCTTCGTACATCATCCCCGAAACCACATCCTGATCGTGACGTTCCGCAGGGAGGAGGACCTCTGGCCAGTTGACAGCTCCATCCGACGCGCTGTGCTGCGCGGCGGCGTCCCCGACGCGCCTTGCGACCGCGTCTTCGGGATGAGGAACGCGGGCACTGTGCTGCCCGAGTTCCAACGCTCCGGCGCGCGGCAGCGACTTGCGGACATGAGCCAGTGCGGCACTGATGTCGAGTCCACCGGAGTCCTTATAGTCCTTACCATCTTTATCCAGCGACTTGTCGTGAAGGCGAGCAGCAATCCGCGGCTTGTTCTTTTTGCGAAGGTGGTCGCTGAACCTTCTAAGACGTCTTGCATAATTGCTGACGGTATCTTGAATGATCCCTTCCGCAGGCGCTGCTTTGTACGCTTCGATGAGGGCCGTATCTTCGGGATAAGGATTCAGGACAGCGCGTTCTACAATCGGCGGGGCTACGCCCGCCGACATGGAGGCCTTGAGATGAGCTAATGCCGTAGCGACGTACGAGGAACCACCGTTTCTCTCGAACTCCTCGACATCCTCGGTCAGCGTCTCGTCGTCAAGTCGAGCAGCAATGCCCGGCTTGTTGTTTTCAAAGAGCCAACGCCCCAAGTCAAGAAGATGCTCTCCATTGGACCCACTGATCGTCTCCTCAAGCCCCAAGATAAGGGACGCGTCTTCGGAATAAAGAGGGCGCGCGCTGTCACCCACGTAAACCCCGATTGACTGACCCGGCTGCAGCGCCGAGGCGTCCAGCATTGCCCCACCGCCTCCGCCATGCGGCGCTGAGATGTATTCGTGCCCGCTCCCCTGCATCATGGACTGCGCCTCCCATGGCGATGCACCCACGCGATGGATAGGGGCCTGCATCAGCACGCGATCGCCTGAATTGCCGATCTCGCTCAGCTGCCACCCAAAGGCCACCGCATCTGCGGACGGGGGCGCCGGTGAGCTCTCTTGTCCGCCCGCGCTGCCCGATTGTTGACGCCCCCAGTTCGTTGAGGCCAAATCGAATCGGTCGGCTGGCAGCGGGCCGCCTAGATCCACGGCATCCAAATGCTCCTCCTGGTCGATACTTTGCGCGGGCCAGTGGGCGGCTGAACCCATTGCCGGCCAAACCTCCGGCTCATCGAATCTGTCGGCCGGCACCGCACCGCCGCGATCCGCGGCATCCAAATGCTGCTCCTGGTCGACACTTTGCACGGGCCAGAGGGGTGCTGCACCCATTCCCTGCCAAAGCTCTGGTGCGTCGAATCTGTCGGCCGGCACCGCGCCGTCCAGATCCACGGCATCCAAATGCTCCTCCTGGTCGATACTTTGCGCGGGCCAGTGAGCGGCTGAACCCATTGCCCGCCAAAGCTCCGGCTCATCGAATCTGTCGGCCGGCACCGCACCGCCCAGATCCGCGGCACTACCCAATAGCTGCTCCTGGCCGAAACTTCGCACGGGCGAATGGGCGGCCGGCTCTAGTGGCAACCGCGAACTGCCTCCCTCCCCGCGCGAAGTGCCCTGCCCCGTGCTCTCGCGGTATTCACGAAGTCTATTCAACGCGTAGATGAGTTTGTTGTCATTCGGAAACAACCTCTTAGCGTGGCCGACCAGCGAATCGTGACCGAGCATAGCAATTGAGAAAGGCCGGAGTGCCGCAGATAACTTGCGAAGATTGCTAGAATAGTTTTCGGCGGTTTTCCGGTCGATCCCTCGACCAAAGCCTGCTTCGGCTGCCGCCCTGATGAGGCGGTCATCTTCTTTGGAAGCACGATAATGTGTTGTAATGGGGCGAGCGGGGGCACCGGGATCACGATACCGACTAAGCATTGACAACGCGGGGACGATTACCTTGTCTTTCGGAAACAGCCGTTTAGCGTGATCGAGCAACGACTCGTCATCGAGCGTAGCAATAGTTTCGCCAGAACGACGCTTGAGCGCATCAGCCAATTTGCGAAGACGACGATCATAAATGCCGACAGTGACGGTGCTCGGCGGTACCCCCCGATCACGGGCTGCAGCGGCGGCGGCTTGGATGAGGCGATCGTCTTCCTCCGAGATATCAAAAGGCTCTGTGCCGAGATTTGCGGCATCGACCTGTGGCATCTCGCCCAAGTGCTGCTCAAATTCCGCTTGCTGCTGTTGGACCGTGGAGTCGTAGGCAGCAAAATCTCTGTCGAACGGGTTGATATTGTTAAATGGGGCCATGTTCCCGTCGGATTGGAGCCGTTTCGCATATCTGAGCAGCTCGTTCGCTCTCTACCTCCCACGCTACTACCGTTAGCTTTCGAGAAGCTGACGCGGTTTTGAGAAAATAGAATATGAGCCAATGGCCAAAGTGTTCTTTCTGCGGGTGCAGCAGGATCGGTGTCTGCCGAAGAAAGGCTGCTATGAGCATGAGAGAGTTTTGAGTCGGGAAAGTGAAAGCAATTCCAACCTCCGTTTGCCGCTCCACTAGGAGCCCAGTACGGGGCAGCGGATCGCACTATGCGCCGTACAGGCCATCATGCTGAACTCAAAATCAAAATCATGAACGTTGCCCGGCCGATGCTTGCGCTGCGGCTGAGCTCGATAGATCTTGCGGGTGCCTCGGCCGCAGGCGCGGCAGCGAGCCACGACGCCGAGCGCGACTAGAGAGGAGAGAGCCCTCTAGCCCGCACGGCTCTGACATCCTGTGGTGGTGCTGTTGCAGGCTCCGAATCGTCCGCTTCGTGGCGGAGGGTGGATCCGCGCCGCCGATGCAGGTTCGTGGGGCGCTCTCCTCCGCAGTGATGGCAGCTGAGCGGGAAGCGATCGAACAATTTGGGCGTCAGTGGCATTCCTTTCTCTGACTCGTCAGCTTCTCGAAAGCCGCGGCCCTTACAAAAATAGGCCCTGATGCACCATGCTCGCGGGGAAAATAATGAATATCGATACACCGAAGACCGCAGAAAACTTTGTTCAAGCTTACGGGCTCCTGCAGCAGCATCAACGGGCGCCGGAACAGCCGGACGACCTGACCGGACAAACCAGGTCACCAGCACACCCGTCCACGGGCCAAGCGAACTTTGACCAGCAGCTAAGTGATCTTCGGCCGATCCACCAAACGTCTGATTCGGCTACCGCTTTGACAGATTCCGAAGTTGGATCGCCCTCGATCATGACGAGAGGCAATCTGGGAGCGTGCGCTATCCAGGAAGGCGAACGGTGCCCAGCCCCATCGTTCATCCGAGGGCGTGCCGAACTTGCCGCATCACTGGCCGGAGCGAACGTTGAGGCGCTCAGGAACGAGATCAGGCTGGCTCAGCAGCGAACAGCACAGTGGCCAAGAACAACCGGATCTTCCGCGGGCACTATCAATGGCGACCGAATTCTCAACGACGTTTTGGCATCCTCGTATCTGCCGCTACATCGCTTTCAGAACGAGGACATCGATTGCGAGCCACTCCTAGACACGGAGGTGAGTGCCATCGCTCATGTGCGTTCCTTAGCGGATTTGCGTGCTCACGCTAGCCCGCATGTCTCTAAGGCCGCTATCTGCTCGGACGACGAAAGGGAGGACGAAATTGATAAGGCGCGCCTCGCTGCATTGCACACCCAAGGCGTTACAGAAAGTGCTTTTGTGTCACTGTGCGAGAACCCTTCACGACTGCTCGTTTCAAAGGACGAGACCGAGCATGGCGCGAAGGCAATTGCAAAGAACGCTAAGAAGTTACACACCTACACGGTACCGAGTGTCACCGCTTGGCCGACCAAAAAGATCAACGGTATTTTAGAGCGCGGTAATGCTCCTGGAGATGAGGAATTGCGAGTTTGGCTGAGGGGAATACCGACCGAGGAGACCGAGGTCTTGTTTCTGGGCGGCAATCTAGCTGACTATCGGACAGCCAGCGTAGATAATCCGAACACGGCTGACGCACTGCAAGATAGCCCGACCGTCAAGAAAGCGAGGGTGAGCTCCGATGCGCCCCAGATGATACAGCATCATCACGGCCACACTTGATCGCACCTTGACGCGCCACTCAGGCGTTCGCGTCAACGCTCATTGATCCAAATCCGCATTTCGCCTTCGCCGCGGTTAGCCCAGCTGAACCACGGAATGAATGTCAGCCGCTGCGATTGTAGCTGTGCTGGCACTTTGTCGTTGTGATAAAGCGCCCTTTCTTCAGAATGCGTGTGTTGCGACCGGGCCCCATCAGCCTGCAGCAATCTTGTCGCTAAAGAGACCAGTGCCTTCGATAAGCGAAAACCGGCTTTCTGCAGGAAGCCACACGTTGTGTAACTCGGTCCCGTTATCGGCCTCTTCGAGACAATAAATCAAAGGGCCACGCTGGATAGCCACCTTGCCCGCCAAATTGCGAAGTTGCGGATGGCCGTATATGCGGGTACTGCCATCGGCAGCGATAGTTTGACCCGATCTCCCTGCCGCCACGTGCGGTGAATATGCAAATAGCCCTTGCGCGACTCGCAATTGAGAGGTTCGCCGTTCAGGGTCGTCTCCGGCGCGCTGCACCATTCCGGCAGGCGCAGGGCGAGCGTGTGGACGATTGGCTGTGCAGATTCCAAAGCGATTTCCACCTCGTCCTTCCAAGGATAGTTGCCGCTCATGAACAACTGCAGCGTATGCCCGCCGACCGATACCGCCACTCTATTGCCAATATAGAGATTGATATAGAGCGCGTCGGAGCATGACTTATAGATGTAATGACCGATTGATGTGAAAATGCGTGCGACGTTCGGTGGACAGCAGGCGCAGCCAAACCAGCGTTGCCGCACCGCCCTGACATGACTGTAGATGCCATTGGACCGCAGCGTTTTGGGATGAACTTCGAGCGGGTTAACATAGAAATAGTGACGCCCATCGAAAGCGATACTGCCCAGGACCGTATTATATAAGGCGCGCTCCATCACGTCGGCATAGCGACTGTCCACTTCCATTTCCAGCATACGGCGCGCGAACATCATCAGGCCAATCGACGCACAACTTTCCGCGTACGCTGTATCGTTCGGCAGATCGTAATCACTGCTGAACGCTTCGCCGAAGCTTTGCGAGCCGATACCGCCGGTGATATAGATCTGGCGCTGCACCATCTTTTGCCATAACCGTAGGCAAGCCTGGCGTTGGTGCTCGTTCTGACGCAGACGCGCCAGATGAGCGACCGCGGTCATGAGGTATACAAACCGAACCGCATGACCGGTTGCGGTCCGCTGTTCCGAATTGGCAGGTGCGCCTGGCTATAGGCTTTATTTTGCACCGTCCAGGGCATGCCAGATGATTTGAGGTTGCAGGATTGCCGGCGTTTCTCGTGTTCTATGTCATAAAAGTGCGGCTCTGTGCCGCGTTGCTCCACGAAATAGTTGGCCAGCGTCAGATATCGCTGCTCCTGCGTCACTTCGTAAAGGCGCGTCAATGCAAGTTCAATTTCTGGATGGCCATCATAGCCGTGTAACTGATCGCGCTCCGGGCCGAAAACTGTGCCGAGGTGGTCAGCAAGCTTGCAAACGACGTCCAGCAGGCGTCGTTTGCCAGTAGCCAGAAAGAAAGCGATACCCGCTTCAATCAAGTGGCCGGCACAGTAAAGCTCATGGCATTCAGCTAGGTTGCTCCAGCGGTCCTGAGGCGCCTTTAGTATGAAATAGGTGTTGAGATAGCCATCGCCGCATTGGGCGGCCGCAATCAATTCAATCAGCTCATCGGCGGCTTTCTCCAGGTCCGGATTAGGTGTCTGGCACAGCGACCAAGCAACCGCCTCTAACCATTTTGCGACATCACTGTCCTGAAAAATTGTGCCCCCTTCGCACGTCCGGCGGCAATACGGAAGTTTTCTACCGCGTGGCTCGGTGTCGCTTCGGGATTGCGGTCGTTCAGCGCGTGCCATTGATAGGGAATTGCCACTTCCCTCACCAAGTGCTGGCATTTCCCGATCAACGGATCCGAGACCTGTAGGTCGCGAAGATTGACTTCGTCCACATCCCGCCGATTCATCTTGTTTCTCCTTTGGGGCGAACGGGCGGCTAGCTCAGCCAAGCCCGCTCGCCATGATCGTTGTTGAGGTTGCGGCCTCGAAATTGGCGGCTGCGCAACCGTATTCTCCACGCGAACGCTGAAGCGCTAGAAATGGAAAGGCTGCCCCCTATGCCACTGGACGGCGTGGCCCTCAGAAGGGCTGGTCAAACCGAGCTTCTTTCCAATCTCCTATCGCTGAAATGTTATGCAACAATCACGCTAGTTTGTCGGATCACAAACGCCGGGCCTGCCTAAGCCTTGCCGTCAAGCCAGCCGATCTTGCTCTTCAGGAACTGAAAGCCCAGCACCTCGAAGCCGGCGCGCTCCCTGTTGTCCCGGCCGTAACCATGGCCGCCCGCCGCCGGCTCGTAGAAATAGGCCTCGTAGCCCATTGCCTGGAGCTTCGCGGCCATCTTGCGCGCATGTCCGGGATGAACACGATCGTCCCGCCGCGTAGTGGCGATCAGGATCGGGGGGTATTTTTGGCCGCGCTTGGCGGCATGATACGCGGAATAGGTCTTGAGCCACTCCCACTCCTCGAGCTTATCGGGGTCCCCATATTCTGCAATCCAGCTTGCTCCTGCCAGAAGCTTGGTGTAGCGGCGCATGTCGATCAGCGGGATCGTGCAGAACAGCGCGCCGAAGCGTTCCGGATAGCGCGTCAGCATATTGGTAATGAGGATGCCGCCGTTCGATCCTGCCTGGGCTGCGATCCGCTTCGGCCCCGTCACCCCACGACGCACGAGATCGGCGGCAACGGCAGCGAAGTCGTCGTGCGACAATTTCTTACCGCGGAGCCGACCAGCGTCGTGCCAGCGCGTACCGAACTCGCCTCCGCCGCGTAAATTCGCCTGCACAGTGGTGCCGCCGCGCTCGAGCCAAAGCTTGCCAAGCGCTGAATTGTAGTACGGCCTCACGGAGATCCCAAAGCCGCCGTAGCCGCTCATATGGACGGGCGCACCGCCTGTCTCGTCGGCCGGACCGGTCTGTACATAGGGGATGCGCTCTCCATCTATCGAAATGGCCTCGTGTTGTGTGACCACCAGCCCATCCGCGGTAAAGGTCTTGGGCGCCTGCTTGAGCACGGTCGGACTGGTGACGTTATTCTCGATCAGCATAAGCGAAGCTGGCGTGAGCGGATCCTGGCTCCCGACGAGCAGGTCGCCATTGTCTTCGGACGGATCGCAATCAAGGGGCCAGAGGTCGACGACCCCGATGTCGGGAAGCCCACGGAGCTGCGCGCGGCTCCAGCCCTTGTCGGATGGCGTGCAGATCTCGAAGAACGGCCGCAGTTCGTTGAGAATAGAAAGCACAAGCTTGCCGGCACTCCAAAAGAAACCCTGCAGAGCGCGGCGGGGGCCTGGTTCGAAAAGAACCTCGAACTGACGGTTGCCTTCGAGGAACGCCGCCAACGAGATGACGAGCACTGTATCGGCGGCATAGGTCCGCCCCGCCACAGACCAGGATTCGCGCGGCTTGATGGCCAGCCAATTGCGATGGGGGAGCATCCTGGTGTTGCTTGGCAGATTGATTTTGGTCGTGGCACCGGATTCGTCACCGAGCCAGATGGCAAAATTGAAGGTGTCCACCCCATCGACGAACCACATCCGCGGCGGCGCAACGGTGTGGTCGACATTGCAGCTGACTCCGACATGATTGGCTGCGATCTTGAAGATCGCTGGTGCTTGATCCGCCTGCGTACCGCGCCGCCACAGCCTCACCGTGCGCGCATAGCCGGAGGTCGTCGCCATGCGCTGCCCATGCGAGCTCGACAGCACCAGCGTATCGGGATCGAGCCATTCAACCGAGCCCTTAGCCTCCGGCAAGACGAAGCCATCGCTGACAAAGGTCTTCGCGTCGGTATCGAACTCACGCAAGGTGACGGAATCGCTGCCGCCGCGCGAAAGGCTCAAAATCGTCCGTCTATGATCCCCGGCCAGTGAGGCCGTCCCGTTCAGGAGCCAGTCTTGGCCTTCGCTGATAGCGAGCTGATCGATGTCGAGCAGAACTTCCCATGACGGCTTCGGCGTACGAAATTCTTCCAGAGTAGTTCGTCGCCAAAGGCCGCGTGGATTATTGGCATCCTTCCAGAGATTGTAGAGATAGTCGCCGCACCGGCTGACATAGGGGATATTATCCGATCGGTCATAAATCGAGGTCAGCGCATCGCGATCCCCCTCGAATGCGGCGCCGCCAAACACCTGCAGAGTCATGCTATTCTGCCGATCGACAAATTTCAGCGCCCGTGCGCCTTCGATCTGTTCCAACCACAGATAGGGATCATCGTCTGGAGCGGAAAGCGTGGGCTTGCCAACCCGCGACTTTGTCGTCGCTCTTGCCTTGACCAAACTTCACTCCATCCCTGGCACTGACGCGCAATCCCGAAATGGCATTGCATCAAAGCTCTTAATATGTTGCATCCATCTTTCCTCGATTCGGTCGCCTCGCGGGTTCCTGGATGCTGATTGCCATGTGTCCGTCAGTTCCATCAATTGCTGAATTTGGTAGTTGATTGGGCGCGCTCTGACGCATCTGCCATGACGCGCAGCCTCCACACTTCCAACCGAAGCCGCCGGTGGCAACTTTCATCTTCCAGGCGAGCTTGGTGTTCCTTGCCGAGCAAGACGATATTACCGAGCGGCCTAAGCGACACCGTACGATAACGCTGCTGCAAAGCACCGCTGCGGGCCGATTCAGACGCCAGATGCTGTCAGCTCCGGGCTGCCCGCGCATCTGCCTCCGAGCAAAACCATCGTTCGCCTGAGAGCCAGATATCCGAGTTTGAGTACAATACTCCTGCCCCGGTGAGTGATAGATGCGCTCGCCCGTGCTCTTGCTGATGTTGCCCTTTATCGGACAGCCGACGAGGATGGGCCCCAAACTCCGTCGCGGCGATGATGCTGCCAACGATTGCCAATCCGATTGCTGTGGGGATGATAGCTCGGAACTTTGGACGTCGACGCGCATCTTGCCCCGGCCGAGATGCTTCTATCGAAGTCCTATCGAGGTCGGCCCGGCACGCATGCGCACACGTGTGTTTGGCTATCGTACAAACGTTCACAAACCGTGCAGCATTGGCCGCCGCCCGCAGTTTTCTTCCCTCCGTCGTGGCGATGCAAACGACCGGTCTACGGGCGCTGCTTTTTCATGAAAAATGAGATCTGCATCGCGGCCGCCTTTCCCTCATTTTCGACGAAAGCTATCCGCTCATTCAGGTCGGGCGCAGAAAAACCTCATGGCCTGGCGGCCCAAGCGCATCACAGCCTAAGCTCTAATCTGCACAGGAAGAGCGGAATAACCGTGCACAAAGTTAGACGCAATTCGATCGGGTTCGCCGACAACCTCGACTTCGAGCCGCGCGTTCAAGACTTCTTCCCAGAGGATTTTCAGCTGCAGTTCGGCAAGATGCCGACCAAGGCAGCGATGGATGCCGAATCCGAACGAGAGATGCTGCCGGGCGTTCTTGCGGTCGATGAGAAATCTGTCGGCGTTCTCGATGACCTCTTCGTCGCGGTTACCAGAGATGTACCACATGACGACCTTGTCGCCCTTCCTGATTTGTTTCCCACCTACGACGATATCGGTCGCGGCGTTGCGGCGCATATGTGCGATGGGAGTCTGATACCGAATAATTTCGGACACCGCGCTCGATACCAGTTCGGGATTATCGCGTAGTTTTCGCAGCTCGGAGGGGTGCTGGTTCATGAACAGGAGGCCCCCGGTAATCGAATTACGCGTAGTGTCATTTCCGCCGACGATCAGCAGAATCAGATTCCCGAGAAACTCGCTCGGCTCCATGTGTCGAGTTGCAGGCGAGTGCGCCATCATGGAAATCAGGTCCATGCGTGGCTCGGCATTGATGCGCTCGTTCCAAAGCCGCGTGAAATACTCCAGGCACTCGGACAAGATCGTGCTTCGCTTATCCCAGTTGTCGATCGCGTGGCCCGTTTTCGGAATTGCAACAGCTACGTCTGACCAATAGGTCAAGAGCCGCCGATCCTCGAATGGAAAGTCGAATAGCGTGGCCACCATCTGCGTCGTCAACTCGATGGAGACCATGTCCACCCAATTGAAGTCATGATTGCGCGGCAAGCTGTCCAGAATCGTCTTGACCTGTCGGCGGATCAAGCTTTCGAGCTTAATCAGGTTTTCCGGTGCGACGATCGGGCTTACAGTATGGCGCTGCTCGCCATGTTTGGGAGGACCCATCTTGATGAAACTCTGAGTCCAGTGCTTGTCAGGCACGTCGACGATAGCGACACCCTGCTCCGACGAGAACGCTTTGTGATTTGTATCTACCGCTACGATATCCCGGTATTTCGTTACGGACCAATATGGACCATAAGGGCTGGCTTGACAGTAGTGAACGGGATCTTCCGTTCGCAACCGCTCGAAGTACCCCCATATGCTATCATCCTGAAAGCGCTTGGCTTCGCTTACATCCAGATTGCTCAGCGGGATTTGACACACGTCATCGGCCCTCAAGTCCGCCAATCGCGTTTTCATGAGCAGATTGCTGTCTCTTGAGATATACGGATCTGGTCGCGATTCATGGTTCGAGCTGCCGTGACATTTTGGGTTGCGCGGGTCGTTGCTCGAACAGAGTATCTCAAAGTGCAGGCAGCCTCCCCTACCACATCCAATAGTATGGATCGCATTGACTTTGCAAAACGATCTGCTCCAGTGGATGGATGAGAGCTGGCACTGCTACCCAGGCATCGCGCAATGGCAGGTGTATCGCCGCTGCGTTGTCAACGGGACGGAATGTGACCGCAGCTTCCAACTTCTTTCAAAAGACCAAACGCGGCGTCTTTGGCTCCTCACAGGAAGCCGCACAATCGTGCAGTGACAACCACCAAAAGCCTCGTCGTCCTCGACGCTTGCGGTTGCGCCGTTCCGTCGACAAACACCAGCTTGTTCTTCCAACACAGCAGCAAGCCTGCGACCATCCATCATCCTGACTAGCCAGTTGAATTTAGGCCGCTTCCGCGGACGATCGGCACGACGGCTGCAACGCTCGATCACCTGCTCCATCGCCTCCATATGGTCCAGACCGTTCGCGACGGCTATCGCCTGCGCGACCAAACAAGAAAACTCCACCGCCGCGATCAGGAGAGAACAGAATGTCGCGTTTGGGGGGCCAAATGCTGTTCCGCGTCGCCAGATTCCGGAACCATCTCCGCAGGCCCTTCTAGCGCTAGGCAACCGAGCGCAGCATCTCATCCGGCTGGAAAGAAACAAGGCAGCGCCGCCACGTTTGCGCTCGAACATCTCAGTCCGCAGAGGAGAACACCCTCTTAGAGAACTCAGGCATATCAGGATGGCTATCAAACTTTGTCGTCGCTCTAAGAGGTGGTTCTCATTTGTAAGCCGAGCACCAACCAAGGCGTATGGGGCCAGCTTGTTCGATGCTCTACGCAAGCAGCATCACGGGCGCGGGGCGACAAGTGTCGCTCACGTCGCGTAGGCATTTACTACCAATAAACCTCCGTATGGTTTTACCAACCTTTTTATGCCGGCCCGTTTATCTTCGTACAGTTGAGCCAATCCTCGACTTGGCCCTAGCTTTGCGAGCAAGCGAAAGCGGCCGATCCCGGGAGCTCGAGAACTCGAGCACACCGTCATTATTGGTCTTGTTGAGGAGGGAATGCCCTCGGCTGGACCGGTCTATGGCGCCAGCTCCCAGTCGTAACACCAAAGCGGGGATGGACGGAGACGCGGTGCAAGAATTGAAACGGTCCGGATGGTCGCTCGAGTTCCGTTTGATTGAAAGCGAGGCCGATGCCTACCCCTGACTAGCACCGATATGCAGCAAAGCGGCTTCCGGTCGTGCGGTCCTGCTTGCTGCTGCGGCAGGATTATCGGACCCCAAGCGGAAGCCCTGCGCCAAACGGCATCTAACGAACAACGATTCTGTATCAAAGAAGAACCATATGCTGCCGAAACATTTGCGTCGCCTCGAGGCTGAGTCGATCGAAATCATGCGTGAGGTAGTCGCCGGGTTCAAGAATCCGGTTATGCTCTACTCGATCGGTAAAGACTCGAGTGTCATGCTGCACGTCGCAATCAAGGCGTTCTATCCCGCGAAGTTGCCGTTTCCCCTCCTTCACGTCGATACGACCTGGAAATTCCGCGAGATGATCACTTTCCGGGATGAGACGGCCAAGCGGCTAGGCGTCGAACTCATCGTCCATGTGAACAAGGAGGGCCTTGAGCGTGGGATTAACCCGATCGATTCCGGCTCAGCTCTTCATACTCGGGTGATGAAAACCGATGCCCTGAAGCAGGCGCTCGATCTCTATCAGTTCGATGCTGCGTTTGGTGGAGCGCGACGTGACGAGGAAAAGAGCCGTGCGAAAGAACGGATCTTCTCCTTCCGTTCGGCCGGGCACGTGTGGGATCCCCGCAACCAGCGGCCGGAGCTCTGGAACCTCTTCAACACCCAACTCCTCCAGGGCGAAACCATGCGTGTATTCGCAATGTCGAACTGGACCGAGCTCGACATCTGGGAATACATCATGCTCGAGAAGATCCCGGTCGTCCCGCTCTACTTCGCAAAGCCAAGACCCGTGGTGCGGCGAAGCGGCGCAACGATCATGGTCGACGACAAACGATTGCGTCTTCAATCCAACGAGACGCCGGAGATGCGCATGATCCGTTTTCGCACGCTGGGATGCTATCCGCTGAGCGGCGCCATCGACTCCGACGCGACCACAATTGAGGGCATTGTCGCGGAAATGCACACTGCGACCGTATCTGAGCGCCAGGGACGCTTGATCGATACCGATGAAGCCGCTTCGATGGAGAAGAAGAAGTGGGAAGGTTACTTTTGATTACTTCCAAGGCAACAATCGACCGTGTCCTGGCCGGCAAGGACCAGCTGCGATTCATCACCTGTGGTTCGGTAGACGACGGAAAGTCAACGCTGATCGGACGGCTGTTGCATGATAGCAAAGTGATTTACGAGGATCAGCTCGCGGCGCTGGCACACGACAGCGCCAAGCACGGCACCACCGGCAATGATGTCGATTTTGCTCTGCTAGTTGACGGGCTTGAAGCTGAACGGGAACAAGGCATCACGATCGATGTGGCCTATCGCTTTTTTACCACCCTGCGCCGATCGTTCATGGTGGCAGACACGCCCGGCCACGAGCAGTACACCCGCAACATGGCAACTGGCGCCTCGAACGCCCAGCTCGCCATCATCCTGATTGATGCCCGCAAGGGCGTGTTGGTCCAGACCAAGCGTCACTCCTTCATCTGCTCGCTGCTAGGCATCCGCCACGTGGTGCTGGCAGTGAACAAGATCGATCTGGTCAAGTACAACAAGGGGAGATTTGATCGGATCGTCGGCGATTATATGGCCTTTGCTGCCGGTCTTGGCTTCACCTCGGTCTTTCCGATCCCGATCTCCGCCCGGTACGGCGACAACGTCATCAACCAATCCGATAAGACCAAGTGGTACCAAGGCCCGTGCCTACTCGACTATTTGGAGAGCATCGATATTCAATCCGACGTTGCGAGCCAGGTTTTCCGCTTTCCGGTTCAGTGGGTGAATCGGCCCAATCTGGACTTCCGCGGTTATGCCGGCTCAGTCGCCTCCGGAAGCATCTCGGCGGGAGATGAGATTGTTGTCGCAGCGTCTGGACGGACCACGCGCGTCAAGCGAATCGTGACCCAAGACGGCAATCTTGCCCGCGCCGACGCTGGCGATGCCGTGACCATTACCCTCGAAGACGAGATCGACATCAGCCGTGGCGATCTTCTGGCGCGTCCAAACGAGCGGCCTGAGGTCACCGACCAGTTCGCGGCCCATCTGATCTGGATGGACAACGATCCGCTCGTTGCTGGACGCAATTACATCCTTCGCATTGGAACTCGGACCGGAGTCGCCGGTAGCATTACCGCGATCAAGCATCGCATCGACGTCGGCACACGTGAGCACCTGGCAGCCAGGAAGCTTGGCCTCAACGAGATCGGCTTCTGCAATGTCGCGACAGCACTGCCCGTGGCCTTCGATCCGTACGAGGTCAATCGCAAGACCGGATCGTTCATTGTCATTGACCGCTTTACCAATCGCACCGTTGGCGCCGGCATGATTGCGTTCCCGCTGCGGCGGGCTACCAATATTGCTCGGCAACCTCTTTCAGCGGGAAAGAGCGAGCGGGCCGCCCTGAAGAATCAAAAGCCCTGCATCATCTGGTTCACCGGCCTGTCCGGTGCCGGCAAGTCGACAATCGCCAACATCGTCGATCAAAAGCTGTTTGCAATGTCGTGTCACACCATGCTGCTGGATGGCGACAACGTGCGGCACGGGTTGAACCGAGACCTCGGTTTCTCCGAGGCCGATCGTGTCGAGAATATTCGACGTGTCGGCGAAGTCGCCAAGTTGATGGCCGACGGTGGCCTGATCGTGATTTGCTCGTTCATTTCGCCCTACAGAGCGGAGCGAGACATGGTGCGCAACCTGGTTGCTACGGAGGAGTTCATCGAAATCTTTGTCGACACGCCGCTTGAAGAATGCGTGCGGCGCGATCCCAAGGGTCTCTATTCGAAGGCGAAGTCTGGCAAGATCAGGAACTTCACGGGTATCGATGCACCCTACGAAATACCGATGAGACCCGAATTTCATCTCAGGACCATGGATCAGACGCCCGAGCAACTTGCGGAGGCCGTCATAGATGTCCTGAGGGCGCGCGCAATCGTTCACGGTCACTAGTATTGCCGAATTTTATGCCTTTGTCGGAACTCTCGACCCGACGAGATCGAGCTACTTGCGCTGTACTACGGCGAGGGCCGCCTTGCTCAGAGGGTCTGCTGGCTGCAACTCCTATTGCAAGCACTAGGAGTAGTCCTATGACAAAGGTAAGCGGCAAAGAGATCCCATCTGGCGGAGTGGATGAGCGATCAGCTATCGGCTGCGGAGTGTGTGAGCCGATGTGAGCTTCTATGTCTGCGCCTAGTTCTGAAACTAGAACCTTCCATATGATCGAAGCGATCGCAGAGCGTCTTTAGGGAGCCCCGCGACAACTTCGCCGACGCTGGTCGGATGAGTTCAAGGCACAAGTCGTGGCAGAGGCGCTGGAGCCGGGAGTGTATCGGGGATCGCCCATCGGATCGGCATTCACCCATCGCAGCTCGTCGCCTGCGTCGCCATGCTGGGGCCGAACGAACTTACCTGTCGCGGCCTTCGAGTCGCGAAGCCGCGGTAGCGTGCATCAGTCTGTCGCCGTCGAGCAGCGCGTTTGCACGACTGTACAATGAAATCGTGCGATGGCTCCGCCGAAAACCGAAACGATCGCAATCAAGACTCGGGCCTCTCGGCAACCCTCGCCCGAATTGATGGTGAACTCGCAGAGGCTTTGGCCACGACACGGCAGATCGCAGAAGCCGATCGACTCAGCTCGATTAGAGCGGTTCTCGATCAGGTTGGCGCGTATCCGGCGGCTCCGAAGTAGTTGGCGCATTCGCGTGGCGTGAAGCGGTCGAGGCAACGCCCGATGGCAGTCCACAGTCCTTCGACCGAACGTTCGGCGGCGGCGCGCAGCAGTGCTTTCAGCTTGGAGAAGGCGTTCTCGATCGGATTGAAGTCGGGGCTGTAGGGCGGGAGATAGAGGAGAGTTGCGCCGGCCGCTTCGATTGCCGCGCGCACGCCGGCGCCTTTGTGGCTGCCGAGATTATCCATGACGACGATATCGCCTTGCCGCAATTCTGGAACGAGAACGTGATCGACATAGGCTTGGAACGCAGCCCCGTTAATCGGCCCATCGAGAACCATCGGTGCGACCATGCCCGACAGGCGCAGCCCGGCGATGAAGGTCGTCGTCTTCCAGTGGCCGTGCGGGATGGAGGCACGTAGCCGTTTCGCCGCGGGGCGCACGCCCGCGGGTACGCGCCATATTGGTCGACGCCCACGTCTCGTCGAGGAAGACGAGCTTGTCAGGATCGAGGGCGAGCCGGCCGTCGAACCATTCCTCCCGCTTCTTCAGGACGTCCGGCCGTTCCTGCTCAGCGGCGTGCGCGGTCTTTTTTGAGCGTGATCTTCCGGCGCTGGAAGAAGCGCGACAAAGCGGAGATGCTGAAGGCGAGTCCATCGGCCGCGAGCGCCGCCTTCAGCTCCTCCAGTGTGCTGTCGGGCTTGGCCGCAATCAGCGCGAGGATGCGGTCGGCCTGTGCCTCGATCGCCTGCGAGCGTCGATCACCGCCCTGCGGCTTCGCCATCACCTCGCCCGTCTCGCGCGCCTGCGCTACCCAGCGGATCGCACTCGACACTCCGACTCGAAAGTGCGCCGCAGCCGCTCGACGCGACATGCCGCCTTCAACAGCGGCGACCACACGCTTACGAAGATCGGCCGAAAGAGATGCCGCCATGCCCGCCGGCCTCCTTCGCCGGCAGACAGCTTGAATCAGAACCGGCCTGATTTGGGAATCCCAAACGATTCAATCTGGTCGGAACCCGCTCTAGGGCTGAGGATATAAATCGGTTTGTGCTTGCAGCGCTGAACAATGGTCGTCTGCACGTGCAAGCGACCGAGATCGCAAAAGCACTGAGGGGTTCAGCGTCAGCATCCGCACAACATTAGCCTCGTGCACAGCGACCCGGCGCCTCCATTGTTCGCGGTGCGCGACACGCTTTCCCTCGGCCGTCAGGCGCGTCGATCTCCTTTCATTTCGCAGAAGCGCGTGACCAGACCGGCGACTATCCTCAACCGCCGTTCATTCGGGCAAGACCCTCTATAACCCGCCCCCGGGCACGTGGGGGTCTCCGCTCCCGTCTAGCCCCCGGCCAGTAACAGCAAGGGGCTGACGTAACCGAGCGTGAAAGCAGAGGGGCCTCTGATGAAGCGGTCTTCAGTTTGTTGTCTTGAAGCAGCTCTCTTATGGTCTTGTCCGCCATATGCATTTGGCGAAGGCCGCCGCGCCTGAGCAGTCTGGCGCGTTTAAGACGCCCTTCGGCGCTCTTGCCCGGGAGCGCTCGATCTCGAACAACGCATCAATCCGACGCACGACCTTGATCGGGGATCCGGGACAGAGGGCTTCTTGCCGGGCGAGCATAGCCGGGATAGCGCATATTCCGATCCCGAAGATCCGGTGAGCACCGACCGCGCTCATGCGACATCTTTAAGCGGACTGGCGCAATTTGTTCAAACTGGCCAGAGAAGATCTGGCCAACTGATCACATCTGCCCTTGCCGCGCGGCTCCTCTTGGTGAGGTGAGCCCCGAGCGCATCTGGCAACTGTCAAAGGAGGGCTGGATTGAGAAGCACGGGCGCGACCAGTTTTTTTCTGGTCGATGTCGTGCAGGACTACATCCGCTTTCGGAATGACAGCGACCGGCGCGCGCAAAAGACGGCGGCCGATAGCCGAGTCCGCGACGCCAGGGCGCGCAAGATCGAGTTGCGCAACGCGGTACGCGAAAGTCGCTTGATCGAGGTCGACGAGGCGAGCGACCGTCGAGGCCATGATCGGATTGTTTCGCGCGGAGACCGCCGGCCTGCCGGCGCGCATCACGCGCGACTTACAGTTCCGCAATACAATCGAGATCGCTTTAATTTGCCATCATTGAACGGGTGGCAGATATTGCCGCCGAAAGGAGAGGCGCTGTGGCAGAGGCTCGCGCTGTTAGCGAGGCCGTCGCGGCAGATGCCGCCCGACGTATGAGCAGCGGAGAACAGGATATATTCGCAAACGGCGGGCGTGCCGGGACCGCGTGATCCAAAGCTTACGCCCTATGTCATCGAGCCCGAGCGCGTTGTAGCCAGCGGCTCCTCGCGCCGTGTCATCCTCATGTTGCGCGCGCAGACCGGCAAGACCGACGCGGCGCTCGATTGCGCCGGCCAGCTGCTCGACCAGCGCCCGGGCCCTATCCTGTATGTCGGACCGAACAAGCAGTTCCTGACCGAGCAGTTTGAGCCACGCGTGATGTCGCTGCTCGGCGAGGCGCCGACGCTGACCGCGAAAGTCGCGCGTGGCAAGCGGATGACGAAAACGCGAAAGCCAGTGGCCGGCGTGCCGGCTCGTCTCGCGCATGCCGGATCATCCGCCGCGCTGAAATCCGATCCCGCCGCGCTCGCCTTCATCGATGAATACGACGAGATGAAAGGCGATGCGGACGAGCAAGGCGGCCCGTTCGGATTGGTCGAACGACGCGGCGATACCTAAGGGGCCAACCGGCTTGGAGTTTGATCCTGCGCGGCAAGTGCTGAGCGCGTCACCGCGAGAATTGCGGGAGCTGGCCGGCTTTCCAGACCGAAGCCCTATGATAGCTAAGGTCGGAGTCGAGCTGCACGCGGAGCTCGGCATAATTGATCCAGAGAAGCAAATTGATGTCCTAGTAGGCATCTAGCCGTCGCTCGTTTGGGGCGGGTAAGCAAATCTATCGCACTATATGGCAGCCAGATCTCTGCATTGACCGAACTCGCAGCCGCACCCAGCGATGAATCCGCATTTTCTGAATGGTCCGCATTTTTTGATGGGGTCAAAGCCAAACATCCAGATTTTTATGAGAAGACTACGTTTGAAGAGTGGATACGCCATCCTCTGACGGCCGGCTTGATCGAGCGATCTGGAGATCGGATTCGAATAACCGATCTTGGTCGCTAATTCTTGACTTATCTGCAGGCCACTAATCTCTCAGCGGACAAGGCTTGGTGATTTGTGATCATTCCGTCTCCCTCGTCGTGGGGGCAGGCAAGGTAAAGACGCCTGCCGAGCTTAATGGTTGAGCCCCGCCATTGGTCAGTTCGTTAAATGGACTATACGGGTAAAAACGCCACGATACTATCCTTGCGTGTGGGCCGGTTTTAGAAGTGAGGCAGAACGTCCGGACGAAGAGACAACGGCTGAAATCGCAGCAGTGCGCGCCGATCTAGGCGAACAGTTTGCCGAGCTATTTTTGCTGCAAGAAGAGCAGGTCAGACGGGCGGAAACTCTAGATCCGGAAAAGCTCCTAGCGGAATTCGAAGCTCACCGGGAGCAGACGGCGACCAAAGCTCGCCGAGTGATACATTAGCATCGTCGCCGAGCTTGGACGTGATGGAGGAACGTCGTGAAACGAGCCGAACTGGAACGGATGACTGTTGACTAGCTCTGGACGTTGCACGTTGAGGTCTCTCAACTCTTGCAGCAAAAGATCCAGCAGGAAAAACTGCGTATAGACGAGCGCCTGAGGCAGTTGGCGTCACCGAGTCGGTCATACCCGCCGGTAAAATACCAGAATCCCGATCAGCCATCAGAGACCTGGACAGGTCGAGGCAAGGAACCGCGGTGGTTGGTCGCGCAGTTGAAGCTCGGAAGCGTATCGACGACTCCAGAGCTCAGCCGCAGAGCAAGGTACGAGTCGGTGACCGCCCGGCGCAATCCAGCAGATAGCGAGCCTGATCAGCTGTGCCGTACCCAAGGCGATCCTGTTCTGTCGGAGGTGGGCGGACTCAAATGCGTATCTCTCCCATTGTGTTGTACTGGTCACGTGTTCTTCATGAAACGGATCTATAACTAAACAAGGCCAGTTGCATTTGCAGGAGAACACCTTGACCCGCTTGTTTGTGCTGCTCCTCTTCGCCCTTGTATCTCTACCGGCTCACGCGCAGTTAGCAGTCCCCTCTACGTGGGTGAATCAAAGGGGCTCCATTCTTTCGATACAGGCGATCGACGCATCAACAGGCAATTTCACGGGAACCTATGTGAACAACGCGGCTGGATTTTCTTGCCGGGGACAGCCTTACGCTATGGCGGGCAACGTCGCGGCGAACAAAATAGATTTCTACGTCAATTGGACGTCACCCACAGCTCCCAACTGCAGAACAATCACGATCTGGAATGGCCGTGTGGCTGGTGACAAAATTCCAACGCGATGGAAGCTGTACTACGTGGGATCGGACTGGAACTTTCACAAAATGACCGGCCAGGACCTCTTTACGAGGAGGTAGACTAAACCTGGTTCGAGCCAGTATAACTTATGCCTTAGTTCATCTACTGGCAAAGATCATCGGAAGCTAAAGATCGGCAGTCGCGTCAATCGAATCTCAGTTGACCACGTTGAAGCGAGCTTTCGTCGAGATCGAGAAAAGAGCAGCTCACGGGATTATCGCGTGGGCGCCAGACAGTCTTGCGCGCAATTTGATTGATGGCGGACGACTCATCTACATGCTCGATTGTGGCGTGATCCGCGATCTCAAATTTTGCAACGTACACCTTCGAGAACAACTCGCAGGGCAATGCTTCGGCGGGACGTTAGAATTTTTTGGATGCAAAACGTGCAGAGACATTCATGAGGTCTCATGAATTTTCGGGGACTGGAAGCGGACGAGACGTTAGACCTTTGCATGGCGAAGGTGCTGAGTGGGCACAGGAAATCTGGCGCGATCTGCAAGCCGAAGACGCTCAGCGCACCATACAGAATAGCAAACTTCTCCGGCAAACGATTTGAACTGGAGGCGGTGGCAAAGGAAGAGGCTTCTCGTGCTCGCCAGGCAAGTCGCGGAACCAATCGGTAGAGCGCGAGGAGACGGCGCCATGTCAGTCGCCTCTCCCTAGTGATCTCCTCTCTCCGAAGGCTTCTTTTTGGGCGTGAATCAGCACTGTTCATGCAATAAGGCAGTCCATGGAAGGTCCGCCCGACGGACCGGCCGGCAAAACGGTCACGCGCTCGCGGATAGAAATAGCCCGTCGGTCGCGCTGATGCTGCGGCGTTGAGGCAACGTCACCGGCGGTAGTATGGCGGCAATCATGGTGATAACCGTCATAAATATACGATCAAAGCGTGCTAAGCAATTCGATCCACGCATTGCTGCTGCTCGGAGTGGAGCGCAATGTTTTTTGTTTGGTGATTTATCGAGATGGATGTTCGCACATGGCCTACGACACTGCTACGGTTCACATGCTCCGCAACGTCCTTGATGAAGTGCTTGCTAGCTCCACGTTCATCGGGCAGAAGCAGCGCTCTGCGCTGGAGATCGCGGAGCGCATTCTTTGGCTTGCTCACAGGGAGAGCGGGAGGCTGCAACGATCAAACAGCACTTGCTGCAGCAGTTTTTGGCGAGCGATAGCTATAGCGTAAAAGCTGAGAAGGCCGCCTCGATGGCAAGCACGGCCCCGCATTTGTCTTCGGGGATAAGCCATTGGGGATTCTAGTGACCCCCATGATCAGCGGCGCAATGTCGTGCGCATCGACTGCTTTGCCTGCGATTGACCTGAAGCCCTTGCCAGGTTGTCTCCTCGTAACGAGGCTCTATAGCTTGCATGAGAGTGTTCAAGGTGGCGAAAGACCTGCTTGATAGTTGAGGTCCGGTGAAGCTTTCGATTACCCACATTTAGCCGAGTGCGTCGGCAAGGCGCAGCCCCAGATCTACATATAGCGGACGCTCGCCGAGATTCGTCAAGTCGCCACCGTCACGTTACGGAATGGAGCGGCCGAGAGATAGATGACCGGCATGCCGACCGCCCGGGCCCTCTTTATCGCCGCGAACGCTCGCACCGAAAGTCAGCTATGCCGTTTGGTTGTATTTCCGGATTCACTTAGCTTGCGCATGCTGGCGGGGCGTGGCGTTGCGGGAACCGTCGCCACTCGGGAAGGAAATTCGGCAGCCGTTCTCCGATCGGATCCGCCAGCGCGCCCCCGCTCGCCGCGACAAACGGCATTTGGACGAAGTCGTTATCGCGATCGGGCGAACAACATTGGCTCTGACGCGCTGTCGACCAGAATGGCTTCGTTCTAGAGGTCTTGATCCTGCGCCCAAAGAAACTCGCGCGCTGCGCAGCGGCTGATGAAGCTATTGAGATCCGCTGGCACGCCGCCGGGCGTACAAGGCTGAGAAATTGATCCGCAATCTCGCGCGTCGACTGGACCTGCAATGGCCCGGCGTAGCGGCGAGCTTCCTCGAAGGCCTCGATGAAATCCTGACTGTCGTCCGAAGGAGCTTCGTCGATTGCTCGCCTGTACCAAGACCGCCGAGAACATGATGGGCACCATTCGCGTCACATGCAAGTCAAACGCTGGCAGGATGCCGGTATGGCCTTGTGATGGGTCGCGGCCGGCATGATCGAGGCCAACAAGGGCTTCCGACGATTGAAGGCGCATAAGCAATTGTTGGTTCTGCGTGCGGCTCTTCAAGCTCACCACAATCGCATGACGATCAACCCCGTTGCCCACGTTACGAGTGCGGCGTAAGTTCATTCTGGCAACGTCGGCCCGACCTAGCACTACTTTGGCAGATTGTTAGGTTTGGCGCGCTTATCAGGATTCCCGAATCGATTTTTCAATGATTCATGGGTGGTCGGCTCTTGGAGGGCTGACCATGGTGGGATGGGAAGACGAGCTCGAACACTGGCTGAGGCCATTCCAGGATCGGTTGGGTAATAAGACCCGGCAGCGGATGTGTCCGCTTTACGTTGCGGGATTGATCGGTCCTGGTGATCGCAAAAGCGTTCAGCCGATGGCGGAACGCCTTGCGACGGGAAACTATGATCAGTTGCACCATTTCATCGCCGATGGTGTCTGGGACGCGGCACCGCTGGAATCGGAACTGCTCAACCAGGCTGACCGGCTTGTCGGCGGCAAGGATGCGGTGCTGGTTATTGACGATACCGCGATGCCGAAGAAGGGCGAGCGCTCGGTTGGTGTCGCGGCTCAATATGCATCGTCTCTTGGCAAAACGGCAAATTGTCAAACCTTAGTGTCGCTGACACTTGCGCGCTGCGAGGTGCCGGTGATGATCGCATTGCGTCTCTTCCTGCCCGAGAGCTGGACAAGCGACGCCCTCGTTTGAAGCGCGCCGGCGTACCGGTCGAATACCGGACGCCACGATCCAAGCCGGAGATCGCTTTGGCCGAGATCGATCGCGCAATGGCAGTCGGCGTGCGCTTCGGTTGTGTGCTGGCGGATGCAGGATACGGCCTCAGCGCGCCGTTTCGACAAGGTCTCACGACACGCGGGCTGGCATGGGCCGTTGGCATCCCTCGTCACCTCAAGGTGTATCCGGTCGGTGTGCAGCTCATTTGGCCGATTACCAAAGTTCGAGGGAAGCCACGTAAGCGCCACGTGCCAGATATTCTATCGATCGCGGCCGAAGATATGCTGGCCAGCGCCAAGTGGAAAACTGTGAGTTGGCGCAGCGGGACCAAAGGTCGGCTGAAAGCCCGATTTGCTGCTGTCCGTGTACGCACCGCCGACGGACCTCCTCAGCGAATATGGGATAAGGGTCAACAGCATCTGCCAGGCGACGAAGCCTGGCTCATCGGCGAGCAACGCACCTCCGGGGAGAAGAAATACTATCTCGCCAGCCTGCCCGCCGCGACGGATCTGCGCACACTAGCCGCCACCATCAAGGCACGATGGATTTGCGAGCAGGCGCATCAGCAGTTGAAAGAGGAACTCGGGCTTGATCACTTCGAGGGACGATCCTGGCAAGGTCTTCATCGTCACGCGCTGATGACCATGATCGCCTACGCCTTCTTGCAACATCGTCGCCTCACACAAGTGGGGCGGAAAAAAAAGAATCAACGGACCACCGCCTCAGCCTAGCCTGCCGGCCGTACGCCACGCGATCGTCGATCTCATACTTCGACCGCTATCTCAGCAATGCCCACACTGCAGAAGACGAAGCCGTGAAAAACAGTACCGTCAGTAAATCTGCCAAAGTAGTGCTAAGCTGTGTACTCAATTTTCTCTAGCGGATCGGCGCGGACCATGATTCAAGCTACCAAGCATTGGGGGCGGGATCATGCGCTACGACCTGACCGATTTCGAGTGGAGTGTTATTGAACTTCTTCTGCCTATGGATCGCCGTGGGCCGAAGCCAAAGGACAACCGGAAAGTTTCTCGATACTGCGCGCGGGTGCGCCGTGGCGCGACCTGCCTGAGCGATACGGGCCTTATACGACCGCCTATAATTGCTTCAACCGCTAGCGCAAGGCAGGCACCTGGGACCGGCTGATGGATGCCGTCATCAAGGCACACGATGGCAAGGTGCAGATGATCGACAGTTCGATCGCGCGTGTGCATCAGCATGCGCTCCGGGGTGAAAAAAGAGTGGAGATCGTTGTGTGGGCCGAAGCCGAGGTGGACTCACCACGAAAATCCACGCGCGCGTCGACGCGAAAGGCCGTCCGGTCCGCCTGATCATCACGCCCGGCGGGGCCCACGACGTGACCTGCGCCGAAGCCTTGCTCGATGGACTTGAGGCGCGCGCCGTCGTCATCGCCGACAAAGGTTATGATGCCGATCGCGTTCGCGCACATATCCGTCATCAAGATGCAATTCCGAACATTCCAAACAAATCCAACCGGAAAAAGAAGTTTCGGTGGAAGAAAGCCATCTATTGCGGGCGCAACCACGTCGAACGCTTCTTTAATAAGCTGAAGCAGTTCCGCCGCATCGCTACCCGCTACGACAAGCTGGGACCCAGGTTCTTCGCTTTCATTCAGCTCGCCTCCGTGCGACTTTGACTTCGATCAATTGAGTCCACACCCTAGTTCAACAGCGATTGGGACATCCATCACTTCGGGGCGGCGCCCTCGCTCGGGCACGTGCAAACGTGGTTAACACATGCTTAACGAGATCGAATAGCGAGCCCTACCAGATAAGATAGGTGACCGGTACGACATGGAGACGTAGCAGTTCGCCGAAACTGGCCGTGAGATCGATATCGACTAGTCAATTTGCTTGGGGCTCCGGCGCTTCCCGGCCTGCGGGCGCGATACGGGAGATGTCCCGATCGCTGTTGAACTACGTCGGACCGGCGTTGGCGGAATGAATGTTACGCGGCTCTCGTGACGTGGGCAACGGGCTTGATCGTCATGCGATCGTGGTGAGCTTGAAGGGCCGCACGCAGAACCGACAATTGCTTATGCGCCTTCAATCGTCGGAAGCCCTTGTTGGCCTCGATCATGCCGGCCGCGACCCATCGCAAGGCCATGCCGGCATCCCGCCAGCGTTTGACGTTGCGCGTGACGCGGCGAATGGTACCCATCATGTTCTCGGCGATGTTGGTACAGGCGAGCGATCGACGCAGCTCCTTCGGCAGCTTCAACCGGACGACAGTCAGGATTTCGTCGAGGCCTTCGAGAATGCTGGCCGCTACGCCGGGCCATTGCTGGTCGAGTCGACGCGCGAGATTGCGGATCAATTTTTCAGCCTTGTCGGCATCATCGAGCTCCCAGGCCTGGCGCAGCACCCGACGGGTGGCCGCATGATGCTCTTTCGGCAGGCGTTCCGTGATGTTGCGCGCCTTGTGGATCTGACAGCGCTGGATCGCGGCGGCCGAACCGAAGGTGCGGCGGATCGCCTTCGACAACGCTTTCGCGCCGTCGACGATGAACAGTCTTGGCACCGTCGGGGCGAGCCCGCGGGAGACCAGGTTGTCCAGCAGGGCTTGAACCGTTGCGGCGTTCTCGGTTGCCCCTTCCACCAGCGCCAGCGGATGCTTGTTGCCTTCACCGTCGACCCCGATCGCGGCGACCAGCACGAGATCGTCGCCGAGATGCAGCCCGTCGATTTGAACCACCAGAAGGTCGAGCGCGGACAGATCGGCAGCCATGAAGTCGGCCAGCCGCGCCGCCGACAGCGCCACAAACCTCCGCGAGGCCGCCGACTTCGAAACCCCCGATCCGGGCGGTGCCGGCACATCACCCTCGGGCAGCCGGACAGCGCGGCCGAACCGGCGCGTCGATACATTGATCAGCATCAGGTTCATCGCCCAGCGACCAAGCCAGTCCTCCTCCGCCGCCGTTTCCCAGCTCGGGATCGTGACCTCGCGGCCGTCCAGGCCCCGGACCCGCGGGCGCTCGACCTCGATCTTGCCGCCGTGGAAGCCGATCCGTCCCCGCGTTCGGCCCCAACGGTGCGCCCGCCGCGCCGCGTCGCGACCGTGGCGCGGCCCGCAGGCCGCCGTGACATCCGCCTCCATCATCGTGCCGAGCGCCTCGATCCCTGCCGCAAGGCAGAACCGATCGAAGCTCGCCCGCACTTCTGCAAACGCTTCGTCCACAGCCCCGGTCGCCGGCGAACCAGCCGGTGTGATATCTCTCGTCATGGCGTTGCTCTCCTTTGTGGAATCAGCACCCCGAGCCTACCGGCTCAAGGGGGGCAACGCCGACCTCTTCAGAAATTCAACAGAACCCCGGGACATCCCCCGCGATACGCTCTGATGACTTTTGAAGGAACTGCAAATGAACCGAACCATCGCAATTCTGCTCGTGCTCGTCGCGCGGCCGGTGTACGGCGAGGAGGCCAAGCTACCGCAAGACTCTTCCGAACTGCATCGCATCTGCGCGGAGTGGTTGCCGAACTCTAACGATGCGCCACGTGTGTGCTTTGTTGCACTTAATATGGAGCGCGCGGCGCGCAAACCGGCCGTTCGTACTGACGACGACGAGACGCTAAAGGCACGCGTCGCGCTGTCCTACATCGATTGCGATGGAGATTTTACCGTACGGAATGGTCGCTTGGGCCTCTATATCGACGGACGCTTCGTCTCCGACAACATCTCGGGAACGTACTTGGGGGCTGTTCACGTGTGGGGGGGAGAGGAAATGCGCTACACGCTGGTGTTTGATGACGATCTATCACACGCGACGCTTGGGGCCGCAAGCGGCGGCACGAGCCACGCCAAGTGCGCCCCGCGGCTAGCGTCGCCATAGCGGCGCGTTTGAATCACGATTAGCCCGGGCTGAGAATCGCGTGGGTGAGTGCGGCATCAACGATCCTGACTCCTACGCGTCGTGCGCCGTGACGTGGGAAAAGGGCCCGCGCTCGCGTCTTGCGTCTACAACAGCGACTTCGTCAAGCGCAATTTCGCACAGCAGCTTCCCGGGATTCTCACGCTCGGCGAGCCGCGATGGCAGCAAGCAGTCAGCCAGCGGTTCGGCCACAGATTTGCCAGCGCACTCCGAACGCGAACAAGCGGCGACAAAGAATGTCACGCGCGACGCAAGCGCTCCCTGATTGTCGCTGATTGGATCGACGGCGTGCCAAGTGCCTATATTGAGTCAAGGTTCACGGTTAACCCGGTCGCCTCCGTCGGCCATGGTGACATCCGCGGCATGCAGTCCCGGATCGCCGGGCGGAACGTCAAAAGATCAACTCTGCGGATATTTCTGGGTTAACGAAAAAATGCGGGGAGACAAAAAATCGCGCTCCGCGGGCACGGAGCGGACGTGACGTCGAACCCACCCTCTGTGCGTTCCAGACGATCGTCATCACCATTCCAGGAGATCGTGATCGCTATTTCCAGCGGATCGTGATCGGAGGCAGCGAGCCGGACACTCCGACAGTCTGCGACCCAAGGTAGCTTGGTCTTTTGCCCGACAGCAGAGGATCGGGATGGCGACAGAGACTGTCCATGCGGCGCCTGGAGGCAGCAGACGCTAGCCGACGGATATCGGTGGTCTTCAAGGTATATGCGCGAGCAAGTTGCGGGCCTTCAACTGCATCCAGAGTCGTTGGCGAACTTCACATTGTTCCTTGAGGGGCAGGTATGACATGTTGAAGGTCGTGGTACCCTCTGAGCTCGCTGATCGTAGGTGAGCAGCGCACCACTCCGTACGTAGCAATCCTTTCCGGGAGATATCGAATGCCCGCGACCACAGGCGAAGACGAGAAACGCGAACGGCGGATGTTGGATCGTTTGAAACACAGCCATCATCTGCGGTAAGATAAGCAATCCGCCAAGTGTGAGATAGGGCGCCAGGCTTCCCTTCGGGACCAGGACGTTACGGCCGAGTGGTCCGAAACCGAACGGAACGGCCAGTTCCCGCGGTGCTGAGCACATGACGCGAACTGAATGGCCAATTCCAAGTCGCTCAATATCTGGACGCCCCCTACAGTTCAGCGACCAGTAAATCAGTCTCTCCAACTTCAATAATGCGGCGCAGCGCGCCGATATGAGCCGCGACACTGCGATCGTCGTAGGCGATTGCACGAAGCTAAGGCCTCGCACCGGACCAACCGCGACCGCCTTCAAATGGCTTCGCATTGAATGCTCCGGTCGGCCCGTAAATGTTTCGGAAGAAGTCGGAGAGTTCGGTATGGTCGGCAAACGTCAACGGACTCTCCCAACGCAGCCTCCACTGCACTCGCGAGAATGCTTGCAGTGCCTGTGCGTTCCGCGCTCTTAATTCGGAAACCGTGCGCCCAGTACCCCCGGCTCACGGCAATGTTGCATCCCGAAACGACACTAGATCGAATCTATATGCAGCCTTGTGCGCTGGAATGCCGCTATCACTCGGTCGTGAGCCTCAGTCGCTGTACGGCCAATCGATAGAATCTCTGCAACGTAGTCTCGGTTACTGCTCGGTGGATGTACATACTCTCCTGGTTTAGCGATCGGAGAAACCGTCGTAATTCCCGGCATGCGCAGAAGTTCACCAACATTCTCTATGCCGCGAAAAATGCCAGGAACATCTGCAAACAAGAAATGAATTGCAGCGCCGCTGTTTCGCATAGGAGCCCAATTAGGATTCTTACCTAATGCCGCATCCAGAACGGCACGCACTGCACTCCGACCGGTTGCCATCTCGATAAGATGGCTGCCGATCTTGCCACCTGCGAGCCTGGGATTAATTTCGATGACGCGTGTTTCGTTGCCGCTCACCCGGCATTCGGTGTGCGCGGCGCCGTGATCGATGTTTAAAGCGGCTAGCGCCCGCCGAGTCGCTGCTATCGCCGCCATTGCCTCTGCACCCAGATATGGAAAACTATGTCCCGCTTCAATGAAGTGATTGCGATCGATGCCGACCATCTCTTTACTGGCAACACCTATGATTTGGCAGCGGCCGCCTGGATATTGGATCGTTTCGACGCTAAACTCAGTACCCGAACAATAGGCCTCAAGGAGGACCCCCCTCGGCATTAGTTGGTCAGCAGCATTACGCGACCAAGCCAGCGCAATCTCTATATACTCCTCAAGCTCGCGTTGATTGTTGATACGCCTTACGCCGTAGCCATCATTTTCCTCCTGAGGTTTGATCACGAGCGGGAAGCCGAGCTGGGCCGCGCCGCAAATGGCATCGTCTCGACTCTGTGCCAGAAAGAACGGCACATTGTACTCGGCTGCATGCTCTGCTAGAGCTATTCGCATGCGGTGTTTGTTCCGGGCTGAGAGCGCGGCCTCATAGCTGAGCCCTGGGAGGTTCAATAGCCTAGCAGCCAGCGCCGCTTGAGGAACGTACATATCCGCTGTTGTGGTGACGGCAGCCACATCGAAAGATTGGCTCTGTTGCCGTGCTGTGTTCGAGACCTCTATTGGGTTATTCGTGTCGCAGACCAAAATCTTATCGACGAATGACAGAATTTCGGGCCCATACCTTCCCGGCTCGCGCGTGAGCAGAACAATATGTAAGCCGTCGGCACGCGCCAGCTGATTGGCGCATGCTCCCGCTCCCGTCGTGCTCGCCTCAACGAATATAATCGCGCGGCCCATGTTCCCTCTGCAAGACTTGGGAATGCGGCTCTACTCATCCAGTTTCGGATCGATGAAGAACGTGTGATACCGCAGCGTAACAAACTGCGGCGCTAGAGCCGCAGCCACCAAAGTCAGGCGGCCCCTGAGGGTCAGCCGCGCAGTTGGGATTGATATGATGCCGCCCGTACGAGGCCACGGTACTGCCGTGAAATCCGGTATCCGGTGGAAGAAGATAGCTCCTTCCGCGAACTCCGGTAGTTGCGATAGGTTAATCGTGAAGCGGTCTTCGCTTAAGCGCGAGAGGAAAGTGTGCGGTGGGCATTCTACGCCGATGTGTTCCTTAGTGGTGCCACATCGATCACACTCTTCCCGTTCGATAGGCAGCAAGTGTGAGGCCAACGGCTGATAGCACGTGACGTAACTTACTCCGCCACAACGCTCGCAAATAGCTCGAACCGTATCTCCCCGGCAACAATGGGCTGCGTATCGCAGCTGAATCCATCCTTCTTTGCGGATAAAACGGGTAAGGATCTCGAATAGCTCGGCGCGCATCTTGGCTAATTTTTCAATTAGGTCTTGAACAGCTAGGCTCAGCTCGTTAGCCGGAAGCGCTCCAACTCGCGTGGCATGGGCAATACATCCGGCGCGGCTCGTCAGAAGCGTTACGCGTATATAGGACCCGGTCACCAGTTGGTTCTCAGGCATCCAATGCAAAAGGGTGTCTGCAAACTGTTCAAGCCAGGCAACGTTGCTAACAAGATCACAAACACCGGCGGGCGCAGTGCTGGCAGACGCCACAGTTGGAGGGCGAACCTGAGATGAACTCAAGTTGGCAGGATAACTAATACAGGGGTCTCCCAAAAGTTGGAAAGCGCAGCCTCTCTGCTCCAACGCGTCCGCCTGTAAATTCAGATTGTTCACGATATGGCCGAGCGGCTGTCCTGCAAGCAAGGCCCGGGCAAAGGCTTCACCGTATTGGGGCAGTATATGCAAATTTCTGAAACTGCCGATTACTACAGAGCCAGCTGCGAACAGTGTTCTGGCCAGCGAATATTGTTGCGGGACACAGGAATCACCAAGTCGCATGGACGAACAACAGTTCAGAAACACCGCTGCTCCCAGTTGAAAGCACGGTTGAATAACGGGGCCGCTTAAAAATGTCGTTTTGAACGTACTTAGCCATTTCGATCCAAACTGGACGCAATATTCCGCCCCGTGACCGGTAAGAGCCGTCCCAGTGGGGCGTGGCCGTTTGTCATCAGTTAGATGTGCTAGGAACTCGTCGATAACGAATTCCGCCGTGCCATCTCTCCGATATTCTCTAGCTACTTCTCCAGCGAGTAACTCACAAACCGAACCGTTACCATCGATCGTGTAACTTTGATCCAAATAGTGATCGTCAGATGCCAAATACAACCCGCAGCCTCGTGTTGAATCTTGACAGGCCCATTCAGCCAAAGATCTAGACGTAGCAACGGTAAGCTGCAGCCATGTTCCGCAAAAGGTGAGCGAAGACGCTTGGCATGATGCCAAGAACGTCTCTAAGGCAATGGCGTCCGGAATGACCGTCAACGGGCGCCTAGGAAATCGCCGGGCTGCGAATTCGGCAGTTTGTGAGGAAGCCAGAATGAGATGTTCGGCCATAGTGCAACGAGCTCAGTCAGTAGCCGTCCGCAGGCGGTTTGCCTCTCTTCGAACTACGCCAGCCATAAAGTTAAGGGCGATCTGCGCCGCTAGCTTGGATGTCATCTCGTCCCGGTCCAGCGGCGGACTTACCTCCGTAATGTCGAGAGCAAGCAAATGCGCTCTGGCAGCAATTTCAAACACTACGTCCAGTACTTCGTAAGCTAGAAATCCGCCTGGATTTGGAACGCTCGTTCCCGGTGCATGAGCCTGGTCTACAGCATCAATGTCTACCGACAAATACACTCCATCCGCTCCCTCGCTGACATGCTTGAGAGCGGCGCCAACAGCGGCCTCCCACCCCATTTTTCGGATATCGTAAGGTGTCAGGACAAGCATTCCGTTTGTTTCTGCCAACCGCATATACTCTTCTGAATAAATCGGAGCGTTGATCCCGAGCTGAGCAACGTTGTGATAATCGATGACGTCGGAAATGGTTCTCATCCAGTGACCCGAATGCTCTTTTCCTGGAACGGGTAGCCGCATATCGAAGTGCGCATCGAGAACAATCAGTCCTAGCTTTCCATCACTCAACCGATCCAACACACCCCTGATTGCAGGATCAGTGATGGAATGATCCCCACCTAGAATGATCGGCCGAACGCATCTTGGCAGGCTGGAAACAGCTCCTCGGATGCTCCCATAGGTCTGCTCTAGGGAATGCACGACATCTATGGGTTTGCACCGTACCAAGGTGGCGTCGGAGAGCGAAACTCGCTTGTCGACGCAATAGGTACTACTGGCATCAAGCGCTTGCAAAATCTTTTCGGGCCCAAAACGACAGCCCGGGCGATGGCTGACTGCATAATCAAACGGGACGCTAATGAAGGCAAATGCCGGCTCATGGCGCACCTGCGTCGCGTCGGTCGTCCAACGATCCCGAATCCAAGGCACTGTCGAATCGACTACGACAGGTAGGTGGTCGCGCGAGAAACTCATGAAGGACCGTTCATCATGCCTTTGAAGCGAGGATCGCTGCCTTCCGAAACTGCTTGAGGCCACGATTCACCACCTCATCTTCTCCATGGCTCGCTTCAAAGTTCCGATAGAATTCCAGCTTACGTTCCAAGCCAGATGAGCTTACGGTATCCCACACTCGCTCCCGCAAGAGACAGAAACCGTCCTGCACCGGTTCACGGATGTGCCTCGCAAAAGTTGCGTTCCAAATCGTTTGAAGGCTGTCGCACTTGGTATGACCGAGAAAACGCCCCAAGCCGTTGCAATCGTACACCTCTCCGAAGAGGTTCACGAACAGCCCAACATTGACTTGTCGGCAGCGGTAACCGCCAGTCATGGGTCGAGACGGACGATACGAGAGACCGAATTCCTCCTCGTCAATCTTTCGTATCATGTTGTTGATATGATCAGCACGCGTTCTCTCGATAAGCACTGAAGATCGATCTGCTCGCCCCTCAGGAATCAATGGCACTATATAGTTGTGAACGTTGTTGAGACGGCACCAACGATGAAGAGACGCGACCTCAGCAAAATCCTCGTTAAACTGCGGCGTGACCACCGCATCGATCGCTACTCGCGTTGGAATTGATCGGTTGAATCCCCGCTTGAGCAACGTCTGCAAGGCAGCATTGGATTTGGCGCCGTATCCTCGCGCCCCCGCCATCTTATCCTGGATGGCCACATCGTGGGAATTGTGCTTAATGAACACCGTTGCTCTCAGCTGAAATAAGCGCTCTACGGCCGCGCCATCTAAATGGTATCCGCTGGTGAACACTACGGGAGTCATGCCGTGCTGTTGCACGCTCTCGACGATTTGCCAAAACTCGCGATCGGCCATCGGCTCCCCTGCGCCTGGGAATTCTACTGTTGTGGCTCCCATCGCATGCGCCTGTGCGATCAAATCAAGTCGTTCAGCAGTGCTTAATTCAACGCGATTAGGCATGTCGCTATGTCGATCAGAGGTACGATCGCAATAGAAGCATTTTAGTTCGCATTCGCCAGTCAAGTCTATATCGAGATGCAGCAGGCGGTTATGCAAGCGCGCGTCTTCGACTAGATCCCGCGCGTAATCGGTACCTGCAGCCCAGAGGTTTTCAAGTCGCTCTCGCGCAGCCAGGATATGAGGAAGTCGTCGAGCAACGATATCAGCGCCAACAGATGACATGCTCCCTCACAGAAGGTCCAAATGAATAGCTAGTCGGTAGTCAATAAAAACACCCGTTGATAAATCGACAAAAATATACCTAAGGCTGAGCCTCACCGCCCAGCCTTAGGGTGGGACCGAATGAATTCACATGCGATCTAGACTTGGACAGCGGCGAGCAACTGTGCGATTCGCGTCAGTTTCTCGTTCACGACAGCAAGCTGCGTTGCTTTTTGAGCCTCGGCGACTTCGCGAATTGCTTCCTTGAGGGCTTCGGCTTCCTGGCCCTGTCCATACGTCGGCTGCTGCGTCATGCTCGTCTCCTTGACTCGAGTGTTAAGTAATACGTCTCCACGCTAAAGCTTATCAAGCTGCCGCCAATGTCTGCGTACCGCCAATCCCGACGTGAGTGTCGGACTGCACCGAAGCGAGTCTGCTAGCGCTACTGGGACGCGCATTTTCGCGAAACGCTCATTCGCCAAACGCTCATTCGCCAAACGCTCACAAGATTTCGACAAACGCTCACAAGATGTTTGTGCCACAGACAAATCGTGCTGTCGCCTCCTTGTTTTGGTAGGATGCAAGTCCAGGTCTCGATCCTTCAGCGCTACCTTCGCTCAGGGAGGCTCTCGCGCCGCGGGCATTGGTCGGGGTCACTCGATGAGGGTGGAATGGGCTTATTTCAAGAACAGCTCCGAAGATGTGGCTGAGTTCCTAGTGCAGCGAATCGAGCAAGGCATTGCCCAACCCGGTAATGAATGTCGATTTGGATTTTCTATAGCTTGAAGACAAGTGGACCCGCACCGCTCCGGCGGCCCGTTTCCAAAGTAGACAGCGGGTAGCGACTTGGCCTGCAGGTCCGATTTCAGCTCTTCTTCCTAGTACCCGGCAGCTCAAAGAGAACGCCAATCACTTCGAGCAGCTCCGACGACTCGGGAAATGGCTGAGTGGTTCAAGGCTTAGCAGTTCCGGGGCTGTCGTGCCGTCAGGATTAAGACTCTCCAGGACCGCGAATGGTTGTTTGACCTGAAGACGTTTGAAGTAGCGCCCGCCCGTCTTATCGATTGCGACGACAAGCCGCTTATCTATCGAGTTGACGAATAGCAGGCGGGCCGGCAGGGCCGGACGCGTTATGAGAACTGCCCCTCCATCGCGATAGGCTCAGCGCTTCTACCCTTGACCTCGAGGAACCTGGCATCTTTGAGCAGTGACTGCACCAACCCGAACTCCGGGACGGCCGCGAGCTCACGGCCTGCAACTTTTGCAGGCACAGGCACGGCATGGTCTGCGAAAAGCGTGCCGACGTTTTGCGCCGGACTAGCTTTTCTCTTGGCGCGAGTACCGGAAGCGGCAGTTCAGGTGGCTCCAGTGCTTGGCCGGTCAGGACGACCATGTCGGGATGCGTGTCCGAATCATCGTAGCGCCGAGCCAACAGGTGGTCGCCGAAGGCCGCGACGACGAGACTGTGACGGGTCATTAGAGCATAGTTGCTCACGATCAGGAGATCGCCCAAGCCCGCTACCGGATCAAGCGTGCCGGCGGCGAGCTGGTAGACCTCATGGTTACGCAATATGACGGGCTTTCTGGATTGCCATTCCTCAATCATCAGTGCGCCGTCTCCGACACGGCCGTCGCTCCTGGCTGCGGCGGCAATGCCCGTATTCGCAAGTGGAAGTGCCTTGACTGCACCGGCATGGCTCGGAGGAAAATCGGCTACGGTCTTCTCCCAAGTGAACACGCGCGGATCGCCGGTATATGCCGTGAACTTCTCGTGCACGTGAAAGGCCTTGTGAAGTTGTTTGCTAAGTTTGGTGTCCCAAAACGTCTTCACATCCATCGCCTGCCGCGCTTGACTTGAGGCCAGAGCGTGGGCGTGACGTGCCGGTTAGACGCATCCATTCGGGTATGCGCTATCCGAGGCGATCAGTATCCAGCAGTTGTTTTCTGAGACTGGGTGCTCATCGCAACTCCATCTTGTTCAAGATGGCTCAGATCTATCCCGCATTCTCGCTTGTGATTACCGCAGTCTCGAAGATTTGCAGCGCGCTGCCTCGGCTGATCGCTGCCATTAACCTTCGCAACGAATTTGGCTTTGGTAGAATCAAACTTCTCTTGGGCAAGCGCCTTCTTTCGGGCGCGTGCGTCGCTCTTCTTACCCATCTGGGACGAATAATATTCGTGCACGGCACGCCTGCGCGATAATTGCATTGGAAGCTTGCCCGATAGGCGTATGCCGGGAGCGTCGAGCCAGGGGCCTCTTGATGCGTGAGATTACTGAGCCAGTGCGCGGTGTTATCTCCGTAGAAATCAAGTACCTTGTTGACGGTCTCGCGTTCGTCAGGTGTGAGTTGGCCGCTATCCGCTTCCCCGAAAAGCGATGCATCAACCTTGAACCTGCCGCGATGACGCGCGTACAGCTCCGTCAATACGGGGCCGTTCGCGCAGGCCCTGAAATCGCTGGACAATAGGTGCTGCTCATCCAAACGAAGCTCCAAGCTTGAGAGTTCTGGAGCTTCATCGCTGACAGTTCGCCAGCGCGCTCAGTTATGTACTTGGCCACATCGAAGACCGCTGCCATCACCCAGACCCCGGATTTGAACCCCGTTATTAGAGGCATGTTAACGTTCCTGCAACGTTCCCGTTCCGAACGCCATTTGGCTGAATTTTCCGGGTCTTTTTGCTTCCCGACTCAGCGACTCAGGCGTTATCGGAGCCGGAGGCAGCGCGGACGTGACTCGCCGCCTTGAGTGAGCGAGAACCCACGCTGTCCCTACCACGCCAGCGCTGCCACCGAAGTTAGCGGCGATGACTCGGCGCTCGCGTATTGACCATGAAAGCGCTGTCCTACCGCACGTCGCAAACTTGGTGGCCAGCCTTCGCCCTTGAATTAGCAAGGCTCACCACCTCGCCCTTCGGGACTTGCGGTGGTGCGTAATCCTCGGGGTGCCGCCAAGTTATATCGCGGAGAAGGACTCCAGGGCACCTACCAGGATTGGTGGCCGCCTTGATCGACTGCCTTCATCTAAGCTGCTTGCAGATTTAGGGGAGACTCGAATGGCCAAACGCGCACGCATTCGTTGCACCAACAAGACGAACAGAAAGAACACTCACGAAAGAATCACACATGTCGGCGGACTAAACCCCGACGGAACGCTGTGGAAGCGATCCATCGTGAGGCTATCAAAGATATCAAGATCGACGAATGGAAGTTCTATGTCGAAGAAAACGGCCGCAGGGTTGATGTGGTGTGGGCACAAGTACATCAAGACGACGGCCCGCCTCTGAGGCCGCAGCTCGCAAGCTTGGACAACTACGGGCGCTCATCTCAGCCGCGTAGAACGACCCTGACCATCTCCCGGCCCTGATGCAGACAAGCCGGGGCTACGGCCGTGGTGATGCGAGCTCGGCGTGAGCACGTTTACTGACTATTCTGCGGCGATTTCTCGCTCGATTGTATCTTCAGCTCTGTGCATGCCTGACGCAAGTTTATCAACCAGCCATAGCGGTTTTCACCGCGGCGTCTTTTACACCCTCGAACGCGAAAGCATCGACCGCTGGAATTACTCATTCTCGTTCGACAATAAAGTAAAGTCCGGTACGGTCCAAACGAGGCTTGGCCTCCTCGCAGTCCGACGCGTTCGGACGCTCATTGACCGAGCACTGAAAAACGGCTGAGAGGCGGAGCGCGCCAGATGCACCACGCTCTGCCGCGATCGGCGCCGGCTGAGGGCCCGCTCCGCCCTTGCGGCAGAACGAACGACACCAGGCCGGGAGAAAGGACCCTGGGCTGGGGCCGCACCGGCTATGAGTTAGATATGGTGCCGACATTTGCGACCCGTAACCGGCCGCAAGCTCCGCTCTGGAACAGATTCTGCGGCCGGTGCCATGACGTTCCGCTCGATCGGCGCGGCAGGCAAATTCATAGCACAAAGGCCGGCCAGCGTCCTCGTGTCAGAAATTGTGCCCCGTTTCATTCTGATGGACTTTTTGCTCAGGAGGCAAGTGCTAACGATCAATGCGGCTTCCGAAAGCAGGCGATCAAGCAGTCTTCGTTAGCCGACTGACCTTGGCACTGAACCCGCTCGACTTCGACTAGCGATTTCTTCAACATGGCGATGCAAGTCTCTGCTCCAGCGGCATGGCCACGGCTGCAAGTGGCATTCACGGGCTGACCCAAAAACCAGCTGTCCATCTGATGCCAGCATCTGCACCAACTTGCGAATGATCGCACTCATCTCGACCGTGTTCTCAAGATAGTAAAGGAGTTCGGCCACTACGATCAAATCAAACGGCTTGGTGGTCGAAAACTGCTGAACGTCCGAAACCATCCAGTTTATGTGCGACCACTCTTTTGTGCGCAGGCGAGCTCTACCAATCGCTTGCGGCATAACGTCGATGACTGTGAGCCACTTGCAGTGAGGTGCTAGTACTTCCGTAAAAGCGCCGGCCGCGCACCCGACCTCGAGGGCGTGTGAAATCGCGCCTTGCGAAAGCGATAGCCTGAGCATTTGCGAGTGACGCTCGCGCTCGAATGGATTCCCGTTGAGCCCCCACGGATCATCGGAGGCCAGTTCCTGTTGTAGTGATTGATACTTGTTGTCTGGAGTCATGAATTCCCGACCTACGTCTACGGAAGAATGCACAGTTGGCCCGCGCCGATGCGCTGCCAGATGTGATCGGCCTCAAACAACCACGCGACATCTCCGCGCCATTGTTGTTGAGTGCCCCCTCCCCCGGGCCGGAGACCAGTCTCCGCGGCCTACCAAATTGAAGTGCATTCCCTGGCGTGTTGAGCACTTCGTCAGCCCAATTCCCATACGGCGCACGCATGTGTGCCGTAACGAAGCGTAGTTTGCCATGCCGATGGCCGCTCGCCGTTAGGAGTTCATGTTCCACTTCTGCTAGGTGGATCTGGTAGGTTCGGGTGATTCATCATGTGATTTGCGATTTCGTGCCCTTCTGTGCCCATCCACTGGATCAGCTCCGGCCCTTCGCGGCGTACCACCGGTCCGGCAGATAACACTATCCGCCGGAGCCATTGGCGCTTCGGACACGTAGGTCAGGTGTGTCACAGTTCTGGTCCGTTCCGGTCTATCATCGTACCGTTCGGCCATTCGCCCATCGGTCGGGCAATTGGCAAAACCAAGACGAGTACGTCCTCATCAACCCGAGTGGGCGGCAAGTTCAGATACACATCCGGATGGGTGGATTTCACGCGAACTCCTATCAGAATATTCCCCAAGCCCTGCCGGCCGAGCAACCTTGTGATATGTTTCTGAAGCTCCGGTCGGACTGAGCCGAAACCGAACGGAACGTCGAGTTCCCGCAGTGCTGGGTACATGACGCGAATGGAATGGCTGATTCCAAGTCCCTCAAGATCTGGACGCACCCCGTACAAGCCGAGTTCAGCGACCAGTAAATCAGTCTTTCCAACTTTTATAAAGCGGCGCAGCGCGCCGATGTGAGCCGCGACACCGCGATCGTCGTAGGCGATTGCACGGAGCTCGGGCCTCGCACCGGCCCAACTGCGAGCGCCTTCAAATGACTTCGTATTGAATGCTCCGGTCGGCCCGTAAGTGTTTCGGAAGAAGTCGGAGAGTTCGGTATGGTCGGCAAGCGTCAACTGACTCTCCCAGCGCAGCCTCCACTGCACTCGTGGGTGCGTCGCTCCTTCCCCTGCAGGATCGGACACCGTGGTACTCAATTGCGCCTCCTACGCCTTGACCGGCGTTCACCGACTGCATACGCCAATCGCGTTTCGTCGCGACCTAAGGCGATTTTATGAGAGCAATTCAATTCTACTCAGGTAATTAGCCAATACACGCAGGGATTGGAAAGCTATACCGAGGTTTTCGGCACTATCCTGAATCTTTCGCAAATGTGGAACGGCCCGCGATACAAGGACATTTTCAGTCGATTTCACACATGGCGTGCGCGGCAACGAAGGAGTTACTTTGCGCTGCAATTGACTGACAAATGGTGGATCTGGGCAATGGACGCCCAGCTCGACGACACTGTTGATCAGCCGCAGAAGGACTACTTTGATCAGATAGCCGAGTGCATGGAGAAGGATTCAAGAGTCATACTTTGTGGTCCCGAGCCTGGGTGGCTCTACACGCTGCAACAGAGCTCGAAATCCTTTGGCGTGGTCGACAACATCGCGTGGAGCGCGGCCAGGCATCACATGAAAGTGCCCATCGTTCTTTCGGGAGATACCCACTATTACAGCCGCTATGCCGGTGACGACGGGGTGACACAATTCATCACTTCGGGCGGCGGTGGCGCATTCCTCCACGGTACGCACTGGCTCAAAGATAAGGTCGAATTGGAAGAGAAGCTGGGCAATGCTTATTGGCTCGGCGGCAGGGTGAAGTCGCTTAAGCGCCGATCCAAGGTACCCATCGACGGACAGGGTCTCTCTCCTTCAGCGCCGCTCGCAGTATTAATCGGTCCTCCTCGTCCGTGAAGCTCCGCTTTTTCTCCCCCTGCTTGGCACGAACATCAATAGTGACCTTTTCGGCTACATTTTCAGCAAGAAGCTGTTTCTGAACTCCCCATTGCAGTATCGCACGCACGGGTGCGAGCTTTGCATCTCGAACCGTTTTTGGCCTCAATCCGGCTTCGACCATGGAGGACTTCCACCTAAGCAAATCGTCTGCAGTCAACGCAGACGCGTTCTCGTTCCTAAGAAACGAGGCCAAGTGTGCTTGATTAGCCTCTGCCACTCGTAAACTGTTTTCAGGGCTGGGCGTCGCTCACCGGTCCATCCTTCGACCAATTTGGAGAAAGAAACCGTTTCTCGGCTTGATGCGGGCGACGCTCTCTGATGTATCGCGAACGGTGTAATGGCTTCGAATGGTTCGCCATCTGCCAGCCGTTTCAATCGAAGGCTCGCCCGCTGAATTACTCGCGCAATGCACCGGGCAAGCAAATGACAACCAGTCTCATCGAGCTGCAAACCGCGAGCTTCAGAAAGCTCGGATGCACCCTGAAGGCACCATTGTTCCATCTGCCTAACATCGAAGTAGCCCTCCGCAGCCAAGGGCCTATCGAGTGAACTTAGGTCGCCATCTTTGATCACGGGCAGTGGTGCGAGTACCCTGTCGCCGAATTCAGTCTTCCACGTCTTTTGGGCGCTCGGATTATCTCGATGCTGAGCAATCCACCAGTCGCCAAGCGGTAAAGCCAGATCAAATGCCTCTCTTTCGCTGAGAGCCTTTGGAGGCGATCTCAAGTTTGACCACCTCAGCTCGACGTCGGCTAGAGCTGCAGCATGGAGACCTTTGGCAGCCGCCGGATCGCGCGTACCCAAGCTCCGTTTCTCTTCGCGCTTGCCGGCAACACGTAGCAGATCATCTGGCACGCGCTTTCGCAGCCAATAGATGCCTGTCTCTGGGTGCTTCCAGGGACGAGCCATTGCAAGGGGCATGTGTACCACCCGTGTGTGCCAATCGGGTAGCCCCAAGTGCTTGATTTCACTGAATAGCTCTGGATATCAGTCGCTTAGTAGCGACGTGGTGCCCAGGGGCGGGCCAAACAGGTCGGAGCGCAATCCATCAAACCAAACAATGCAGAAGCGGAGCTCACTATGGTGGTCGCGTTGTCGTGGCGATGTTGGATGAAATCTATTCGGCCGCGGCAGCGGGCTTTACTTACCGGAACGATATGGGCTGTGCACGACCGCCTACAATCGGGTCAACCTGTGATCAAGGCCGCTATCGCGGCGATCGGCCCGATTCGATCCTGTCGTCAAGGCCACGATGGCAGTTCGATTGTACGCGTCCATCAGCACGTCTCGGGGTAAAAAGAGTGGAGATCCTTGTGTGGCCCGAAGCCGAGGCGGCCTCCTCCCCAAGATCCACGCGTGGATTGAAACAAGGCCGCCGGATCGCGTCCTGATCTGGCTCGGTGAGGTCGACGACGCCACCTGGCCGACGCCCTTTTCAAATCCTAAGTTAGACGGGCCAATGATAGACACCTCCCCCAAGGCTTTCCCTGATTGTTGCTCGGTTTATTTTCTTATTTTCGGTCGAAGTGTCGGCCGGGCTGCCGCGCTCCACTGGTTCTAACCGCACTGCCGTGTGGGTTCTACGGGCCCTCATGGCCGCCTCGATCAGCCAATTCATTTAAACGAAAGTCTGTTTCGGCGTCATCAAAGCCCGAAAGCACGGAACCCTGTCTTCCGCTCAAGTCATTGATATAAATGGATTAATTGTACCGAGACAGCCTGACAATGCTAGCGCTAGCTGCTGAATCAGTGCGAGCACAAGGGAGCCTAAAACATTCGTATAGTTCTCTAGCTGCTTTCGTTAGTTTAGGTTGATGGGTGATCAGCTTACTGGATTCAAGTTCGCAAGCTCACGCAGTTTTTTGTGCGGGCGTTGATGACGCTAACTTCGGTGTACCTTCACTTTCGCCGCGACGGCGTTCGGCTATTTGGAAATGATATTGGTGTTTCCACTGATGGGCAGCCTCATCGCATCTGCCATGCTTTTCGTCTTCCCCTTCGCTGTTTCAGCCTACTTCTTTGCGCCGCCTCCTTTCAATCTACGGATGGACGATCCGCAGACGCTTCCTGTGATTGTGGCCTTTGTTGTTGTCTCAATTGTCGGAACGCACCTAATCGAAAAGGTCCGCCGAGAAAGGAACGTTGCGCTTGAGGCCGCAGCGAGGCTCCGGCGCGGCGCGGCTGGGTTGCGCGACCGGGAGAAACAGTGGCGCGAAATCTTCGAGCATAGCCCCGTCATGCACTTCATCGTCAATACCACCGGAATGGTCCTGAACGTGAACACGTTCGGCGCCACACAGCTCGGTTATGCGCCCTCGGAGCTTGTCGGGCATTCCGTGTTGAACGTATTTTTGGAAGACGATCGTCCGTTTGTTCGCGAACGCGTCAGTCTGTGCATTGAAACAGTTGGCCAATCGCACACTTGGGAGATCCAGAAGATCAGGAAGGACGGCTCGGTGCTGTGGGTGCGCGAGAGCGCCAAAGCCATGCTTGGCGCAGACGACAAGCTCGTCGTCCTCATTGCCTGCGAAGATATTACCGAGCGAAAGCGGACGGAAACTGCCCTGCGGCGGAGCGAAGCCCATCTGGCCCAGGCGCAGGAATTGAGCCGCACCGGCAGCTTCGGCTGGAACGTCGCCACCGGCGAGGTCCACTGGTCAAAGGAGACCTTTCGTATCTTCCAATACGATCCGTCGACCCAACCGACGCCGCAACTCGTCGTTGATCGAACCCATCCAGAAGATCGGGCTGACGTGCGAGAGACCATCGAACGAGCGGTCCCAAACGAAGAGGATTTCGAGCACGAATACCGACTGCTGATGCCGGACGGCTCGGTGAAGCATCTCCACGCGGTGGTACGAGCCACTAGAAACGCCTTTGGTGATATCGAGTTTATCGGCGCGGTGACGGATATTACGGCTGCAAAGCAGGCGGAACAGCAGTTGCGTCGTAGCGAGGCCTATCTGGCCGAAGCCCAGCATCTTAGCCACACGGGCAGTTGGTCCTGGGACGTCCACCGCCTCGAATTTGTGTATCGCTCCGCCGAAACCGATCGTCTGTTTGGCTTCGAGCCGGGACAGGCTGTATCGATAGAGACCATCCGGTCGCGTATCCATCCAGACGACTTGCCGCGACTTCAGGACGTGCCGCGCCAGGCTATCATACGCAATGGCGGACACTTCGAATATGATTTCCGAATCCTTCTTCCAGATGGCGCGATGAGGCGCATACATTCCGTTGCGCACGCCGTGGTCGGCAGCGACGGCAACGTCAGCGAGCTCATCGGAACGCATATGGATGTTACCGAGCAACATGCGGCCAGGGAACGATTGGAAAGGGCTCTTGCTGCGTTGCGCGAAAGCGAGCAGCGGTTTCGCGACTACGCCGAAACGGCCTCCGACTGGCTCTGGGAGACCGGGCCGGACCACCGGGTCACGCTTTTATCGGAGCACACCAGCGCAGCAGGCCTTCCGGCTTCAGAGGTCGTCGGACTGCTTCGCTGGGAAATAGCGCGCGATTTCGACGCAGAACCCGAGAAGTGGCACCAGCATCGGGCGACACTCGATGCACGTCTTCCGTTTCGCGATTTCATCTATCGCACCCTCACTCAGATGGGATCTCCAATTTACGTCCGAACCAGCGGCAGGCCATTCTTTGATGCTGACAACAATTTCCTCGGCTATCGCGGCGTCAGCACCGACATCACCGCAACCATCCGCGCAGATCAGGCCGAACGAGAACTGCGGAAGGCACAGGCAGAGCTCGCGCACGTGACGCGGGTGACGACGCTCGGCGAGCTGACAACCTCCATCGCCCATGAGATAAATCAGCCGCTTGCCGCCATTGTCACCAATGGCGAGGCTTGTCTGGGTTGGCTTGGTCGCGAAACTCCTGATCTTTCCGCGGCGCGCCGCTCAGTGGAGTGGATCATCGAGGACGGGATCCGGGCGAGCGAGGTGATCCGCCGCATCCGCGCGCTTGCGAAGAAAGGCGAGATCGAGATGGTGCCGCTCGATATCAACGACATCGTCCAGGAGGTAATCGCGCTGGTGACACGGGAGCTTGTCGGCCATCAGGTGAAGTTGCGGACCGAGTTGGCGCCGGCCCTCCCCCTGATCCTGGGTGACCGGGTTCAACTGCAACAGGTGATCACAAATCTAGTGATGAACGGGATTGAGGCCATGCAAATGGTCAGGGACCGGCCGCGCGAACTGATGATTCAGTCATCTCGAGACGATATGGGACACGTGCACCTCGCCGTGACTGACTGCGGTATAGGGATCACCGAGGACGACGCGGATCGCGTGTTCAATCCCTTTTTTACCACTAAATCAAGCGGCCTTGGAATGGGGCTTTCGATCTGCCGTTCGATTGTGGAGGCTCACGGAGGGAGCCTATCGATCGCTCGCAAGCAAGAGCCGGGCGCGACGTTTCAATTCGTCCTACCGTTCCATAAGGAGGTCGTGTCGTGACTGGGCGCTCCGACTTGCCGCACCAAACCGTAAAGGTCGAGAAGCCCAGCGGAAGGGCGATCGTGTTCGTGATCGATGACGACGTCTCAATGCGTCGTTCGCTCTCGAATCTTTTTCAATCGGTGAACTTGGACGTTGCTGCGTTCGGATCGGCTCAGGAAATGTTGCAGGGCAAGCTTCCGGAGGTCGCCAGCTGCCTCGTCCTTGACGTCAGGCTGCCAGGATTGAGTGGCCTCGAGCTGCAGACCGAGCTAGCCAAGTCGAACCTTCACATTCCGATTATTTTCATCACTGGCCATGGCGACATTCCAATGAGCGTCAAGGCGATGAAGGGTGGAGCGGTCGACTTCCTTACCAAGCCGTTTCGCGATCAGGAGCTGCTTGATGCCGTCGTCGCCGCGACCGAACGGGATCGCAAGAGGCGGGAGGTTGAGAAGACAGTTGCGAACCTGCAGTCCTTGTACGACACCTTAAGCTCACGCGAACAGGCAGTTATGAAACTGGTCGCCGCCGGGCTTATGAACAAACAAGTAGCCGCAGAGCTCGAGCTCGCCGAAATTACCGTCAAGATCTATCGCGGGCGGGTGATGAAGAAAATGGGCGCGCGGACGCTGGCCGATTTAATCAGAATGGCTGAGGCCCTCGGAATTTGTTCCAACCACCCCGAATAAGCCTAAGTATGAGTTTACAATCTCATCCCGCAAGCGCACCCTTTGTCCAGGCGGCTGTGCTTCGGCAAGCGCCGTTCCCGCGATAGAGGGGATCGTCTTGTCCACGCCTCCGCTCATTGCCATCGTCGACGACGACGGTTCAGTTCGTGCTGCGATAAATAACCTTTTGAAGTCCCACGGCTATATCGTTCATACATTTGTGTCGGCCGAGGAGTTCTTGCGCTCGCCCCACCTGAACGGAACATCGTGTGTGATTGCGGATGTGCAGATGTCGATTATGGGCGGCTTGGACCTGCTGGCACATATGCGGGACCATGGCTACGGTGCACCCTTCATTTTCATCACTGCCTTTCCCGATGATCGCGTTCGCGTGCGTGCGCTGAGCGCCGGAGCGATTTGCTTCCTGGCCAAGCCCTTCGCCGGACAGCACTTGATCAGGTGCCTCGATACTGCACTGGATAAGCATCGCGGCGGAGCCAGCGCATGAGACGATAAGCACGCAGTCTGCTCAAAGTTCGGGTCTGATTTGTGAGCGCGGGCCGCGGAACCGCGCGCTTCGCCATACCACAAAGTCGATGAGGACCTCGGCCTCACGCGCAACTCGCCAGCAATCCTTGGCGATCGGGCTTTTTTGCTAACATTCTTCGTTCACTATTCGTCACGTTGCTTGCGGCCGGCCTGCATCAGCTACTGTTGTTGAGGTCTCCAATGAAGCCATCCGGCCAGTCCTCGGTTGCACGAGCTAACCGAAGTTGCACGCCTCGCTTCGGCTTTATGAATCTGAAAAACCAGCACGTTGAAGAAGAAATTGATATTTGGCCTGCCGAGAACCACAGCCGGCTCGATTAAGCCGCCCGCCTCCTCCACTCTCTTGGTCAGGGCTGCCGGAGACTGCCGCTGCGAGAGTGCTGCTCGGGCTTCTGCAAGAGCTCCTTCAAGGGCCGACTCCATGTCATGCTAGGACCCGTGGAACACGACAGTGCGCACTGTTCGGATTTTGGCACCCGGTGCGTGACATATGATGCAAGAAATCGAAGAGTTCTTTGGAATAGGACAGCTCGCCATCGGTGATGACCCGCCATCTCGGTTATCACCCCTCTGGGCGGCCGATGGATTGGGTGTAGATTCGCCTGGAGCCATCGGCGACCAGCGAGATCCGACATCTCGTTGCGGGCCTTAGGCGGCTCCGTCGTAAGTTGAAGCAGATTATCCGCAGGGAGCCCCTGCCCCACACCAATGAGATCTCGCTATGCTTCATCGTAAAACCGCTTAAGCAGGAGCACGCCTACACCTCTTTGAAGTTCCCCTATCTGCAGTAACGTTGCATCGCTTTCTGGGCCGCGCGGAAGTCGCGTTGCTGACGATAAGATGCCGATCAGCAGTTGGAGCAGCTCCTCGATCGCGGCCGCATCATTGCCCTTTTGAAGCCCGTCACTCATGCGAGCAATCTCCTCTATCGCCTCCCAATCTTCCGGAAGCGTGACTTCTCGACAAAAAAGCATCCGTCGAGGGTTTAAAGCTGCGGGTACAGCGAGGCCGCAGACCGAAGAGTTGGAACAGGCAATGAACGGTACTTTTGGCAGTTTCCGTCCCTTTAGATGGGCGCACACTCCGACGGATTGCTGCTTTAGGCCTGCGCGCACGTGTCTTGCTGATCAGCTCGGCCACAGCCTCATCCTCAACCGTGCCGGGTCCACTGGTGGGCGTCTCATCGTAGATGATCGCGATGTGTTTTCCGATGACGCCATTGGGCCAGTTGCCGATCCTATGGGGCCGACCACCAAGCCGGGTCGCCAAGACGATGTTGCTCGGTTCACGTTGGCAGGCCAGCACGATCCCTGTTCGCTGCGTCAGCGCCGAGACAGCGAGCGCGACCGTGTTATGGCCGTAAGCTGCGTGTCTTCGTCGCTGGAAATAGTCAGCATCGCCTTTCGCCCGTTCGGTGCGCATCGGTACCTCCTTCATCGGGATACTCCGAATTCATGCAATAGTCATGCTACGAAGTTGCGGGACAGAACACTAGCAACGAGGCGGGGTCACGCGAGAATAACCTGAGCAAACGTGAATCGCGATGTTCTGGTGACGCGATATTCGATCACTCGCGGAGAGCGCAAACAATGTGCCGGCGGCACTGTCGACCAGCACCCCGTAACTCGATGGTCTACGCGCATCGAGCGGTCGGCTATCGCCGGAGCAGCTGAAGAATGACAGGTGCCACCGCATCGAGGTCAGGGGTGCCGCGATGGTTCCGGAATTTGGTGTGCGCCTTGCTTCACGAGAGAAAACACGCGCAGCCGACAGATCCCTTGGGATCAACGCTGCAGGTTGTCAGATCTCCGACATCTCCGTCTTGAACCCGACGTGGCCTGATGTTGAAAGATGGAAGGTCATCTGATGACTATCGCCTCTCGTGCTGGGCCGAACGGATTGCTGACGATCGTACGCCCCTGTGCCGTTGGCGCCCACCTCACGTATCGTTAGGCTCTGCTTCTTCGCGCGCGCTGCCATCGAGACTAGCAAGCTATCTGGTCGAATTATCGCCTAATCCGGTGACCGTCGCGCCGGGTTTTCCCGATTCTTTGGCGCTCTTGCCTCGTTCGCGGCCCGTTTTCGCGGCTGGCACGGTGCTTGCTGGAGATCACTCGCTAAATGCGAGGTCTGCGGTGACGTCACCAGCGGTCCGCACGCCACCAGGCGATTCGTATCTTTTTGGAAGGACGAGATCTTATCGCGATCCTAGAGAAGTTTCACCAAACCAATGATCGAAGGCAGTCTCGATGAAACTTTCGAATTTGAACCTGCCGGCACGTCGATCCTCAATCAAGCTAGTTCTGCACCGAAGCACGGGAGACCGGCGAGTTTCGGGCGCATCCCATCGACAACGGTACGGACGATAGGTGCGCGGCCGATTTTGCGTCGCACGAACAGCGCACCAAGCCGCCGATTCCGCGGGTTCTGATGATTAAGCAATACAGCCCTTCCCCATTCAGCCCCGCAGCTGAATAGTTCCTTTGGTGAAGAAACCGAAAAGGCTGGAACACCCATGAACGAAACGATCTCAATCGAGAATGTCATTCCGCGTACCGATGTCGTCAAACGCGCAGCGCGCATTGGCGCGGAAATCAGAAACATCAAGCTCTCGAGCGATTTGCCGGATCAGACGATCGCTGCAATCAACAGCTTGCTGCTCGACCACAAGGTGATCTTCTTCCGCAACCAAGGTCATCTCGATGACGCCGAGCAGGAGCGATTTGCCGCCCGTTTCGGGAAGCTGGTGCCGCATCCGATGCTCGGCGTTGCCAAGGGAACGGCATCGCTCCTCGAGCTTGACTCCGCTCGCGGTGGTGGCCGGGCCGATGTGTGGCATGCCGATGGGACCTTCGCCGATGCCTATCCCAAGATTTTGGTTCTGCGGGCCGTTGTGATCCCACTATTCGGCGGTGATACGGTGTGGTCGAACACCGCCGCGGCTTATCTCGATCTGCCGCCACCACTGCAACGGCTTGCAGACGAGCTCTGGGCCGTTCATAGCAACGTCTTCGACTATGCCGGAATGGCCCGAGTCCGCGAGGTCGATAAAAAGCATTTTGACGAGGTCTTCACCAGAACCATCTTCGAGACTGAGCATCCCGTCGTGCGTGTCCACCCCGAGACCGAAGAGCGGACGCTAGTGCTCGGCGCGTTGGTACAGCGTTTTCTTGGCATCCCCAAATATGACGGTCAAAAACTGTTTGATATACTTCAGTCTCATATCACCGCGCCCGAAAACACCGTGCGCTGGAACTGGAGGGCGGGCGATGTTGCGATCTGGGATAACCGGGCCACGCACCATTATGCAGTCAATGATTACGGCGACCAGCATCGCATCGTTCGTCGCGCCACCATCGAGGGTGACGTGCCCGTCAGCATTGATGGCCGGTGCAGTGTAACGCGCGTAAAGGTCACCAAGCAGCCGCCCACAAGGCGTTCACACATTCACGGAGATCCGGCCGTTATAGACTATGCTCCCGCGCTCTCTACTTGTACTAGTTGAGGTCAAACGGCCTGTGCGGGTCTGATGAAGATCTGGTTTCGCGAGCCTCATCGAGAGCGCGGTCGGCGCTGCAGTGTACGTACACCGCTACGCCGCAACGCATAGGCCACCGCGTATGCGCAACGGCCGAGGTAATCAACTCGAGGGAAAGCGAGTTGCCTCAAGGTGCCGGCAAGTGATGGCAGAGGAGATCGGCAGCGGCACGTATCAACCGGAGGAGGTTGACTTTCGTTCGTCCAACGAGAGCCGTGAATATGAGGAGCTCCAAACGCAACGGTTGGCCCGACGTTGCGGCAGCTTGTGACACAATGCATGCCGCCGGACCTGCTCGCGAGGAAGCGGTAGCGCCTTGCGATGGCAAAAGGAGAAAATCGGGTGCGACCAGAACGCGAGCATAGCGTGGTTTCTCACTGGCAGTATCAGGTCAGGTTCGATGTGAATGATTCCGCCACCGCGGAATCGGTAGGCCGAAAGCTCCCTGCTCCGGCACTGGCACCGCTGTTCAATATCCTTGCCAAGCATCGCGCCGCGCCGAAATGCCAGTTCGATGCCTTTGCGGAGTATGTCGCCGCGGCAGAAGAGCACGGCGTCGAAAACTATCCGCTCTACCAGTGGACAAAGGCGACGATCAAGAATCCAGCGAAAAAAGAAAAGTATTTGAAATCCTTTGCACTCCACGTAGACGATCGGGAGATCTATGCCAAAGAGATTGCCGACGCGCTGGAGGCAGACTTGCAACCGCTCACCACTAGCGGGCTCGTCACGCGAATATCGAAGTACGATACCAACCCCGCCAACAATCCTCTGCCGCGGCAGGGCCCCCGTGATTAGGGTGAACTGAACGCCGGCTAACGGCCCCAAGCCGAAGACCATCACTAAGGACGCGCGTCCGCTGTGGGGGATTGTGTTGCAAAGGTCGATCTTCGCAGATGACCGCAATTCTGCAGGCCGTGGGCGCGACTTCCGTATACAAATGTGAGGGACCTCACTGCATCACGCAAAATTTTACAGGCGACTTCAATAATGCGGTTAAGATCATACGATCAGCGATCGCTCGCTGCTTAGTGCTTTTCGCGACAATTTCTGAACCCAGCGACTTTCGACTTTTGCAACACTCTCTGGGGTGAATCGGACAGTGTTGGCGCCGGCCTTTGACCGATGCTCATGGGCCTACCTCGAACGTGTCGGCCTCGCGGGGCGGATCCGACGATTGTGATCAGAAGAGCGCTCGGTGTCGAACCTCAACCAGCCGTATAGAACGCTTCCCGAATGAGATTCGCGATCGCGCCGAAACCAATAATCGTCGCCTTGGTCATGAACCGTTCGGTTTTAGAGTCACTTGACTAGCCTTGAGGACTTAGAAGAATATCGAGGTAGACACCAACAAATTCAGAGCATGTCCCGTTTGGCGTGTGTGTGTAATGCTCGTCGGGTTGTTGATGTATGCCAGTCCTACACTTGCATATATCCCGGGTGCCAGATGCGCGGTATAGGTACCCAAGATCGCTGTGCTGTCGCGATGCACGAGATTCCCTTTAGCCAAGGCAGCGTCCACTGCAAAGTTGCTCCAGACGGTGTTAGTGGCAACAATAGCAATCTGATCACTGGGCCGGCTGTCAAACAGTCCCTTCGCATAGAGACGAAGCTCGTAATATTGACTGACTTTGTTTAAGTCAGGTGGAGCGTACATTACAGAGAACCCACCATAGATACCACGAGATGCCGAGCCCTGTACATCAGCCTGCCAGAGCTGCCTGTCCGCTGCGACGTAGTAGACGCTGTTCGCCTCGGCTCTCGATTGCTGCGGATACTGCAAGTTCTTGTAGCTGCTGTTATTGAAACCGGCGCCCGCCCGCAACCAGGTCTCAGGTACGCCCGGAGCAGCCTTGTTCTTGTAGCCAACTTCATCAAGCAAAAGAATGCCTGTGTTGGCGGTGCTCCAGCTTAAGGCGGTGGGATTTTCGCTGATCTGCGCATACTGACCGTCTGGACTGATTGAGCGCTGGATTGAGACCTTGTCATATAGGTGATCATCAAAATTGTACTTCACGTTGAGAGCTGGCGTAGGCGCGGCATTGTTGCTCATACCAGCTTGATACAGGATATTCGACGAGGGCGCCAAAACGCTTGCTCCTGCATTCCCTCCAACCAATGTGCCTGCGAACTCATTTACATTTCTGAGGTAGCCCATTTTGAGTTCGAGTTTCCTGTCGAAGAACGTCTGGTAGTAGGCCAACGTATTGAGACCTGCTCTATCTGGCCCGCCGGGTTTCCATGTCCAGTATTGCTGCTCGGCTCCCACGATGATCTGACCATCGGGAATTCCAAAGCGGCTGAGATCGTAGGTCACTATCATGAAATTTACGGTACTAAATGTCGGATTCTGGCCCATATATAGCTGATTGGCGGTGGTGGCTCTGGCTGCATTTGGCAGTTGATTGTCTATGACGCTGACTACTGTCCCGCCAACGTAGCCAATCCCGACGTCTGCCAGCGCGGATCTAACGCCGCCTTTATCCTGATCTATCGTATCGGCAGGACCAGGGATATTGAGCCACATACCTTTTTCGCGGAGGTTCTCGAACTTTGCGAATGGGTCGATCTCCTTTTGAGTTCTGTTCTTAGCAATTTCATCCGCACTGCCGCGCTTTGCGGCAGGCACACTGGAATTTTGTGCTAGCGCTGAGCTAGAGACGAGACGCGTTGCTCGTGTGAGCTGGCGGGTTTGGAATTTTGTGGCGGAATCAGAGTCCTTCTCAATTCCTCTTTTAGCAACCTCATCTGGAATGTTGCGTTTTGGCTTAAGCCCATTGGCAGTCTGTGCCGGCGCCGAACTGCCGACGAGGCTCGCAGCTAGGGAGAGTGCGAGAGCAAGCCCTCTTTGCTTCGTAGTTGATCGAAAGCTGAAAACGTCTGTCACAGCGGTCGCCACGACAAAGTAACCATGCATAGTGAACTCCACATCCGAATTGCTAGTCTCGAATAGATTGCGCTCCGGCCTAACTTGCCCGGAGCGCCCCCTACCCTTCTAGTGTCTGGAGGCGGGGCTGACGCTTGGCAGCAATCGGCCCGTCTACCCGCTGAGCCTCCCGAGCCTCGTCACCGGCCGGCGAGCTATTGGCCTGATCGGCGAGCACGTGTCGAGTGCGCCATAACGCGGCCGAGCTAGTCGACTGCTCCAAGGCAGTTCTGCTGCGCTGCCGCCGTGTCGAAAGCGGCCGGGTTTATTCGGCTTCTTTGCTCCGCGAGATAGTTAGGACGGGTGGGCGGCGCCTTGCTGTCCTCGCCACCAATACACTGCGAGCGACCCACCTCTTCCACTACAAGCATGAGGATTTCGGCATTCGACGGCGAAGAGGACGTCTCCTTCGAAAGATGGCAGTGATCAGAAGACAGGGCTCGCGCGCCAGCGACCACGCGTTCGCTCCATGATACTTCGCTGGCATCGCGTTAACCGAGAGACGAGGCAACTGACAGGCCGAAGGCCCCTTTGCAACCTGTGCGCTCGGCGATCGCGCCAGAAAGTGCATCATGGGCTTCCATAAAAAGGGAGCAATCGCGGCTGGAGCCGATTTGACGGCTACAAACGCGCTGGCGCATCCATCAGGGCCGTTGGAGTGGCCAGTTCTATGTTGCATCCCAGTCCTTAAAGTGCGACCCGCCGCGAACCTTCATTAACCGCCGATTGCCATGTGTCCGTCATCTCCACCAACTGCTAACGTTAGTAGTTGACCAGGTCGCAAGGCGTTGCTTATCGATGCAGGATCGTGGCCTGCTCGGGATGAGGCCTCCTCGGCAGCTAGAAGAACTCTGCCGATGCTACTATCATTCCGGAAATCGGGCGTCGGTCACTCGCGAGCGCTGCAGCCACTCAGCTCTTTACGCGCGCATCTCTCGGCGGAGACGCAGCTGAACCGCGATTTTTGATCTGCATCATTAACGTCGTGCTCAAGCGACGTTTTTGAGGGTTGCCCGGATAGGCCCAGGCAAGAAGTTGGCCGAGTTCGTCGTTGCGGTGACCATTAACGATCATCCACAGGAAGCCGGTCCCGTAGGCGAGAGGACCGGCGTCATTGATCCTGCAGATTTATGCCGACCGCCGGCCCCGCCGAACGGGTGTGTTTTTCCCAATCTTTTTCTGTGTAATTTGGCTAGACCAAGTCGGCGATGTGCTCGGTATTCGACTGCGCCCGGCCAGATAGCTTTCAAGAGTATTTGAGCACGCGCCGACTATTCCGGCGCGTGAAGATTGGACTCGGCTGCCAGCTCGCAGAACTCTAAGTGGCGTGTTTCGCCAAGGGATGGACTTGCGGGCCAGGGCCAATGGGGAGGCCTGGCTCACGAGTCGGAATGATAATTCAGGAAACAACGATTGGTTCGCATACGCGCGCCGGCAAATGGAAGATTGTTTGCAGGCTTTTTCTGAATGGCGAGGAAATGCTGCGCGATGACGGATGAAGACGAGAATATTGCTTTGCAGTGGCGCTATGATGTAGGAGCTGACCATGCGCCAAGAGTATCACATCGCGCCGATCATAGGCGGAGATGACAAAACGAAGAGGGCAACTTGCGGATAAGGGTTTGTCGATGGTTGCGGCTCGTTGCAGCTCTTGACCATCGTGTGATAGCGCGTCAACGAGCAAAGCCAATACTGATATCGAGCGAGGGATGATGGAGATGATGGATGAAGCGACCGGTTCGGACTTGCCGCCGTCATTGCACACCTCGTCGAAACGCGTTCCGTGGGTTTTACTGCTCGTAATTGTCCTCGTTGGCCTCTGCGCTGCAGGAGCCTATTTCTGGACTAATGTCGGACAATTTGTCGAGACGTCGGCGGCCCGTGACGTGGGCCCAATGCCAGGCTTGTCACCTGAGGACAGAGCGACCCTGTCGGAGATTCAATCGGGACAACAGAAGACTAGCGATGAGCTCGCGGAACTCAACCGCAGCATCAATGCCCAGCTGGCCGATTTAACACGAATGTCGGATCAAATCGCAGCTCTCACTTCACGACTCGACTCGCTGCAGAACCCGACACCCACGGCTTCTTCTCCTCATGTTCCTCGTCCTGGCCATGCCGTTTCGGAGTCGGCCAAGAAACCCGTGCGATCGACTAAACCACAAGGGCCGGTTTCCGTCGGGGGCGCGCCACTGATTTCAGGACCGAAGGCGGACGAGCCTTGACGACAGGTGCCACAGACCTCCAGCTTGCCAACCCCCGCTCGACGCGGTTGATCGTTTCTCCCCAAGCGGCCTGCCGGGCGATTACGGCGGCGCCAAAGCTTACGGCAGTGCCAGGACCTCTAACGTGAGGCTCGCCGAGGCCGTCGAGATCGTTGCCGCAACGACGGCAGTCTGGCTCAGATTGCATAGAAACATTTTCTATATGGTCGAGGCGCCGTCCTGTTAGCGCGAAACGGTGTTGCTTTTGGATCCGTTTATGCTGCTTGTTAATAAGGTGAACGGTTGAGATAAGCGTCGAATGCGGCAGCAACAGCGCGAATCACAAAGCGGTGCTCCTGCCTCACGCGGATGAAACCCTTTTCGATGTCGATTATCCCGTCCTCGGCAAGCATCGCCAAGCGTTCAGCTGAATCCAGAAAAGGGACCGCATGAAATCCGTGGTTGGTACAGATTGCCGGCACGTCGGCCTCCAGATCGCACATCAGCCGCTCGATGATCGCGGCTCGGACGCGGTCTTCATCGGTGAGACGGTAGCCTTTTGACGTCGCCAGACGGCCTGCTCTGATGTGCCCGCTGTAGGAGCCTGTTGCAACATCGTTCTGGACGTAACCGTCGCCGAGACGGCCGATGGCCGACGTGCCGAAGCCGATCAGGGTTTTGCAGGTGTCAGCCGAGTAACCCAAGGAATTACGCCGCAGCCGACCGGCCTTCTGCGCCAGAGCGAGCTCATCGTCCGGCAAGGCAAAATGGTCAAGCCCGATTTGGAGGTAGCCGGCAGCGACCAGCGTACCGGCCACGGCCGCGGCCTGGTCGGCGCGGGCAGCACTGTCCGGCAGCGCCGCCTCATCGATCAGGCGCTGACGTTTCATATACGAAGGAACGTGCGCGTAGCCGAAAACCGCAACCCGGTTCGGGCGCATGGCGACCGCCATCGTCGCGCTCTCGACGCAGGACTGCACCGTCTGATTTGGGAGGCCGAAAATAAGGTCGAAATTGATGCGGCTTATTCCGTGCTGGCGAAGATTATCGACGGCAGCGGCGGTCTGCGACTTACTCTGGACCCGGTTGATCGCTTTTTGAACAATGGGATCGAAGCTCTGCACGCCGAGGCTCGCGCGGTTCACGCCGGCTGCTCCTAAGGCTTCGGCCATCTCGACCGTGAACGTGCGCGGGTCGATCTCGACGGCGATCGCAGCCGTTTTCCTGAAGGCGAAGCAGCGGCGCAGGAGCTCCATCAGAGCGAGGAAATCCGCTGGCGCGATGAGGGTCGGCGCTCCGCCGCCGAAGTGCACGTCGCTCACGGGCAGCGCTTGCGGCGCTTGCTCCGCGACCAAACGGATCTCCTCACGCAGCACCGACAAATAATTGAGGACCGGCGCATCCCGGCGAGTGCTGGCCGTAGGAAAGCCGCAATACCAGCAGGTCGATCGGCAGAACGGAATGTGGAGATAGAGCGACACGGGCTCGTCAGGCGGCAGGCGCCTCAGCCATTTCTCACAATCCTGTGCACCGACCTCCGCGGAGAACTCTGGCACGGTTGGATAGATGGTGTACCAAGGCAGGCGGGCATCGCAATACTTTTTCTGGATTGAGGTCTGCAAAGGTTACTTTCCCAGGCGTTATATAGAATCATCCTAACCGCTGCGCGCCCCCTGTGTCTTTGCGCCATATCAAACGATCGGCGTTAGCCCAGAACTCTGCATCCCGTCCATGCTAAGGTAAATCGGTTAGGATGATAGTAGGAGAGATAGCCACTCCCTGACACTCGTTTGATGCTTGTGAAGAGAAGGACTTTATTGCACGACTGATGTTGAAGCAGTGCTTATGTGATGATTTGAGGTGCGACGACCATTCTGCTTTCGAGGCCCATCCCGCATCTTCGGTTTGATAGATGCGCTCGAGGCGGAACGAGTGCTTTACGGGGAATTGCCCGGGCGATCTCCTCAAGGCAACAACGAAATGGCAGAAGTTGCAATTGTGCTCAACAGATCCGCGGCAATTGTTCTCCCCACAGCCAATCGACAATTCGCCCGCCACCAAAGCTGGTTGACAGCTGCACAAACTGATGATTGTCGGTAACGGCCTCGCCGATATCAGCCGCATCGCGCCCGAGCGGATGCGCCCTCATAGCTGCAAGCACAGCATCGGCCATGTCAGGCGCCACGATGGCAACGAGCTTGCCCTCGTTGGCGACATATAGCGGATCAAGCCCAAGGAGTTCGCAGGCGGCGGCAACCGCCGGCTTCACCGGAATGGCCTCTTCCTGCAGACGGAACCCGAGGCCCGACTGATGCGCAATCTCGTTGAGTAGCGCCGCAAGACCGCCGCGCGTGGGGTCGCGCATCACCCGGATGCTGCTGCCGCCGGCCGCAACCATTAGACTTACGAGATCATGTAGCGCTGCGGAATCCGAGGCGATCTCGGTCTCGAAAGCGAGATTCTGGCGCCTCGACATGATCGCCGCACCATGGTCGCCGAGACTGCCGGAGACCAGCACGCGGTCTCCGACCCTTATCTTCTCGGCGGAGAGATCGAGCCCATCGGCCAAAGCCCCGACCCCTGTCATCGAGACGAACACTCCGTCCGCCTTCCCACGCTCGACGACCTTGGTGTCACCCGTGATGATGTAAACGCCGGCTGCGCGCGCGGCCTCGCCCATCGAATCCGCAATCGTCTTCAGATCCGAGAAGCGGAAGCCCTCCTCGATGATGAAACTTGCCGACAGATAGAGCGGACGCGCGCCGCCCATCGCGACATCATTGACCGTGCCGTGGACCGCGAGCGATCCGATGTTGCCGCCGGGAAAGAACAGCGGCGAAACGACATAGCTGTCGGTCGTCATCACCATCCTGCCGGCGTCAACATCGAAGGCCGCCTGATCGTTGCCGCGGGCGAGCCATTCATTGCCGAAGGCTTCGTGAAACAGGCCGGAGATCAGCTGCGCCATCGCGCGCCCTCCGGCGCCGTGGGACAGGTCGACCCGCCCGTTCTTGATATCGATCTTGCGTTGATAGGCCCTTGCTCTCATCACGCCCGCCTCAATTGATGATGCGAAACCGTCCATACGTCCAATGCGCGGCACAGGCGCCTTCCGATGAAACCATGCAGGATCCTATCGGAGTTTCCGGCGTGCAGACGGTTCCGAACAGCTTGCAGTCGACCGGCCCCTTCAGGCCGCGCAGGATGGCCCCGCACTCGCACGTCGGATTGTCGGCAACACGTACTTCGTGCATCGCGAAACGCATCTCCGCATCGAATTGAGCGTAAGCCTGTTTTAGCTTCAGTCCGCTATGGGGTACGAGCCCGAGCCCGCGCCATTCGAACTGGTCACGCACTTCGAAGATATCCGATACCTTTTCCTTGGCGCGTCGATTGCCTTTCCGCGTCACGGCACGGCTGTATTGGTTCTCCACCTCATATCGGCTTTCGTTCACCTGCCGCACCAGCATCAGAATCGCCTGCATCATGTCGAGCGGTTCGAATCCCCCGATCACGATCGGCTTGCCGAATTTTTCTGCGAGGACCTCGTAAGGCTTCGTGCCAATGATGGTGCTGACATGCGCAGGTCCAAGGAAGCCATCAACTTCAATCCGCCCGCCATTATGGATATCCTGACCCTCGAGAATGCTATGCATCGCGGCGGGAGTTAGCACGTGATTGCAGAACACACTAACATTCTTCAGCCACTTCTTCTCGGCAAGCCGGATCATCACCGCTGTCGGCGGCGTCGTGGTCTCAAATCCAATGGCAAAAAAGACCACCTCCCGATTCGGCGCCTGTTCGGCGATCAGGATTGCATCGAGGGTCGAGTAGACCATCCGTATGTCGGCGCCGAACGCCTTGGCGCTCAGCAGGGATTTTCCCTGCGAGCCTGGCACGCGCATCAAGTCGCCATAAATACAGAGAGTGACCTGCGGCAGCTCGGCGAGCCTGATCGCCATGTCGATCCGGCTGGCTGGGAGAACACAGACGGGACAACCGGGCCCGTGGATCATGCGAACATTCGCAGGAAGTATATCCTCCAGACCATAGCGGAAAATCGCGTGCGTGTGTCCGCCGCAGAATTCCATGAACCGATAGTCCCTTTGCGACTTGGCTTCGGCGCCAATCGCACGCGCGAGCCCCTGCGCGATGGTTTTGTCGCGAAATTCGTCGGCATATTTCATGGCTGGAGCCCATGCCCGACGCTGCCTAGCTCGTGTAGGAGCTGGAGCGTGTGCTCGGCCTCCGCCGGGTCGATTCTAGCCAGGGCGTAGCCGACATGGACAAGGACGTAGTCCCCGACCGCGAGATCGTCGATGAGCGCAATCGATATCTCCTTCCTGATGCTGTCGATGGATACGATGGCAAGGTCGTCGGGAAGAATCTTCGTGACCTCAGCTGGTACCGAGAGACACATATCAGGCTATTCCTTCCAGGACTGACGGTCGTTCTGCAATCTGCAGAGCGGCGATCCAGGCTTGTCCGAGGCTCAGGCTACCGTCATTGGGCGGAACCTGCCGCGGCAGCAGCGGAGTGAGGCCGGCCGCAATGCAACCCCGTTGGATTTCTTCCGCGAGTACCGCGTTCAGGAAGCAGCCGCCGCTCAGAACGACGGTGGCAACGCCAGTTGTCCGCGCCGCGCGCGCGACCCAATCAACGCAGGCAGCGGCGAACGTGCCATGAAACAGCCCGGCTCCCTCCGTGGCGCCGACGTTGTCTGCAATCAAGCGCGCAAACAGCGGGCGAAAGGACAGCACGTGGCCATCGATCATCCAGCCCGCTTCAAGCACCGCAGTCCGCCGCACATGCGCCTCTAGCTTCATCGCGGCTTCGCCCTCATAGCTCTGCAAAGCCGCGATCCCCAGCAGCGCCGCTGCTGCGTCGAACAGCCGGCCCGCGCTGGTCGTAGTCGTCACGCTGGGTGGATCGAGCAATGACGGCAGACGCTCGGCCTGCGACTGTGCTGCAAAACGCAGCCCGATTTCGTTTTTCCGCCCCAGCAAGTGAAATATTGCGCTCGCCATGCGCCAAGGCTCGCGGGCTGCGCGATCTCCGCCAGGCATTTGCAAGGGCGCGAGATGCCCGATCCTTCGAAACCCGGCACCTTCGCACAACAATAGCTCGCCACCCCAGTTGCCGCCGTCGGAGCCATAACCATAGCCGTCGAGGAGAAGGGCGAGCGTAGGCCGCCCAAGGCCATGCTCTGCGATGACGGCGGCAGCGTGCGCGTGGTGATGCTGGACAGCGACCAGCGCGCGGCCGCTTGCTTCCGCAAATCGGGTGGTCGCCATGTTGGGATGCAGATCATGGGCAATGACGACAGGATCGATGTCGAGGGTCGATGTGAGGTGCCGGATCGTCTCCTCAAAGAAGCGGATGCCTTCAGCCGTATCGAGATCGCCGATGTGCTGGGAGACGAACGCCTCACTGCCCCGTGTAACCGTGATGGTCGATTTCAACGCGCCGCCTACGGCGAGCACGGGCGGCACAGACCTCGCAAGCCGGATCGGTTCGGGAACATAGCCGCGGGCGCGACGAATGAATTGACGCCGCCCCGCCACCACCGCCACCACGGAATCATCGGCGCGCGTCAGAATATCACGATCATGGGTCACAATAAGATCGGCGATGCCCGCGAGCCGCCACAGCGCCTCCGCGTTGTCGATCGGGAGCGGTTCGCCGCCGGGATTAGCACTGGTGCTGACAATGACCGGACCTTGACCCCCATCCCATGCACCTGTCGAACGAAGCGCATGGAAGATGAGGTGATGCAACGGGGCCACCGGCAGCATGATGCCAACGCGCGACAGGCCGGGGGCTATCGCCGGCGCCAGATTGTTGCGCGACAGCAGGAGAACGATCGGGCGGGCGATGGATTCGAGCAGTGGGAGCTCGGCGGCATTCGCCTCCGCAATCTCGCTGACCTGCTCTACGGAACCAACCATGACCGCGAACGGCTTCTGGTCGCGCTGCTTCTTCTTGCGCAAACGCTGCACGGCGTCATGGTTGCGAGCGTCGCAAAGCAACTGGTACCCGCCCACTCCCTTTATCGCGACGATTTGGCCGCCGTCGATCGCCGCGGCAATATCGTTGATCCCATGACTGAGCCGAGGACCGCATGTCGGACAGGCAATCGCTTCCGCATGAAACCTGCGGCTCGCCGGATCGGCATATTCGCCCGCGCAGGCGGCACACATCGCAAACTCCCTCATCGCAGTGTTACGGCGATCGTAGGGAAGCCGTTTGGCGATGGTATAGCGAGGGCCGCAATGAGAGCAGTTGATGAAGGGATAGAGGTAATATCGGCTGTTCGGGTCGAACAACTCATCAAGACATTCCTGGCATGTTGCGGTATCGGCGAGGATTCGGGTCGACACCCTCCCGTGTTCGCTGGCGCGGATCGAAAAGTCTTTCGCCGCAAGCGCACCAATCTCCTGAACGGAGATGTGGTCGATCCGCGCCAATGGAGGCCTTTCGCGTGGCAGAGCGGCGACAAACTCGCACGTACGGTCGCCCTCAACCTCGATGATCACGCCATCGGGATCGTTGGCGACGAACCCGGTCAACCCATAGCGGGTAGCGAGACCATATACATAAGGACGAAAGCCGACACCCTGCACGGCGCCACTGATGCGCACCCGCAGCCGCGTTTCACCGCGGATGATGGCGTCGCTGCTCGCGCTCATCGCGATGCGTCCTCGACGGGACGCCTCTGATGCGCAGCCTGTTTCCGGATCCAAGCGTAGAGCCCGACAAAGCCCACGCCCGTACGCGCCGAAACCGTCAGCACCTCAATGCTCGGATTGACGCGTCTCGCATATTCGATGGTTTGGGCTAAATCGAAGTCGATCACCGGCGCCAGATCAATCTTGTTGATCAGCATCAGCGACGATGCGGCGAACATATCCGGATATTTGAGCGGCTTGTCTTCACCATCGGCGGCCGAGAACACCACGATCTTACAGGCCTCGCCGAGATCGAACGCCGCGGGACACACTAGATTCCCGACATTCTCGATGAAGAGAATACCGCCCTTGAGCGGCGGCAAGCGGCGATAAGCCTCGCCGACCATCGCAGCATCGAGATGGCAGCCCTTGCCGGTATTGATCTGGATTGCGGGCACGCCGGTTGCGCGAATGCGATCGGCATCGTTCGAGGTCTGCTGGTCGCCCTCGATGACACCAACCGGGCGGCTACCCTTGAGCTCGGAGACGGCGCGGACGAGCAGCGAGGTTTTGCCCGCGCCCGGACCGGAAACAAGGTTGAACACGATCAGGTCATCGGCCAGGAAGCGCGCGCGGTTGTCGGCGGCGATCCTATTGTTCTTGCCGAGGATGTCGCGCTCGATCTGAATGGCTCGCTCGCCGCTTATACCCGCGGTCTTCAAGCCGGCCGGGTCGGCGCCGCAATCCACAAGCGCCCCTCCGCGCTGAGCATGCTGATCGCTATGATCATGATGGTGATCATGGCCGTGGTAATGGTTGTGAGAATCATGCACCTTTTCACCGCCGTGCATATGATCATGGTGGTGACCGTAGTGACCATGCGCACGATCATGGTGATCGCCCTGGGTTTGCGCACCTTGGGCGTCGGCGCGTTCGATGGAGGGCGTTCCTTTGCTACAGCCACATACGTTACACATTAGTCGACCTCCAGCTCTTTGACCCGCATCTCTTCGCCCGCGGTCACCTGTAGCTGAAAGCTGCCGCAGCAGGGACACGGCTCATAGCGTTGCGCAATCTCAACGCTCCTCGAACAGGCCATGCACCAGGCGACACCAGGCAATTCGACGACCTCAATAACCGCGCCATGGGCGATGGTCCGCGCGGCAACGGCCGCAAAGCAGAACTTCATCGCTTCGGGAGCGACATGGCTCAGCGCCCCGATCTCCAGACACACGGTCTTCACCCTGGAAAACGATCGTCGGCGCGCCTCCTCCTCGACGATCTCGACGATACCCTCACAAAGCGCCATTTCATGCATCGCCAATTTCGCGAAAATTCAGAGTGAACCCAACGCAAGGGTCAAAGGATCCGACCATCGCGCGAACGGCACCCCGTGACTGTGGTTTCGCGGCCAGCACCACGCCTTGCAGGCTGCGGACAAGCGGTCCGCGCGCGTGGAAATTCCACTCCGTCGGGGCAAGAAATTCGAAGCGCGACAGCTGTCCCTGACGATCAAGCTCAACCGCGTGATAGAGACGTCCCCTGGCGCATTCGACCGCGGCCGCACCATGGCCCTGCCCCAGCCTGTAGCTTTCGATGATCCCATCCTCCGCTGTTTCAACATGAGCACCGTGGCGGAGCCAAGCGTGCAGCCGCACGATTTCCGCAATCCTCGCCTTTAGCCGATCGGCCGGCCCCGACCGGCCTAGCGTGAGCTGATCACGCATCATTTGGCGTGCCCACGCACCCGTTTCGGGAATGCGGCCCTCAAGGTCGGGACAACGGCAAAATCCTGCATCATCCACGAGCCGTTCAATGACGTCGCGGTCGTCGGCAACCGACAAAAACGAGTGCTGCATCGGCGTTGGGTTCAACGCGTCTTCCTCGAGAGCCGCAACGCGAAGCGCTAGTGGGGTACCGAGCCTCGGCGCTCCGTCTTCGTTCGTTATGCCAAGCGCTGTCAGCGCAATCGCAACCCGCGCCATTGCCTCGCGTCGAACCTGGCCGCAGCTGGGCTCTGCACTGCTGAGAAGTGCCGATACCCCCTCCATCAGGGCCCGGATCGCTGCGGCGCTCGTGGTATCCAGCGCGAAATGCCCGACAAACAGGCCCCGCAGCAATTCCGCCAGCCGCTCGGCAACGACCATGGCGATACGATGCTGGCGCGTCGCAAGGCTGATGTTTTCGTCGCGCGCCGCCTCGATCGCGGACAGGAATGCCACCTGGTGCGCGGCGGCACACAACGAGAAGATTCGCGGCAGCACGTCGAGCAACGAAACGGCCCGCTTGCCGGCGAACAGCCGCCCTAATGGCGGCCGGACGCGCGGCAGAATCTCGACCGCGGCAATTGCGTCGCCAGCAAGCGATATGGTAACATCGATCTGGTTGCGGACGGCGAGGCTCATGCGCGCCGCTCCGTCAGTACAATGCGTAAGAAATGCCGGCGGTCGATCGAACCAGGTCGCGCATCGGGCCCATGTAACGCCGCGCGGTTGGCCGGCGACATCAGCGCCGCGAGCGCTGCTTCGGCGGTGGCGCGCGCGGACGTCATGTGCTCGAACTCAAACATCGGCGAGAACAGTGAGTAGCTCGCGATCAAGCCCACGGGCGCCAGCTCACCGACGGTGAATTCGATCTGGCCGGCCGGAAATCGCAAGCGCAGGTTCGATCCCGGGCTCGGAGAGGATTGGGAAGCGCCGTCGCGAATGGGTGTGACCACGTTCATGAACCAGGGCGTGACCATCATGCCGACGACCCTGCCCTCGCGCGCGCGAAAGCCGATCGCTTCGATGCTCAAGACCTCGTTGAAGATCGGCAGGTGGCGCATGGTACGATCGGCGATATCCCGATAGGCTGCCGCGAGCCTCTCGCCCCACGCCGACGCATCAGCGTGCAAGCTCCTGCAGGAACGCTGTTCGCAGTCAGGCGTCATCTTCAATCACCATGAACTTCGTTTTGGGCGCATCGCAGTTTGGACAACGCCAATTTTCGGTAACCCGGCGAAAGGCGTTCCCGCTGCAATTTGCGTTGCCTCATCCCTCTCAGCCGGGTCGTAGACGATCCAACAGATGCCGCACTCCATGCGCGCGCCGTTTGCGATATCCTTCCGGACGCCAAAATTCTCGAAGCTCGTCATTCGAAGTAAGCTTTGATGATTTCTTGCAGGCGTTCGGCGGAAACCCAGAAATCTTCCTCGGCGGCCAACGCAGCCATTGGCACGCCGCCGACTTCCAGCGTATCCAGAATGATGCTGTCCACGGCATTGAAGAACTGCACCGACCAGACGTTCCGGATGCCCGTCGCAAGCACTCGGCAAGTCCCATAGCCGCGCGAGATGAGCTGGATCGGACCGTTGCCGACGCTTTGCTGCAAAAACGCCAGGTCGACCGGGTTCATCGGCAGCAGGGTGAAGTTGATGATCTGCGAGCGCATGCCCGGCTGCCAGGCCATTGCCCGCTCACGGATTTCTGCGAGTACCGGCAGCACGTTCATCGCGCCGTCCGGTGCCGCGCCGATCAGAAGATCGCTCGACGTCAGGTCGGTTGCGGCGCGCCGCACGATTTCCGGGATCGCACCGACCTCGACATATTCGTGTGCCGCGTCGGTCTCGATGCGCACGCGCCAGATTCCCGCAAGTACCGATTCCTGGATTTGCGCCACGCGGCCACTCGGCAAAGCAACAACGCCGGAGAGCTCGCCCTCCCCGAGCACTTCGGCAATCAGCCTGCGCTCCAGATCGTTGAGATTTCCGATCCTGAACAGCTGCGTCGGCACATCGCTCTTCTGGCGAGCAACGGCGGCCGCGACCGAATACAACAGCGCGATGGCAGTCGGACAGTTCCTTGCCAGCTCGATGCCATTGAGCGCAGTGGGGTCCGCGAGCGCCCTCGCAGCCCCTAGCCCGCTATGGGCTGCGTCGAGACTTTCCGCGGCGATGGGAAACACGCTCATCGGCTGCTCGCATTTTCTCGGCGCTATCGGACGCGACCCGGAAACCTGCTTCATGATACGACGTCCCGTTTGTGTGCGGGGCTGGTGCTTATTTCCACGATGCGTCATTGGCGCGGGCGATCAATGAGCTTCGAAATGCGGTCGATAGAGATCTCCCGGATCTTGGCGATCATGCCGAGTGTCTCGCGCTTGCGGGACGCTTGCGGTTCCCACCTCGAACAGACGGAGCCGCGTCAGATCATGTTTCCCGGATTGAAAGTCCATTAGCCGCCTCTTTGATAGTCCATGGTTCTGCTGGGTCAGGTGTAGCAAGGGACGTGCCAATCGTTGCTCTTTCGCGATTGCATTCCCGCTCGTATCAGCACCCGGTCGAGATATTCCTCGTGAAGCTTGTTTCGGCTTCAAATTTGGTTTCCGCTGATATGGGCAAAGATGGGCAGGCAGTGACCGGGAGGCGGCGCCGGGCTAGCGCAGGTATTCGGGCAATTGCGGCTCTTGACCGATCAAGTCCGCAAAGAAACGATCACAATCGTGGCCATTGAGGGCCGCATCACGGCCCTCAAGAGCGTCCGCGATCAGCCGCGCTTCGTCGTCATCCAAGAGCCGCACCGCGGTATCGATATGGACAAGCACCTTGGCACCGAGAGGTGGCTCGGCGAGCAGCATGACTGAGACGCGCCGCTGTTCATCGCCATATTCGCAAAGCGCCGACGTGCCGTCGGTCTCAATAATCGTCATTGGCAAGCCAAGGCACATGGTAATCCGCGAGCCGCTAGATCGGCCGCGCCCTCCTCTCATAATTTGTATGGTCGATAGCGTTCGCGAGCAGATGCTCCGAGTGCGGTAGCGGCACCGTCCGCAGTTTTGCCGGAGAACCCCACTGCGCCAGCAGTTCGCACGCCAGTTCGATCGCAGGCGCAATCTGTGTGCGCACCGGAGCCGTCAGCGGCCCGCCCCAATCCTCCAGATCAAGTGGCTGACAGCCGATTAGAGCGAGCTGTCGCGGGCAGTGGCCAAGCAGGTCAGCCGCACTTAAGACCTCCTGGAAGCCGGTCTGATGCAGGCTCACCTTCTTGACGCCGGTGAATTTCGGCACCTCCTCGTCTCGCACGAGCTTCAAGTGCCCGGGCGCGAGTCCATAGTCGATGGCATCGAACGCGATCAGGCAATCGGCCTTTTCGAGAAAGTTGACGAGGTAGAGCCCCTGCGTGCCGCCATCGAGCATGGTGACATTGCTAGAGACGGCGTAGCGGCGGTGGAACTGCTCCACCACGCGCACGCCGAACCCATCATCGGCCCACAGGATATTGCCGATGCCGAGCACCAGGATCCGTTTTGTGTTCTCCGGAGTTGGCAGCTGCATCGTCAATCAATCGCGGAATTCTCGCTCGCCGAAAATGATCGACGAGACGATGCTCTGGCGCGACACGATATCTTCACGAACCGCTGTATAGATGTGAATGAGCGCAAACGTCACGATCATCCACAGGCCGAGATGATGCCAGGTGTGGACGTCCTGGCTGTTCGGCCTAATCGAAAACACCCAGCCGAACAGCCCGTACTGCCAGCTGTCGTTGCCGGTGCCCTGCGCGTACAGTGCAAAGCCGGTGACGATCATGAACGCGGTCGCCAGCGTAAACATGAAGAACATCGCAAGCTGGGCCAGCGGATTGTGCGCGACGTATTTCTTTGGCTCGGTCGCAACGAAAGCGTACCAGCGAATCTCGTGCCACACCTCGCGCCAATAGCTCTTGCGCCAAAGCGGCACGTAGAAAATCTGCTTAGCATGGGGGTTGCCCACGAACGCCCAGTAAATGCGCAAGAGGAAGCCGAGCGTGAGCACATAGCCTGCGATGAAATGCACAAAACGGATATAGCCGAACAGAAAATTGTCGCCTGTCTCTCCGGGAATGGTCGGTATCCCATTGCCGATGAAATAACCGCTGAGGCCCAACACCAGGATTGCCGCGGCGTTGATCCAATGCCACAGCCGCACGGGCGCTTCGTACACGTAGACGACGCCACGCTCGCTGCTGGCGGAGCGTACCGGGTCAACCGCGACCGTGGCAGTTAGCGCTTGCGGAGATTTGTCCAACAATGCCGCCTCCCCTAGCGGACCTTGACCGTTGCCATTTCCTGGCCATCCGGCCCCATCACATGTGTCGAGCAGGCCAGGCATGGATCAAACGAATGGATCGTGCGCAGGATTTCCAGCGGCTTCTCCGGATCAGCGATCGGCGTATCCATCAGCGAGGCCTCAAATGCACCGATATTGCCATCTGGATCACGCGGCGAGCCGTTCCATGTCGTCGGCACGACGCATTGGTAGTTGTCGATCTTGGACTCCTTGATCTTGATCCAGTGCCCGAGCGCACCACGCGGCGCCTCGGTGAAACCGTAGCCCTTGGCTTCCTTCGGCCAGCTCTCCGGCTTCCATTTATCGATGTTGGCGGTAGTGGTGTCACCAGCTTTGATATTCGCCATAAGCTTATCCTGGAAATAGCGCATCTGGTGCGCGGCCCATTGGCATTCGAGCGCACGTGCCGCAGTGCGGCCGAGCGTCGAGAAGAGTGCAGCGAAGGGAAGATCGAGTGTCTTCAGCAGCTTCTCGGTTGGCTCCTTGAACTCCTCTTTGCCTTGTGCGTGACCTATGAGGTATCGCGCCAGCGGTCCCACCTCGACGGCGTTGCCGCGCCAGCGAGGCGCCTTGATCCAGGAATATTTGCCGCCTTCGTCGAGCTCCTTGATGTCGGTCCTGGTGCCCTTAACGTTGGGTCCGAGCCGGAAATTCGGCTCGGTTATACCATCCCAGGGATGCAGCCCCCTGGTTTCATCGGGGTACTTGTACCAGGAATGAGCGACGAACTCCTGGATCTGCTCGGGATCGCCGTGATCGATCGGCAGAACTTCGCTGAAATTGCCATTGAGGATCACGCCGCGCGGCTGCTTGAGGTTTTTCGCGGAATAATCATTCGCGTTCTCGGGAATGTCGCCATAGGACATTAGGCTCTTACCCGAGAGACCGCGGCCATACAGCCAGTCCTTGTAGAAGGAGCCAATCACGGCAATGTCGGGCAGATAAACCTGCTCGACGAATTCGATCGAACGGCCAATGATCGAGGATACCAGGTTTAGCCGCTCCATATTTATGGCACCCACTGCACCGGTACCATCGACATTGATGGCGCAGGCCACGCCACCGACCAGCCAATTCGGATGCGGGTTCTTGCCGCCATAGATGGCGTGGATCTTGACGACGTCCTTCTGGAAGTCGAGCGCTTCCAGATAATGCGCCAAGGCCATCAGGTTCGCTTCCGGCGGAAGCTTGTAGGCCGGATGCCCCCAATAGGCGTTCTTAAACGGGCCGAGCTGCCCTGATTCAACGAACTTGGTCAGCCTGATCTGCAGATGCTTGAAATAGCCTGGCGATGATAGCGGCCAGGGGGAGACCGACTGCGCCAACGCAGAGGTCGCCTTGGGATCGGCCTTGAGGGCGGAAATCACATCGACCCAATCCAGCGAGTGCAGGTGATAGAAGTGCACAAGATGATCGTGCACCTGCAAGCAGAGCTGCATGATATTGCGGATCGAATTAGCATTCTCGGGAATGATGATACCCAGCGCGTTCTCCACCGCGCGCACCGAGGTGAGCGCATGCGTGCCGGTGCAGACGCCGCAAATCCGCTCGGTGAACGCCCAGGCGTCGCGAGGATCGCGTCCACGCAAGATCGTCTCGATGCCGCGCCACATAGTTCCGGATGAGACCGCGTTGCAGATCACATTGTCGGAATCGAGATTGACCTCGACGCGGAGGTGGCCTTCGACCCGGGTCAGCGGATCGACGACAATGCGTTTGCTGGAATTGTCGAGCTTGAACCCATTCGGTGTCTGGGCGCCCATCGTTGTCCTTCCCTGAATCCGATTATTTTTCCTGAGCTACGCGGCCCCGTTTACGGGTCAGCCGCTTCGCAGCTGTGATCGCCGCGTGCGCGGCAACGGCTAGGCCGACCGCGCCAGCAGCGGCCATGCCAATTTGGTCGGCGTTGGCCTCGATGCCGAATTGCTTGATGGTCGTCAGCCGATCGTAAAATGAGCCCTTGTCCCAAAAGCCATCTTCGGAGCAGCCTAAGCAGCCGTGGCCGGATTGGATCGGGAAGGAAACGCCGTCGTTCCACCGAACGGCCGAGCAGGCGTTATAGGTGGTCGGCCCCTTGCAGCCCATCTTGTAGAGGCAATAGCCCTGGCGCGCGGACTCGTCGTCCCACTCCTCGACAAACTGGCCGGCGTCGAAATGGGGACGCCGATAGCACTTGTCGTGGATCCGCTGGGAATAGAACATCTTTGGACGCCCTTGGCGGTCGAGCTCGGGAAGCTTTCCGAACGTGGTGATGAAGGTCACCAAGGCGGTCATGACCTCTGCGATGGGCGGGCAGCCAGGAACCTTGATGATCGGTTTGTTCGTGATCACTTTATCGATCGGCGTCGCCTGAGTCGGGTTGGGCTTGGCTGCCTGCACGCAACCCCAAGACGCACAAGTACCCCAAGCAATGATCGCCATGGAATCTTCCGCCATCGCCCTGAGCTTTTCGACGAACGGCTTGCCGCCATCAATGCAAAACATGCCGCCTTCGTTCAGCGGCGGATTGCCTTCAACGGCAAGCACATACTGGCCCTTGTACTTGGCGCGGGTCTCCTCGAGGATAGCTTCGGCCTGATGCCCTGCCGCCGCCATGATTGGGGCGTCATAATCCAGCGAGATCATCGATAGCACCACGTCTTTGAACAGCGGATGGGCCGAGCGGATAAAGCTTTCCGAACAGCAGGTGCATTCGAGCCCGTGAATCCAGATCACGGGCACACGCGGCTTTGTCTCCAGCGCGTTGGCAATCTGGGTTGCCGCGAGCGGACCGAGCCCGAGGCTCGTTGCCGTCAAACTGCAGAATTTGTGGAAACTGCGACGCGTGATACCCTGACGTCTGATGACGCCGTAAAACGTTTCCGTTGCCTCACCCATAAACCTCTTCCAAGCTGTTATCGACGGCTTACTGACGCTCTGATAGCAAGAAGCAGGCCAACACCACCTGAAACACTTGAGAGATGCCAACCGGTTTCCAGAAAAAGCGCTCAAATTAGTCACGTGGGGCCATGAGAGCTGAGGAAACGGAAACGAACGCACGATGTGCGTTCGCAGCGTCTACATAACCAAGTCGTCGCATGCCGCAATCCGGCGGCTCCACCTTCTTCAGGTTTTCACGAAGCTGGCCTCTCAGGACTAGATTGGATTTCCAGGTTCGCAATCTCGTCAGGTGGCTTATCGCGGCCAGTCAGCCGCTTATCCTAGAAGATCAGCATATCCGTGCAACATCCCTTCGTTGCGGCGAACGTAGCCAGCCGTGCCGTGACGTCTTTGAGCCCCTACTTGGATCTTTGTCGTATCAAGAATTGTCCAAGTGAATGCTAGAGCACCGGCTCGCAACTCCAATTCATTAAGAATCCTTCGACCAGTGTCGGACACCACACGTCTGACACATACCGTCAGATTAGGGACGCGCCGCGGGTTAACAGCCGCTGTGAAAGAACAGCCTCAACACTTTCGGACCCTTCAACTCCGACAATTGGACGCCCCGGTACGACCGTATGTTTTAAGGCAGTAATACGGTGCATCCGGGTAAACTGATCCAGCGCATAAACACAAGACGCGCGTAGCTTTGCGATTCATCACCAAGGCGTTCGATGACGGGCGAAATGGGCGCAGACCGGGGAAAGTCCGCTTCCCCTTCTAGCCAAGTTGGCGTGGGTTCCGCGCTTGCATTGCCCGGTGACAAGCAGCGGAATACCTCGCTAATGCATCCCTGCGGATAGTATTTCGGACAGCCGATATACGTCCCTATAGAATTGCGGCTTCTGTTGGAAGAGATCTTCACCGAACAGTAGCACCGAGACCGCCACTATCCGCGCAGAGAACCGGCCGCTCGGGCCAAGCCTATTCTTGTAAAGGTTTTTTCCATAAAACACAGGAAACTGGCCAAATAGGTCGGGTGACATGTGCTCCAAAAAGCGCGTCAGAACATAATTTGCTGACTCAAGACGCTCTAAGCATACCGCAAGACATTGGCGAGCGTCAGCGTCAGCCGTGTCACGCAATTCAAGTAGAGCATCGATTGCTAGCTGTAGATCGCTCTCGATGAGTTGGTGACCCAAGCAAAAATCTCGCTCTTCGACCCCGGCCGCGCCGAGGCAATATACGCGTGGATCGCTCTGCACCGGGTTTGCAAAATCATATCTTCATACGAGAGGACCTCAATGCTAGGCTTCCGATCACAACTTAATCGGGCCAGCTCCTCTCCTATGGTCAACTCCGCTTCTACGGGATGAAGACCAACAAACGCTGACATCTGATAAGCACAGTTGACGAGATAGTGGATGTCTGTCTTGGCGATCGCGAGCTCGGGCTGCGGCAGATTCAGCAGCTGCACCTCATAGTCGGCCGATGCAATCATCCCGTTAATGCTGCGTCCAAGATCCCTGACCCCTTCGTCTGGCCGTTTACAGCGTTTGATCTCGGCAATGCAGTGCGGGAGCTGATCGGCGACCAAATTGCTGAGAAGCCCAAGCGGGCGCTTTCTCTGCCCGCGATCAATACTATCGGTCAGATGAGAAAATATCTGCGTCCGATAGCTCGGCGCGTTCATGCTTTCGGACTCCCACTAATTTTCGTGTGAGAGAAGCCGCGATGACAGCTGCGGCCGCCGTCACATCACTTTCTTCTTTGGCTCCTTGCTGAGAAGCGCATTTCGATCAGCGAACTGCATTCGTCTCCTGTCACTCGACGCAGGTCAGATCGCACCTTTCGATGCGCCGACGAGGCGCGCGGGATGAGTACAGTTTGTCGAGGACGGATATCGCGGCCAATGCGTCTTCGTGCGTTGCGAAGCCCGACGGCTCAGTACGGCGTCTCCGGTGCTGATTTGGATCAATCGAGTAGGTTTCTTATAACTCCTGCGCCTACGACTGGGAGAGCGGCATGATCGTGTAGGTCCTTCCCAGCAATGGACAATGCCACCAAGCACGTCGTGCGAGCCTTGCTTGAAGAGTGAAAACCATGTGCCTCGCTTGGCGGCGAGGGAATATTTGCACCTCGGCGTCGCTTTTCGAACATGCGCGTCTGCAACCGGACACGTCGAATACGACACCACCGTCGTAGCATCCCTCGATTTCGCAACCGTTTCGATGCGCATGTCGAACTCGCCCTGAACCTGTTAGGCCAGAACTGCATGAAGTGCGCATAACAGCGATAAAGAAGCCGCGCAATACGGCGGTGCCAGGGTTTTGGGCGCTGCCGGGCTCTGGCAGTATTTTCCCAGCTTTCCGGAGCTCCGTGGCAGTTGGCGAATGGTCTTGGGAATAGCATCGCCTCCTAACTTCAGGGGTGTGAGATCAAATGTAAGATCTCTAAGCGGGCGTTCGCCACAGTAAAGAAGCCCGATCCCTCTCGGCGGCCGCATTCGCTGAGTCGGAACCACTGCTTCGAAAGCGTACAACCTGACGCTACGTGCGATTCAAGTCTCACCTGAGGGCCCTCGCACGAATTTGTACGAACTTTCGGCTTACGATCTGCTCTTCGCTCGCTTTTTGTCCAGGAATTGTCGTCTCCTTTGGTAGTTGAACTCTGAGCCGCCGGCGCCCTCAGTTTCGCCACGCGCCTTAACGCAGGCTCCGGAGCTGTTCCGCGAGTGCCGGATGCTTTGAGTTAATCGCAGGTGACTGCAAACGGCTTCACCCCGAGGCGTGAGCGTGGGCTTTGATGCCGATCCGGAAGTCAACTCTTGCGTTTTGTGCACCGCCAACGCATATATGCACCACGGTAGCGCGATGCGCTATCGCAGCCCTCCTTGGGCGTTTCCTCCCTAGACTTGGGCCGCTTGTTCATTACAAGCGGCCTTTTTTCTGGGTCGCCGCTGTGGCGACAACCCCGGCAATTTTTTCGGAAATGGCTTCCGCAGGTGGTTAGGCGACCGCCACGCTCGGAACGAGTTGCTACACTTCGGCGCGAGCGGCCCATCGCCGTCGCATCAACGAGAAGGGGCGAGCGCGGTCATGAGTAACTGGCCTGACACGAGCCAACGCGCCTTCATTGCAGGTCCGCGGCACGGGAAGGTGTTGAGATACGCATTTTTCTCCGGCCGTGATATCAGTCCTTCGCGGTAAAGCCTCCACGGGCGAATGTTAAGAATGTTTCTCGCATTGATAAGCATCGGAGATATAGGGATGGAAGGGGAAGCCTTTTTTGGTTGGTCCGGCATGCGGTCGTCAATACTACCGAAGGAACAAATCTCCCCTCCGAGCGCTCCGGCTGATCTCAGCCGTCGGGCGCATTTGCAAGCCGTGCGAAGGCGCTTACCGCGGGACGCCGCAAGCTATGCGAGTCCGTCTCAACGAACTGTTGATACCGCGCGCGCATTCGAGCTTGATCCGATCCTCGTGCCTGAGTTCGGGGACTTCGGGCATTGGACCGGCCGACGTCACGACGATCTCGCCGCTCTCGGAGATGAAGGGTACGCCGAGTTCTGGAAGGATCCCGCTCGTTCAAGCCCACTCGGCGGCGAGAGCTTCGAAGATCAAATTGCGAGGGTTCGGGACTTCGTAGAATAGCTGCTGGTCCAGCAACACTCGTGGTGCATTCCGGCACTATTCGCGCCGCGCTCTGCGTAGCCCTCGACATCGCACCGCAAGCAGCGTTGCGCTTCGTGATCGATCCGCTGTCGATCACCCGAATTGATCGGCTGCGGAACGATTGGCGGATTGTGTCGGTCAATCCGAATGTCGCGTTATGAGCGATTCGGAACGCTGGCTTGCGCGAAGGTTGCCATTCCATTGTACAGAGCGCATGCAAGCCGCAGGATTGGCAATGCAAGCGCGACGCCCGCCCCCTCCCCTAGCCTGAGGTCCAGATTGAACAACGGCGGCACATCAGCGCCTCAAGAACTAGGCGGCGCCCCTGCTCGGCCGATTGATGCGAGGATAAGAGAAAGGGCCGACACGACGGATTAAGAAGCACCGCCGTCAATGCCGCGACAGACACGATAAAGCCGTCGATCAGGATCGGGAGCCGACGTTGAGCGGCGGTGATGATCGCGCCCGTAATCGCAGCAGTTTCGAGACCGCCTACCGCACACAGGATCCGCTCGGCAGAAGTTCCTGGTCTTGTAAGGGCATGACGAGCCAGCGCTGCATCAATCAGGTGCGCCTTGCGCGCACGGCTGTCGGCATCGATCCCGGTGCCATTGCCGGCCACCTGCTCGGCGCCGATGCCAAGCAGGGCGGCGGCAACTGCCGCAGAAGTCGTGGTGTTGCCGATACCCATGTCACCAAGGATCAGAAGATCTGGCTCCGCTGAGGCCGCGCGCGACCGCGCGCTTGCCGCCGTCGAAGGCGAAGGCGACCTCCCCAACTTGAGCGCCGCTTCCTTGCTGAAATTCCGGCTGCCGCGGCGCGGCTTGTCTGTCGCGACTCCCGGGATGGGCTGTTCGGCGAGCGTTCCGGCATCGACGATCTCCAGACTTAAGCCCAGTTCGCGCGCGAGAACCGAAATTGCTGCACCGCCTGACGCGAAATTCTACATCATCGCCATCGTAACTTCCTGAGGATAGGCCGATACGCCCTGCGCGACGATCCCGTGATCCCCTGCAAAGACGATGATCGGCACGCGCTCGGCTCGAGGCCGTTCGGTTTGTTGCGGACCGGCCAGGTCGATCGCGAGGTGCTCGAGGCGACCCAGCGCACCGGTCGGCTTGGTGAGCTCGGCCTGACGGGCAAGGGCGCCATCACGATGGGCAGTCGAAACGCCCGGGCACTCGTGATAGACGCACTCGGGTAGCATGTCGTCCTGCCCTTGGTGATTGTTCAAAATGCCAGCAGCCTTCGCACGAGTGCTACGACACGCGCTTGAGGATGTAGCTATCCATGATCCAGCCATGCTTGGCGCGTGCTTCCTGTCGGGCGGCGACGATGATTGGCCCCACTTCTGCGAGCGCACCTGACATGGTGATTTGCCGGGGCATCCCGAGATAGGCGCCCCACCAGATATGTAGTCCGTTCGGATCGAGCCACTGGAACGCGGCGCCGCCATCGAGCATGACGACCACCGTGTCGGCGCCGGATGGCCAACCGCATTCGCGCAGCCGCCGTCCGGTGGTGACGAGAAAAGGCTCCCCAATGTCGTTCAGCGGCAGTGAATGTGCGGCGCAAAGCGCCTGGATCGACGTGATGCCCGGGACGACCTCGATTATCGGCAACGGATCAAGCCTTTGTGCGATCCGCAGGCTCGAGTCGTATAGCGAAGGATCGCCCCAGATCAGCAGGGCAACGCGCCCGTCATCACCGAGATGCGCCGCAATTGCGCGGGACCAGGTCACGGCGACGGCGTCGTGCCATTCCTCCACTCCCTTGCGGTAGCTCTCCTGCGCAGTGTCGCGAACGGGCACGTCGAACTCAGCAACGCGCGTGCGGCTGTTCGTCAGGGCTTGCGCGCAAATCAGCCGGCGCAGGTCGGCGAGATCGGACTTCACCGGGCCCTTGCGCGGAATCAGCACCAAGTCAGCCGCATTGATCGCGCGGATCGCCCCAAGCGTGAGCTGCTCGGGATCGCCGCAGCCAATGCCTATCAGGGAGAGTGTCAGCATCACGTTATGAAACGGGGGCGGCCGCGGCTTGCGACCGCCCGTACGTCATCTTCAGGCGCCGTTGTGAAGCCGATAGGTAACAAGACCATCGGCAGTCACACCTCGCAGCGATTTCGCCAGTGCCAACACGGTCAGATCGGCCAGCGGTTCAATGACCACGACGAGCGCGTAAGAAGCGGCGAAAGACGCGATGGAGGCGAGGTTGTCGGCCGCAAAGCCCGCACCATACAGCGCCCAGAAGGCGACCCACCCCACGATGCCGGATTGATAGGCGGTCGAAAGCGCAAGTGCCTGCCGATACTGCAGGTCAACATAGGCGGTGTTGCGAGGAATGATCCGCCCAGCCAGCGCCTGGATCGCAAACAAGGGCACCAGCAGCGTCGTCACGTTCATACCATACTGCGGCAGGTCGGTCGGCACGAAGAACAGCCCCTGCAGCAGAAGACCAAGCGCCAACCCGAACGCGGCTGGCGCTGCGCCGAACAGGAGAAACAGCGTCGAGCCGAGAATGAAATGCACCTCCGAGACCCCGACCCGGAAATGCGGCAGGAGTTCGAAGAACGAGAAGACCAGGACCGTTGTTGCGACGGTGCGCACCGCCAGCGAAACAATCCCCTGCGCGCGCACGGTTTCGACCACGAGCTTGAAGGCGCAGCCGGCGGCAACGGCACCGGTCGCATAACTCAGCACGAGCTTGGCGCCCGTAACGATACCTGGTTCGATATGCATGACTTAAGTCCCTTCTGCCGTCACACCCGACGGCGTTAGCGTTAAAAACTGCAGGGCCGGTCTCCTGGCTCGCGGTTCGAAACGGGTCCCCGGCCTTCCCAGGCCTGATGGCCCAGTGGCGGATCGGAGCCCCTCACCGCTTACAGTCGCGGGGGCGGCCGGGCTTTGGGCGCCGCATTCAGGTCCGCCCTTCCCCGTTCCGAATTATGCTCTGGCGCTTTGCGCCGCTTCGAGCACCATGCCTGCTCTGTGTGCTCCTTCCGACGAGGAGACGTCAAGGGGCTCGCGAGATCGGGCGACAGCGTCATCATCGAGTCTCTCCCGCCAGCGTGCCGAAAAGAATGATCGGCGCCGTCGTTGCGGCGCCGGTTTGCGTTAGCTGCTCTACGAGCTTCGCAATCGTGGTGCGGACAATCCGCTCCTCCGCGTGGCCAAGAGACTTGCAAATAGCGCCGGCGTGTCGGCAGCCATACCGTGCTCGATCAGTTTTGCCGCGAGCGCCGGGAATGTGTCGCTTCCTCATATAAAACCCGGTCGTTGATTCCGGATCGGCAAGTGCCGCGCATCGATATAATCGGGCCCGCTCTTGAAGCACTGGACCTTCAGCCCGCGATCGCGATAGGCGCCCGCCAACGCCAGCATCAGCATCGTCTTGCCGACCCCGGATGCAGGCGCGGAGATGACAAGGCTCGCCGTCATCACGAGCCTTCCGGAAAGCGCGGCGTCGGCCCGATCGGCCGATATCGGCGGTCATAGTCGACGGCATACAGTCGGCTCTCTCCGAAATCTTCCGAACCCAGTGTGCGGCCAACCAGAATAACGGCTGTGCGCTCGAGCTCGGTGCTTACAGCAGAGTCCAAGGTACCGAGCGTGGCGCGGACGATGCGCTGATCCGGCCAGCTTGCGCGCCAGACTATTGCAACCGGGCAGTCTCCTCCGTAGTGCGGCGTCAGCTCATCAATCACCGTGGAAAGCAGATGGATCGAGAGATGGATGGCGAGCACCGCACCGGTCGCGGCGAAGGTGGTGAGCTTCTCGCCTTGCGACATCGCGCTCGCCCGGCCCGGCATCCGTGTCAGCACGACCGATTGCACAAGATCCGGTAGCGTGAGCTCGGCCTCGATCGCGGCCGCGGCGGCGGAAAAGGCCGGCACGCCCGGCGTGATTGAATAGGAGATTTGAAGCGCGCGCAGGCGGCGCAATTGCTCGCCCATCGCCGACCAGATCGAGAGATCCCCGGAATGTAGCCGTGCGACGTCCTTGCCCTCATGATGTGCGGTGACGATCTCCGACATGATGTCGTCGAGCGACAGCGGCGCGGTGTTCACGATCCGTGCATCCTTTGGGCAATGGGCAAGAACGCCCTCGGGTACGAGAGAGCCGGCATAGAGGCAGACCGCACAGGCGGCGATCAGATCGCGACCGCGCAAGGTGAGCAGATCAGCTGCTCCCGGTCCGGCGCCGATGAAGTGCACCGTCATTCGGCGTCTCCTTCCGCGATCGCTGCGGTCGCCGTCCGATCCTGCGAGACGGCCCGCGTCGAAACGAGGCGCGCACCACGGCCGGCGACCGCAAGCGCTGCGGCTTCGGCGACGGAGCCCGTACCGAACTTCGCCTTGATGGATTCTGACTGTGTGGGCGTGGCAATGCCGGCCAGGACATCGGCCGAAACAGGCCGGATCGGCACGGTGAGTTCGCGCGCCAGCAATTTGAGCGCGGCGGTTTCGGCCTTGTCGCTGACGGTTGCAACCGCCGCGAGATCTTCAGGACCGCCCGCTGCGGCGAGAGCTTCGCGCAGCGCAGCCAGTGTGACCTCCCGCTTGAACCCCAGACCTGCGACCTTCACTTGACTGCACTCCATTGCACGACCGGCCGCACCGCTTCCCAGGAGCGGTAGCGGCCGAGGTGACCCGCATGCGCAATCTCGATTCGCATCAACTCGCCACCGTGGCGTTGATGAAGGTCCGAGAGTAGCGCCTCGGTCTCCAGCGTGACGGCATGCGCAACCAACCTTGCTCTCGGCTCAATGCGCGACCACACCGAATCGAACATCCTAGCGTCGAGCCCTCCGCCGATGAAGACGGCTTGCGGTGTCTCAAGGCGTGAGAGGATATCAGGCGCTATTCCCTCAACGATGGCGATCCGATGCGTCAGACCGAAGGTTGCCGCGTTGCTGCGGATATTCGCTACGCGATTAGACCGCGCTTCGATGGCGATCGCCGTGCCCCCACAGAGAGCCCATTCTACCGAGATCGAACCTGAACCGGCGCCAATGTCCCATAATCTGTCGCCGGATCTCGGCGCCAGCGTCGAAAGCGCGAGCGCGCGCATCGGCCGCTTGGTGATCTGGCCGTCATGCACGAAGAGCGCGTCCGAAAGGCCGGAGCTGCGCGGAACGCCGTGCGGTCCATTGGTTTCCAGCGCAATTGCCACCGGCCCCGCGCCGCCATCTGCGGCGTAGCTGTCGGCCCGATATTGCGCCACGGATTCGCGGGGACCGCCGAGCGCGGTGAGCGTCCACAGCCGTGAATCGCCCCAGCCGCGCGCCGTCAACCATTTGGCCAGATCGCCGGGCGCCTTGCCGTCGCGCACGAGACAAATGATGCGTGCTCCATGTGTCAGATGCGGCACCAGGCGTTCAAATGGCGCCGCGTGGATTCCAAGACAGACGACAGATTCAAGCCGCCATCCGAGCCGCGCCGAGGCAAGCGAGAATGTCGAGGGCGCGGGATGCGCAATCCATTCGCTCTTGCTGAGCCGTTCCGCGAGACTAGCTCCTACGCCGTACCAGGACGGATCGCCCGAGGCCAGCACCACCGTCGGACGACCGCGGCAGGCCAGCACGCAATCTGTCTCGAACGGCGCCGGCCAGGGACGGCCGCGGTCGGCAATCCCTGCCAGCGCGAGATGCCGTTCGCCGCCAAACACCGTCTCGGCTTCCGCAAGCGCCTTTCGGCTTGCATCCGAGAGGCCGGCAAGGCCATCTTCGCCAATGCCGATTACCGTCAGCCAGGGATCATGCATGATGCGCGCCCTCATTCTGGGCGGAACAAGCGATGCCAATCTGCTCGCAGACGCTGTGGCGCGCGCGGGGTGTGATGCGATCTATTCCTATGGAGGTCGCACCCGCGCCCCCGCGAACCAGCCGCTGCCGACCCGCATCGGAGGGTTCGGCGGCGTGAATGGCCTTGCCGAGTTCATTCGGCGCGAGGGAATAACGCACCTTGTCGATGCAACCCATCCCTTCGCGGCCGAAATGAGCCGTAATGCGGTTGCAGCGTGCGAGACGACCGGAACACCGCTGATCGCGCTCGAGCGCGCGCCCTGGGCAAAAGGGACCGGCGACACCTGGATCGAGGCCGCGGATATCTCCTCCGCTGCGGCAGCATTGCCGAACAACTGCGCGCGGGTATTTCTTGCGATCGGACGGCAGCACATCGCAGCTTTCAGCGCCAGGCCGCAGCACGCCTACACTTTGCGGTTTGTCGATCCTCCCGATAGACCACTGCCGTTTCCGGACGTCGATGTCATCGTGTCGCGCGGACCGTTCACCCTCGCCGGCGAATTGGAGATGATGCGTGCGCGCGGCATCGAATGGGTTGTTGCCCGCAACTCCGGTGGAGCGGGCGCGCGCGCCAAGATCGACGCCGCGCGCGAGCTCGGCCTTCCCGTCGTGATGCTCAAGCGGCCCGAATTGCCTGACAGGCCCCGAGTCGAAAGCGTGGCGGAGGTCATGCAATGGCTCCGTCATCGGGCATGCCTCGGTGCATAGACCCAGCGGCCGACGCGGCGCGTTGCCGAATTACCGACGATGACAAGGGTTCGCATGTCGGCCATCTCGGGCCGTGCCTCGCGCAGCATCACGGTTTCAATTCGCTCCGCGACCGTGCTGACCGCATGGGCGAAGATCACGAGGCGCTCGCCGCAACCTGCCTCCTTCAGCACCGAGAGCGCGCGTTCAAAACCCTCGGGCCGGCTCACTGAGCGCGGATTGTACATCGCGATCGCAAAGTCGGCTTCGGAGGCAAGCCGCAAGCGTTTCTCGATCATCGACCACGGCTTCAGATTATCGGAGAGATTGATCGCGCAAAAATCGTGGCCGAGTGGCGCGCCGGCGCGCGCGGCGGCTGTCAGCATTGCAGTCACGCCGGGCATAACGCGGATTGCAAGCCCATGCCATTGAGGCGAGACTTCAAGTGCTTCGAACACAGCCGCTGCCATGGCGAAAACACCTGGGTCTCCCGAAGAAACCATGACAACACGGCGTCCTTCCGATGCCAGCTGCAATGCATCGCTTGCGCGCTGCAACTCCATGCGATTGTCTGATGGATGCAGCGTAAGTCCTTCACGCGGGGCTACTCGCGCGACGTAGGGCGCATAGCCCACGACGTCGGTCGCGGCGGCGAGCGCGGCGGAGACTTCCGGCGTGACTAGCGCCTGGTCGCCCGGCCCAAGTCCCGCGATCGTCAATATGCCCGTCATTCGGCCGCCTCTATCCGGCGTCCCCGCCCATGCACGAGCACGACCGCGAAATAGGGGCACTCGGTCTCGTCCACGTCCTTCAGCCGCGCGACGCGCTCGGCCGGCATAGTGCCGCGTTCGATCAGCCATGCCTCGCCAAGGCGGCCGGCGGCGGCAAGCGCGCGGCGCACCTTCTTCAGATTGCGACCGGTCTTCATGATGACGAGCGCATCGGAATTGCGCGCGCGTTGCTCGAGCTCGTGTTCCGACAGCGTACCCATCAGTACCGTCATCACGTCGTCGCCGAGGGCGATCGGCAGGCCGACCGAATTCCAGCAGCCAGCCATGCCGGGAATGCCGGCGATCACCTCGATCTCGACGCGGCGCTGCAGACGTGCACGGAGGTGCATGAAGGAACCGTAGAAGTAGGGATCGCCCTCGCAGAGAACGACGATGTCGGCCGCGCGGGCGATCCGCGCAAGACGCTCCGCCCACTCGTCGTAAAAGCCGGTAAGGAGGCCAACATATTCCGGACTATCGAAGGCGATCTCCGTAGTGACCGGATACTCCATCGGATACTCGCAGACGTCCTTTGCCAGTAGTCCATCGACGATGCGGCGCGCCTGGCCGGCCCGCCCTTTCTTCCGGAAATAGGCTACGTGCTTGGCCGCACGGACCTCACGATCGGCGCGCACGCTCATGAGGTCCGGATTTCCTGGCCCGAGGCCGCAACAGATGATGCGCCCCATAGCTATTCGTTCCGGCTCGCCAGCGCGTTCACGGCGGCGACCGTGATTGCGGAGCCGCCAAGGCGCCCCTCGACCGTCAGCGCCGGCGCAGGCTGGTCAGCCATCAGCGCAACCTTGGCTTCAGCCGCGCCGACAAAGCCGACCGGACAACCGATGATCGCTGCAGGTCTTGGACAGTTGCGATCCTCCAGCATGTTGAGCAGGTGAAATAGCGCGGTCGGCGCATTGCCGATAGCGACGATCGCGCCGTCCAGATGCGGCCTCCACAATTCCAGCGCTGCGGCTGAGCGGGTATTGCGCATGGATTGCGCGAGGGAGGGAACCTTAGGATCGTCAAGCGTACAGATGATGGCGTTGCCGGCCGGCAGGCGCGCACGGGTAATTCCCCCCGACACCATGCGTGCGTCGCAGAGGATAGGCGCGGCGTTCTGCAGCGCAGCCCGCGCGATGCGCGCCATGCCGGGCGTGAAGCGGATGCAGGATTCGAGACTCACCATGCCGGCGGCATGGACCATCCGCACGACCACCGGCTCCTCGTCGGCGGAAAATCGCTCAAGGTTCGCCTCCGCGCGAATGGTGGCGAAGGATTGACGGTAGATCGTTGCACCATCGGTTTCATAGACGTGCGTCATCAGGGCGATCCCGTTAGAACGGAAGGATCCGCGATCATTCGGCCTGCGCTTACTCCACGCTGGCTAGACGTATCCCGCGTTGAGCCGCTGCGGATGACATCAAATCCCTCGCGGGTCGCAACAAGGGTGAGCGCAGCAGTCCCCGAATGGGCACAGCCTTTGGCACAGCCAGAGACGTGAAGCCTCTCGTCCGCGGCAATATGCGACGCAAGCGACGCTGCAAGTGCACGAGTATCGGAATGCGCCTCACAGCAGGCGGGCGCACCGCTGCAGGCGATGACGCGCAGGATCGGATCGTCCGCTTGGGTGACGAGGCCCTCGCAGTGGGGCATTTCGCGCAATCCTTCCGCCATAATCATGCGCCAGGGCGTCATCCGTAATCCTTGCGAGCATCCGGCAAGATGGCTGAGAGCGGCATGTGTCAGCTGTCCGAAAGCCGCAGCGACCATCGCGCCTTGCGGATAAAGTCCGGGACGCGGCTCCGCGATCATGCAAGCCGGCTTGACGTTGCTACGAAGCGCGTCGGGCAGTTTTGCGCCAGCCCCGACATGCGCTTTCATTCGCCCTCTCCCCTCCCTGGCTCCGCCCGAGTCGACGAACCACTCGGCAAGCGCGAGCGCAACGCTTACCGCTCCTGTCCGCGAGACGGGACGACCATGCTCCGCACCGTCGGCACGCACGATCAGCTCTCCCGCGGTGCTGCGCTCGATGCGGATGTCGGCGGAGGCGCCGGCCAGCGCGGGCTCTGTGCTGCAATCAACGGCGAAGCCGAATTTGGTCGGCAGGCCGGGCGGTCCCATCACAAGCCCGTGTTCAAGTTCTGCTGCGAGAAAACAGGTATCGTCACTGGCGCTCCAGAAGGGCGTGACAAGGATGTTGCGCCGCGCTTCCGACTCCGCATCGGGATCGAGCAAGTGCAGCCGTGAGAGTTCCTCGATCAAGGGCCGATGACCTTGATCACTGACACCCCTGATTTGCAGGTTGCCCCGGCTGGTCAGATCGATCAGGCCGTTGCCGTAGCGCTTGGACAGCGCCGCAATTCCCGCTGCCTGCTTCGGAGCCAGCCGGCCACCGTGCGGCCGGATGCGAACCACGAGCCCATCTCCCGACCGCATCGGCCGTAAGGCGCTGGGGCACCAGCCCTTGATCGCAACAGCGCTCATGAAGCCTCCCGCAGCGCGGCCGCAATCGAATTGCGCCGTGTCCTCCAGGGCGAAGCTTGATTCAAACGGGTGAAGCAAGTCTCGATCGCCGCAAGCGCCGCCGGATTCTCGCGCGCCATGAAAGTGCGCACGTTGTCGCTGCCAAGCATCGCGTCGTAATAGAGATCGAAGAGATGCGTGGGCACCGCATCGGCAAGATGTGCAAAGCTGGCCATATGCTCTAGCGTGGCAGCGATTTCCGCCGCGCCCTGAAAGCCGTGGCGCATCATGCCGGACATCCATTTCGGTTGGCCGCACGCGCACGCACAACGCGCGAAATTTCCTCGGTCAACGAGCGAGCACGCGGCTGATCGGGATGTGTCGCGTAGGTGGTAGAGCGATGGTGTGGCCGCGCCGAGGCGCGCCGCCGCGGCCGCAAGGCCCGCCTCATGCACGGCATAGTCTGCGGCGAGCAGCAGATCCGTTTCATGGTAATCGGTGAAAATGCGGGCAAGCGATTGTTTGCGGAAGATCTCCGGCCGGCTGCGCCACGGCACGACGCCGTCGGCCGCCGCCGCATAGGCCGCAGCACCGGCGATCACGTCCGGCGCGTTTATGTCGGACAGGCGGCCGCAGACGTAAGACCACTGTCCAGGCGCGCTGAGCGCGACCGAGCAACCCTGGCTACAAGCAGACAGGCATTCGACCGGAACCACGTGGACGTCTTCCGGCACGCCGGCGAGAATGGCGCTGTGCAGACGCGCGCCTGGCGTGATTTTGCCTTCTCTTACGGGTTGGTCGGCACGGCAGGTGATGCAGACATGAAGCGTGACGGTCATCGCCCTCCTCGATTTTTGGCGGAGGCGATGAGGCGCACGAACCGGAGACACTACGGTTCGTTGCCGTCGCGGAGCACCCCGTCCGCCGGTCCCAAGTCTCTGCGCTGGCAGGTCTCCCGGCTTGCGGAGCAGGTTTTCCCTTCGATCTCCACCTTCCCAACCCTTGACGGGTCAGTGGCTCCTAGAGATCTCTCCGGTCACGGTCGCGGGGGCGGCTGCGCTTCAGGTCCAAGCTTTGCGGCTAGAGCCCTATCGCATTCCCTCTTCGCCTGTCCTAGGACAGGAACCAACGCCACCCCACCATTTGCCCAAGCGTGCAGCTTGTCAAGCCATAGGAGCGTGCTCATGACTTCCGAACCTGATGCCGCTGAGGACGAAACTGTGACCTCTGAAGCCTCGCTGGACGCCCGCCATGCGGCCAAATGGCGAAGAAAAAAAGCAGCGCGCGACCGGATGATAGCCGCCAAGAGCGGTGAGAAGGGACTCATCATCGTCCATACCTGCGCGAGCAAAGGGAAATCCTCCTCGGCTCTCGGCATGATCATGCGGTGCGTTGCGCATGGCTTTCCCTGCGCCATGATGCAATTCATCAAAGGTGCGTGGGACACCGGCGAGCGCCCGCTGCTGACCGGACATTTTGGTGAATTGTGTCGCGCCAACTGGGAATATCGGCGATCGGCGAAGGAATTTACCACTCCACGATAGCGCCCAGGTTTCAACTTTCCATCCAGAGCCTTCATCGCGTGTCAACTCGTAGGTCAACAAATCAGGATGCTGACCGCGATGCATTTGATGCGAACCTGGCGATTGGCCGAAGCGCAACGTGGTAAATGCCATGCCTGTCCTTAGGAAAAAAGCTTTTCTGCCGGCCCACTATCGTTGCGGAATAATAGGCCGCTGACAGACATCAACTAATCCGATGGGCCGTTCTGGGACCTATCGATGGATTGGTGCGAGGACGCGGCGCCGACCCCTGAATTCATGGGCGTGAGTGAGATCAAATGCAAGATCTGCAAGCTGGCGCTCCTGCTCGCCAAAAAAAATGCCCGGCCCCCTTTTCGGCGGCCGGGCGGAAGTCAGTCTGGGGGGGAGCGACGCTGCTACACATCGCACCAGCTTCCGCCGGCAGAGGGAGGGTGCCGGCGGTTCATTTACGGCGAGGGCATTCGCCGTTAACTTTAGCCACGGGAAGGCCGATATACGTTCCAAATGAAATCAGGTTTCGCTTCCTTCTGCTCTATTCAGGGAATTCGGCGCAACGATCGCGTGAAGCTCGACAAGTGCGTCGGTCACGTAATCTTGAGGCGGTCATCAAAGATATGCTTCAAGATGAACCCCACGGAAAAGAGGCTGTCCGCCAATGCTTCGCCCGCCTGTGATCACTCATCCGCCATGGAAGTGACGCCGAGTGTGTGTGCCATTTGCACCAGACTATGCGCGCTTTCTAACAGCATTCCGCAAAACTGGTGAAATCGATTGTTTCGATGGGATGCATCTATGCTGTTGATACATAAAGACATGCGTTCAGCGACCCTTGTCTAAATCGCCTCATTCGCGCAGGACGCTCTGGTGACCAGGCGTAAGCTCTGGCCGAATTGCAGTCCATTTTACCAAGACATCGCGGTGGCCGACTTTTTTGCGTGGCCTCGGACCGTTTCCCACCTGCAAGGCCCGCTGCGTGTTTGCGCTGCTTTCGGATCAGCCAGCGCACGCGGCGGAAACCCCACAATTGCGAGTCTAGGGCTCAATCGCGAAAGACCGCTGAGAGGGCATGTTGGCCGACGGCTGGTGCGAAGCTGCTCATCGAGGCTTGCACGGACACGGCTCGCAAACAGCGAAGCACCCAGCTCATCATGGCGCAGGATTGTTTGGTGGCCGACAAAGTCTCGCTACGCAACGTGGTAATTGCGACACTATTCTCAATCCAAGAATGTCGCGCGGCCGTTCCCTGGGCCGACTAGACGCAGATCATCGGCAGCTTTCGAGCGGCACGTCGTTTGCAAGGGTGATATTGGGCATGGACACGGACCTTCAGCCGTGCCGATGCCCGCAACCTTCAGGTTGCAGCCCGACGCACCTCTTGCTTTTCCCTTTAGCAAAGTGCGTCGGGCTTTTTCGGTCATACAGACACGCCCTTGCAAGAACATCCCCTTGCCTATGGCAACGCCTGTCTTGACCATGCACGCTGCTCTGTATCCGGATTTTCGTATTCGGGATTCGACAATGCACGAGACAACCTTTCGGGGAGCCACCTGAGAGGTTCCCAAACTGATAGATGCCCGTCGATTTAGCTCGGTGGGCTAAGACGTGAAGTCGTGTGCGATCGAGCTCGGCAACCCAACAGCGCAGAGCTCGGCGGCATCAAGGAATCGGCTGAGCCACTCCGAAAACCTGCCTAAGGGCCTACCGCCGATCGATTACGTCCTTATGGCCGATGACATAATCCCCTCCTTTACGGTTGAGCGGGTCAAGTATTAGGGACGAAACAGCCGACCGTATCGCGCTAGATCAACCTCGGAAGCAGCTGCCCAGGGCGCGCGAGGACAAGGCGCTACGATCAAGCGTTACAGCCGCGATTCCGACATCCGCTCGACGCGGCACGGAGCCGGCGTTTCGTCGTCGTCAGAAGCGCCGGGCTGACGCCATCGACCACCTCAGTTGTGCTTTTCAGGTAACAGCGGCCTGATCTCGGCCAAGGCCGCGATCGCATCACAACCAGAATGCTCGCGATCAGGATAACGAAATTCTTTTCGAAGATTTGATGGCGGGTCCAGAAGGCAATCAGATCGTTCCTTATTGCGCCGCCTGCATCCCGAGCTCTGTAGCCAATTCCGCCCCGCCTGCCCGCACTGTCATCCATAGATTATAGGCCATGATTAACGACCCGATCAAGAATAGCGCTCCACCTGCGGCGCGGATGATGTGGAAAGGATGCATCGCTTCCACGGTCTCGATGAAGGAATATTCGAGGAAGCCGAGCGAGGTGTAGGCGCGCCACATCAGGCCCTGCAGGATTCCCGACACCCACATCGCCGAGATGTAGAGAACGATGCCGATAGTTGCGGTCCAGAAGTGCCAGTTGACCAGCTTCAGGCTGTAGAGCCCCTTGCGATCCCACAGCCATGGAATCAGGCAGTAGAGCGCACCAAAGGACACGAAGCCGACCCAGCCCAGCGCACCGGAATGCACATGGCCAACGGTCCAGTCGGTATAGTGGCTGAGCGAGTTGACGACCTTGATCGACATCATCGGCCCTTCGAAGGTCGACATGCCGTAGAAGGCGACCGACACGACGAGCATGCGCAGCACGGGATCGGTGCGGAGCTTGTCCCAGGCGCCCGACAGCGTCATCAGGCCGTTGATCATGCCGCCCCATGAGGGCATCCACAGCATGATCGAGAACGTCATGCCGAGTGTCTGCGCCCAGTCCGGCAGTGCCGTGTAATGCAGGTGGTGCGGACCGGCCCAGATGTAGAGGAAGATCAGCGACCAGAAATGGATGATCGACAAGCGGTAGGAATAAATCGGCCGCTCGGCGCGCTTCGGGATGAAGTAGTACATGATGGCGAGGAAGCCGGCGGTTAGGAAGAAGCCGACCGCGTTATGCCCGTACCACCACTGGAACATGGCGTCCTGGACACCGGCCCAGGCCACGTAGGACTTCGAGCCGAACATCGACACCGGCACGGCGGGATTGTTGCCGAGATGCAGTACGGCGATGGTGACGATGAAAGCCAGGTAGAACCAGTTGGCGACGAAGATATGCGGTTCTTTTCGTTTGATGATGGTCCCCAGGAAGACCAGCAGGTACACCACCCAGACGATCGTCAGCCAGAGATCCGCATACCATTCCGGCTCGGCATATTCCTTGGACTGGGTGATGCCGAGCAGATAGCCGGTGCCGGCAACGAGAACGAAATAGTTGTAACCGATGACGACGAACCAGGGGGCGAGATCGCCCGCCAGGCGCACACGGCAGGTCTTCTGCACGACATAGAGCGAGGATGCGATCAGCACGTTGCCGCCGAACGCGAAGATGACGGCCGACGTATGCAGCGGCCGCAGGCGACCGAAGCTGGTCCATGGCAGATCGAAATTGAGCGAGGGCCATGCGAGCTGGGACGCGATCAACAAGCCGACCGCAAATCCGGCGATGCCCCAGAACATCGCCATGAAGGAAGCAAACTTGATCGGACCGAGATTGTAGTTCGGCTTGTCGTTAATTTTCTGCGGCGGCAGCGAGACGGGACGATCGAGATACCGGTTCATGATCGTGAACGACGCGGCGCCACTTGCCACTGCAGCGAGCGAAGCATGGAACGCGAACGGCGCGTCCAGCGCCATGGCTGCTGCGAACGCGCAAACGAAAGCTGCCATCGAGAAGAATAGCATCAGCCCGGCTTCACCGTGGGTCATCCATGTCGCGGATTGAACTTGCTGCATGTGCAATTCTCTTTGCATGCGCGTCTGCCCCGTCAGCCCGATTCGCTGTGTTGCCTTTGATTGGGATCAGCCCCGATGAGCTACCCGCACGATCGGCGGGCGTGTTGCACCACCTCCAGCGACTTCACTAGGAATCAGAATGGACGACGCTTGCGCCCTCCCGGGGTCGCCTGATGCGACCCCGGTGATTGGACACTGGCCCAAGCAAGAACAGCGGCGACAATCACAAAGACCGAGATGACAGCGGCGGAAACCAAGAGCGCAGCGGGCATGACGAACTCCATTAGCGTCGATGCGAATATATCGCGGTTTCAAGGGATGCGTCTTTGACCTTGATCAAAAGAGGTAAAAGAACCCAACTCGATGCGCTTCAACTTACGCCCGCAGACAACGCTTCGACGCGCGCGGCATCTAACAGGACGACGCCACCAGCAAAGATCTGGATCACACCACCACGTTCGAGCTTCGAGAAGGTACGGCTCACCGTCTCAATGGTGAGCCCGAGATGATCCGCGATGTCCAGCCGTTTCATCGGCAGCGTCAGAATTTCTCCTTCACGTCCAATTCCATTCAGTCGGTCGCGCCAGCCCGATCAGGAAGCTGGCTATCTTCTCTTCGGCGGAGCGCCGTCCGAGCAAGACGATATGTTCCTGTGCCCGGGCCAGGTCCCGGCCGGCCAATTCCATCATACGGCACAGCAACCGCGGCCGGTTCTCGGAGAATGTCGCGAACGACTCTTTGGCGACCTGGCACAACGCGACGCGGCCGATCGCGTCAGCGGAGAACTCGTGCCGCGGCAAGGTGGAGAGCCCGAGGAAATCACCCGGCAATGCAAAACTGACAATCTGGCGCCGGCTGTCCGGCAGCAGCTTGTAGATACGCAGGATCCCCTTATGCACGCTGAAGAATGACGTGGCTATGTTTGCCTGTGCGAATACCGTGGCGCCGGATTCGAAACGAACATGCCGCGACAGCTGGGCCAATTCGCGCAATTCGGTGGTGTTGAGCGCTGCGCAGATGGCAAAGCCCCTCGCTGTGCAATCGTGACACGATTGCCAATGTGTTCCTTCCCTCGAACCCGAAATCTTCACACGTTCCTCCGATCGCAGCCTGCAGACGCCTCATGCGCGCGTTTTCCCGCGGCTGATGCAGTGTAGCGTCCGTAGGTATGACGTGGTTGATGCAGATCATCGCCGGAGATGCCGTGAGGCTATACCGTTCGGCGGCCCCGCGGACGTCGTTGAGGAGGCGAGCCCGAGCTTTCAATGAGATCCAAGGCTTCTAGATCGCACCAGATCGAGGCGCGCGCCCGGCTATCGCAGTCTCTGGCCTGCTGCACCACCTCGTGAACAGACGGTCACCCCGCTCGGGCCGCTGGTCAGCATAATTATCACGGGCCTGATAAAGCCCGCAGCAGCTCCCACCACCACTCAAGCTGGCTGTGAACAGAGCAGGATCGCCACGAACAACCTTTTCTGAAGCCGATTCTGCCATCGCACTTTTCTCGTAAGAGCCGGGCTCTCCCCCAAACGCGGCGCGGGCACCGGCCATATGATCGTTGCGTCCCTGGAGATGACTTCAGGATCGACGCCACGCTCGGCGGGCCCGCGGCGAAGCGCGTCGCATCGCAAAACGGCGGCGAATGAGGAAAACTAAGGAGGTGGCCGGGTGTTACACTAATTCCTCACTCTGCCAGGATGCGATTTCATTTCAAGGACCACCGTTCGTTCCCGGCAACTATGTCTCGGTGGGCGGCCTAATCGGTTCGCCGCCCGCGCGCGGTCCGCCACGGAACAAGGGAAGCGGAAGCGCTGTTCCACCTCACCAATCCGAATTCTGGAACATTGCGTTCGTTTGGACCTCGTCCAGATCAATCCAACTTCGCCATCATGTTGGAGAGACGATTAACGATTAGGCAACGACTGGAACGAACCGCGCCTACCGCGCCACGGATTGTCGTGCGCATATCTATTGCTGGAGATCGAAGATTGAAGGGTGCATTAAGGCAGTCGCCTATGAGATCGGGCGAGAAACAGCATCCGCCGTGGCGCAATCCTGCAGCGCTCGCATTACGTCCTTGCTCGAAATGATGCCGACAAGCCGCTGCTCGCTTTCGAGCACCGGCATGCTGCGAAGGCGGTGGTTGACCATCAGCTCCAGCACGCGGGTCAACTTCGTTGACGGCGCGACATAAATAAATTCCGCCCTCATCAGATCAACGACCGTCCGCTGCATCAGGTCGGGGTAGCGCGGGAGGATGCGCGCCGGCCTGAAAACGAAGCAGGACAGGTAGTCAAGCTTGGACATGATGCCTACCACATGCGATCCGTCCATGACTGGATAGGCATTGAAATCTTCCTTCTCGAAAAGGTCGCCAAGTTCGCACACCGTCATATCGCGCCAAACCGTCCGAGGCTCTCGCGTCATGTAATGGGCAACCGTCTGCTCGAGAAAATTGTACAAGGCCAGCCCTCGCTGTCGATTAGGCTATTCAAGCACGCGAGGTTGGCTGGTCGCATTGAGCGAGCTCAAGTCGAACGAATTCAGGTTGGCCGATGTGAATAAGCAGGCGCTCCGACCCCGACGCGTTCCGGCAAGTTGACGAAGATCAATCGATGCCAGTCGGGAGACTAAACCTGGCTGTTCATTCTGGACGGGTAAAGCAAGATCATATGTATGTCGCGCATTATCGCTCGATTTTATAAGAATGTTCTCGGCGAGAACGGCCAAGTAGTGTGACATCTGTGAGGGCATAGTCGACTTGGATGTCTTAGACAATGCGCAGGCTGTAGATCTCGCCAAACGAAAGTTTTGCGAGATGCACGGCGTTCGCGATTACACGTTGCATGCCAACCGACTCGAGATAACGCCCTCCGACTTCATGTCGTAAACTGGAGTACGAGGTATGCGGCAAGCTTGGGTCGAGTGCGTGATTCTCGCGCTGTGTCGGGTGTGGCCACTCCGGTAGCATAGTGCAGCAAGTTCTGTTCGCAGAGCAATATCGTGTCGGAGAAGCTAAAGGCGCTCTGACGCCCTCGGTGATAAGCCTTCGTATGGGCCGGGATGAATCTGCCCAAGTCTCTATGATCAATCGATCACGACTTTTTCGGCTCGACCACGTCCCGTCCTGTGGTCTACACCGGTTTCATAGCTGACGCGGTCGCCTTGCTTGAGCGTTACACCGGGCGATAAGCTGCTCACGTGGAAGAAGAGGTCTTCACCACCGCTGTCAGGCCCTATAAAGCCGTAACCCTTATCCTCCTTAAACAGCCTCACCTTGCCTTTGGGCATGTTCTTCTCTCCGAATCACTTCAATCAAATTGCGTATCAGATCATTAAACTCGACGCGCCTGCTCGCCTCAAGCGATTTGTGATTTCCGGAACTGTGATTAGCGTTAGTGCGCTAGCTCCGCGCCTTCCGTCTGGAGATCAGTCGAGCAGGATAGGAAGGCGCAGAACGAACAGCGGCCTTGTGCTGTTCACGCCTTCAGAAGGCAGGAAGAGCTTTGGAAGCGCATCGCGGCAAGGACGCTCCGCTACGGAGCTATATTTTGCCGACTTTGCGATTAGCGATAAACTCTGGTTCATCGGGTTAGCGACCTTACGCCCAAGTTTTCTCCGATGCCGTATTCGCCCTGGCTATTGGATTTGCCCGGTTGGGTGGGTGATAGCGACGGAGGTGGCGTGGAGCGCCGTGGGTAGCAGCAGTGCAGCCAGTAATCCCTCGCGACGCCTTCGACAAGGGCACCTACTGATGAGCCCAGCGATCTTCCAGCGCGAAAAGGTCGCCTTGTCTCAGGCGAACGAAGACGATTGGTTCGCCCGCGAGACGAGGAAGCGAAGGCGCCGTCCGGCCTGACCTCACATGACCGGTCAAGACGATACGAATGGTCCGGATGCGCGTCGACCATTCGCAAAGCGTCCGACGCTTCGCCGGTTCCGGTTCCCAAAGTGTACGCATCCGACGGGGGCCGTCTTGCGTGACGGGTGGCAATTCGCGAAGCGTGTGGCCTTAAGTCTAGCTTTAAGGTCATCAGGCGATGCGGGTCGAGGTTTTGGGTGGGCTGGAGCGGCGGCGGCGCTGGTCGCAGGACGACAAGGCACGGATTGTCGAGGAGACATTGGCGCCGGGCGCGAAGGTGACTGAGGTTGCGCGTCGCAACGGAGTAGCGGCCAGCTTGGTGTTTACCTGGCGTCGACAAGCACGGACATCGGAACAAGTTGTACCATCTTTTACGCCGGTGCAGATCGCTGCCGTAGCGGCATCGGCTGAGGAAACTCCGAGGCTTTTGCCTACGGTTGATGGCCGAGTTCGCTCCGTGGCAGCCGCGCGTACTGGATTGATAGAGATCGATCTCGGCAACCGACGGTGCATCCGGGTGGATGCGCACGTCGATTCGGAGGCGTTGGCGCGGGTCCTCGATGTGCTTGGACGCCGATGATTGCGATACCGGGGAATGTGCGAGTGTGGCTCGCGACAGGCTACACGGATATGCGCAGAGGCTTTCCGTCGCTGGCACTCCAAGTGCAGGAGGTGCTGCACAAAGACCCGCTCAGCGGTCATCTGTTCGTCTTCCGCGGTCGCCGCAGCGATCTTGTGAAGGCGATCTGGCACGATGGCCAGGGAGCCTGCTTGTTCACAAAAAGACTCGAGAGAGGAAAGTTCATCTGGCCATCGGTTGCCGGAGAATCGGTAACGATCTCGCCGGCGCAGTTGAGCTATCTGCTGTCCGGGATCGATTGGCGTAACCCTCAAGAAACCCATCGGCCGACGCGGGTCGGATAGCCGCTTTTACGGTTTGAATCTGCTGCTTGATCTGATTCAATGGCTTCATGATATCGAAGCCGGACGATCTTCCATCGGACCTCGTCAGTGCCCTGGCGGCGCTGCAGGCCGAGCGTGAGGCACGGCTGCGAGCTGAGGCGGTGGCTGCCAACTGGCAGGCGCAAGCCGCGAATGCGCAGGCGCAACTGTCGGATACCGAGGCGCTGATCGCGCATCTCGAGCTGCGGATCGAGAAGCTGAAACGCGAACTGTACGGGCAACGCTCCGAACGCACGGCACGGCTGCTCGAGCAGCTGGAGCTGGAGCTGGAAGAGCTCGTCACCACGGCGAGCGAGGATGAGCTTGCCGCGCAGGCCGCCGCGGCGAAGACGCAGAACGTCCGCCCCTTCATGCGCAAGCGGCCGGTGCGCAAGCCATGGCCGGATGACATCGAACGCGAGCGCGTCGTCATTGAAGCTCCAACGACCTGTGCCTGCTGCGGTGGATCGCGGCTGGCGAAGATCGGTGAGGATGTGACCGGGACGCTGGAGGAGATCCCGCGGCGCTTCAAGCTGATCGAGACGGTACGGGAGAAATTTACCTGCCGCGATTGCGAGAAGATCAGCCAGCCGCCGGCGCCGTTTCATGCCACGCCGCGTGGCTTCATCGGCCCACAATTGCTGGCGACGATGCTGTTCGACAAGTTCGGCATGCATATCCCGCTCAACCGCCAGAGTGCGCGCTTCAAGGCCGAAGGGATCGACCTGCCGTTGTCGACGCTGGCCGATCAGGTCGGCCACGGGACCTTCGCCGTCATGCCGCTCTTCCACTTGATCGAACGCCATGTGCTCGCGGCCGAGCGCCTGCATGGCGATGACACCACCATCCGTATCCTGGCGAAGGGCAAGTGCACGACCGGGCGGATCTGGACTTATGTGCGGGATGACCGGCCCTTCGCCGGGCCTGCGCCGCCGGCGGCGGTCTATTACGCCTCGAGCGACCGACGAGGCGAGCACCCCCAGAAGCATCTGGCCGCCTTCACGGGTATCCTGCAGTGCGACTGTTACAGCGGCTTCGAGCCGCTGTTCGACCCGCAGCGGAAAGTGCTGCCGATGACGCCGGCGTTTTGCTTTGCCCATGCGCGGCGGGGCTTCTTCGAGCTGGCTGACATCGAGAAAAATGCTCGGGAAGGTAAGAAGGGCAAGCCGGTCTCTCCGATCGCGCTGGAGGCGGTCAAGCGCCTCGATGCGTTGTTCGAGATCGAGCGCGCCATCAACGGCCGTGGCGCCGACGAGCGGCGCGCCGTGCGCCAGGAAAACAGCAAGCCGCTTCTCGATGACATGCGCGCCTGGTTGCTGCGTGAGCGCGAAACCCTCTCGCGCTCCTCCGATGTCCTGAAGCCGATCAACTACATGCTCAGGCGCTGGGACGACTTCGCCAGCTTCCTCGACGATGGCAGGATCTGCTTGACCAACAATTGTGCTGAGCGCGCATTGAGAGGCATCGCATTGGGAAGGCGCAACTGGACCTTCGCCGGCAGCCAGCGTGGCGCCAACCGTGCCGCCATCATGCTGACGATGATCACGACCTGTCGCCTCAACGACGTCGATCCCAAGGCTTGGCTCGCCGACGTCCTCGCCCGTATCGCCGATCTTCCCGCTTCGCGTCTGCACGAACTGCTGCCCTGGGAATGGAAACTCCTGCGCCAAGCCGCCGGTCAGCAGGCCGCCTGACCTTCACGCAACGCCATCATAGAGCCCGCCGCGCCCGCGCGCATGCGTCAATCAGGCGGTCTTCGTCGTATGCGTACCCCAAAGTCGGCAAATACTCGACTCAATAACTCAACCCTCTAGGTGTTTAGTCCCAAGCTTTGATGGTGCATTCTTATCGCACGATTCGAAGGATGCGCTATGGGACAAGTTTTACACGGCTGCGCCACCACGACGGAGGCAGTCCGTCGAGCAATACAGAATAGTCAAGAGAGCCTGAGAGCACTCGCCAAGCGCTACGGGATCAACCAGAAGACTGTTGCGAAGTGGAAGCAGCGCGAGACCGTCGCCGATCGTTCGACAGGCCCCAAGGAAGCCAAGTCGACTGTCCTTTCCATCGAGGAGGAGGCGATCATCGTCGCTTTCCGGCGACATACGCTGCTGCCACTCGACGATTGCCTCTATGCGCTGCAGCCAACCATCCCGCATCTGACGCGATCATCCCTGCATCGTTGCCTCCAGCGCCACGGCATCAGCCGGTTGCCGGAGGTCGAAGGTGGCAAGCCTTCGAAGAAAAAGTTCAAGGCTTATCCGATCGGCTATTTCCACATCGACATTGCCGAGCTCCAGACCGCTGAAGGCAAGCTCTACCTCTACGTCGCCATCGATCGCACCAGCAAGTTCGCCTTCGTGCAACTGGTCAAGAAGACGGGAAGGACCTCCGCCGCGGCGTTCCTCGAAGCCCTGATCGCGGCAGTCCCCTACAAGATCCACACGGTTCTCACCGACAATGGGATCCAGTTCACCTTCCCGCCGCGCTATGCGGACGGCCCGACGGCGAGATACGTGACGCATATGTTCGATATGCGCTGCCAAGAGAACGGGATCGAACATCGGCTGACCAAGATCAAACATCCCTGGACCAATGGCCAGGTCGAGCGCATGAACCGCACGATCAAGGAAGCGACCGTCCAACGCTACTATTACGATCGGCACGATCAGCTCGAAGCTCACCTTGCCGACTTCATAAACGCCTACAACTACGCTCGGCGGCTGAAAACCCTGAAGGGCCTCACACCTTACGAATACATCTGCAAATGCTGGACTTCCCAGCCAGAACGATTCAAACTCAATCCGCTCCAGCAAATGCCGGGACTAAACACCTAGCAGTACCGAGATGGATCGAGAGTATTTCGTTCCCCTCGATCGTTTGAGCCTTGCTTCCGACGAACTTCAGGATCGTTTTCTCGCCACCACGCTACATCGCTCCCACAAGCGATAAATCACGCAACAGGACTCCTCCTTTCCAAAGCGGACGCATTTGATTTAGAAAACGCATCGGCGCCCCCTGTGAAAAAAGACGTCGGAGATCGGCGACTGCCTCGGGATCAGGACGCCGCCCGCAATTCACGGGCAGCCGCGACCATATTGGTGAGCGCGGGACGCACCTCCTCCCATCGGCGCGTTTTCAAGCCGCAATCGGGATTGATCCAGAGCTGCGCATCGGAAAGCCGCTGCCGCGCCAGCGCAATGAGGTTTTTCATCTCGGCTGCATCCGGCACGCGCGGCGAATGGATGTCGTAAACGCCCGGTCCGATCTCGTTTGGATATTTGTAGCTCTTGAAGGCATCAAGCAGCTGCATTTTTGACCGTGACGTCTCGATCGAGATGACATCGGCATCCATTGCCGCGATCGCATCGATGATGTCGTTGAACTCGGAATAACACATATGGGTGTGGATCTGGGTCTCGTCGGCCACCCCAGACGAGCAGATGCGGAAGCTGTCTACTGCCCAGCCGAGGTAGGTCTTCCATTGTGACTTGCGCAGCGGCAATCCTTCTCGGAGCGCAGCCTCGTCAATCTGGATCATCATCGCGCCGGACCTCTCCAGATCGATCACCTCGTCACGTATCGCGAGCGCGATCTGATGACATGCTTCGCTCCGTGGAATATCATCACGGACGAATGACCAGTTCAGGATCGTCACCGGCCCTGTCAGCATCGCCTTCAGTGGCTTCTTGGTCAGCGATTGCGCGAAGCGCCACCACTCCATCGCCATCGGCGTCGGCCGGGAGACGTCGCCAAACAGGATGGGCGGCCGGACATATCGCGAGCCGTAGGACTGAACCCAACCATGCTTGGTGAATGCGAAGCCGGACAGCCGCTCACCGAAATACTGCACCATGTCATTGCGCTCGAACTCTCCATGCACGAGAACGTCGAGACCAATGTCTTCCTGCCAGCGCACCGCACGCGCCGTCTCCTCCTTGAGAAACTGCTCGTATTGTGCGTCGCTCATCGTTCCCCGCAAATGGGCTGCGCGGGCGTTGCGGACCTCCAGCGTCTGCGGGAACGATCCGATCGTCGTCGTTGGAAATGTCGGCAATCCGAACCGCGCCCGCTGAACCTCGGCGCGCCGGGCGAAAGGACTGTGACGACGCTGCATGCTGCCATCGATTGCAGCCATTCGCTTGGCGACGTTCGCATTGTGAACGTTGGGTGACGTTTCGCGCCCGACGGCCGCGGCCTCCGAGGCCTCAAGTACATCCGCCGCTTCCTCCCATCCTTTAGCCAGCACGCGTCCCAGCGTTGCGAGTTCTCCGATCTTCTGGACGGAGAAAGCAAGCCAGCTTTTCACATCGAGATCGAGATCGGTCTCTAGTTCGAGGTCGATCGGGACATGAAGCAGCGAGCATGAGGGTGCAATCTGCACGCGGTCCTTGCCGAGCTTTGCGATGGCAGGTTCGAGCCGGTCGAGCACTGCTGGAAGATTCGAACGCCAGACATTGCGGCCATCGACGACTCCGAGGGAAATGACAAGATCCCTTCGAGCGTCGGCGACAATCACGTCCAACTGCTCAGGGGCGCGGACCAGGTCGATGTGAAGGCCCGCGACCGGCAACGTCAAAGCGGCTTCCAGGTTATCGCCGATCGTTCCAAAATAGGTAGCGAGCATGATCTTCACGTCGGGAACCTTTTTGGCCAGATGGGTGTAGGTCCGGCGCAGCGCGTCGCGTGTGGCAGCATCGAGGTCCAGGACCAAACATGGCTCGTCCAGTTGCACCCACTCGGCGCCCCTTAAGGTGAGTTCGCGGAGAACATCTACATAGACCGGCAGCAGCCTATCGAGAAGCAACAGCGTATCGAATGCAGGATCGGCGCTCTTGCCGAGCTTGAGAAAGGTGACCGGACCAACCAGCACCGGGCGCGTCTGATAACCCAGGTTTTTCGCTTCTTCGTACTCCTCGATCGGCTTGCGAGAGGAAAGCGTGAAGGTCTGATCCTTGTGATATTCCGGCACTATGTAGTGATAATTGGTGTCGAACCATTTGGTCATCTCCTGCGCTGCCGCGCCGTGCTCGGCGTGACCGCAATTCGCATCATGCTCATCGCGCTGCGCGCCCCGTGCCATCGCAAAGTAGGTTTTGAGCGAAACAGGGCCTGCACTCCAACCGTAAATTTCCGGAATGGCACCGACCATCACGCTGGTATCGAGCACATGGTCATAAAGCGAGAAGTCGTTTGAAGGAATAACGGTTACGCCGAGCGATTTCTGCCGCGCCCAGTTGGCGGCGCGAAGCGCAGCCGCGGCCTCAAGAAGCTGCGTTTCGTCAGATTTTCCGGCCCAATAGCTCTCGAGCGCGAGTTTGAGTTCGCGGCGCGGACCCATGCGCGGCGTACCGAGGGTAGCGACAGGAATCGAGAGAAGAGACATAGCTTCAACCCCATGTTGGGAGCAAAGGCCATGGCGGACGCGTGCAGAAAAGCCACCGAAAGCGGCAACTGCTTGGCGCACCACCGGGACACCCCGCCCGTGGACGAATATGTTGTCGGGCCAGGTCTCCTGGCTCGCGGGTCATCGCCGGTATCCGACCTTCCCGAAGCCGCGTGGCTTCAGTGGCATCTATTGGACAGCGGCTCGCCGCTTACAGTTGCGGGGGCAGCGCCGGCATCGCACCGGCTTCCCTCTTAGCTCCGGATCCATCCGGAGAACCTCGACATCTCCGATTACCTGCAAGAGGACTGTTCCGTCAACCTCTCGATAATTCTTTGTGCGGTTTTCGGAGCGACTGTCTGGAGAACGGAGGCATCTAGCCTCGTCCTCGTGTGGCCCGATCGTGGCATAGAGTTGGGCGCACGTCTGGATTCGATCGACAATCTTGTGGGTGCGGCGGTCGCGCGATCGAAGCTTACACATCTTCCTGCGCCTTATTCGCCACCCGCAGCGCAGACACGAGCCAGATCACCATTGATTAGTTATCTCGAATTCTGCCGCCGCAAAGAAACGGCGTCTTGCCGAAGGCGGTCACGTTGGCGAGCAGCGGCACGCCCGGCATCCGCTCGGCAAAGGCACGAACATTTCCGCGGTAGTGAGCGCCGCGGGAAAAATCGGTAGGCGCCCGCCTCCAACTCTGCACGCGCCTATATGCTATATCGCGAGGCACACCCATATCTTGCCGAAACTTACTGTCGCATCGCCGTACCCATGCGCTGACGTAGCCATTGACCGAAGGTTGCCCACCTGCGCGCATCTCTATCGCCTGCATCGGCTCCGCGACCACCTTGGCCAAAAACGACCGTTCAGACACGACTGTCGCATCACCTTCCTGGGCCTTGCTTGAAAGTTACGGGCACCCCCGATCTCGTGGCCTTCGAGCGGCATGTCATCCATTCTGTCGTCTGCGGACTTGAACCGTCCACCGTCGCACTCCGAAACGACCAGTTTGGCCGCGCCATATCCACGTGATGCTTCGCCATTTGCAGGCCATAGAGCAGACATCGGCAGCACTTGCGGCTTGCCTGTCGGCTTCGGACCAGCTCGGTCCGGCGGACGCCCCATCGATGCGCTACGTTGACATTCCCATAGGCCTGTAGCTGCTTACGATTCTGAACTCGCAGTGCACGTCACGTACAGGCTTGTAATAGATCACCGAAACCCGTGATGAGTGTCGCCGAAACGACATCCCGCCTGAACAAAGAAGGGAACGGTGACCTCCCTAGGTATCCGGGCTTATCGCGGTAGACCGACCGATACGTCGAGCTGAACGCTGCGTCCAGTTAATCATCTTTGCACAAAAGATGCGAGACATGCACAAAAATTACCGCCAAACCGCGCAAGAACTCAAGTATTCGATCACTTCGCGCGACTAGAGACGAATAAAAAAGCATCTCGTAACACTGATGCTCTCACAAGCTTGGAGTTCTCGGTGAGTGATCGATCTACTCATCTCGATGCTCCTTCAGCCGCCCCTTGGGGCGTTCCTCCCTGACTTGGCCGCGCGTAACATTCGCGCGGCCTTTTTTCTGCATCCGGCAAGAGATTGATTTGCAGGATCTCAATGGCTTTGACCGCAAAAACGCATGGTGCGAGTAGGCTCTCGCGCAGATACAGGTCATTAGCCTCGGCGAACAGTTGTTCGTAAATGCCGGCATACGGTCACCCATCCTAATTTCGAGAAGAGGACGCCCCCGCAAGACCGGCGATTGACGTCCTCGTAATGTAATAAGCCGCCTCCGCGTCTTCAGGCGCGAGCGGCTCTGAAGAAAACGTGCTGTCGGGTCTCTTCAGGCGGACTCCAGAGCGTCGCTCATGTATGTCGACCACGAAATCGGCCACGTGCAATCGATGGTGAGCCGCCAGATCGGCCGGAACAGTTCCACGGCCAGTTAGTTTCGCCGCGCTTTGTCATCTGAGACCGTCGGTCTCATACGTCTGTCATACCGTTCCGCTAGGTCCAGCAGCCTTTTTCTAGTGAAAGGGTCTGCCTTGTCCGCTAGATCGCGAATGATCTGGGCCCGGTCCTTTAAAAACTGCTCATCCACGAAAACACCTATTCAGTGCAAGTCTACGTATATCTTAGCACACTCAGTCGTTTGGCCGGCTTTCATTCCCTGCACCCTGGATCTAAGCATGACATTAACGCTCCGGGGGTGAGACCGAGATGGTCCTCCGGCGTTCCGCCAGAAGCAAGGCATGGATCTGCCTGTCTGCGCAGCAGCCGCATCTAAGTGATAATTCCCTAGGCCATGCTGACAGACGCTGTCTTGCCGAATCCCAGGCCGACATTGCCAACCCTATCTCCGACCAGGATACTTCGACGATGGATCGGCCATGCGTGCCGTATCATGTGTACGCGGCGGCCCAGGCGACACGACGTCCCTCCACCATCCACCGCTGCAGCATTGGAATCGCGACACGTTCAAGGAGGCTGCTCTTAACTTTGACTTATTTTAGATCTTGATCGATCGCTTGCCTCGTATCCCTGCAGTCAGTGCTTCCTAGGTCGAGAGAAAACTGTCAATGCTGGCAAGAACGATCTCGTCTCCAAAATTGGGAACCCACGCACAAACGTTAGCAGTCGCGCATCCATCTCCGTCACTAGTTCCCCGCGGCGCGTCCGGGGACTGCTCACGAAGGCTCTCGTTCCGACACGGACGGATCCAGCACACCAAACGGGATCCAGGCCAGAAACGGCCAGAAGAGATACAAGGATGCGACCGCTGGATATGGCGCAGTCAACCAAATTACGTCGCGCGACAGGTCGGCCGCGGCACGCTTGTTCATCCTGTAAGCAGTAAAGTCGATGATTGTTGCCGACGTCTCTGTCACCTGATACTTCCATGTTACTCTTTAATGCGTCACACCGAATTCTAATGACAAGCTTCTCAACTCCGCTAATGCGCTTCTGCCCCGACCCCGTCTCCCGCGGCGTCTCGGTGCCACCTATCAAGCCGCTCGCAACCAGCGAAGCCATTTGTGGTCGGCCTCCCGCCGCGCCTTGAAGCGGTCGACGCATTTCATGGAACAAAGGGCCGTTCGCCAGCAGTAGTGGCGGATCAGCCCGAACTTTCCGCCGCATATCGCACAGCACCTCACTGGACCGTGGTAGGGAATATGGGAGCTGTTGCGCATTTCGCCTCCTGTCGGAGTTAGGTGGATACCCCCTGCACTTTCTTCGCCTCAGCACCACGCCCGCACGTGAAATGCCGCGCCGGCGATGCCAAGTCTCCCCATTAGCGTACGGGCAACGCGCGCAAGAGTTTGACCCTGATGTGCGCCGCCTTGGTGAAGCGACCGCTCGATCGAAGTGCTTCGCCGAGATTTCCAATTTGTAACGAATGTATTCATCTTGATTAATGCAATGAGCGGCGCGTCAGGGGTTAAATCCTGCGATCGCACGCCTTTCTTCGACCGATTTCAACTAGCCGGGCTGATGGGGTGCGTGTGGCAGCACTCACCCGATCTCGTCGCAGCCTTTTGCGCTGTCAGAGGGCAGCATCCGGTTTTACCTCCAGCTGCTCGAAATGCACGTTCACTGTGGGCTGGGTAAGATGTAGATTTTGCGGCTGCCTTGGCGAAGCCGAGGTGTTCGCGTTCCTCATAAGAACGCACGGTGACGTTTTTAACCGCGGACCATCAAAGAAGAACTTCTCAGCTGCGCTTTCCTCATGGGGAGCGTCGTTGGGTCGCGCTGCCGTACACCCTGTGGGAGCGCTATCAGCAACATTAGCGAATTCACGCCATCTACGGGTGCGTTTGGTATCTGGTGTATCAGCAACACTCTCTCAGATCGGCTCTAAAGTTTGCTGTAGATTGATATTCAGCTAGATAACTATCGCCCAAGTGCAGAAAAGGTCAAAAGCTCCTACTGGCTACACGCACCAAGGCACCCTCAAGCCAGCGCATCAGCAGAATCCCTGATGGCGGCATAGATTTGGTCAAGATCTGTCGCCGTGACGCAATAAGGCGGCATCACATAGATCGTATTGCCGAGCGGGCGCAGCAACAGATTTCGGTCTTTAAAGAAGGCCTGAAGCTTCGGTCCGATGCTAGCGAGATAGCCGGCATCGCTCGTTTGCAGATCGAGTGCTGTGATGGTGCCCGCCCGACGGACGTTTGCAAAGCGCGGGTCGGTGCGGAATGGCTCAACGGCCTGCTCTTGCATGGTGGCAACCGACGCCACGCGCTGGCGGTATTCCTGACTTTGCCAGAGATCCAGGTTAGCCTTTGCGGCGGCGCAGGCCACTGGATTAGCGGTATATGAACTCGAATGAAAGAACGTACGCGTACGGTCTTTCGAATAATGCGCGTGAAAAATATCCGCGCGGCAGAGTGTTACCGCGAGCGGAAGCGCTCCTCCCGTGAGGCCCTTCGAATAGCAAGCAATATCGGGCGTCACATTGGCCTGCTCGCAGGCGAATAAGGTTCCGGTACGGCCCCAGCCCGTCATGACCTCATCGGCTATGAACAGAACCTCGGATGCTTCGCAGATTCGCTTCATCTCTTTTAGCACCCAGGCTGGGTACATCAGCATTCCGCCCGCACCCAATATCAGAGGCTCCACAATAAAGGCGGCCGGAATTTCGTTTCGACAAACGGACTCGAGCGCATCAAGCATCACCTGCTCACGACCTGCCGCGGGGAACGGGATTGAGGTAACCTCGAATAGAAGGGGCCCGTACGCCGCGTTGAACACGCTTCTAGCACCTACCGACATCGCCCCAACCGTGTCGCCGTGATAGGAATGTTGCATCACGACAATGCGTATTCGCTGCTTGCCGATGTTATGCCAATAACCGAGTGCCATTTTTAAAGCTACTTCCACACTGGCTGAGCCACTGTCGGAAAAGAAGACATGGTCCAGGCCACGGGGCGCGAGTTTCAAAAGTAGCGCAGCAACCTCTTCAGCTGGATCATGGGTGTAGCCGGCGAAGATCATCTGGTTGAGCTTGCCTGCCTGCTTCTGAATCGCGCGCACGATATGTGGATGACAATGACCATGGGTCACGACCCACCAAGATGAGATTGCATCTATGATACGGCGACCGTCCGCGGTGTGGAGATAAGCGCCGTCACCACGCACGATCTTGATCATCTCATCCTGAAGCGCGTGTTGCGTGAACGGATGCCAGATCGGCGACTTCGTCTTGATCATGGTTTGAAGTCCCAAGGGAGAAACGAGTCTTTGAAGACCGCCTGCAGCGCGTTTGCCGTTAAAGGAGAAAGCCAAGGCAATCGCCCCAACCAACGCACGCGTCCCATTTCGCAAATTGCCCTCTCAGGCTCAAAATTTCGTTCGCCAATGAAGGCAATTCCGAGAATGCGGATCTGGCGCTTTCGCAGAGCTTCTATCGAGAGCAGCGCGTGATTGATGGTGCCAAGTCGCGTGCTTGCGCAAAGCACGACGGGAAGCCGCCAGCGTTCGAAGACATCAACAAAAAGTGTGCCGCCACTCAGCGGGACCATTAGCCCGCCGGCGCCCTCGATCACGAGCGGACGCTCCCCGCTGTCCGGCACATCGATCGCATCTGTGTCGATGCGAACTCCGTCGACTTCGGCTGAGTAATGGGGCGAAGCGGGCGTTCGAAGCCGGTAAAGCTCCGGCACGATGCGATCGGGTGAGAGACTGCCCAGCCGCGCCACGAGCTCGCTATCGGTCTCTCCTTCAAGGCCGGCCTGAATCGGTTTCCAATAGTTCGCGCCGAGGAGATTGGCGAGCCCTGCGGAAAAGACCGATTTCCCAATCCCGGTATCTGTGCCTGTCACCACGATCCGCTGAGTCATCGCGAATCGCCCCACGTCTCTTCGACCAACGCATCAAGCATGTCGGATACATCACCTTCCCTGACGTTAAGCGTGAGTGAAATTCGCAATCGCGCCGTTCCCGCCGGCACGGTTGGCGGCCGGATTCCGCGAACGTCGAAGCCGCGCCCCTGCAGTGCAGAGGCGAGCCGCATTGTATGGGCGTTGCCGCCAATGATGTAGGGCACGATCTGCGAGTCCGAAGGACTGCGCAGACCGCGCAAACTAATCTCCCGATGCGTGAAGGCGACCAGCTTGGCCAGACACTGCTGACGCTCAGGTTCCTCATGCAAAATTGAGAGTGCCTCCCGCACGGCGACGGCCGTCAACGGTGGCGGCGCGGTGGCGAAGATAAACGGGCGACAACGATTGACCAAGAAGTCGCGCAGCACGCGTGTGCAAGTGACGAGCGCACCGGCAGCGCCCAACGCTTTGCCGCAGGTATGAACGACCACGAGATTTTCGCTCCCCTCGTACGGCGCGGTGAGCCCCCGTCCCTGCCTGCCGTAAACGCCTGTGGCATGGGCCTCATCAACGATTAGGAATGCGTCGTGGCGGTCCGCGAGCGCGACCAGATCTTCAAGTGGTGAGAAATCGCCATCCATGCTGTAGAGACTTTCGGCCACGATCCAGACCCGGCCCGTTCCGCCCTTGACCCGCCAGTCACGAATTTTGTCTTCGACCGACTGGGCGTCGTTATGATCGCTTATCCGAAACTCCGCCCGGCCAGCGCGCGCGCCTTCATGAATACTCGCGTGCACAAGAGAATCGAGAACGAGCAGATCGCCCCGCTGCGGCAGCGTTGTCAGGACGGCAAAATTTGCAAGGTAGCCGCCGCTAAAGAAAAGCGCGGTGTTCGCCCCAAAGAACTGAGCTGCTTCTGCTTCGAGACTTTCGTGTTCCTCGCAATTGCCGCGCAGGAGCCGCGAGCCGCCGGCTCCAACTGGTGTGCCGGCTTCGAGCGCGGCCACGACGGCCATTTTCATACGAGGCGCGCTCGCCAGCGCAAGATAATCGTTCGAAGAAAAGTCGACGCCAGCGCGCGGCTTGAGGCAGCGCAGCCGGTTCTTTTAAGGCATGCAGGGCCGTGGCATAATTTCTCATTTTGGCCGCATGGGTCGAGCTCATCCTTCACTCCCAGGTCGCATTTACGCGCAGAATTCCATTGGCAGCCAAGAACAAGGCTTCATCCAAGGCATTCATGTTTTCAACCTGGTAAGATGCGATTTTCTTGATCAACCAGCACAACGCGTGGTCTAAAGATTTCGCTTCCGCCTCTTCGAAGGAGGCATATGCGACGATGATGATCTTCTCTCCGGGCATCGCGACTCGAGCGGCCGCACCGTTGAGGCTTATCGTGCTAGAGCCCTTGGGCGCCTCGATCACATAGGTAGCAAAGCGCGCTCCGGTTTCGATATTATAGATTTCAACACGTTCGTTTATCAAAAATCCCGCCGCATCCAGCAGCGTACGATCGATTGATATCGAGCCGTCATAGTGCAGATCGGCTTCGGTTACCGACGCGCGATGGATTTTACCTTTCATCAAAGTAATCTGCATTGTTCACCTAGACTGAAATTTCGCGGGAGGTGTTCGCCGCTGGTCTGCTTTACTCAGGCAAGCCCGGACGTGATACCGAGCCGGTTCAGCAAATCGGCATCCCGGTCGGATTTCGGGTTTTCGGTCGTCAACAGCACATCACCGATGAAGATTGAATTCGCGCCGGCCAAAAAACACAACGCCTGTAGTTCATCGGTCATGTATTGCCGTCCGGCGGACAACCGCACCACGCTCTTGGGCATCATGATCCGGGCCGTCGCCACCAGGCGCACCTGCGCGATCGGATCAGGGCGCTCGGCGGTGGCGTAGACCGGTACGCCCTTGACCTCGTTCCAGAGGTTGATCGCCACGCTTTCCGGATGCTTTCGGAGATTAGCGAGCAGCACGAGCATGCCGAGTCGGTCCTCGGCACGCTCGCCCATGCCGATAATGCCGCCGCTGCAAACCTTGATGCCAGCCTCGCGCACGTGCGCAAGTGTATCGATGCGGTCTTGTAAGGTGCGAGTGGTGATGACTCTGCCGTAGAACTCCGGCGAGGTGTCGACATTGTGATTGTAGAAGTCGAGCCCGGCCTCAGCGAGCCGTGCGGCCTGCCCCAAGGTCAGCATGCCGAGCGTGACGCAGGTTTCCATGCCCAGAGCCTTGACCGCGCTGACCATCTCGCAGACCTGATCGAGATCGCGGTCCTTTGGATTGCGCCAAGCGGCGGCCATGCAGAAGCGGCTCGCGCCGGCGTCCTTGGCACGCTGCGCGGTGGCGACAACATCGGTGCGAGGCATTAGGCGGCTGGCTTTCAGGCCGGTGTCGTAGTACGCGCTCTGGGCGCAGTAGCCGCAGTCTTCGGGACAGCCGCCGGTCTTGATGCTGAGTAGACTTGCGGTTTCGATGTGATTTGGATCGAAGCTCTCGCGATGAACGCTCTGCGCCCGAAACATCAGGTCGGCAAACGGCAGGCCATAAAGTGCTTCGGCCTCCGCGCGCGCCCAGTCACTGCGAACCGGCGCGCTGTTGCCGTTTTCGTTCCTTTGCACTCCCACGCCACGAACCATTCAGACTTGCTTCCCTATTTAGCGATTACCGTAGATAATTGAAGATATAATCTATAACAATTGCTCACGGCAACCGTACTTGAACATTCAGGAGATGACCTTCAGGAACCCTCGGCGCAGCTTGCAGGCGTCCAGCTGAGCGCTCAAGGCAAAGATGTAAAGTGTGTTTGCGCCTAAGGACCGCGAATTAAGCCTAGGTTTGGAGAAATGCCTCAAAATCAGGGCATCTAATACGATTTTGACGCCTGAGCGTTGCGCATGGCCGGGCACTCGCCTACTTCCCCGAGTGCAAACGTTTATGATAGATAATCTATAATGACTGAGAATATGACGACCGCGGAGCGCATTGCAGGGGCAATCAGCGAGCGCATCATCAGCGGCGAGCTGCAGCCGGACGCCCCACTCCGGCAGGACCGCATCGCGCGAGAATTCAATTCCAGCCACGTCCCGGTGCGCGAGGCCTTTCGGCAACTTCAGGCCCAACATCTTGTCGTTGCCGTGCCCCGTCGCGGTGTGCGAGTTGCCCCACTTAATATCAATTCCGTGAAGGAGATCGCCGAGATGCGCGCCGCGCTCGAAGTGGTCGCGTTGCGCAATGCGGCGCCAAAGCTCACCTCTAGCCATTTGGCACGGATCGAGCTCGCCGTGATTGAAGGAGACACCGCCCAGACCATTCAGGAGTTTGAAATGGCCAACCGCGCTTTTCACTACGCGCTGGTGGCGCCCTGCGCGATGCCGCGCCTGCTCGCGAGCCTTGACGGACTACAGCTTGCAAATTCACGACTCGTGTTCGCGATGGCGCGCAGTAGCGGCTGGCGACCGCGGTCCAATCAGGATCACCGCCTGATTTTGCACGCCCTGCGGGCGCGCAACGTCGATCAAGCCTGTAGTCTGCTCGCGCGCCACATTCAAACCATTGAGCGCCTTGCCCTTCCCTCGTCATGACCGCGAACGAGATCTGGCGAGGTCCGTTGCAAACCCCGGGGCAAAGCGCAAGAGCGCCAAACCTCCGACCTTTTTGCCGCGCGACGCGGCTTGCGGGTGCGCCCCCGTTGCAGCGGGCTCGATCCCAAGATAGTAAAGCGACCTCCTTGCGACATCACTCCTTAAGGCCACCCATGATTCGTCACATCGTCTTGTTCAGCGCCAAGGATCAGGCCCATATCGAGCAAATCATCGAAGGCTTATCGGTTCTTACCACAATCCCGCATGCACGTCGGCTCGAGATTGCCCGCAATTGCAAGACCGACCAGCTCGGTAACGAGATCGACGTGGTGGTGTATGGTGAGTTCGATAACGAGACGGAGCTGGCAGCGTACAAAGCGCATGATCTGTATCAGGAATCGATCAGGCAGGTACGACCCCTTCGGGAGTTACGGTTCGCGGCCGACTATAATGTATCAGCCGATGCGCGGTTCGCTCGACGGTAGCGATAAGCGAAGTTAGTGAGCGCTTCGGGTCAACTGGCGGGGGTTAATCTGGCAATCGGTCTCAAAAGCTTGTGGGTGCCAGACGAGGGTGGGATTCGCAATCGGAGCGCGTCCCACCAGCACGCCCGTTGTCGGTGACTGACAAGGCGATGCACGTCCGTGAACTGCGGTGGATTGAGCCTGTCACCGCGATGCACTGTCTCGCGCATCGACCGCACCTGACGTTTCTCGACAGCGCGGCAACGCATGAACTGCTTGGGCGCTATTCCTATCTGAGCTGCGAGCCGTTCAGCACCTATACGGTCACGGACGGACAGGCGAGTTACAACACAGAGGCTCTCGCGGGCGAACCGTGGCGAGCGCTTCGCAGCCTGCTCGCGAGGTGCCCAGAAGAGCATCGTCCCGATCTGCCGCCATTCCAGGGCGGTGCGGCCGGCTTCTTTGCTTATGATCTGAACAGGACACTGGAGCGACTGCCCGCGCCGGCAATCTCCGGTCAGAGGTTGCCGCAATCCATCCTGCATTTCTATGACGTGGTCATCAGCTTCGACCACCGTGACAACAGATGCTGGATCGTCTCGACCGGCTGGCCGGAGCAGGATCCCGCACGACGGCGCGAGCGTGCGCGTCGTCGGGCCGATGAGTTTGCAGCGCTGCTCGACCGCCCAAGGACGCCGCGGAATGACTTCCCCGCCACAGCGGGCGCATGGCATTCTAACTTCAGCCGTGAGGGCTACATGGCGGCGGTGCAGCGCGTCATCGACTTGATTCTGGCGGGCGACGTCTTCCAAGCGAACATTGCGCAGCGCTTCAGCGCTCGCTTATCGAGCTCATTTGATCCGCTGGCCTTCTATTGTCGGCTACGGTCATTGAACCCGGCTCCCTTTGCAGCCCTCCTGCGGTACGGTAAGCTGACCATTGCCTCGAGCTCGCCGGAACGATTCCTCAAGCTTGATGGACGGCAGGTCGAAACGCGCCCCATCAAGGGCACGACCGCGCGCTCCGCTGATTCCAAAGACGACCGGCGCCGCGCTGAACTCCTCCTCGCGTCCGAAAAGGACCGTGCCGAGAACACGATGATCGTCGACCTCCTGCGCAACGATCTGTCACGCGTTTGCACGCCGCAGTCGGTCGAGGTTCCAGCGCTGTGTGCCCTGGAATCCTATGCCTCGGTGCACCACCTCGTGTCGACCGTGACGGGTGAACTTGCCGTAGATGAAGACGCCGTCACTTTATTGCGAGCTTGCTTTCCCGGCGGCTCCATCACCGGGGCGCCCAAGGTGCGATCGATGGAGATCATTGCAGAGATCGAGCGGGTGGCGCGAGAGGTGTATTGCGGGGCGATCGGCTTTATCGGCTTCAACGGGCACATGGATACAAATATCGCGATCCGCACGGTCACGATCGACGATGACTTGGCTCTATTTCATGCAGGAGGCGGGATCACGGCCATGTCGGATCCAGAGGCCGAATACGAGGAGACGCTCGCCAAGGCGCAGCGCATATTTGACGCGTTTCGTGCTGACACACCTGGTGGATCTTGATTGTCATCATCGACAACTACGACTCCTTTGTCTTCAACATTGCCCGCTATTTTCGCCAGCTGGGTGCCGCAACGGCAGTGATCCGGAATGACGTCGTCAGCGTCAGCGATCTTGCCTGCCTAAAGCCGCACGCGCTGGTCCTCTCCCCCGGTCCCTGCACGCCAATGGAGGCCGGACTGTCGACAACCGTAATCCGCGAGCTGTCAGGTCATCTCCCAATTCTCGGCATCTGCCTCGGACACCAGTGTATTGGGAGCGTGTTCGGCGGACGCGTCGCGCGTGCCCGTCGTCCGATGCACGGCCGGTCCTCATACGTCACCCATGACGGCCGCGGACTGTTCAAGAACCTCCCGTCCCCACTTTGCGTTGGCCGCTACCATTCTCTTGTTGTTGAGCTCGATGAGTCATGCGCAATGCAACTAACGGTGACAGCGCGTTCGGATGAAGGCGAGATCATGGCCCTCGCACATCGCTCTCATCCGACCTATGGCGTACAGTTCCACCCGGAATCGATACTTACCCAACAAGGGCAGGTGCTACTGATGAACTTCTTGCGACTCGCAGAGACTTGCCAATCGTGAGGATATCCGAGAGCGTGTCGCACACTTGCCAGCTCAACGCACGGAAGCGAATCGTCACCTTCTACGAGACTGATAGATACTAAGCAGATCGCTTAGGGCAGGTAATGGCAGCAAGTTAAATCAACATGAAATCGGTGCCGCGATCACCCGACGAAGCTTTGGCGGGCACTAAGCAGCGGTTCCGCCTTGAGCCAAATGCGCCCGTGCGCGGGTGTTACGGACGTTGGTGCCCAGTGGCCCGCGGCGCGGCGTCGGGTCGCGCAACCCCGCCAGGTCGCTGGGCGAACGTTTTTCATCTTAAATTCGGTCCGGACGATAAGATGTTAATTATAGTCTTGGTCTCCGACTGTTAACGTCGCAGCGAAAAGTGCGTGTGCCGTTTTAAGCCCCCCAGCAAACGGCCTAGCCTACCCCCGAGCTCGCGGCCTCTCTTCATAGCGGCGTGGAAGTCGTCGGTTTGGCGCCAGGTCCGCTCGCCGCGACCGCAAGGGTCGACGGTCTGAGTCCATTCAAACCGAGCAGATTGAAATGGCAGAAAGATGCAGCTTGCCAACGTACCGCTGTTTTGAGGACGTGGCTACATCCTTCTGTATTATGAAGTGCCAAGATCTGCGACGGGACCGCTCGTTCCGAAAAATGAGCTAAACCTACTTACATATGCGACACCACCATCTTTCATCAGGGGCACGCGCCAAGGCTGTTATCGCGCCTCATTGCTATGAACACTACGGACCAATGCGGATCGGGCAAGAGACAGTTCGGGGCGTTCGAGATCAGGCAACCAAGTCGTTCGTCCGGACGCTGGCGGAACACGCGGTCCGTTTAGTCGTGCAGTCCGGTCTAACCCTGCTCGCTAAAGTAGATGGGGCCGGTCGAGGCGATATACAGGCCGTTGCAGCCCATGAACGACTCGGAATTCCGGTGACTGAGTAACGTGTGGATTGTGCCGCGACCAGCATAAGCTCCACGAGCCCATTCATGCAGTCGGCGACCAGAATGCGGCCATCAGCGCAATCTTCAACCCGTTCGGCCAACCTCAATTCGATGGTCAAGGACCAGAAGCCATCGGTGCAATCCTGAAGATCGGCTGAAGGGAATATGGACCAGATAACGATTTCCAGACGCATCGAACGACGGCCCCTCGATGAAGCAGTCAGCCGGGGCTTGCCTACACGGTTTGCGTCCGTCCAATCGGAGCGGACTCCGGGCCGGCGAAATTTGGCGTGCACGGCCGAAAAGACGCGCATTTGGATGAGCTGCGGCAGTCCCTCAAGGTACATCATGGCGCTTCTTTCAGGCTGCGCTTTGGGGTGCCCCTGATATTTGTAGGCGAACTGCTTGGGCATTGGCCCTTTATTGCGGTCCTTGCGTCCGGTCTGCTCCCATGCATGCGCCAGGATGCCAACCGCGCGTGACAAGCAGAAGATGCCACGGGCTAGGGGTGGAGCAAAGCCCAGCTCCGCGTAGATGACTGCAGTGGCTCCATCGACGTTCATCGGGATGAGCTTGCCTTTGCGCTCGCGCATGACGCGCTCGATCGCGCGCGCAGCGCTGGCGTAGCGACCGCTGACGGCAGCATCACTGACCGCAGCATCGACTAGTGCGAGCAGCGGGTCAGCGCGCGGGTCGACGGGATGAAACCGGTGACCGAAGCCGGGCAGATATTTGCTGCGCGTGGCGGTGAAATGATCGATTGCCTCAGCGGCAGCCTCATCCATATTCTTGGTCTCGCTGCGTCGCAGGACCTCGTCGTAGAGCTCGATCGCCTGCTCCCCCGCTCCGCCATGCAGGTCGCCGAGCGTGTTGATCGCGGAAGCCATCGCGCCATTGAGCGGAAGCCCACAACTGACAGCCATCTGCGCGATGGCGATAGAAGGTGCATGCGGGCCATGATCCACTGATGCAACCAGTGCAGCCTGCAACAGCCGCTCCTGCGCCGGTGTGGGTAGCTCGCCGCGCAGCATCAACCAGATCATTGCCGGGAAGGAAATATGATCAATCAATTCCTCGATGGTGTATCCGCGGTACGCGATCCGCCCGGGCGCAATGTCGCATATGGAGGTCCGCCACCAATGGGCGGCCTGCTCTCGCAGCTGCGCTTCGCTCATTCTGTTCTCCGATCTCGTCAGCCTATGTCCGGCCGAAGCTTGCTTGCGCGCAACGCCCTGCCCGTCACGCTGCTCCACCCATCGCCGGGCGGCCCCGCGGAGCTCCTCCTTGACGTCGCGTTCCGGCGGCACCGCTTGCGATAAGGTGCTCAATTTCCGGATAGGTATAACCGAGCCGAGCCAGCCATCGCTCTGTGTCCGCACCGAGCGACGGAGGGAGTGCGGGGACAGGAAACGCCTCATCCAGCCGAAAACCAGGGCGCGTAATGCGTAATGGTGGTTCGCCAGCCCTGTCGAGCGGCAGCGTCTCGACAAAACCGCGCTCCAGCAACTGTGGCTCGCGCAAAACTTGCGGAACGGTCAGCACACAGCCGGCGGGCACGCCGGCGGCATTCAACAGTACCTCCCACTCCTCCGCAGGCCTGCAGCTCAAGGCCGCGTTCAACTCATCGCTAAGCGCCCCGCGGTTGATTTTACGTGCTTGGCGCTTAGCGAAGCGCGGATCTATCTTCAGATCCGGCCGGCCGATCAGATCGCAAAGGGTGCGGTACTGTTTCTGCTCATTGGCGGCTATATTCAGCGGGCCGGTTGCGGTACGGAACGTGCCGGAGGGTGCGGCCGTGAAATTCTCGTTCCCCATCGGCCGCGGCTCGACTCCGCCGTTCAGGTGATTGGAAACCACCCATCCCATGGCTGCGATTGTCGCCTCGAGCAGCGACACGTCGATGAACCGGCCCCTGCCAATTTGCCGCTGCTCGACGAGCGCCGCGGAGATGGCAAAGGCGGCCGTTAGCCCGGCGATGGTGTCGGAGATCGGGAAGCCGGTCCGCAGCGGAGCCGAGGCTGCATCACCGGTAATACTCATCGCGCCGGAAAGGCCCTGGACGATCTGGTCGTAGGCCGGGCGGGCGGACCAAGGCCCGTTTTGCCCAAAGCCTGAGATCGCACAATAGATGAGCCGCGGATTGCGCTTGCACAACGCGTCAAAACCGAGACCAAGCCGCTCCATGACCTTGGGCCGGAAGTTTTCGAGAAGGACGTCGGCCGTGGACACCAGCCTGAAAAACACTTCTCTTCCCGCTTCTGACTTCAGATCGAGCGCCACCGACTGCTTACCGGCGTTCACGGCGACGAAGGAGAGGCCCTGAAGGCGCTCTGCCCTTTGCGGATCGGCGCCAAGGCGGCGCGCGAGATCGCCTCCATTGGAGTTTTCGATCTTGATGACCTCCGAGCCGAGGCGCGCGAGATGGTAGCCGCAGAACGGGCCTGCCAATACGTTCCACAGGTCGAGGACACGGATACCGGTGAGCGGCAGGGACATCTGACGAAGCCTCCTTTGCGGTATCTTCGGCCGCTGCGGTTGCTACTGCAGTTGCTGGGTCGCACGCTCGGCGAAGCGATTGGTGAAGTTTTTGGCTGAAGTCGATAGGATCGTCTCGACCAGCATTATTCCAACATCGCCCCGGAAATCCGGCGTCGACGTCCACTCCCTCATCCTGCCGACGACAAACGGCGCCGCAAACAAGAAGGCGTCGATGATGCCTGATCGCACCCCGAGCTCCGAGATCGGGACAAAAGCGACAAATATGGCGCCTTGCGCGACAACGAGCTTAGTTCGGGCGGCATGTTTCTTCTCCACTTTAGCGCCAAGCAGCGAGCAGATTTCGAGTAGAAGGCGACGAACTCGTCCGTTGTCTGCAGCGCGGAGACGTCCCGGCGATCAGGCAGCGCTTCCTGACCTCGCCGACCATCCCGCTTGCAGGCCCCGCGGACATCACGCCGACTTGGTCAGCCAGCGCGATCGCCTCATCGAGATCATGGGTGATGAAGATCAACGAGCGGCGCTCGGCCTGCCAGAGCAGGATGCGGTGCATCAGCCGGCGCGTGTGAACGTCGAGCGCCGAGAAGCGCTCGTCCAGAAGAAGTACTCTCGGCTCCGTGATGAGCGTCTGCATCGCCGCGCGCTTGCGTTGCCCGCCTGATAGCTGATGCGGATAACGCTGCTCAAACCCCGTCACGCCGAACCGAGCCTCGGCGCGCGCCTCCTTGACTGACTTGCCCTGAAGGACGAGCCGGAGCCCAATGTTGTCCTGCGCGATCTTCCACGGCATTAGGCCCGCCTGTTTGAGCATGTAGCCGGACTGATCATTCAGTCTCGTGAGCGACTTGAGGAAGATCTGAACGTCTGCGAGGCTGTTTGAAGAGACCTGTGACAGTGTTCAGGATGGTGGACTTGCCGCAACGGGTTGGGCCCACGACCTCAACGAACTCCGCGTCGCCTACCTGGAGGTTCATGCTTTTGACTGCGATGAATGCGCCGAAGCGGATCATTACCTCGCGCAAGTCAACGGCCAGCGTTGGTGGCGTTCCATTGTCTCGCATTTCAGAACTCGTTCTGTTATGCGCACTCATAGTCCTGCGTGTGAAAAAGGTCAATCTGTTCTGGCAAACAGAACTACCTTCCTCCAAATTTGATAGCCTCTAGCACCTCAATTTTACGGTGGTTCTACTGTTCAGAACTTGGAGTAAGGATGAGCAAGATAGGAGTTGACGCCGTCAGGAGAGCGCTCGCGATCCTGAAAAGTTTCGACGCGGAGCAGTCTGCGATGACGCTGACGCAGATTGCGGAGATGACAGACCTCTACAAGAGCACAGTGCTCCGATTGGCCTCCTCCTTGGAAGCTGATGGCTTTCTCGTCCGCGGCGCGGACCGGTTATTTCGACCAGGACCAGAATTGTGGCGTCTTGGGGCGCTCTATCAGCGCGGTCTGGATCTTGGCGAAGTCATCCGGCCATCCCTTCGGCGTCTGGTTGAGGCAACGGGAGAAACTGCGTCGTTTTACGTTGCAGATGGCGACGAACGCATCTGTCTTTACCGCGTCAATTCTCCACGTTCAGTTCGATATCATCTCGAAGAAGGCCAGCGATTGCCAATTGATTGCGGCGCCGCCGGTCGAATTCTCACTGCATTCCGCGAGCCAACGAACGTAGAAGGGAAGAAGATCCGCGATAGAGGCTTTTATGTTTCGATCGGAGAGCGGGATCCGGAGGCCGCCGCGGCGGCGGTGCCGTTGATGGACGTACACGGCAACTTGAGGGGTGCCCTTTCGCTATCAGCGATCAAGACGCGCTTCGATGCCAAAGCCCGCAAGGCGGCAATCGATGCTCTCAAATCGGAAGCCAAGGCCTTAGCGGGGTTACTGCCCGCAAGCGAATACTGATCTTTGAGGGCGTCCGCTTTGCGCCATTTTGTAAAGAAGCAGACGCGGCTTCGGCAAAGGCTGGCAATGTCTTATGACGCAGCATGAGGCAATCAGGCATTTCCCGACTGTTCAGAGGCGGAGCAGCCACATTGAGCGATCGACAACAGAGATGATGGAGGCGAATGACATTCAAATGCGATTCGATGCGCCCGCCACGCTTCGCAAATGGCCCTCCATAAACAACAAACGTCGTGCAGACAGAAGCTCCTATCAGCTGGCGGAAGGCACGCTGGACGACTGCATACGAGAGTTTATGACGAAGCCTGAGGTCACACGTCATCTTTACGAGATCCACACAGCGCCACAGCCTCCGCTCGTAACGGAAATCTTGTTAGCCGATCAGATCACGGAACTCGCCAGATTCCGAAGCTTCCTCTGATCGGGATGTTCCTGTCGGGCACGTCTGGACCAGGCGAAGGTCAGCCTCAAATCGGCGAGTCTCAGATCAGGGAAAACAATTCCGCTTCGCCGTCGAAAGCAGAGCTGTACGTCAGTGCTGCCTTCGTCCTTGCGACCGGCTAGCCGGAGCACTGGCTCTTATTCAAAGCACATGCAGCTGCCCGCTGCGCATCTTGTACCGACGTCCCAGCCACGAACTGTCCCGTCCGCGCGGTGGGTCCTCTGAGTGCCGTCTTCCCATCGCCATGATGGTGGTGCCCATCGCGAGGAGCTGAGGGTGATGATGACGCCGTAGAGGCCTTGCCATGCCTGCCGAGTCCGCCCGATTGATCAACCAAATCGAACGCGCGGCGAACTCCAGTGCCGTCCAGCTTAGTCAAGAATCCCGCCCTGATTGGATTTTGAGAGGAAACCGCCGTTGACCGCGACCTCGAGGACGAAAAGAAAGGCAAGAAATCCGATCTTGAGTAGCATCTTGCCTGGCGTAGGCAGGCGGGCTGGACGAGGCCATGCGAGTCCGAAATTACCACCACTGCGGGTATTGCGTCCGTGAGTGGAGGGGCCTGTGATCCGCACAATGTGATGAGGACTGTCAGCAGTGTGGTGCGTCACATGGCACCCGGGACGCGGAGAAGCGCGACGATGAATAGTATCGCCCTTTCAATGACACTCCCGACGCAGGTTCTGCGGGACCGACGCTGCGTGTGCACGCTCACGCTCACAACCGAGTACTGATAGAGCAAGAAGTGACCGCCCCCCCCCGCCCCCCGTCTAGACGCAGCGAACAGATGCTCTAGCCGGCGGAGCACCGTTGTGGGGAACCATCGGCTGGCCTCACGGACACTGCTCTGCGGTTAGGCGCCCGATTAGTGCAGATCTTTCTTCGGACGCTCGTTAACGCGGGGGCTTCTTTCTTGAACCGGCGCCCATCCGCCAGCAGAGGATCGAACTCCTAGCCCCGTTAGGCGATTGGCTGCGCGCGAGCAATCGCAGCTTGCTGCGCCTTCTTGTCCTGCTTAGCAGCCTTTATGAGTGCATCAACACGCGGGATCATATCGGCCAAATCCTTGATCTCGGGTGGCGCACCCATCGCCTCGTCGGTGTGCGAATGCCCCTCAATATAGGTGGAGAGCTCCTCGTACGTCTCGCACATCTTCTCGACGAGACCGCTGTCCCACGCGATCTTTCGAAGTCCTGTGACAATGACCCGGTCGCTCCACCGGGGCACCACGCCTTTCATCAATCGGTTGACCATCGTTTCTTCAATGGTTCTGCGAAGTGCGGCCATCCCTTTGCTGATAGCATCGTGTCGCGCTCGCCCTGACAGCGCTTGCGCTTCCGCGAGACATTGTTTGGCCCGTTCCGTCGTATCGTGTGCCTTGCTCGTTGCCGGCGCATCATTCAGCGTAATTTGCCCTGGATTGCCGTCCTCGTCGCGATCGATCCAGTGAGCCTGGTATGAGACATCATCCTTCTCAGCCGTCACAATCAGCTGATTCAGGAACGGCAAGTCATGAGTGAAGACGATTACTTGATGCGACTTGGCTTCGCGAACAAGACGTCTTGCGATCAGTTCCTTGCGCTGGTGATCCTGTGAGGTCACAGGATCGTCGAGCACGATGCCAGCGTTCGAGCGGTTCATCGCTACTTCGGTCAGGAAGTCCGCCAGTGCAACGGCCTTCTGCTCGCCTTCGCTAAGGATAATCTCTGGCCGGTGCCCGCCTTTCAAGACAAGAGACCGCACTGGCCGGTGGTCTGGAGTTCTACCGGCATATTGCATTCGAGTTCGTCGCACTAGTGCGCAAGGCGTGCGCGATATGAAGGCCCCACAATTTGCGCGAAGAGCTCCTTCTCCTTGTCCGTTATGTGTCGGGGATTTAAAGCAGATTTCGCGCGCTCCGCTTTGGAGCACCAAGCCGCGTTGGCGACATAGGTCTCAATACTGCCGAGAAGGTTCGACAGGACCTCCCGGTGGCGCAGGGTTTGCCGTTCAAGTTCCAAGGACGCGACAGCGCTTGTCGGATCTTCTTTATCCAGGCGATCCAAATCCGCTGTGATCCGATCTATAAGAGCCCGCAGTGCGGAACAGACCTCGGTGCAATTGATTGAGCCTTGAACCGGCCCTCGTGCGGTTAATGACGCGATCGAGCTATCACGCAACTCGCTGATGCTACGGGCGGTGCTATCGATTATTGTTGCGAGTCCAGGATCGAACTTACTGACATGAGCTCGAACTGCCGAATCCGAGGCGAAGATGTTCACTTCCATCGTCTTCAGCACCGCGATTTCGTTCTCAACCGCCTTTGCCGAAGTCTGTGCTGCGCGCTGCGCGTCGCCCTCGACAAACGCAAGTAGTGCAACGATGTGGGACCGGCTGTCTTCATCCAGCGGGCGTTCGCAAAGGATACATCGGTCTCCGGGTCCTGGATACGCGTCGTTCTCCTTGTGCGCGGGAGCATGTGCAGCTTTCGCGAACACTTCCCATTGTGGCGTGCCAACTGCTTTGAAGAATGGTTTCTTGAATGTCTCTGCTCCGGTCGCAGCCGCGGCAGCCGCACACTCGTTGGCAGCACTCGACAGTTCTTTCCGAAAGGCCTCCTTCTCGGCAGAGAATTGAATACCGAGCGTGTCGAGCTTCGCAATGAGCGCTGTAATATCGCTCGTGGCCTGCTTCAGGTTCTCGATGACCTGCTTAGGCGAACTCGCTTTCAGTGCTGTTGCTTGTGCATCCACCTCTCGGAAGCGAGCTTTCTCGGTCTCACCATACTTCGCAACTTTTCGCACCGCGGCCATATCGGTCTTGGCGCCGATTGCTGCAACGAGCTTTGATACCTCTGTTTCCTGCCCGATAAACGAGTCAGAAAACCGCGTGGTGTGCGTCCGAGACTGCATAGCATTTGTGAGGAACTTGCCGAGCCACGCGGGCCATTTCGGGGAACACGTCGAATCCAGACGGCTTGAATTCAAATCCGTCGTTTCGCTGACGTGGAACCGCGCAGTTACGACATCAAAGAAGCTGATGCGTCGGAGATCCGGGTGCTCGGTGCCGATGCAGAATACGAGGGGATCGTGAGCCGTACCATCTAGCTCAACGTGGAAGATCGCCGCTGGATCGGCGCTCCTACCGTTCGCATAGATGTTCGGCACGATCTCCGGTTTATGCCGACTGAAACTGGCGTTCGCGAACGAGCAAAGCCGCTCTTTCGAGCGCCATTCCGCCCGTAAACGACGGTGAGCTTCGAATCGAATGTGAGCGCGGAGCCGTCCGGAAGAGCGTTGATGCCCACGAGCTTATCGACGCGAATGAGAGAGAGCGGCTTGGCTTCGTCATCGCCGGAGCGAGCCGACACAATCCGGGGAGCTAAGCTTTCCACCGGCGCGTCACCGAGTAGATGTGCACTTAGAAAGAGCCGGTAGGCCTCGGCGACCTGGTTGTCGTTCAGCCTACCGTTCGAAGTCGCCTGCGCAACGATGAACTGTTGCCAGGCACTGAGCTGCTTTGCCCAAGTATCGAGAGCCTGCCAGACCGTCGGTGTGCGCGAATCATTCATAGGGCCATACTCTCGCGGCAGCCGCAAAACGCAACCAGAGAGAGAACCGTATTCCTACGGATGGCTTTCTTGCGAACAGAAAACACACAACTACTCTCCCAAGCTCTCGAGGATTCTTCGCGCCCGGTTCCGCAGCCTTGACCGCCCTGCGCGCGGAGGCCGCGAGATGGGCGGTCGGGATGGAAGATTGCTGGTGGCGCGGCCTAACAAAAGAATGGACTTGCCGCGCATATTTTGACGGGTTTTGCTTGCCCACTCGTCCGTGGTGCGCAAGTGGACCCAGAGCTCCGCAGGAAAGGCATAGAATGGCAGCAGATCCTCGCGATTCTTTGCCACGCAATCAACCGCGCGCGCATATTTCTCGGCGAAGGGTGCAGACTCCGCGGGAGCTCGGCTCGGCGCGATGAAGATGTCAGCTCCACTTAAGAAGACAGACCCAAGGGTCCTGTAAGCGGCAAGCTGAGCCGTCAGGCGGCGTGGTTCCATGGCATAAGCGCGCCAATTTCGCTGCTGGCCAGCCGTTGACGATACGCTGAAGCGTTAAGGTGAGCCACGCGCCGTGTCATGGTCCGCGCCCATCTATTTTGCAAGCTTCTCAATGATGCGCCTGCGCGAGACAATGCTCCGCTTTGGGCGGTAACAGGCTGAATTAGTTCGAGTCATGATCCGCTCCCGGTCATGTGCCCCGGCGCGACGATGCGCTCTCCGCGCCGGGTTAAATCCAACAGCCGGGGCGAACTCAGAACTGGATCTTCACTTTGAGGTCACGGTCCAGTTATTGAACTTGAAGTTCATTCCGCCTGGGGACGAGGTGATCTCGACGCCGTATTGGACGCTACCTACCGACGTTTATGTCGCCGAAGTAGCCCTTCGACTTGATCCACTCTAGGATGCCCTTGATGTCCACTGTCCCGCTGTTGCTCTTCGAAGTGGGAACGAGCGAGATGACGTTGTGACCGTTATTCCCTTCAAACACGTTCCAGGTCGTCCCTCCCACGTCGACGTTAGCGTAGACCGGGATTGCCGCCCCGGAGGGATCCTGCCGATAATGATAAGAAATCGGCTTAACGTTGCCGCTACCGTCCGAGTTTCCGGTGTAGTTTGTCCAGATCATGATCTCATGCTGGTTTGAGCTGTCCCAAATATCGTACGCGGTGTCCCAGGCGCCGCTTTTAGGAACGTCCTGATTGAAGGTCGAGCTCAAAGTGTTGATTGCACTGAGTGGCTTTCCGATATGGACAGCCTCGTGTGGATAGCTCTTGATGCCACCAGTTCCAGGCTGGTTCGACCACACGCTCCACCGGTTCGCTCCATACACCGAAATGGTCTGAGGCCCGGCACCACTGCCCCACACGTCGTTGTTCCAGGAGTAGCCATCGCGTGAAAAGTTCCCATACGGAGCGCTCGAACTCCAAATCGGGCCCTTTGTTGGTACAGGCGCGGCAGCCGATGACCTGACGTCGTTCACAGCCTGCCTAAAAAGATCATGATGCTCCTGTGAGCAGACGTACCCCATTGGGGATTCTGGCGAGCCGGCACCGTTTATCCGATTGGAATCCATAATGCTCTCCTTCTCTTATGGGACCGAAGCCTCTTGCCGATCCGCCAAGCGGGTACCCTAGGTTCGTGACCAGTTCAGTCGTGGGCGGCATCGTCATCTAGAGACCGGCTTCGAATTCTAGGAAGGTTGGCTTTCGAGAAGCTGACTACCGCGAGAGTGCACGGTGCGGGCCTGTCCGTTCCTTTTCCAACCCACGCATGCGGCGCAACGAGAAGGATTTGCCCGAAGGTCATCGCGAGCCCGCCGGGATCATGATCCGGCGCAATCCTGGCGCCATCTGCATTCTGAGTGACGCGCGATTATCGCTGCGTCAGCGTCGCACGCGCCGACAGGTTGCTGAATCATTTGGGAGTGAGCCTACAAGCTTTGGCAGGCGACGAACTCAACGACTTAAGGTATCGAGACGCTGGCGATCGCGGGCGGCACTTCGCCGTTCCGCCCAGGGGGCAAGCGCCGCTCGCTCTTACCTGGTAGAGCCCCTCGCTCCGTTTGGATCACGGGCGGGTCGTAACCCATAACAAGAAAAAGGCTGACAAGGCGCATTGCGAATGCTGCGCGAGTGTCAGGGATCGTTGTGCTCCTGCCGCGGCTGCGGCGTGTCCACCAAGTACGGGGCCCTCAGAAGGGCGGCGGCGTGGCAGATCAATGGGGCATGCCAGACGGCGGAAGATGGAGCGGGGATGCGTGTTTGCCAAATTGCCGTCGTCGGCCTCGGCCTGATCGGCAGCTCTGCGTTCCATTCGCTGGTGCGTCGGGGGGCCGATGTGCTCGGCTTCGACCCTCTTGTGTTGGGCGAGGCTCGCGGCTCATCGCATGGCTCATGCCGGGTGTACCGACGCTTCAATTTCGAGAGCGCGGCCTACACCGAGCTTAGCGATGCTGCCTATGAGGGATGGCGGATGTTGGAGGCCGCCAGCGGTCGGACAATCCTCATGCCTACTCGCGTGCTCGAAGCAGGACCTCCAGGATCGAAGATGGTGGCCAACTCCCGAGCCAGCGCGCTCAAGGACGCCATCCCCGGTTTGGCCACGGGAGCGGAAGCAAACGCCGCATTTCCGGCGTTCCAGCTTCCTGAAGAATGGGATGTGGTCGTCCAGGAAAGCGGCGGGATCCTGTTGGCGGAAGCTGCGATCCGCGCGTTTCGCGAGGGAGCCGAGCACCGAATCATTCTGGCTCCGGCCCGCATACGGCCGATGGCCGCCGGCATCCGTATTTCAACGCCCCAAGAGGTAATCTTAGCGGAGAGGGCCATTGTCGCTGCAGGACCATGGATTGCCGGCCTAATCCCGGGACTCGCGCGACACTTAAAGATCACACGGCAGACGGTCGGTTGGTTCAAGCCGGTTAGACCCGAATTGGCGCGTTACGCGGAATTTCCGGCGTTCATTGTCGAAGGGAAGAAAGGGTTGGTATACGGCTTTCCTGATTTCGAGGGACGAGGTGTAAAGGCTGCACAGCACGACCATGGGCCAGTCGTGGCGGCAGACGCCTGGCAGCCGCCGCCAACCGACGCAGAACTGGAGAGTGTCGGATTGACGCTCGCGGAATTGATCCCCGGTGCGGCGGGCCCAATCGTCGAGCGCGATATCTGTCTTTATACGAACACGCTCCGAGCAGATCTGCGACCGGACGAGGGCAACGAATTCATCATCGATCGACTTCCGGCCGACCCACGCATCGTCGTCGCATCGCCTTGCTCCGGCCACGGTGCGAAGTTCGCCAGCGCGATCGGTACGATGCTCGCGGATCTGGCACTCGATGCGAAACTGATCGCGCCGAAGGCGTTTCAGCTCGACCGATTCAGCGGCGTCGCCCCGCCAAGCTCCTGAGACGTCAATTGGCGTCCATTCTGGTATTGCAGACGATGGCGTTATTACGCTTGGGCTCGACCACCAATGGAGCTCACTAACCGATTCGCATCAACTGCCATGAAGCAATATGTTGTATTGTATAAACGTATCTAGAGAGCTCAGCCGGCAACCTGATATTGCCGCACCGGATGGCGGACCATCGCATCGATGTCGATGCCGTCGAGGATCCAGTGCAATTGCTCGGTCGTAAGCGTGACGACCGCCTCTTGGCGGCGCGGCCATCGGAACTTGTCCTCGGTCAGCCGCTTTAGGACCAGCACAAAGCCGGACCGATCGAAGAACAGCAGCTTCATCCGGTCGCAACGGCGATTGCAGAACGCAAAAACCGCCGGAGCAAACGGATCGAGCGCCATCGTCTCCTGGACCAGAACCACAAGGCTGTTGATGCCAGCCCGGAAGTCGATCGGCTCACGGTGCAGATAGACTTGCAGGTCACCGCCCAGTCTGAACATGGCTCAGTGCTCCGATGACCGCTGTCAATGCATCCACATCGCCGCATTCCAGCGCGAGCTTCACGCCGTTCGGCAGGACGCGCTCACTTTGGCTGGAGAGCAAAAAGCTGCAGTTCTTTTGGATTCCGACCCACGCACTTCATCGCAAGTCGCCGGCAAATCCACCGTCGCCACGCTGCTCTGCCGCGACAGGGCCCGATCCGCAGCCCTTTCAAGCTGAACCGGAATGAACGCCGGTGGTGAAGACGGCGGGAGAGACCGGGGCGCCGTCTGCTTCTTGATCCACTTCCGAAGAAGGTTCGCATTGACCCCATGTTCGAGCGCAAGCCTCGATACCGAAACGCCAGGCTCAAGGTAGGCCGCGACAAGACGCTCCTTCGATGCCGGATCGTACCGCCGGCGCCCGTTCCGACCGACAAGCCTGACCCGCAGTTTCTGATCATCGTCTTCCATCAAAAGGTGTCCACCTATTTTGGTGGACACCTCATGCATCAGAGCACTCAACCGCAAAAGGTGCGGGGAAATTCGCGCTTACCCCGAAGCCATCTGCCGCCTGGTCGAGCTGGGCCTGAAGGTGCAGCCCAAGTCAGGGCATAAGAGAGGTGTGAACCTCTTCCGAATGAGTGGACACCGGTAGTAGGCTCATTGAGCCCCTAGATGTCGAATGGAACGTCAACGCCCGAGGAGTACAAGGCCAGGCGTCGAACTGGTCGTGTCCAGCCGTCGGCCGGTCACGTCGGTTACCAATGGAATTCGGTCTGCGCGACTGTGCGGCGCTGGGTCGACAAGTCGCGTTGAGGATCGCCTCGCGAGCCTCCATGCGCTCCCCAAGGCGTTTGGAGCAGGTTCGTCGCCGCACCGCCAAGAGCGCATCGGGTAGCCAGTCTGCGGAAGATTGAACACCGACTGGTTCAGGCAATTCCTTGAAATGGACCCACAGGAGGTTCGTTGGAAGGGGGCTGCTCCGTTTGATAGACGGAGCGGATGATGACGACGAACACGAGACGCAAGATCGACGCGGCACCGAAGGCAAAGATCGCGCTGGAAGCGGTGCGGGAGCAGGCGACGGTGGCCGATCTGGCCCAGCGCTATGAGGTTCACCCGAACCAGATTTATGCCTGGAAGAAGCAACTGCTGGATCAGGCGGCCCGGGCCTTTGACGCGGGTGTCGGGCCGGAGAGCGAGGACGCTCGGGAACGCGAGATCGAGAAGCTGCACGCGAAGATTGGACAACTGAAAGTCGAGCGGGAATTTTTAGCGCGGAGGTCCGGAAGATGAGCACGCCGGACCGTCGAAGAATGCTCGATCGCGCCGACCAGGCGCTGTCGATCCGCCGGTAATGCACGTTGCTTTGCATCGCCCGTTCTGGAGGCTACCGGCCGCCACGGCCGGCCAACGACAACGCCATTGCCTAGATGTAACGGATCGACGAGCTGTTCACCGCCTGGCCATTCCTGGGCTCGCGGTGAATGACAACGATGCTGAAGACTGGGGGCTTCAGCTCAATCGAATCGCGTACGACGATGGGCATCGCGGCGCGAGACGGCCTTCTCGGCTCTTACGCTATAGCTAGCGCTTGCCAAAAACTCGTTCAACAAGTGCTGCTTGATCGTTGCGGCCTCTCGCTCTCCCTGTGAGGCAAGCAAAGAATGCGCTCCGCGATCTCCAGCGCAGAGCGCCGCTTCTGCCTGACGAACGTGGAGCTAGCAAGTACCTCATCAAGGATGTTGCGGAGCATCTGCACCGTAGCCGTGTCGTAAGCCATGTGCGATTGGCAATTAATACTTCTCAAAGGCGACCATTTTCATGGCCCACCGGTCGACGCCCCCCTTGTCATTCCAATGGATGAACGTCTTTCGGATAGAGGTCTCGAGGTTTCTGCGTTCGATCCCGCTCAAAAAGGGAATCTCGATCTGACGCGTGCGCGTAAACTTCTCAACCACCGCCGCCGTCGGACTGCACGATGGTAATGTTGCAGCAATCGGATGGGTGGTGTGCAGATCCTCGATAATATAAAATCCGCCTGGCTGGACAATGGGAAAAAGCTTCGCAAAGGCAAGCTGCTGGTGATAAGCGGCATGCGATGCATCCTCGACGATGATCCTGACAGGCGGGAGTGACCTCGCGAGACGTTCCAGGGCCGCCGGATCGCCCATGTCGAGCCGCTCGAAACGGAAACGGTTCATCTTAATGGCACCGAAATCGGAAATGTCGCAGCCGATGATGTCGGCTCTTGGAAAAAACTCCAGCCACATTTTGATGGACGGAGTGTCCTCTCCCCGACGAACGAGCAGCGCGTCGGGATCCAGACAACCTTGCTGCAGTCCAATCTCGACCATTGTGAACGGCTCGTGGCGGAACTCCTCGAACATAAACGAGTAAAACTTAGTGTAATCATGGGCGTAAAGAACGGCATCGCCCTTGTCAGTCCCGAAAGCATTGGCCAGTTTTGTCAAATTCGGTGCGCTCATTCCCATCACCTTTTTGCAGCCACTCGGCACTTCTCTTTATTCAAGAAGCGTGCCAACTGCTGGTGCTCATTTCCGGGCTAATTCCGTCTGGTGCGTCGTGAGCTCGAAAGCTGATCGAGTCTCGGCCTGCCACTGATCACAGCCGCATCGTCCACGCAAAGCGGCGTCCAACGTGAATGTAACTTCCGTTCCGCGCGCCGATTGGAGACGGCGGTATATCGCTTGTCGTTACGTCGGCGGCAGGTACGGCCGAACCTCCTTCAGCAGTCCCTACGGTCCGTCAATCTATGGCGACGTGGTCGATACGCCTGTGTTCCTTGCAGGTGGCCAGATGGCTAGTTGGCAGAAGAATGGCTAGTTGTTTCATGGAGAACTGCATGCCAACGGTAGCGTCTCCGACGGCACCAATACCTGCCTCGCGGCCCCGGCTTTGTCGTGAGCGCAAACTGCAAGGCAGGTCCCAACGTCTTTGCCACCGAGACCGGTCGCGTCGGTTACGCGTTTGGCGCGCTGGGCCACACGCTGGCCTATCTCAAGGAAGGCGTGGCTTGGTAAAACAGACGGGGCGACGTCCTCAACAACGAGTTTGGCATCATCGGCTGGGCGTCGAGCAAGCGCTTACGCCTGCGTGGTCGTCAAGGCGAGAATGACTATCTGCATTTCGGCGGGCCGCGTGTCACGACGCCTCAGGGGTGCAGGATCCGCCATTCGCAATTTAACGGAGAGCACAACGAGCTTGTCGAGCAACTATCGCGTCGGGAAGATCGGGTTGAATTACCATTTTGGCGCCGACCCCAGGACGGCGTTATGGCCCGATGCACCGCCTGTACGCGAAAGCACCCGCCGGCGCGCCCCCCAATTGCTTACAGGCCGGTTGGTCGGGCGGGGCTCGCCGCGCCGGTCTCGCGAGCAATGGGAGCCTCTGCCACAGCGCGTCCCCTTTCGGTGGCAATATCTGCCACCCGTTCAAGGATGTCATTTAAAGCGGTCTCGATTGTTTTGCGGAATTGGAAGTCGCGTGTGACGCGGGCCGGCAAGCCCGCGCTCTCGGCGCGAAACAATCCGATCATGGCCTCGACGGTCGCCATCGCTTCGTCGATCTCGATCAAGCGACTTTCGCGAACCGCGTTGCGCAACTCCATCTCGCGCGCCCTGGCGTCGCGGACTCGGCTGTCGGCCGCCGTCTTATGCGCGCGCCGGTCTCTGTAATTGCGAAAGCCGATGTATCGTAAGCGGCAAGCTGATGCCGTCAGGCGGCGTGGTTCCATGGCATGAGGGCGTCGATTTCGCTGCTTGGCCCAGCGGTTGGCGATACGCTGAAGCGTTAGGGTGAGCCAGTCGAACGGATCGACGTTGTTCATTTTCGCTGTCTGGAGCACGTCGCGATGGTCGCCCAGGTTCGTCCGCCGCCGTCGCTGCCAGCGAAGAGGCTATTCTTTCGCGTAATTGATTGTGGCCTGATGGCGCGTTCTACGATGTTGGAGTCGAGTTCGATGCGGCCATCGGTCAGAGAGCGTTCGAAGATGGCACGGCGCGGGACGGCATAGCGGATCGCCTCGGCCAGTTTTGATTTGCCGGAGATCCGCCGCAAGGTCTGCTGCCAGAGATCGAAGAGATCTGCGACGACCGCCGCGGAGGCTTGCCATCAGCCCATGCTGCCGAACAACCCGCGTGGCGTTTCCTCGCGTAAACGATCGACGCGTCCTCAACGGCATCTTCTGGGATCCTGCGATCCGCGGCACCTTGGTGCGATTTGCCAGATCATTTTGGCCTTGGCCCGCCTGACTGGCTCAAACTGGAGCATGGTGGTCGCCGCTGCCGCGCCGCTGTGCCGGGGGGTCTCGGCCATCGCCTGCTTGCCACGCGCAATTCCGCGATACATGCCGGCGCCGCGCCGCTCGATCTCCGCATATGGGATTTCTTTGCAAGCGAGCCGCGCGCGCGGACGGATTGAGAAAATAGATATATCGCATCTCGTAGCCGTCGAGCGGTTCGCCCTGCCCGGACCATGAACTGCCGGTCTTGGCGAAATGCGCCGCGCGATTCGCTCCGGTTACTTGCGTCATCTTGTGCGTGACTGAGCCATCGGGCAATCGCAACAAGCTTTTGTTCAGCTTGATCCCAATGAGCACAAAGCCGGCCGCGCGATAGATAGTGCCGTCGCCGCACTGGCACCCATCGGCGAACGAGATCACCCATTCGATATGCGGATAATGCTTCTTGATCATCCGCAGCGCGATCGAGAGCGCGCGGCTTTCGGAATTGCGCGGTAGCGCTTCCAAGAACGCCAGCCGGTTCAATTCGAGAAAGCCGTTCCATGCGGTATCGCGCACGAGCCTGAGGATGTTCGACTTGTCCATTGACGGGCCGAACGTCATCGCGCCTTCGAGCCGGCCGTTCAAAAAGACGCCGAGCGCGAGAACGGCGTTGTCGACCGTCTTGTGACTGTAATGCAGCCGAATGATCAGCGCGTCTGCGTCTTTCTTCGACATCGGCGCGACGCGGATTTCTTTAGCCTGTCCCATGGTTAGTCACTGCGAGGCTCCGGCTCGGGAGTCACGGCGGTACCATCAACTCACAACGGCCCGTCGAGGATGCGCCAATGCTCTGAATTCACTTCAGCTTTGTGGGGCTGTCGGATGTTGCCGGACTTGCTGCGCTTTAACTTCGAACGACGCGCGTTACTGGGCCGTTTCGTTGAGGGAGACGACGATAGCCAATGCTGCACGACGTTTGCGCTTGAGAGCGGTCATTGAACGCGACCCACTTTCGAAGATTGTCACCCCTCATTCGGTTGGGTGCAGAAAAACCTCACTCTCAGAGCTTCCAATGGTGGCGGTGTATTTCACGCCCTTAAGGGTGAGATTTGTCTCCGGTTGAGATGCGCCTGGCAGCACGTTGTGCAAGCGCATTCCCTCCTTAAGGTCTTCGGGCGCCCACTGTGCGCCGTGCTGCCACTCCAGGGGAAGATACGACGATAGATTCGGCAGCGGACCCGGGTCGTACGACGACTGATCTACCGGGCCGGAGGTATATGCCTCGAAGTTTTTATCCCAGGATGGCGGGTTCGACTGACTGACACTTTGCGCTGGCAAATAGGCCGGCTGCGGCGCCCACTGGGAACGGCTCGTTGTACTCCAATCATCGATTGGCGACTGGCGGGCTAAATGATCCACTTCCAACTGCGCGGGTTCAGCATCCAGCAGTCGCCGAAGCTCCCCTGGAGAGAACTGCTCTAGATCGAAAGTAGACTGTTCTGGATCGAAGGAGAACGACTGGATAGGGTGATTGTCCCCTCGTCCGTGAAGCTCGTCATGCAACTCCTTTTCCAGTCGCTGAAGCTCCTCTGAAGGAAGGGAAGCTGGCGACGCGAGGGATTGGTCATCCAGATGATCCAGCACTCGCCGAAGCTCCTCCGGAGAAATCTGCTCTGCATCGAACGCGACGTGCTCTTGAACAAAAACCGACGGGGCGGGTTGATCATCCCACCGTCCCTAATGCTCCTCTGGCCGACTGCCAGCTTCCTGCGGCGCGCTGTGCGGCGCAGCGGCGGCGTCGACGCGCCTCGGCTCCATCAGTACCGCGTCTTCGGGATTGATGAGGGGCGCGTTCTGGGGGGGCGGATTCAGCTCAGCGCGAGCGCGCCCAGGGCGTACGACCGGCACGGCTACGCCCGTCGACCGCAAGGTCCGGAGATGCTCTAATGCCTTAAAGAGCCTCTTATTACCCCCGCCGGTGAACTCGTGTATGTCACCGCCGTCGCTCAGCGACTTACTGTCCATCCGAGCAACAATGCTCGGTCTGTTTTTTGCGAACAGCCAACGGCTAAAGCTAAGAAGAGCGCTTACATGCTGCTTCGCGGCGGGGTTGGTCATCCCGCCCTTGATGAGGGCCTCCTCAAGCCCCAAGATAACGGGAGCATCCTCGGAATAAAGAGGCCGCTTATCCCATCGTATGACAATCCCCGTTGGCTGAGCCGGCTGCAGTGCCGAGGCGGCCGGCATTGCTCCATCACCTCCACCTGAATTGGTGATCTCGCTCAGCTGCCGCTCAATGGCAACGCCTTGCGGATTGTTTACGGCCCTCGGCCTCTTCGCTGGTCTCAACTCAGCTGTGTCATGCTCATCGTTGATGACGACCTCCTCGCTTGGCAGGAGGTTGCTCCGGGCAAGCGCACCCATCGGCTCGTGCGGGGACTGCTGGCTGCCGCTAGACGCGTCTTTCGCTGAGGGGATCGTGCGCGGCCGCCCGCGAGAAGCTACATAGCCCGAATCATGATACGCACGAAGGACGCCCAACCCTGTCTTCATGGCTACGTCTTTCGAAAAGTGAGTGTTGACGTGATCGAGTAGAGACTGGTGGTCCGCTAGATCAGTCGTTTGGCCACGAGCGCGGAAATCATTCGCGAGTTTGAGAAGTGCATAAGTATAAAGCCTAACCGTGGACGGAAGTCGGTTCGGCTGAGCCCCCCATTGAGCAATCGCTTTATCGATAACGTCCCGGTCTTCTCTAGACAGATGCGGATAGCGATTGCGACCAGCCGCCTGGCTGGCGGCAGGACCGGAATTGGCCTGGCTTGCCTCGGCCAAGTGCTGCTCAAAGCTCTCTTGCCCGGCCTGGCCCGTCTGCGGCTCTTCGGAGGCGGCGTGCTGCACCTGCGACCGAGCTGGTACATTAAATGGCTCAAAATTGTGCGGGTCCACAGTAGCCTCACGTCCAAGATCGATCACCTCAGCATCTACTCGGGCAAGCTTTCGAGAAGCTGACGAGGCCGCGTTTCATATAGCCGGGGCAGGATGTATGCTCGGCTCGCCCTAGGTGCGGCTGTGTGGCACCTCATGATTCGGTAGGGGAGCGCGCAGCATGGGCCCTATCGCAGTCTTGAGGGGCGGCCCTCTAGGTGTTTAGTCCCAAGCTTTGATGGTGCATTCTTATCGCACGATTCGAAGGATGCGCTATGGGACAAGTTTTACACGGCTGCGCCACCACGACGGAGGCAGTCCGTCGAGCAATACAGAATAGTCAAGAGAGCCTGAGAGCACTCGCCAAGCGCTACGGGATCAACCAGAAGACTGTTGCGAAGTGGAAGCAGCGCGAGAGACCGTCGCCGATCGTTCGACAGGCCCCAAGGAAGCCAAGTCGACTGTCCTTTCCATCGAGGAGGAGGCGATCATCGTCGCTTTCCGGCGACATACGCTGCTGCCACTCGACGATTGCCTCTATGCGCTGCAGCCAACCATCCCGCATCTGACGCGATCATCCCTGCATCGTTGCCTCCAGCGCCACGGCATCAGCCGGTTGCCGGAGGTCGAAGGTGGCAAGCCTTCGAAGAAAAAGTTCAAGGCTTATCCGATCGGCTATTTCCACATCGACATTGCCGAGCTCCAGACCGCTGAAGGCAAGCTCTACCTCTACGTCGCCATCGATCGCACCAGCAAGTTCGCCTTCGTGCAACTGGTCAAGAAGACGGGAAGGACCTCCGCCGCGGCGTTCCTCGAAGCCCTGATCGCGGCAGTCCCCTACAAGATCCACACGGTTCTCACCGACAATGGGATCCAGTTCACCTTCCCGCCGCGCTATGCGGACGGCCCGACGGCGAGATACGTGACGCATATGTTCGATATGCGCTGCCAAGAGAACGGGATCGAACATCGGCTGACCAAGATCAAACATCCCTGGACCAATGGCCAGGTCGAGCGCATGAACCGCACGATCAAGGAAGCGACCGTCCAACGCTACTATTACGATCGGCACGATCAGCTCGAAGCTCACCTTGCCGACTTCATAAACGCCTACAACTACGCTCGGCGGCTGAAAACCCTGAAGGGCCTCACACCTTACGAATACATCTGCAAATGCTGGACTTCCCAGCCAGAACGATTCAAACTCAATCCGCTCCAGCAAATGCCGGGACTAAACACCTAGCCCGCCTACTCAAGGAACAGATTGGGAAGTAAGGCCGCCTCAGTTGGCGGCGCCTCTTTCCTTCGGCCGGTATGGCATGGGCAACTCCAATTGCTCCGCAATCCCAAAACGATTCGCAATCTTCGCTTCGTATTCCAGTGTCGGCTTGCTTTAATAACCGCGTGCTCTGTACCGGGAATGCAACAAAGATAGGTGCTCTGGCAGAGCAGTCATTGACGCACCGGGGATGCGCGCAAACTCGCGTTGCGCGGCGTCGGCGGAGCAATCGTTTTCAATGACGATCCGCTGCTATCTCACGTCAGCACGGTACCAGCCGAATCCTTGTCTGCAATTGCTCCAGCATGGCCTCCGCGAACAGATGCTCAAGGGTAGGCAACCGTACCAAGCCGGATGCGGAAGCGATCTGCCCTCGGATCGGTACCAAGCCACGAATAAGAGCCTATGAGTTTTGGCAGGTGGCGAACTCAATAAGTCTGACTAGCATACCAGCAGGCCCCTCGGCCGCGCACCTCCAAGCAACGTGGCCGGTGCGGAGACGAGACGCAGGAGATCATAGATGGCCTACAAGAAGCACGTTAATCAAAATGGGCACACCACGCGTCGGCTCGCCGACGGCGCCGCTACGATGATCGTCCCGACTGGCTCGGCTCCGGGCGCCAGGCTGAAGTTAGTGCCGGCCCGACCAAAGTTGGGCCAAACGAGGCATCGGGCCATCGTTAGGGGAAGCGTTTGCTTGCAACCGCCAAGAAATAGCGCTGCAGGACTTCGAGCGGGCACTGGAAATTGTTACTCGCTCGCAGCACTGCATAGCGCGCGATCATGCTCCAATTCTGAACCGGTGGCGTGACGTCGACCATGCTGCCAAATTCTCAACAAGCGCGAGATGTGGCCTATCAGCTCCACGCCTACACTAACGCGCGATCGCACCAAGGGACCGGACCGCTCATAATTGAACGCGGCGAGGGCCCCTATGTCTTCGACACGGCCGGAAAGCGCTACCTCGATGCCATGGCCGGTCTCTGGAGTGCAGGACTTGGCTTCAGTGAGAAACGGCTCATCGAAGCCGCACATCGTCAGATGCAAGTCCTGCCGTTCTATCATACCTTCACATCACGATCGAATGGGCCTTGCATCGAGCTCGCCGAGAAGCTCGTGAAGATTTCTCCAGTGCCGATGAGTAAGGTGTTCTTCACAAACTCTGGCTCGGAGGCGAATGACACGGTGCTGAAGCTGATCGCCTATCGCTCGAATGCATTGGGCCAGCCTCAGCGCAAGAAAGTCATCAGCCGTTTACGTGGCTATCACGGCGTCACGATCGCTGCAGCAAGCCTGACCGGCTTACCGGACAACCACCGCTCTTTCGATCTGCCGCTGCCGAACATTCTGCACACCGGCTCCCCCCATTTCTACAAAGACAGCCGTCCGGGCGAATCGGAGGAGACCTTTGCGACGCGTCGGGCCGAGGAGCTAGAATCGCAGATTCAGCGTGAAGGCGCCGATACCATTGCAGCATTCTTCGCCGAACCTGTAATGGGCGCGGGTGGCGTCATCGTTCCGCCGCCGACTTACTGGGACAAAATACAACAAGTACTAAGACAGCACAGGATTCTTTTGGTTGCCGATGAGGTAATTTGCGGCTTTGGCAGAACCGGCAAAATGTTCGGTTGCGAAACCTACGACATCGCCCCCGATGTAATCGTAGTTTCAAAGCAGCTCACGTCCAGCTATTTTCCGCTCTCCGCTATCATAATGAATGATTATATGTTCGAACCGATCGCGGAAGAGAGCAATAAGGTTGGAGTGCTGGCTCACGGCTTCACAGGTGGCGGTCACCCGGTTGGAGCCGCCATCGCGATTGAAAACCTCAAACTCATCGAGGAGCGGGAGCTGATTGCGAACGCTAGCCGCATCGGCGCTTACATGCAGGATCGGCTGCGTACGCTCAGTGAGCATCCACTCGTCGGTGAAGTCCGCGGCGTTGGCCTTATTGCGGCAGTCGAGCTGGTGCTGGACAAGGAGCGGAAAGTCGCAGCTGCTACTCCGGGCGACGTTGGTAAGGTCGCGAGGCGGTTGATGCACGAGCGAGGGATCATCGTTCGGAATGTGGACGATGCGTTGGCGATGTGCCCACCTCTGATCGTCAACAAGGACCAGATCGACGAACTCGTCGACGGGATCGCGGGCGTGCTCGACGAGCTTAAGGCGAAAGTCGTCAATCTGTCGCGAGCCTGACAAGCCTTCACTCAACCCGTTTAGTCCGCCTACAAATCCGATCGCCTGGAGAGACCCACGAACTCAATACACTGCGCAAATTGAAGGCTGTCCTACCTCATTACCAGGAACTGCAGCGTCGGCGTCGGCGGCGCTATTGGGCAATATGGCGCGTGGACAACGTCGGTCTCCGCCTGCACCGATGCCAAGGTGTCGTTCGCCTGATCCTGTAGCTCCTTGATGCCAACCATAACTATTCTCTCCGCATTCGCGCCAGCGCGCACGATGACCTCGCCTTTGGATCTCTCGATCACCGCGACTGACAAGCAGGCCACTGCGGCTTCGCGACTCGAAGGTCGCTACGGGTTAGTTCGTTCGGCCAGAGCATCGCGACGCTAGGCGAAGAGCTGCGAAGGATGAATGCCGATCCGATGAGCGATCCCCCGATACACTCGCCGGGCTCCAGCGCCTCTGCCACAACTTGTGCCTTGAACTCTCCGACCAGCTTCGGCGAAGCTGTCGCGGGACTTGCGATTCCCGCCGACGGCCAGGCGCGCGCATCCCGCGAGTCCGCCGCGAGTGCGGATAAACTTGGGAAAAATTGAACGGCGGTACGCTTTGCGAGTGGACATACTCTAGGCGCGTACCCATCGACTCTTGAGTTTGGAATGCGCGCGCGGGAGGGTTGGCGCGATCGGTCAGCGCAATTGTCTGCGATCCCTCGTCGCGGAGTCCTCGACGGTAGCGCTCGCCCGCCTCTCGGCCGACCTGGCGCGGCGCCTTACCGAGCTCGGCGATCAGCTGGTCGTCGATATCAGGCGTCAGCGGCAGGCCGCGCGCGTTGCGGTAGGCCAAAAAACGTACAGATTCCTTCGCACTTTCAGGATTGACGGCTTCTTCTAAAATGAAGGAGCAAGGATGAACGATGGGAATTCCATGGGTCAGGTGATCAGCTTGATGAAGCACGGATTCGGGATCACCTGGGCGAGATGGTCCGTGGGACGGTCGAAGAGACGCTGAATGCCATGCTGGAGGCGGAAGCGCACCAGCTTTGCGGCGCCGGGCGCTATGAGCCTAGCCAGGCTCGGCAGGACACGCGGGCCGGCAGCTACGAGCGAACGCTACAGACCAAGGCGGGAGACGTCAATCTGAAGATCCCGAAGCTGCGGCGGCCAACCTTCGAGACGGCGATTATCGAGCGCTACCGGAGGCGAGAGAGCTCGGTCGAGGAAGCGTTGATCGAGATGTATCTGGCCGGGATTTCGGTTCGGCGGGTCGAACACATTACCGCGGCTTTGTGGGGCACCCGGGTGAGCCCGAGCACGGTGTCGAACCTGAACAAGAAGATCTACGCCAAGGTCGGGGCCTGGCGGAATCGCAAGATCGAAGGCGAGCATCCGTATCTCTATCTCGATGGCATCGTCATTAAGCGCAGCTGGGCCGGCGAGGTTCGCAATGTGTCTCTGCCGGTGGCCTCGGCGGTCAATGCTGAGGGGTTCCGGGAGATCCTTGGCATCTGTGAAGGCGCCAAGGAGGACAAATCTGGCTGGTCGTGGTTTCTGCGCCATCTCGTCGATCGTAGCCTCAAGGGCGTGCAGTTGGCGATTCCCGACGCCTGCCGGGGCCTTCGAAAGCGTTGCCGACTATCTGCCAGAGGCCCGCTATCAACGCTGCATGGTGCATTTCTATCGCAATGTCTTCAACCACGTGCCTTCGACCAAGGTACGCGAAGTGAGCCATAGGCTTAAGGCGATACATGCCCAAGAAAGCCGCGCCGCGGCCGATGAGAAGGCGAGGCTCGTCGTGCGGATTTACGCGCTAGCCGGATGGTCAAAGCCGCCGATCTCATCGAGCAGGCCGTCCATGAGACGCTGACCTACTACGCCTTTCCGGACATCCATTGGCGTAAGATTCGAACGAACAATCCGCTCGAGCGCCTCATGAAGGAGATCCGGCGACGAACCCGCGTCGTCGGCGCCGTTCCCGACGGCCAATCCTGTCTCAACTTGGCGGCGGCACGGCTGCGGCACATTGCCGCAACGGGGTGGTCGACCAAATGCTACATGAATATGCGACCGCGCTATCAGCAGCAACTCTCTGAAACCGAAGCCGTCGCCTGAGCAAATGTGCGAAAGATTCTGGACAGTACCATAGGCCAGGATCATTCCCTCGGTCCGCCCCTGCGGCGATTGCTCGCTGTCGATCTGGCCGACGTCGCAATAGCCGAGCTCGCGCAGTCGCCACTGGACATAGGCGACGGCGTCCGGGATCGACTGGCGCCGGCGTCGTGGCGAGCTTCGCATGCTCATGCGGATGCGAGGTTGCGAGGCCGTGCTCGAATAGCGCGTCGTCGCGGCGGATGCGCAGCCCCTGCTGTCCGGCCAGAGCCGTTTCATCGACCGAATCAGGCCAGGAATCTTGGCGAGCTCGCCGCTGCCCGATCGCCGCCTTGATCTGGCGCATCTCCGACCAGCGCGGCCCCGGCTCGTTGAAGCCCGCGGGCATCGTGGTTGAACGCCATCGAGAGAATGACGCCGAGGCAATCCGGCGAGAGCTCGTCGAGGCTCGGCAGCAGGCGCCGACAGGTCGCGAGATAACGCCGAATGTCGTGGTTCGCGAACACTTCGAGCGCAATGTCCGGAGGGATAATCTCTGCCGCGTCCATGAAGTCCTCAGGCACGACGACGCGAAAGTACTGGGCCTTGCGATGAGGCTTGGAGTATTGCTGAGCTTCTGGATGTTGCGCTCGCTGTACCGCCTGCGGGATCGCCTACCTGAAACCGATATCGAAGTGGGGCAGAAGGAAGAGGCGCTTGTTTGACTGGAGAAGATTTTCGGCCGCTTGCAATCTCCATGGGGGCCTGCCTCCAGAACATCAAGCGCAAGCCCAACGCCCACCAGCCAAAGGAGTTGACGCCCTGGAGCACGGCCGCTAGGGCAAGGTTGTAATCTTCGAGGCTATCAGGACCGAACATGAGTGATGTGCGGATTGACACTTCGCGGTGGGAGCGCGGCCGCAATAGAGAGGCTCGGCGACGCGGTCCGGCCCAAATCGTGCTGCTACCCTGAGGGGCCATGACTAATTGGACAATCGAGCGCATGACGACGCGCCGACGTAACCTAGCGTAGCTGCCGACATACTTGCGGCTGGGCCGCTCATCGCGGGCCGAGTATCCGGTCTAACGGGGTTAACTCCTGGGCCGCACGGCCATCTCACATGTCGTCCGCCAAGTCTGGGTGAATCCTAGTGGCTCCAGATCTCGTTGGCAAGAACCGGGAGCTTTCGTATAGCTTTCGAAGGAACTTCTCCCCTGCCATTTCCTGAGGCGCCGTTATGGGAGGCCCAACTTGAGTCACACTCGAACCTGTTCAAATGAGTTTCGCCATTCTGGGTCTGTACTTCGCATTCCAGAACACGAACGCGGAGATCGCAGACAAAGCTTGGAAGGCGCTCAGCACTTAAAGGTCGACGACGTCTGGCGCTAGCTTTTCTCAGAGCCGCATGAAATCGAAGAAAGAGGTTGGATTGAAGGTGACTCTCCGCTCTCCTCGCTGGACAAAACGAGAGGATGATCTGCTGCACGAGCTTGTTGATGCAGGCGCGCCCGTAAAATCCATTTGCGAAACGCTCAACAGGTCTGAGCCAGAGCTTCGCAGGCGCGGCTACTACATTGGCCTACCAAGGAAATGGTTCAAGCGAACAGCCGCCATCTGACGCTGAGGCGGCGCTCGGTAATAGGCAGTTCTTCTTGAGCACGGGCCGAAATCCAAACGTATTCTATGAGGCCGGAATTGCTCATACATTGGGGAGAGAGGTTATCCTGATCACTCAAAGCGAGCATGATGTTCCCTTTGACCTTCGGCACATTCGATATATCCGCTACCTCAACAATGCCGAAGGGGGCGCACTGCTCGGACAAATGTACTGCAATCCATAATTCAAGCGATTCCAGGTCATTAGGACAATCACTCGACACTGCGATAATGCGACTGCTGCGCGGACGAGTCGGACGTCCTGTCGACATTGCAGCACCTCGGCCTCGCCGTCGAGCACAGTGGGTGGCTTGAGCTTGAGGGCGGTCTCGAGTGGAGTGCATCGGCAAGGGCAAGGCCGGCTTTAGCCGCAGCTGCCGCCATCGCGTCGGCGCAGCCCCCTTAGCGGGCATCCTCGCCACGACCAACACCGCGACCTTCGCACGGCGGGAACAGCCCGACGCCGTCGACCGCGGCAAATGTGCCCGGCCTTGTCGACGCAGACCGCCGCGAATTGGCCCGGAAATGAGTACCAGCAGTTGGCGCGCTTCTTGAAGAAAAGAAGGGCCGAGTGGCTGCAAAAAGATGATGGGAATGAGCGCACCGAATTTGACAAAACTGGCCAATGCTTTCGGGACTGACAAGGGCGATGCCGTTCTTTACGCCCATGATTACGCTAAGTGTTACTCGTTTATGTTCGAGAAGTTCCGCCACGAGTCTTTCACAATGGTCGAGATTGGACTGCAGCAAGGTTGTCTGGATCCCGACGCGCTGCTCGTTTGTCGGGGAGAGGACACTCCGTCCATTAAAATGTGGCTGGAGTTCTTTCCAAGAGCCGACATCATCGGCTGCGACATTTCCGATTCCGGCGCCATTAAGATGAACCGTTTCCGTTTCGAGCGGCTCGACATGGGCGATCCGGCGGCCCTGGAACGTCTCGCGCGTCACTCCAGTCCAATCTTCGCGTGCAGCTTCTCGATCTCGCGTTCCCGAGCTTCCTCGCTCTCCGGCCCGACACCCGCGTCAAAGGCCCGGGCCGCCTGATCCAGCAGTTGCTTCTTCCAGGCATAAATCTGGTTCAGGTGAACCTCATAGCGCTGGGCCAGATCGGCCACCGTCGCCTGCTCCCGCACCGCTTCCAGCGCGATCTTTGCCTTTGGTGCCGCGTCGATCTTGCGTCTCGTCTTCGTCGTCATCATCCGCTCCGTCTATCAAACGGAGCAGCCCCCTTCCAACGAACCTCCTGTGGGTCCATTTCAAGGGATTGCCTGAACCAGTCGGTGTTCAATCTTCCGCAGACTGGCTACCCGATGCGCTCTTGGCGGTGCGGCGACGAACCTGCTCCAAACGCCTTGGGCGAGCGCATGGAGGCTCGCGTGCGAGGCGATCCTCAACGCGACTTGTCGACCCAGCGCCGCACAGTCGCGCAGACCGAATTCCATTGGTAACCGACGTGACCGGCCGACGGCTGGACACGACCAGTTCGACGGCTGGACACGACCAGTTCGACGCCTGGCCTTGTACTCCTCGGGCGTTGACGTTCCATTCGACATCTAGGGGCTCAATGAGCCTACTACCGGTGTCCACTCATTCGGAGGAGGTTCACCGGCTCCGCTGAAACGCCTAATGGGACGCTACGCAACGCGCGAGATCAACGACCTGCTGCGCGCGGAGATCCTCGTTGACCTGTTCTCGGTCGTGCGTCACGCGGTCTGAACGTCGCTACCTCGTGCGCGAAGTGCACCTGGTCGGGGGGCCGCCTCTCATAGAAGAATGCGCGATCACCGAGTCACATTCGCTACTGAGCTCGGTGACGTGAGCCGTTGAAAGCCGCGCTTCTACCCACGGCCGGCTTGGTTGATGCTGGAGGGGCGTTCGACCAGAAGACCGTCAGACGCGATCGCATTACCAAGCGCCGTAAAATCCGCTCAGCCATGGCAATCGCCATCGCACTACGGCCTATCCGCGCCCTGAATGTGTTCCATCAAAACTATCAATTTTACCGATCTCGCCCGAGGCTCCATAGTCGCGACCAAGCTTGGAGGCAGCATTCAAGAATGTGGTGTGACAATCGATTCCCTCTTCAGTTCCTTGCCGGTCACCTCGACTTGGGCAATCGCGTGTCTGCATCCAAGACATCGTCTCGCATCGGGGCCCTGGGGCATCGGCCAGATGCGAGGCCTGAACTGTCTTCACGCGGAAACACTTGCTCGTGACTTGGCCACGCCACAGGCTCGATTGCCTAACAAGACCGACCGCTGGGACTGAGGCAAGGTGGGGGAGTTCCAAAATACCAGTTTCGCCAGACTGTTCAGCCACAAATCCATCAGCTCTCTCCTGCGCTGGGTTTCGATTGCGCGGACGGGCGTGATCGAAACGGAGCGCGACGGCTCAGTGCGTGCAAAGATGGCTGCTATCGACGCACAGATAGCTCAGCCTGCTGCTACTGGTTTCGGCCCCGTGAATGAGTGCGGGGTTAGCACAGGAGGCCTGTTGAGTATCGTCGACGACGCGTGCAGTCCCGGGCAGTCCATCGCGCTTTCCAATCCGGTGACGAAGGATCTGCCGGGATTGATCGCCCGCCCCCATGCTCTGCTTCGTCGGGCTTTGGCTTCGGCGTTCCCGCCAAACCGGACGTCTGTAAGTTCCGTCGAACCTCTTGGTCAACTGTGACGCGCTCAGGTCTTGGCGTGGATGGACGAGAGGCGAAGAAATGCGAATTCTCCTGGTTGATCATGACGCGGACTTTGCCCGCGCAGTGAAGGAAGCACTCCTGAATTGCGGGTTTGCCGTTGACGTGACACGCAGCCTGGATGAGGCGGCGGCCGCGCTGGACTGCGCAAGCTACCACATTCTCTTGCTCGAATCGGCTTTGCCGGATGGCGACGGCTTGGACTGGCTAAAGCAGCTGCGGTGCGAGGGACGTTCAATGCCTGCCATAATGATGAGCAGTCGCAACGATCTCAGCCGGCGGATTGCGATTTTCAATGCGGGTGCGGATGATTTTTTGCCCAAGCCCGTGTCTACCGATGAACTCATCGCTCGCATGCGGGCCATTTTGCGGCGCTCAACGCAAATGACGGCGCCAGTCCTGACATTCGGCAATCTGCATTTCGACCCCATCGCGAGGCAAGTCTCTGTTGGCGGTCGAATACTGAGGATTGCCCGGCGGGAGGTGTGCATTCTTGAACATCTGCTCAACCGCGCCGGCCGCACCGTGCCCCGCACGTCGCTCGAGGATAGCCTATACGCATTCGACGACGAGGTCTCGACCAATGCGCTGGAAGTCGGGATCTATCGCTTGCGCACGCATCTGAGCCAGGCGGGTGCAACGCTCAGCATCAAGACCGCGCGCGGTGTCGGTTACACCCTTGAACTTACTGGCGCAGCATCGGCAGCCTAGCCGATCGAACGAAAGCAACAATCCCTTGAAGGTCGTCAACAATGCTGCCGGCGCTGATGAGCCGTCGATGGTCACCGCCAGAGCGCCGCGCTCTGCCGCTCTGCCTCGTCTCTGCCACGCTATCTGCACGCTCGCTCTGCTATTTCCGCTTGCTGCCGCAGCCCAAACCAAGCGGGATGGCAGAGAAACACCACGCGCGGCGCCCGGCAGCACCACCGGCACGCTGACTCTTACTTCATCACAGGGCAAGACAGTTCATCTGACCGCCCCGGCGGCGAGCATCTTTGTTGCCGACCCGACGATCGCGGATTATCAGGCGCCGTCGAACACGACGATCTTCGTGTTTGGCAAAAAGTCCGGACGGACCAGCCTGTTCGCCCTGAGCGAGAACGGAGAGGCTCTCGCCGAACTGCGTGTTGTCGTCACGCAGCCAATTGAGGACCTGCGTGCAGCCCTGAAAGCGGGGGTCGGCGATTATCCAATCCAGGTCAGCTATACCCCGCGCGGCGCGATCCTCAGCGGCACGGCGCCCAACGCCGAGGTCGTCGAGACCGCCAAGAAGGTCACCGAGCAGTTTCTCGGAGCGGGTGCGCTGGTCGTCAATAAGATCCAGGTCGCCGGCTCGCTGCAGGTGAATCTCAGTGTGCGGGTGGCAGAAGTCTCCCGCAGCGCCGTCAAGGATCTCAATATCCACTTCACAGCCTCGGGTCCGAACGGCGCTTTCCTGATCAGCGGCAAAGACGGCCGGTCAAGCGCGGCTGGCGGCGGCGGCACGATCGGTATCGGGTTTAGCGCCGGCAATACCAACCTGGGCGCTGTTCTCGACGCGCTCGCCAGCGAGCACCTCGCCTCGATACTAGCTGAGCCGAATCTAACGGCGATGTCCGGCGAGTCCGCAAGCTTCCTGGCTGGCGGCGAATTTCCCATTCCGGTGATGCAGGATAACCGACAGGTTTCGGTTCAATTTCGCCAGTTCGGAGTAAGCCTCGAGTTCGTCCCGACGGTTCTCAACAATAATCAAATCAATGTCCGTGTGAAGCCTGAAGTCAGCGAACTGTCGAGCGAAGGCAAAGTCAAAATCAATAGCATGGAAGTCCCTGCCCTCTCGACGCGGCGGGCGAGCACCGTGGTCGAGCTCGCCAGCGGCCAGAGCTTTGCAATCGGCGGGCTCATCAGGCGCAACTTCAACAACGACGTCGACGAGTTTCCTTGGCTGGGCGACGTGCCGATCCTCGGCGCGCTTTTTCGCTCCTCATCGTTTCAAAAACGCGAAACCGAGCTGGTTATTATTGTCACGCCTTACATCGTGCGGCCGGGATCAAACCCGACCCGATTGAGCGCGCCGACCGATCGCATTGCACCGCCCTCAGACGCGGGCCGTGTCTTGACGAACACGCTGGCACGGCCGCCCCGGGACCGCGATGCGCCCCGCACGAACGCACCAGGATTGACGGGCGGCGCCGGCTTTATCATCGAATGAGGATCGTCAAATGAACTTGCGACATCTGTGCCAATTGATCGTCACGGCGGCAACATTAGGCGGATGCGCAAACAGTGCTCCGATTCATTCCAGACCAGCTGAACAAGCGATCCAGGTGGAGCAGAAGAGCCGTGTCTTGTTTCTACAGAGCCTTCGCGGCTCGGAAAGGCATCGGCTGCGCAGCTTCATTGCGAGTGCCAGTGGCGGCCGGCGAGACGCGCTCCATCTCGATGTCACCGGTTCACCCCGGCTCATCGCGCAGGTGGCCCACGAAGCCCGTTCCATTGGCGTTGCCCCCTATAACATCCGCCTGTCCGCCTCCCCGCTCGATCTGAGCGCGCGTTTCGGGGTGAGGATCGAGGCGATCACCTTTGAAGCCCATCCTCCTGTCTGTCCGTCGCTTTCCATCGTCGGTCCTGCAGTGAACGATAATTCGTTCGACCCGACGCTCGGCTGCTCGACCAGAAACAATCTGGCAGTCATGGTCAACGACCCGCTCGACCTGCTGGACAATCGATCGGTCATGACAAGTAATGGCGATCGGGCCGCCAATCCTGTTGCCAGCTACGGAACCTTTGCCCCACGCAACAAGAGCAACGGAGAAGATGGAGCGGGCAACAGGGCAGCGCCGGAAGCCGCGGGGCCGACAACAAGGGACGTACAGCAGCCTCGATAGCAAGGGTTGCGCATGTCCGAACTCACTGTGCAACACCTCGTGCGTGAGTGTCGTCATCCGGCCCGTAACATGGCGCGGTTCTATGTGCTCACGATCGAGCCGATCCTCTTTGGCGACTCCGCATTGATCCGCGAATGGGGGCGTCTCGGCTAATGCGGTCGACAGCGTCTCGATTTGTTCGATGGGCAAGTACAGGCCGTTGAGGCGCTCGAGTCTTGGCTCAGACGACCCACGTGGTTACGTCCACCGCCACTCATGTCCCTCAAGTACATTGCTAGCTGGCGCGGTATACGAAAGCCAAAGAAAGTATTAAAGGAAGTAATCCAAAGTCATTTCGATTACGGTCGGTGATGACACTCCGGCACTTCCTTGCCGGTCTGCTGCATTCGAACATCAAGCGGGCGATGTGGTCAGAGGCCGACCTGCGTCGGGCAGGCGCGCGCGGCCTCTTAAAGGTTACGTTTCTCAGCTACAAATCTCTGCCGCGGCAATGAAGCCTCGGGCAGAAGGCCAGCGAAAGCACTGGGCCTTGCTGATGAGGCTTGGAGTATTGCTAAGCTTTAGATGCTCCGCTCGCTTAGCGCCTGCTGGATCGCTACCCGAAAGCGATGCCTTGGCAACTTTATCACACGCTCGGCGGCTGAATACTCCGAAGGGCCTCACGCCCTACCAATACATCTGCAAATGCTGGCGTTCCGAGCCAGAACGATTCAAACTCAATCCGCTCCAGAAAATGTTGGACTAAACAGCTAGGGCGCTTTGGGGACCTTATCCGCCCTGCTTCGGGCGCATTGAGAGGGCATACTAAGGCGTTCCGGAACCCCTGATGATCAAAGCCTTTCTCGCCGTTGCAATTCTGATATCGGCATGCCTTGCGACGCCGGCCCGCGCGCAGGACGCGGCTGCGCCGTTCGATGGCGACCTGCAGCGGCTGGCCGAGATCCTCGGCGCGCTGCACTATCTGCGCGGCATCTGCGGCTCCAACGAGGGCGCCAAATGGCGCTACGAGATGCAAGCGCTGGTCGATGCCGACCCCCCTCCGGCGCCCGCCGCGCCCGCATGGTCGCGGGCTTTAACCGCGGCTACAACGGCTTCGAGCGGACCTACCGAACCTGCACGCCCGCGGCCAACGTGGCGATCAGTCGCTACATCAAGGATGGGTTGAAAATCTCGCGCGACCTGACGGTGCGTTATGCCAATTGACCGCGCGATCTTCTTCGACGATTGGGTCGCGCATGCCCATGACGATACAACGCGGCCAACCTCCCCGTACCGGCGATGACTGGACCGCCTTCGTCGAAACTGTCTAACCTCCGATACTCGGAATGGCCGTCGGACTTGAGCGGGCCCGCCTCTGGTACGAACCGCATCTCGAGCATCCACGACGACGCCGAGGTCCGGCGCGCCGACCTCGTTCAACTTGAACCAGATAGCCGGCGGATAGGGGTTGTTAGACGTCTTGAGCTGCTTGTAGTCGGCGATCAGCAGCCCGTCGACAAAGTCCTGGAAGAAAGTGCGGAGGATGGCCGCTGCGTTCGGATTGCCCAGAATGCGGTCCTCAATCTCGCGCATGCCGGCGAGGATCCGGCGCATGCTGCGGGCGAACCGCAAGGCGGTGTCGTGCGCGTTGGCCAGACCTTGGGCCATGGTTTCCGGCTCGCGGTTCGCGGCCTCAAGGTTGTTTTTGACGTCGACAACGGCGCCGGCGACGCGCACCCGGCTGTTGCCGAAATCGGTGATCGCGCCCAGGACCATGAACGCGTCCGGATTCATGTCGACGTAGGTGCGCCACTTCTCGGTCTCTTCCGTGAGCCAACCGGTATCGCGCAGTCGATAATAGGCGAGGTAATGAGCTTGGCTCGTGGTCTGATCTTCTTCAGGGTCGCCCTCGGAAAGCTCGCCCGTCGATCTTATGGCAAACTCCGAGAGACCGATTTCGATCTGCTTCACGACCTCTTCCCTAAGCGGCGTCTCGAGGATCCGTGCCGAATAGAGCCTCTCGTAGAGACGCATCAGCAGGCGCGCGTAGACGTGCTTCTTCGGCCCCGACAGAGGCTTGAAGAGGGTCTCCGGAAGATAACCAAACAGCTTCATTTATCGGTCCTTCAGCCGATAGATTGAACCGTTACGCACCTTCAACCGCAAGGAAAAACATTAGAGTTTCAGGGCGTTCTCCTTGCTTTCCTCCGATTCAGAAACTCCCTCGCAGCCTGCTCCATGATATCCCAGGCTGCCCGATGCTCGTAGTTGGCCGCCTGCTTGATGTCTGCGATGACGTCCTTGTCCATCATCGCAATAAACGTAACCCGATCCCCGATGGGGGTTCGTTTGCCCCTTTTCGGCGCCCTCTTCCTTCCCACCATTGACCCATCCGCTGCGAGAAACCTTTCGTTAACCAGAAGGGGCCGCGCTAGCGCTCGCGCCCCTTCTTATTTCCTTCTTATATAAGAAGGACGCGCTAAGCGCCTGACCGAGCTGACTTTCCTGATTTTAATGTTTTTGTTTCGTTCTCACGTTATCAAGTCGTATTCGAGGTCGGTCACATGTCGGGCGTCGTTGGAAATTGGAGGGTCGAGCTCATCGAACGCCACCGCGACCTCTTCCAGCCGCCGGCGCCCCTGAGCAAGGCTCGCGCGAGTGCGGGCCCGGGTGGCAGGATCTCATCGACCGTGCTGCGTCGAGATCCGGACGGCGGTCGAAGCCGACGGAGGCACCTTCCAGTTGACGCAGATCAAAGAGAAATACGGCTCGATCCGCGCTGCGACCGGCACGCCGAGGGCCGGCCCCTGCCGAGGTCCGTCCCGGCTTCGAGAACATCCACATCGTCCGGTACGGCATCGGCGATTAGCGACGGATCACCTGCCGCCGCTACGACCGGGAGAACGACGCGTTCGTGGACGTCGATCCCGCCTCCCCCTGAATCGAGGCGATTTCGTCTACGACCCGAAGCGGCACGAGTGCCCGCGCTGCGGCTCGCGCGAGGTGCAGTTCGCGCTCGGCGTCGAAGAAATGCCGGACCAGCTCGCCGATGAGATCATCGAAAGCCCGGCAATCACCAAGCCTACTGCACCGACCTGGGAAGAACGCTTGAGAAGGCCAGGGCTGCGGCTGCCGGAATGCACGTGCACGTTTTGGAGAACGAGACCGTCCGCGTCGGCGATGTCACGTTCGCGGGTGCGACGCTCTGGGCGGACGTCGGCCTCAACGGCGACGACGCGCATCGCGCGATGATGACCACCGGCGTCGGACGAACGACTTCAAGAAGGTCCGGATTTCGAACTATGAGCCGCGCTTCCTGCCACGTCACGCCCTCACGAGGCGTTTCAAGTCTGGGGCGTTTCGGGAGGCCGTAATGCGCAAGCCGCGCGGCGGGACCGCTTGGTCGTCATCACGCACCAAGCGCCGGTGCGCCAGATGCCGCCCGCAGCGCGGCGTCCGGAGAGCGACCTCACCTTCGACCCCGCCTACCGCAGCGATCTAAGCCGACTGATAGTCTCTGCGCCTGACGACGGACGGGGCGCTCTGGCTCTACGGCCACACGCACGAGTCCTTCGACGCCACGATCGGCGAAACCCGGGTGGTGTCCAACGCGAAGGAATATGGGCTGTGGGCACCCTCCGAGCGCACCTGGACGCCCCCCTCAACGAACGCCTCACAAGGACGGCGAGATTCCGAATGCTCGGTAGTTTATCCATCTGATCCTGGCGGCGATCTAGAATGTCTATGGGGACCCGTGGCATTCCGAACCCAAGTCCAAGCCCATTCAAAGAAGCGATTCGCAATTGTTGGTTTCAAGGCTTGAATCGACTCATATTTTTTTGGTTTTCAGACTCACGATTTTTTGGACTAGACCAAAAATCAAGATCTTAGCCGGCTCGCATTGATTGGTCCCGACATGACCGCCACCAATCGCTAAGACTCGGCGATGCGGGAAATGGGCGACAGGCCGCACACCGGCCCGTCGCCTATAGGTTAAGCGCGCGTTGATAATGAAACGCCTAGCTTTGCTGCCATCACAGTGGTGGCACCTGGAGTCCGCCTTAGCGCCTTTGCGATCCTGGCGACGCCTAACTTTGCTTTTGCCATCGTCTTCATTTTTCGAACATCGTCTTTTGTCCACGCGCGGCGAACTACTTTCTTTGCTTTTGCCATTCTTTCTCCGAATCGGATTGGGACAGAGCCGGGCTTCTATCATGACAGTCTGCGTAGACGACAATGAACAAGCTTCTATTGCGAGAATGTGAATGCGACTTCGCTGCCTGAGATCTGAATTACTGTTGTCGGGCGCAAAAACGAGCATGTACCTCTCATGTCAAGGGGGACCTGCATGGGGCGAGCGAATATATATGGATAGAGCGCGCCTCGTTCGGGCGCTTGCGGAAGAGACAGACCCTTTGTTAAGAAACGGCTTCTGGGCCTTACGAACAATGACGACGGCATGCGAGCGCAGACACCGAGCGGTCACGTGAAAAAGAAGCCCGCGCAAAGTTCTAAATTCGAAAGCCGGGTCGCAAATTGGCCGACCCTTTTGCTCTGTAGCGTTTTTTTCGGGGCATCGAGCGGCGGGTCGAATATTCCTACCCGCAAAATGGGCGACTCGACCTGCCTCAACAAAAGGCAAGACTTCCGGCGGCATGTATCCAGATTCTCGATTTTCAGCGCTGCGCTCCCAGTCACCGTTCATGTCGATCGTTAAATAAGCCAATTTGCGACGCGGCATAGTTTGTTCTTACCTGCACTTTCTTGCCGTCTAGCCCGAACGCGTCATAACCGTTAGTGCTGCGCCCGGCGGGCCATCTGGTCCCTTACGATCAGCCTTACATGTGACCAATCCAAATAGCACTCGGCGGGACAATTACGGCACCTCTAGCAACTTGGAGCACTGGCTTCCCAAACACGCCGTTGACGAATTCTGCCCATTAATCACAACGCGCAATTTTTGACCATCTCTCCGCATCACATCGTCACTTCACGTGATCCGATAGCAGCCAGCTAGGGCAACCGTCGGCCTGTCCAGTCCATCATGGCCAAAATTGCGCGAGCTAAAGCAACGAAGGCGACGGCTTGATGCGCGTTCAGCAAACTTGGCCACACCCAAAAATGAAGTCACCGGAAAATGATCGCTGTGTTCTTCTCCCGATCTCACCGGCTCTCAATGATCCTCGGCTCTTTCAGCTGTCCCGTAATACTCGAAACTTTCTTAGCTTTCACTGGAGAGAGGAGCGAACGCCGTGATTGAATGGATCGACGCCGAGCTTTCTTCCCTGCCACTCGTTTTATATTGCGGTGACCAACCTGGTCTCGAGAACCATACTTACAAAGGCGGACGTCAGGCGCGCGCTGTTCCGAACGCGCGGACGTTAGCAGCACCAGACCGCCGATGTTGATTCAATTGCGGGCGGGGAGAAGAATGAACAACCGAGCACGGGAGCGATCGATGGCGATTACGGATGAGCCCCGTCAAAAAAGGAACCTGATTCCGTTGAAAAAGGCGTTGGAGCGGGGTGGTTTTGGCCGGACCAAGGCTTACAAGCTCATCAGGAAGGGAAAGATCATCGCCTACAAGATGGAGGGCCAGACCATGGTCGATGCCGATTCCATCGACGCCTATCATATGACCCTCCCTCGCATTCAGCCGAGGACGTGAAGAAAGGCGCTCTAGCTAGTTGGCGCAGCTTTCAAGGATTGCCTTGATCGGCACAATCTTTTTTGGATAGGCAAAGCTATCGATCCGGTCAGCCCAATGCTGCATCAGCTTGGTGCGCGAGCCGATCAGGGCCAGCGGTCCATGCCGTTTGTAGATCGCCTTTACCGAGTCACTTTCGAGATGCGCAAGTTGCAACTCGATGACGTCGCCATCCCATGCCTTGGCTTCCTTGATCTCCTCATGGTGACAAAGGGTCGAGAACGTAGTGCGGAAGCCATGGGCGCAATGTTCGGTTTTGGTGTCGATGCCGAGCGCGCGCAGTCGAGAACAGAGCGTTCTACCGGACAAGGGTGCATCTTCGGCACAAGCGAACACGTATCGCCGATTGCCGGTGATTTTCCGCACGCGTCGCAGGATAGCGACGGCTTGTCGCGACAGGGGCACGACATGATCCCAGCCGGTCTTCATCTTAGCAGCAGGGATAGTCCATCGTTCGCTATCCCAGTCGACTTCTGACCACTCCATGTTGTTGATCATGCCGGGGCGCGGGATCGTAAGTGCATCGAGCCGAAGGGCATCACCGACGACATCGCTAAATCTGGCCTTCGCCCATGTCGGCATGATCAGCCTGAACAGGCGAATGACATCCTGCGGATCAGTGACGCCGGGCCGCGGCGTCGAGACGTTGACAATAAGCTGCTTCTTGCAGGCACGAAACGGATTGTAGCCATCCCCTTCGAGGTCAGCGTAGTCACAAACTTGCGAACCGATACTGTGAACTCGGTCACGAGTCTCTAGTCTGCCTTCAGCCTGCATCGTCCGAAAGAAAGCGAGGACGTCGGGGCGCTTGATGTCTTTTCGATAGAGCTTGCCGAAACGACCCTTCAAATAACCAGCCCACCTTTCGAGCAGCGCGATGGTTTCAGGACTGCGAACTGTGACAAGTCTGCCGCGTTTGATCTTCTCGATCTTCTTCTCTGCGAGCCATTCATCGATCCACACGCTGAGAGGGCGTTCGGTCGCCTGACGATGTCTTTCGAATTGCTTTTCGACGGAGGGATCGACTGGTGGGTCTTTGGCGAGCAGCGCCTTTGCCGCGTCGCGCTTCTGACGTGCAGTGGCGAGTGAGAAGGTCCCGTCGTTGCCATCGCCGTAAGCCCCAATGGAGTAGGTCTTCTGTCGGCCGTGAAAGCGATAGGCCATCTGCCAGAGCTTGGAGGCGGCTTTGCCCGGCCTGCTCAGGTCCGGCTTGATGAAGAGATAGAGACCGCCGCCTGTCACGTCAGAAATCTTGGTGGCCGTCCAAGCGCCGTTCTCGAGTTTCGGTTTGGCGGCGCGACAGTCGACGTCGGTCCTGATCTGCTCGGGGTTCGCGTGCTCGCCAACTTGACTGCGTGCCATCTGCTTCGATTCCCGCGTGTTGGAAGACCGGAAGTATGCCGCGACGTCTGTTCTTCCGATACCAACAAAAATACCAACAAAGTCGGCGGCTGGGCGCGAATGGGAACAAACAGTGACGAACATGAATGTACGCAGAAACCCCTATTTTTCAAGCGTTTCTGAGCGTCTGCGAACACCATCGAACATCTTAGGACGTCTCCGAACAGTCAGCGTTCTTACGTGTGAGGTAATCGAAACGGGTCGCGGACCGGGTCATCTTGGGGGCACAGGAGATGACCCATGCTGATGCTTTCGCTGTTCCGCTTTGCGGCCGTCATGATCCGCTGGACGCTCAATCTGGCTACCTGGTTACTGGCGCGTTCCCTGAACATGCCCGAACCCGTGGTGCACGACACCGGCGTCTTCGTGTTCGTACAGGTGCAGACGATCGAGAACAGGGTTTTCAGGACGCTCGGCCCGAAGCGGCTGATGCGTCAGCTCAGGTCGCTGCTGCAGCGCTGACACCTGCCCCCAAGAACCTATCCCAAGCAAAGGAGAACTGTCATGATCCATCCGTCCACCTTCCTGAGCCGCGCCCTGCTCGCCGACGCCATCTTCAGCGGCGTCGCCGCGGTCGCGCTGACGCTCGGCGCCGGCGCGCTCGCGCCGTTCCTCAATCTGCCGGAAGTCTTGTTGCGCGAGACCGGCCTGTTCCTGATCGCCTACACCGCACTCGTCGGCTGGCTGGCCTCACGGTCGAGAGTCATGAAGGCGCTGGTGCTGTTCGTGATCGTAGGTAATGCCGCGTGGACGCTGGGCAGCATCGCGCTGCTGTTCTCCGGCGCGGTGTCGCCGAACCTGCTCGGTCAGGTCTTCATCGTGGCGCAGGCGATTGCCACCGGCGTGTTTGCCGAGCTGCAGTATATCGGGCTACGCAAGAGTGATGAGACGGTGACGGCGTAGGCTGTGTACCGTCATTCCGGGGCGATGCGAAAGCATCGACCTACGGGGCGCACCTTGCGCCCCTGAGAATCTCGAGATTCCGGGTCTGGTGCTAACGCACCATCCCGGAATGACGCGTGAGCGCCTCAGCTCAACACCAGCGCCGCAATCATCCCCGCAAATGTCAGCACGAGGCCGATGATCAGCATCGGCACCAGGCTGCTGCCTGAATACGGGTCGGCCTGCTCCTTGTTGGTCACGATATGTGCACGATAAGCCATCACACTGCTCCTGTCTGATTACGCCGAAATCTTTCCCCGTTGCCGAGCATGACGCCCTGAGCCCCGGCGATGCCGAGTTCGAGGCTTGCTGCGATCCGCCGGGCCCGTTCCACGAAATGCGCTTCCGCCGCGGGCGGACAGACCTCGCGGGCAGTGACCTCGAACAGGCCGAGCCAGCGGTCGAAATGCGCGGCGTCGACCGGCAGCGGCAGATGCTTGGCCATCGGCGTGCCGTGATAGCGCCCCGTCATCAACGCGACCGACGACCAGAACGCGCACATCTGCGCCAGATGCGGTTCCCAATCCCTGATGCGGGCCTCGAAGATCGGCCCGAGCACGGCGTCCTCGCGGACCTTGGCGTAGAAACCGCGCACTAGGCGCTCGATCATCGTCTCATCGATGCCCGTCCGCTCCATGATCTCGGCCGTCAAGCGCTCACGCCGCTCCGGCCCTGCCACGATCGCTTCCATTTTCGCGCCTGCCCTTAAATAGGTATTTCAAATACCTATTTAGACGGCTATAGATGATTTGCAAGCAGATCTTTTGAGAGGGCTCCCATGCGCCTGACGTCGTTCACGGATTTCGCGCTGCGCGCCCTGATGCGGCTGGCGGGCGAACCTGGCCGTTCCTTCGCGACCAACGAGATCGCGGCCGAGTTCGGCATCTCCCGTAACCATCTGGCCAAGGTGGTGCGCGACCTCGCCGACAGTGGTTTCATCTCGACTCAGCGCGGCGTCGGCGGCGGTTTTATGCTGGCCCGACCGGCGCAAACGATCACGATCGGCGAAGTGGTGCGCGCCCTCGAAGGGCCACCGCTGGTCGAATGTTTTCGCGAGGACGGCGGCAGTTGTGTGCTGAAGCCGCGCTGCCGGCTGAAGGCGAAGCTCGCGGCCGCGCGCGAAGCGTTCATGCGCGAGCTCGACTCCACGACACTGGCGGAATGCGCCTACCCCGCACCGGCCAGGCGGTATCAGGCGCACGCATGACGGAGGCCACCAAGCATCAGGTGCAACAGATGAAACCGATCGCGTTCGAAGATGGCACTATTCAGATCGACGCCGCCATCGTCGCCGAAGGTCTGGGCTTGGCGCCGTCCCTGCTGCAGGAAGAGATGCGAGCGGGCCGGATCACGAGCCTTGCCGAGCGTGGGGTCGATGCCGATCTCGGCCGGCACCGCCTGACCTTCTTCGCCGAGCACCGGCGGTTTCGCGTTGTGGTCGACGAAACAGGCGCGATCGTTCAGCGCTCGGCGGTCGACTTCGGCGATGCGTCGCTGCCGAAATCGGTACGCAAGCCCGGTGGATGAGGCCTAGGCCTGAAGGGCCGGCCCCGGCGCGGAGGCCGATTGTTTCCGGCCGGCCGGTTTCCTGCCGGCGACCCTGGCGCGGTTGCTGCCGTTCAGATGCTTACCATTCAGCGACTTGCCGTTCAGCGAATGGCCGTTGAGCTTCTTCGCCTTCTTCTCAGCCTTCGCCTTCAATTTTTCCTTCAGCTTCGCTTGTTCCTTGGCCAGCTTTTCGGCCTTCTTCAGCGCCTTGCGCTCGGCCCTGGCCTTCAGGCGGGCTTTCTCGGCTCGCGCCTCGGCACGCTTTTTCGCACGCTTCTTTTCGCAGGCCGCGCATTTGCAGCCGATCGGCTTCAGATAGGCTTTGAAATAGTCGGTGCCGTAATCGTAGTTGATCTCCTCGCCCGGCTCGATGTTCTTGATGGCGCGGATGAACACCTTGCGCTTGCGTGGGCGAACGTCGGATTCGGCGTTCGGCCGGCAGGAATGGTTGATATAGCGGGCGATGTTCTTGCGTACGGAGCCGTCGATGGTCCAGCGGTCGTTCAATTCGAACAGGTATTTGTTCTCGATCGCGTCTTCTTCTTTTTTCTTCGAATCCAGCAGCGGCCCGAAATAGCGGATGATCTTGCTGCCCTTCTTGATCGGCTTGGTGGCGAAAAGGCCAAGGCCGGTGTTGGAGCGGCCGACGCGATACGGTTTATGCGATGGTATGGAAGGCATGACGACTGTGTGACTGCACGCTCGGAAAAGCAGGAAATGCGAAGCCGACCTTCTAGGATGATTCCGCGGCAAAGTCAGGTGTTTCGTACCTTTGCCATGAACCTTCCCCAGATTGCATACGTCTGATCACGGAAGTTCCATGCGAGAAGTGCAGATGAAACGCGTTTCCCCCCGGCAGCTCATTGTGCCGGTCGCCACCATCCTGTTCGCAGCTACATTTTGGCTGATTTCACCGGCCAACGCCCAAACATTCAGCAGCAGCTACACGTCATCAGCGCCAAAGGATTGCCGCACGATCGGTAAACCCAGCACCCAGGACGGCGGCACGCAGGTGTGCCCCGGCCAATCGGGGCTGGTGGTGGTGATCAGCGAGGGCGACCTGCGCCAAACCGTCTCGGTCGGGCGTACCCGCGAGGCCGCCGCCAAGGAGCCGGCCGCGGAGACCTGGTTCGGTCCGTTCAATTCCACCGCCAACACCGTCGAATGGCGGACCATCGACGGCAAGCCGTTCGCCATCATCCAGCGCTGGCTGATCGCCGACATCGACAACGCCGACAAGGCCGGAAACCCGACCAACAAACCGATGCTCGCCGTGACCCGGCTGCCGCCCGGGCCGGTCTGCCACGTCGCCTATATCGACGGCCAGGCCAACCGCAATGCTAACGAACTCGCCCGCCAGGCCGCGGACGAATTCGCCCGCGATTTCAAATGCGGCAAGGATGAAGTGAGGATAGTTGGCGAAAAAGGTACCGCGGTGAGCCTTGCGAAGCGCTGATCAAGCCGGCTACCCGGCCTGTTTTCGCCGCATTAACGTCAAAGCTTAAGGTTTGAGTGCTTATTGCTTGTCAGATCATGTTCTTTCTTTCACGGCGCACCTGGGGCAGCGATGCACATAAAACTCCTGGCTCTCCTCCTCGTCGGCTCCGCCCTCTCCGGCTGCTGCGCTTCCGGTACCGGCTGCTCGACGCCGACGGCCACCGGCGCGCCAATCGCCTGGGACGGATTGGGTGAACCGCCGACCGCAGATGGCGAACAGGCCGGGGCCGCCAAGCCGAAGCGAAGGACAGCAGCGCGCAATCGCGAGATCATCCTCGGCCCGCTGAACGAAAGCCCGCAGAGAGGCACTTCACCCAGATCAGCCTACGAAGAGTGGACGCGCCTGCCCAACGAAGACCCCGAGGCTGACGCAAGATTGAAGCGGCAAATCAAGATTTGCCAGAACTGCTGAGCGGCATGTTGCTGCCATAACCGTCATGCGCTGCGCGGGATTACGTTGCTCATGACCATCCCCGCCCTCGCGTAACGCGCCAACGCCTGCGCTAGACCACCGGCGGCCGCGGCGCCGTCGAGCGCAGCATGGCGTCGAGGAGTTGGTCGACCCCGGTGCCTTCGGGCAGTCGGTGCAGGATGTCCTTGAGCCGGCCGTCGAGCAGCAGCGAGGTGAAGCCGTGCACCAGCGACCAGGCGCGGGCAATTGCGGCAGCCTGGTCGAGCGACAATGCCTCCAACGCCTCGCCGGTGAGGTTCTCGTTGCGGCCGGCGCCGATTGCGCTTGCCAATCCTGCGAAAGAGGCGGTCGCCGCCTCATGCAGCGACGGCCGCGTCATGTCGATCCGCTCGTTGCGGAACATCAGCCCGTACATGCCCGGACTAGCCTGTGCATAGGCGACATAGGCTTTGGCGCGCGCCAGCGCCTTCATCAGCGGGTGGGTTTCGGTCTTGCCCGCCACGACCATCGCCTCGTTGAAACGGCGAAAGCCGATGGCGGCGAGTTCGCTCAATAGCCCGGTGAGATCGCCGAAATGATGGGTGGGCGCCGCATGCGATACGCCGGCCTCTCGCGCCACCGCGCGTAGCGTCAGTCCCACCAACCCGTCACGTTCCAGCACCCGCTCGGCCGCGGCCAGCAGCGCGTCGTGCAGATCGCCGTGATGATAAGGGGTCTCGCCCGCCGGCCGACGCCGGCGGCTGGCCGGCCTTTCGGTTGCCACTCTTGCGGGCCTGCGCTTCTCGGCGGGGCGATTGGTTCTGGTTTCTCGCGATGTTCTTGCCATGTGATCCTTATAGCCGCAATTTTTACACTGTAAAGATTTTGCTTGACGAGCAGCCACATCGTCCTTACTGATATCTTTACGATGTAAAGATTAAAACCGGAGGAGACGTGAATGCTCGACCAGGTGACGACCGAGATGACCCGGCCCAATCTGGCGCCGATTCCGATGGAATGCGACGCGCCGCATCTCAAGGTGACAGGCGAATTGCCGCGCGAACTCAACGGCACGCTCTATCGTAACGGCCCCAACCCGCAATTCGATGCGCCGGGCGCCCACTGGTTCGTCGGCGACGGCATGCTGCACGCCTTCCATCTGGAGAACGGCCGCGCCAGCTATCGCAACCGCTGGGTCCGCACCCCGAAATGGCTGGCCGAGCACGATGCCGGCCGCGCGCTGTTTGGCGGCTTCGGCCGCAAGCTGCCGGGCGCCTCCGCCGGCATCACCGATGATGGCGGCGTCGCCAATACCAACATCATCTTCCATGGCGGAAAACTGCTGGCGCTGGAGGAAGGCCATCTGCCGACCGAGATCGAGCCCGGCACGCTCGATCGTCTCGGCTATTGCGACTACAAGGGCGCCATCAAGGGACCGTTCACGGCGCATCCCAAGATCGATCCCGTGACCGGCGAGATGGTTTTCTTCGGCTACAACGCCATGGGCCCGCTCACGCCCGCCCTCTCCTTCGGATCCGTCAACGCTTCAGGCGTGGTGACGCGGTTCGATCGCTTCGAGGCGCCCTACGCCAGCATGGTGCACGACTTCATCGTCACTGAAAATCATCTGCTGTTTCCGATCCTGCCGATCACTGGCAGCATGGAGCGCGCAATGCGCAGCAAGCCGCCTTACGCGTGGGAGCCGGAGAAAGGCGCTTACGTCGGTGTCATGAAGCGCAACGGCTCACCTGCGGACCTCGTCTGGTTCCGCGCCGAGAACTGCTACGTCTTCCACGTCATGAACGCCTGGGAGGAAGGCAACCGCATCATTGCCGACGTGATGCAGTTCGAGGAAGCGCCGCTGTTCCCGCATCCCGATGGATCGAAGACCGATCCGCAGAAATCGCGCGCGCGATACTGCCGCTGGACGTTCGACCTCGCAGGCAATACCGACCGCTTCACGCAAACCTATCTCGACGATCTCACCGGCGAATTCCCGCGCATCGACGACCGCCGCGCCGGCTATGCCAACAGCCATGGCTGGTACGCCTGCGCCAACCCCGACCTGCCGATGTTCGGCGCGCTGTCCGGCATCGTCCATGTCGACGGCAAGGGCAAACGTCTTGGCCATTACCTGCTGCCCGCCGGCGACACCATCTCCGAGCCGGTGTTCGTGGAGCGCGGGCCCGACGCCGCCGAGGGCGACGGCTGGCTACTTGTCGCCGTCTGGCGCGCGCGCGAGAACCGCAGCGATCTGGCGGTGTTCAACGCGCAGGATGTCGAAGGAGGTCCCGTCGCGCTGGTGCATCTCGGCCATCGCGTGCCCGATGGCTTTCACGGCAACTGGGTGGGCGCGCAGTAAGTCAGCCGTGGTCATCCTCCGATGTGCAATTGCACATCGGAGTTCGATGCTAGCCTCGGCGGCATCGCGATCACGCTGGTTTTGCTGCTTGCCTGCGCACTGATAATCCTGCTGCGCGCCTGCTCGGTGCATAGCCCGCCACGGACCTCGCGTACTCCCTTGTAAATACGCGCCATTTTCGGATACCGCAGTTTTATTTTGACACTGTAAAGATTTTTCTTGACGACTCCCCCGCGCGCCCCTACGGTATCTTTACGATGTAAAGATTTGTCCCGGGAGGCTACCATGACGCTCTTCCTGATCCTCGCCCCCTTCGGGTCATTCGCCCTGCTGATGTTGGTGACTTCGGCCGAGATCAGCCTGTTCACGTCGGCCGCGATCTGTCTCGCCGTCGTCGGTATCGACGTCTATCGTGGCCGTTCGATCAAGATGCTCGGCGCGGGCTCGGTGGTCGTGTTCGCCACGCTCGGCTCCTATGTCGCGCTGATCGATCCGAACCTCAGCCATTCATGCGTCAGGCTGACGGTCGATGTCGGCGTGCTCGCGATCTCGCTGGTCTCGCTGATCATCCGCAAGCCGTTCATCCTGCAATATGCGCTTGAGGAGGTTGATGCAGAGACAGTGAAGCAGCCTGGCTTTCTGAAGGCAGTCTATCTCATCACCTGGGTCTGGAATGCAGCGTTTGTCCTGATGATGGCCGGCAACGCTCTCGCGATCTATGTGCCGGGCTTGCCGCTCTGGTCCAGTCTCGTGGTCGCCTTTGCCGCCCGTAACAGTGCCGCCTTCTTCACGACGTGGTATCCGCAATATCGAAAGGCGAAGTATGGTGCCCCGCCTGCGAACGCCCTGCCCGGCACCAACTGAGCCAGACTTCATAGCCGCAACACGATCAACAGAGAGCAAACCGATGAAGGACGTATTCGCCAGACTGGGCGCCGATTTTTTCTCCACCATCGTGTTCATCGCGATCTATCTGGCGACCGACAACGTCCTGCTGGCAACGGGCGTGGCGATCGCAGGCGCGATCGGCCAGGTGATCTACTTCCGTATCAAGGGTAAGGAGCTCGGCTACATGACCTGGGCGAGCCTTGCGCTCGTCATCGTGCTCGGCAGCGCAACGCTTCTGACCCACGATCCGCGCTTCGTGCTGGCGAAACCCGCGATCGGGCATTTCGCGATCGGCCTCATCATGCTCAAGCGCGGCTGGATGTTGCGCTACATGCCGCCGATCGTGTCGCAGACCATTCCCGAATACGTCACCTTCGCAGGCTATGCCTGGGCTGCGCTGTGCTTCGTGCTCGCCGCCGGCACCATCGGCGTTGCGATGACCGGCGACATGAAGCTGTGGACGCTTTATGTGACGGTCGTGCTGGTCGGCGCCAAGATCGCCGCCTTTGCAATTCAATACATTGCGTTTCGTGTTCTGGTCGGCAATCGGATTCGCGCTGCCGCCCAGCGCGCCTGAAAAATACGCGTCAAAAGGACGCTTGAGACGGTTGGGCTTGTGTGGCGAGATAGGCTATACCGCCGATCGAGTTTAGCGGATCTCGCAAGCCATTCCGGTTTGCCGGGAAATTGTCGGGGAGACAGCAATGGCCGTGGACGGAAACTGGAACATCACCATGAGCACGCCGATGGGCGAGCGCAAGGCGACGCTGTCGCTGACGAGCGCGGGCAGCACGCTGACGGGCACGCAAGGCGCGGATGGCAATTCCGGCGAAATCTTTGACGGCACCGTCAACGGCGACGACGTCGCCTGGAAGATTTCCATCACCAACCCGATGCCGCTCACGCTTGCCTTTACCGGAAAAGTTTCCGGCGACAGCATGTCCGGCGAAATGGGTATCGGTCCGATGGGCAGCTTCCCGTTCACGGGGTCACGGGCCTGACGGATGAGGAGGCGACAACGCCTCCTCTCTCATTCCATGCACAAGACGATAATCGTGACGATCGCCGTACTCGCCTCGCTGGCGGGTGCGGCGATTGCGCAGGCGCCTTAGGCAGAACCGGCCAAGCTGCTCACCTGCAGCAGCCAATGCGATCGGTGGAAGGCCATGACGGTGTGCGCGGCTGGTGGCGCTCGCTGTGCTCCAGCCAAGTGACGAATTGCAATTAAGGTTGGGTCACGACCAGATCTGCATCGGCAGTCCGTAAGCGTCACGTGGCGCGACGCCTTCCGGAATGCAGCCAGCGGCATCACGCGCAGCGATCGCGACGGCGCAGGCATCAAGCACGTCGTCGCACTTGGCGCCGGTACCGATACGCTCGGCGGCCAGCCACCTGTCGATAGCCCGGATTCCTTCCCGCTTCAGCAGCAAGCGGCGGAGACGAATTCCATCCTCCGATTTCTTCGACGGTAGCGGCTTGCAGTCGTTGAGGCGCAAGAAGACCAGTTCCGGGTGAACCTCGCGAACGTCGTGTGTGCGGTTGGCCCGCACGAACCTATCCACTTCCATGATCTTCGGCCCAAGATGCCAGAGTTGGCGCGACACGCGCTTCTGGCCACGCCGCGAGGCATCCCGGTTGGCACGGTCTGGATCGGAAAATTCTCGCCACAGCCAACGCCGTGCTCCGGTGAACACGCGCGAAGAATGCGGCCGTAATCTCTCGCGGGCAAGGAGATCGCAAGCCCGCTCGCCGTCATCGGTCATGCCGATTGGAATGTCGATCGCAGCGCGGTCAAAGCGAACAGACAGCGCCTCGCCAACGTCGTGACAAAATCTGATCGCGTGAAGGTCGCCGTCAAGGAGCACCGCAACCCAGCCGTTGCGGAACCCGTCGAGGCCAATTGCCCTGAGCCCGGACCCCGCGCTCACGTCGGACGCGTGGGCACGATCGCGATCGGAATGAAGGTGTAGACCGCCTCGCCGTGCTCGTCATAGAGGGTCCATCTGACACGGGCGACGCCTTGCGGCTTCGACCGTGAAGGCGCCAGTTCGACCACTTCTCCTTCAAGATGCAGCTTGTCGCCGGGCCGCACCGGCTTCAGCCAGCGCAGATCGTCAACGCCGGCGCCCAAGAGCGGATGCGGCCCGAACGGCCGGCACTCGGTGGCAAGCCGCATGGCGATAGCCGCCGTATGCCAGCCAGATGCGGCGAGCCCCTTGAAGACCGTCTTCTTGGCGGCCTCCTCGTCGAGGTGAAACGGCTGCGGATCGTATTCCCTGGCGAAGCGAAGGATGTCGTCCTTCGACACCGTCACTGCTTCGCTCTTGAAGCGCATGCCGACCTTCAAGTCGTCGAACCACTCGACCATGTTGTTGTTTCTTCCCGTCAGGAAAAGCGCGCGCTCTGTTTACGGCATCCAGCAACTGCCAAGTTCAATCCCGTATTTATTTGGCTCGGACTACCGATCGATGCCATTCCGCAAAAATCCTACCCCAGATTCAATTCCTTGAAGAAGTCGTTGCCCTTGTCGTCGATGATGATGAAGGCGGGGAAATCCACCACTTCGATGCGCCAGATCGCTTCCATGCCGAGCTCGGGATATTCGACGACCTCGACCTTCTTGATGCAGTGCTCGGCGAGGTTTGCCGCGGCGCCGCCGATCGAGCCGAGATAGAAGCCGCCGTGCTTCTTGCAGGCCTCGCGCACCGCGACCGCGCGGTTGCCCTTGGCCACCATCACCATCGATCCGCCTGCCGCCTGGAACTGGTCGACGAAGGAGTCCATGCGTCCCGCGGTGGTCGGGCCGAACGCGCCGGACGCGTAGCCGTCGGGCGTCTTGGCCGGTCCGGCGTAATAGACCGGATGGTTCTTGAAGTAATCCGGCAGCGGCTCGCCCTTCTCCAGCCGCTCGCGCAGTTTGGCGTGGGCGGAATCGCGCGCCACGATCATGGTGCCGGTCATCGAGACCCGCGTCTTGATCGGATATTGCGACAGCGTCGCCAGAATTTCCTTCATCGGCTTGTCGAGGTCGATCTTGACGACCTCACCGCCGAGCGACTGTTCCACAGCCGGCAGATACTGCGCCGGGTTATGCTCGAGCTCTTCGAGATAGACGCCGTCTTTCGTGATCTTGCCAAGCACCTGGCGGTCGGCCGAACAGGAGACGCCGAGCCCGATCGGCAGCGACGCGCCGTGGCGCGGCATCCGGATCACGCGCACGTCGTGGCAGAAATACTTGCCGCCGAACTGCGCGCCGACGCCGAGCGACTGCGTCATCTTGAGGATTTCCTGCTCCATCTCGAGATCGCGGAAGGCATTACCGTCCGCCGAGCCCTGGGTCGGCAGCGCATCGAGATAGCGCGCGGAGGCAAGCTTCACCGTCTTCATGCACAACTCGGCCGACGTGCCGCCGATGACGATGGCGAGGTGGTATGGCGGGCATGCCGCGGTGCCGAGCGTCAACACCTTCTCCTTCAGGAACGCCAGCAGGCGGTCCTTGGTCAGAACGGATGGCGTTGCCTGGAACAGAAAGCTCTTGTTGGCGGAACCGCCGCCCTTGGCCATGAACATGAACTTGTAGGCGTCGTCGCCCTCGGCGTAGATCTCGCACTGCGCCGGCATGTTGTTGGCGGTGTTCTTTTCCTCGTACATCGACAGTGGCGCCACCTGCGAATAGCGCAGGTTACGGCGCAGGTACGCGTCGCGCGCGCCTTCGGAGAGCGCGGCCTCGTCGTCGCCGTCGGTGATGACGTTGCAGCCCTTCTTGCCCATGATGATCGCGGTGCCGGTATCCTGGCACATCGGCAACACGCCGCCGGCGGCGATGTTGGCGTTCTTGAGGAAGTCGAAGGCGACGAACTTGTCGTTGTCGCTGGCCTCCTTGTCTTCCAGGATCGAGCGCAACTGCTTCAGGTGCCCCGGCCGCAAATAGTGATTGATGTCGCCGAAGGCAGCCTCCGACAGCGCCCGCAGCGCCTCCCGCGACACCACCAGCATCTCCTTGCCGAGCACCTTCTCGACCCGCACGCCCTCAGCAGTGATTTTCTTGTAGGGCGTGGTGTCGGCGCCCAGCGGAAACAGCGGCGTATGCTTGTAGGGCGGAACGGGCTTTTGATCGGGAAAGGCAGTCGGAGCGTTCATATCAATATCTCGGGTTGGAGCCGGCGGCGGCCGGAACGGCGCCGCGGAGATAGACCCGTTCTAAGCATTTTTCGACCAAAAGGAAGGTTTTGCTGGCCCGCCAGATGCGGCCGAATCCGGCTATTGCGGTCGCCCATCGGCGATTGAACCGTTCCGGGTCCATTTCAGACAAACCCGAGATTTCCGATCTACCTCGAGCAGACTTGCGATCGTAATGACCTCCGCGACCACATTGCCTGATGCAGCTTCCGTCCCGGCGCGCCCGCCGCGGCTGCTCGGGCTCTATCTGCTTCTGATCATCATGGCCGCGATCGAAGCGTTCGAGGGGCTGTCGCACGCGCCGATGCTGTTCGGCGACATGTCGGAGATTCCGGGGCCCGGCCTCGGCGGCGCAATCGTCAAGGCGTATGTCGCCTCTCATCCCCTGCTGGCGCTGGCCGCGCTGGCGTTTGCCACGGTCGGCCGGCTGCGTTACGCGGTCATCGCGCTGGGCGCGCTGGTGCTGATGAACTGGCTGAACTACATGCCCTCGGTGGTGCGGCACGGGCTCGATTTTGGCGGCCTCTCCGCCTTCCAGACCCCGGTCCAGATCATCGCGTTTCCGCTGATGGGCGCCTGCGCCATCGCGCTCGCCGCACGCCAGGAGCGGCTGGGGCTCGCCAGCCTGCTGGTCAGCATTCCCACGCTGTTCGACGTGCTCGCCGTGATCGCCTTCGGGATCAGCGTCTTCCTCTACGGTTTCTGACAAGCAAGTTGACTTCCGCGTGCGCTCCTTGCAGGAAATTCGCGCGCGAGCTTCAATGGTACAAGGGGGCATTCACAATGGCTTTGAGACCACAAATTCGACGACCGACCCTGCTCGCCGCAGCGCTGACGCTGGTCGCCGCGCTCAGTGCATCGCCGGCACGGGCCGACCGCTGCGAGGACACCGCCAAGGAGCTGAAGAACCAGATCGACGGCCTCAAGATCAGCATGAACACCGGCAACATGGTCTATCTGACCCATCCGGCCGCCAAGGAATTGTCGCTCGGCTGCCGCGGCCGCAACTATTCCATCGAGCTCTACGCCAAGACCGACCGCAAGCCGAAGCCCGAATTCTTCGCGCTCGTTGCGTCCGCCGGCGCCATCATCTTCACGATCCCGAAGCCCGACGTGATGACCGGCTCCTCGCGCTGCATCAAGCGCATGGGGCTTCTGCGGGGCGACAAGGTTTCCATGCGCTTTCGCCGGCTCAACATGGAATGCACGCGCACCAAGACCGAGGCCTCGATCGTGGTAACCCGCGGCAAGGACGAGTAGCCGCTCCCGATCGGTCGCATTCTAACGATTCCGCGAGCTGTCCGTTCACCATCGGACGGGATTGACGGGATCGGCGCGGGATTGCCCCGCCGGATTCACCAATCGTTCGTTTCAAACCGGCCAGTGTCGGAGGCAACCAAAAGGATGCTTCCGATGGATGTCTCTGCTGTCCCGGCAACGGTGGTGGTCAAAGCGCCTGAAGTCCCCGTGTTCAAGGCTCCCGACAAGACCCCGGACGTACAGAACGGCGCCGCCGCCGACGGCACCCGCACGCCGCAGCCGACGCTGGTCGCTCCCCTGCCGCCCGGACAGGGAACGCGGGTCGATCGGTTCGTTTGAACTCACAGCGCGCTGTCGTCGCCCGCCTAGTACGCAATTGCGCACTGGAGCGGGCAGTCCAGTCTTCCTGAGGCGTCAGCGATTCAGTCGATAGGCCGCGGCGTACTGCATACCCGCTTTTGCGGCATGACAGTCGCGCGAAAACGTGGTGCTTCCACCTCACCTCGGCGCCGCAAGTTTGCCTGAGAATCGCGCGATCATATTGACCGTGGGGCGAATGGAACCCGCGCATGATCACAAAGCTTCTGCTGCAGAACACCATCACTGTCGTCGTTCTCGGCGCGCTGCTGTTCGCCTCCGCAGGTTCGCTGCATTGGCCGGCAGCATGGGTGTTCCTGGTCGTAAGCGCGACCATTGGTCCCGCGTGCGGCCTGTGGCTTGCGAAAACCGATCCCGCCCTGCTCGCCGAGCGGATGCGGCCGACGTTTCAAGCGGACCAGCCGGCCGCCGACAAGAAATTCATGCTTGTCTTCGTCCTGGCGACGCTCATCTGGCTGGTCGCGATCGGACTGGACCGGCGCGCGCATGCATCCGATGTTCCGCTCGTGCTGCAGGTGGTGGGGCTTGCGATGTACCTGCTCTCGACCGCCTTCATCATGTGGGTGTTCCGTGCAAATTCCTTTGCCGCGCCCGTCGTGAAGGTGCAGGCCGCGCGCCAGCATCACGTCGTCTCGAGCGGCCCCTATGCCTTCGTCCGCCATCCCATGTACAGCGGCATCATGCTGTTCTTCGTCGGCGTCCCGCTATTGCTGGGATCATGGTGGGGCGTGGCGATCGCACCGGCATTCGCCGTGCTGTTCGCCATTCGCGCCCGCATCGAGGAGCGCGCTTTGGTCGAGGGGTTGCCCGGCTATGCTGACTATGCCGCGCGCGTGCGCTATCGTCTGGTGCCAGGCCTTTGGTGAGAGAAGGCTATGGTGAAAGAAGGCTTTGGCGAGAGACGGCTTTGGTGAGAGACCGGGAGGTGGACGCGGATGCCCGATAGCAAGACCTACACCGGCGGCTGCCATTGCGGCCAGGTGCGCTTCGAATGCACCAGTGACCTTGCGATGGTCACCGCCTGCAATTGCTCGATCTGCACCAAGAAGGGCCTGCACTTCACCTTCCTCGACCCAAAGAGCTTTCAGCTCCGCGCCGGCGAGGAAAACCTGAAGGAATATCTCTTCAACAAGCACGCCATCCACCACCAGCTCTGCGTCGATTGCGGCGTCGACGTCTTCGCGCGCGGCAAGAAGCCCGACGGCAGCGACGTGGTGGCGCTGAATGTGAGCTGCATCGACGGCATTGAACTGTCGAAGCTGGAGATGACGCCGGTGGATGGACGCAACATGTGAGACCACAGTCGTCATGGCCGGGCTTGTCCCGGCCATCCACGTCTTGGACGCGCCCTCAGCAAGTAAGACGTGGATGCCCGGGACAAGCCCGGGCATGACGGAGAGATAGAGGGACGATCAACGGGTCTCACCCATCCAGCGCCTTGTACCTCCTGAAAATCCCGTCCTCGTTGAACGCGATCCGTCGGTCGCTGGCCAGATAGGTCTTGATGTTCGGCCGCGCCGCGACACGGTCGCGCAGTTCGACGAGACCGGGAATCTTCCGCTCGAAAGCTTTCATCCGTTTCGGGAAAGCGTAGCGCAGCCCCTCGACGATCTGGAACAGCGACAGGTCGACGTAAGTGAGCCGGCGGCCGGTGACGTAGGTGCCTCCATTGGCCGCGAGCAGGTCCTCGAAGTAGCCGAGATATTTCGGCACCCGCTCCTTCCAGAACTCTTCGGTGCGTTTTTTCGCCGGCGCCCTCTGGTCCTCGTAGTACAGCGAGGGACCCAGCGGATGATGGGTGTCGTGAACTTCCAGCACCAGATCGGCGATCGTGAGCTGCAACTGATGCACCCACAATCTGCCGGCCTCCGCCTTCGGCGCCAGTCCGTGGCGCGATCCGAGATAGAGCAGGATGTTGGCGGTCTGCCCGATCACGAGCTTGCCGTCCTTGAGGAACGGCGGCGCGAAGGGCGGCGTTCCCTTCCCCGCGTCCATCATCCGCGTCATCGCGGCCATGCCGTTGCCGCGGCGCGCCACGTCGTCATAGCGGGCGCCGGCCTCTTCGAGCGCAAGGCGGACATATTCGCCGCGGCCCTGGATCATGGGCCAGTAATAGAGTTCGTAACGCATCGATGACGCCTCCGCAGCCGGTTTCACCGACATAACAAATCACTCCGCGGCTGGTTCGTCACGCCAAACGCACATCGGCCGGTCGCGCAGGTTCTCCACACCCCGAAACTGTCCGAACGCGCGCGAGGGTGTTAGGTTGCTTCCGTTTGAAGCGTCGATTTTCTCAACACGACAGGAGAATGCGGATGGCGGACAACAGGAAGAAGCGCGGCGGGGCCGATCGCGGGCTGATCGCGCTGAGCGAGCCTTACGAGGTCGCCTACTGGTCGAAGAAACTGAAGATCACGCCGGCCAAGCTGAAAGCCGCCGTCAAAAAAGCCGGGCACTCCGCCAGGAACGTGGAAGCCTATATTAAGCTGCAGAAGCACAAGGCCTCTGATAGGGCCCGTATCGCGGTGAGCCAGCCCTACGAAGTCAGCTACTGGTCGAAGAAGTTCAAGGTCACGCCCGCCAGATTGAAGGCCGCCGTCGCCGCGGTCGGGCATTCGTCGAAGGCGGTCGGCGCCCATCTCGCCAAGCGCAAGGCTGCGAAGAAAGCGAAGAAGAGCGCCAAGAAGGTTGCCGGGAAAACCGCAAAGAAGCGCGCAAAGAAAAAGGCCGCCTGACGGCGGCCCTTGGCATCAGGATTTGCATCGGCGCCGATCGCCGGGCGCGTCGTCGACCAGAGCGACGCGCCCATGCGAAACACCCTCGGGCGCAACCATCACCGTCTGCGGCACCATGACGGTGCGATACGCGATGACGCGGCCCGGAGAAACCAGTGGAAAAAGCTGCGGTAATCGCACGGGACAAATACCTGCCCCGCACCAGATGTGAACGGCCTTAATCGTCGTCATCGTGCCAGCGGCGCATCGTGCGATGGCCGTAGCGTTCGCGGACAATGCTTCGCATGTGTGGTCGTCCGCGATCAGCGTCGATGCGGACGTTGCGCCGCTGATAAATTGTCCGCCCGCGGCCATTGTCGGCCGTAATCGTATCGACACGCGTATGAACGCCGTTCGACGAGTTGGAGCTGGAATTCGACGACGTGTTGCCGGCCAACGCCACCGTCGTCGGCGCCAGGACGGTCAAAATTAACGCGACAAACAGGCGTTTCATGGCAAGTCCTCCTATCCGGATTAAAACTCGCCAGGCCCATCAGGAGTTCCGCGATCAGAAGGCAGACCAGGTCTCCGGCTTGCCGGAGAGGTGATCTGGCGAGCACAAAAAATGCCGCGCGTCAGTTCGCCGCGAAGCAATAGAACAGTCCGTCGCCGCCGGTGCTCTTGAGGTCGGCCTGCGAGCAGCCGCCGTCCGGCCCGCGCGAGGGGTGCGACGTGTTCCAGGATTTTGACGGCTCGTCGTCCCGAAGACCCTTGCGGTCGAAATGGCCGACCATCGCGGCGCCTTGCGTGCTGCTCGTCCAGTTCTTGCAGGTGCGGTCTTCGCCGGCCGCAAACGCAGTACCGTCCGCCTGCGATCCCGTCAGCACATCGTGGCGGTTCGGTGTGTCGCCAGCACCGCTGATCACCTCGCCTTTCTCGGACAGCGCGGTCTGCTTGTTGAGGTTGTTGTTGGCGCTGTGCAAATCCGCAACGTCCTTGGCGACCACGGAGCCCTTGGCATTCTTCCACGGCCCTTTGCCGATGCGATCGCGCGCATTGACGGCAGGCGCGCCGTCAGCGACTTGCGTCGACAGGTAGGCGCGCCAGGTCTTGCCGCCCGCGCCGGCGGCCTGCGCCAATGTCTGGCAATGATTGTCAGCGCCGGCGAGCCCGCCGAGATTGCCGCCATTGCCGATGCCATTGCTGGTCAGGAAGAAGCTGGTGTCGGCGGATTGCGCCTGCGCGGGCGCGCTTGCGAGAACCGATATAGCGGCAAGCGCAACCAATGTCGGCGAGATGATTCTGGCGAAGCTGTTCATCAAAGTCCTCCCTGTTTTTTAGTTTTGGACTTTGTCTTCAACCCATTACGGCAACCTTTATTCCGCTGCCGTGAACCGTGGAGGAAAGCAGGCCATCCCGCCAAAAGAAAAAGGCGCTGCGGAGCGAACCGCAGCGCCTTCGTCATGATGTACAGGCGATCAGCTGGTCTGCTGGATCGCCGAGAGTTCCCAATCGCTGCCGCGACGGCGGGCGAAAGTCCAGACCTCGGTGGCTTCGGTCGGGGTTTCGCTGCCCGCGACCAGACGGCCGGTGGTGCGCTCCAGGGTCTTGTCGACCAGCGAGAACCGCATCGCCACGCTGGCGTAGTCGGTTTCGCCTTCGCGCCAGGCTTCCGCGAGGTCGCCCTGCAGCAGCTTGACGTCGGACACCTTGTTGACGTCGTTGTTGGCCTTGTTCGCCTCGAGATCCTTCGAGAAGTAGGACACCATCTCGGGCGTCGCCAGCGTGTGCAGTTTGGCAACGTCTTCGTTCGACCACGCGGCCTGGATTTCGCCGAGCAGACGCTCGAAGGCTTCATAGTCAGCCGGCTGGATTTCCAGCGCCGGCTGGCTGGATCCCAGCCCGAAGCCGCCCAGTCCGGAACGGAAGCTGCTCTGAGCGCCGGGACCTTCGGCAGGCGCGCCGGGGGCCGGTCCGTTCGCGTAGGCGGAAGCCGGGGTATGGCGGCGCTGCCACCAGGACATTGCCAGCCGCACCACGATCACGATCAGGGCGACCTGCAGCAGGAGGCCGATGATCGACGACAAGCCGCCGAGGCCCGAGAACAACCCGCCGCCGAACAGCATGCCGAGCAGGCCGGCGCCAAGGAAGCCCGCGGCGAGACCGCCGAGCATGCCCATGCCGGGCCGGTTGAAGAAGCCGCCCTTGTTCGCCGCGCCGGCAGCCGCCGGTGCGCCCACTCCGGGCGTGCCCGGCTGGGTGAAGGTACGGTTCATGGGTTGCGCCGTGCCCGGCGCGGTGGTCGTGCTCGGCGGCGCTGAATAGGTCCTCGATCCGCGCGAACCCGAACTGCCACCGCCGCCAACACGGGCGTCAGCCGCCGAGATCGTGATCGCCAAGGGAACCGCCACCGATAGGACAATGGCAAAAGCCCTTACAATTCCGCGCGCAGTCTGCGTGAAATTCATATCTGTTTCCTCATTCCCCCCCATGGGGAAGTGCCCCTAAGATGGGCAGAGCGACCCAAAAGTGAAGCAAATATCGGGAACCGCAGCTGCGGCCCTCAGTCGCGGGGATGTGACGATTTGGCCGTGAACTCCGCATTCACCATGCAGAAGCAGGCTTTCGCCCGGTGTTCTAGGTAGCCGTCATCGTCTCCTTGACCTTCTCCACCAGCGCGCTCAGCGCGAACGGCTTTGGCAGGAAAGCGAACTGCTCGTTCTCCGGCAGGCTCTTGTCGAAAGCCTCTTCGGCGTAGCCGGAGACAAAGATGATCTTGAGGTTCGGGTTGCGCTTGCGCATTTCGCGCAACAGCGTCGGGCCGTCCATTTCCGGCATCACGACGTCGGAGACGACGAGATCGACGGCGCCGTCCTTTTCATCGAGCGCCTCCATTGCCTCGATGCCGTTGGAAGCCTCGATCACGCTGTAGCCGCGCGAACGAAGCCCGCGCGCGTTGAGCGAGCGCAGGCCGTCCTCGTCTTCCACCAGCAGGATGGTGCCCTGCCCGGTCAGGTCGGGCCGCGGCTTCGGCGGCTCGGCCGCGCCTTCCTTGGCCGCGCCATTGGTGGCCTGCGCTTCGGGCTGCGCTTCCAGCTCGGGCCGGTGGCGCGGCAGGAAGATGCGGAACGTGGTACCTTCGCCGGGCGTGGAGTCGACGTAAACGAAGCCGCCGGTCTGCTTGACGATACCGTAGACCGTCGAGAGGCCGAGCCCGGTACCCTTGCCGACTTCCTTGGTCGAGAAGAACGGCTCGAAGATCTTGTCGACGATCTCGGCGGGGATTCCGGTGCCGGTATCGGAGATGTCGATGCGTACATAGTCGGCGGCCGGCAACCCCTTGTAGGAGAGCTGCGCGGATTCATCCGCCGTGACGTTCGCGGTCTTCACCGTCAGCTTGCCGCCATCGGGCATCGCGTCGCGCGCGTTGACCGCGAGATTGACCACCACCTGCTCGAATTGCGAGACGTCGACCTTGACCGGCCAGAGGTCGCGGCCGTGCACGAGGTCGAGCTTGACCTTCTCCCCGATCAAGCGCCGCAGCAGCATCGTGAGATCGGAAAGCGCGTCGCCGAGGTCGAGCACCTGCGGCCGCAGCGTCTGGCGGCGCGAGAACGCGAGCAGTTGCCGCACCAGCGTCGCGGCGCGGGTCGCGTTCTGCTTGATCTGCATGATATCCTGGAACGAGGGATCGGTCGGCTTGTGCGCGTTCAGCAGGAAGTCGTTCGCCATCATGATGGCCGAGAGCACGTTGTTGAAATCGTGCGCGATGCCGCCGGCGAGCTGGCCGACCATGTCCATCTTCTGCGACTGGTTGATCTGGTTTTCCAGCGTGCGACGCTCGGTGGTCTCCAGGAGATAGACGATGGCGGCTTCGGTATCGCGCTCGTCCTCCTCAACCGCGGTGACGAAGAATTGGCCCCAGCGCTCCTTGGCGCCGTCGAGCATGGCCTCGACAGGCGCAATGTCGCCCTGCCCTTCGGCAGCCTGGTTGATGGCCGCGATCAGAAGGCCGCGATCGCGCGCATTCACGGTGCGGAAGATCGACTTGTTGGCCGCACCATCAGGGCTCAGGTTCTGCGCCAGCTTGGCGAAGCGAGCATTGGCGCGGACGACGGCGCCGCCGCGGTCCACCGTCGCGATCGCCATCGGCGTATGGTCGAAGAAGCGCATGAAGCGCACTTCGGCGGCGCGCTCGGGATCGGAATGTTCGTCGCGCGCACGGCTGATTACCAGCGTGCGCGACGACCCCGGCGAGCCGTTGGCGCCGAAGGCAAGCTTGTGATAGAGCCGCACCGGCATGGTCTTGCCGCCGCGCATGCGGAGGTCGATGTCGAACACCTCGGTTTTGACTTCGCCCGGCACCGCCACGATCGAGGTCAGCAGCGAAGCGCCGTCGCCGGAGACGATATCGGAGAGCTTCAGCCCGCCGGATCCAATCTCCGCAAGATCGTAATCCAGCCAGTTCGCCAGCGTGGCATTGACATAGATGACGTCGCCGGCCGGATTGACCGAGAAGAAGCCGCACGGCGCGTGGTCGAGATATTCGATCGCATGCTGCAATTCCCGGAACACGTCCTCCTGGCGCTCGCGGTCCCGCGTGATGTCGGCGATCGACCACACCGCATATTTGGCTTCGCGCTTGCTCTGGCCGAGCGGCCGCACCCGCATCCGCAGCCAGCGGCCCTGCGCACCGTCGGAGCCGGCGATGCGGACCTCCTCCTGCTGCCGCTTGCCTTCGCGGGCGGCCTTGAGCAGGCGGAATACGGCCTCCGAGACGTCAGGATTGCCGATGAAGACGCGCTCGACCGGGCGCACATCCTGCCGGCTGGCAGCTCCGGTCAGCGCCAGATAGGCGGCGTTGGAATAGACCACATGGCCCTTGGGGTCGGTCACCGCGAGCCCGTCATGGGCCTGATCGGCGATACGGCCCATGACGGGGTCGTCGGAGGCGCGGTCGGTAAAGCGGACAATACCGGCGGCAAAGGCGAACAGATTGAACAGGCCGACCATGGCGAGCAGCGCCAGCACGCCCAGGATATAGGGCTGGGCCTGGGCGCGGCCGATGGTCATCAGCGCGATCGCCACCCCGACGATGCCGGCGGCCACCAGCAGCACCAGCATGATGCTACCTCCCCGTCGCGCCGGTTCGTTGGCCGCGAAGGGCTCGGTGGGCGGACGGCGGCTGGCGGTTTCGGCGGTCATCTGAAGAGGCGCTGCCCTTCGGCAAAGAGGAGACGGGCGGATTCGCACGCCCCTCCTGAGTGCCTGAATCGGACCTGCAAGTGCAAGTCCATCAGGCGGTTATTTGACAGGTTGAAGGCATTTCAAGGCGTTTTTCCAGCGTTCCCATCACATTCTTCGGGCGCCGAGCCCGTTCTTGAGACGCATGACGTAGCCGATGATCTCCGCGACCGCATGATAGTGCTCGACCGGAATCTCCTCGTCGATGTCGACGGTGGCATGGAGCGCGCGCGCCAGCGGCACGTTCTCCACGATCGGAATGTCGTGTTTCTTGGCGATTTCCCGGATCTTGAACGCGACGTTGTCGACGCCCTTGGCGACGCAGACCGGCGCCGCCATACCGCGATCGTAGGACAGCGCCACCGAATAGTGGGTCGGATTGGTGATGACGACGCTGGCGTTGGGAACGGCGGCCATCATGCGCTTCTTCATGCGCTGCTGGCGCAACTGCCGGATCTTGCCCTTGATGTGGGGGTCGCCTTCGGACTGCTTGAACTCGTCCTTGATCTCCTGCAGCGACATCTTCTGGCGCTCGAACCACTGCCGGTACTGGAAGAAGTAATCGGCGATCGCGACCGCCGCCAGCATCGCCACCACCGCGCCCATCAACTGCAGCGTCAGGTTGGTCGTAACGCCAAGGATCGCCGAAGGATCGAACCGCAGGAACGACTCCAGACGATCGCGCTCGGGCCACAGCACCGCCATCATGACAGCGCCGAGCGCGATCAGCTTGAACAGGCCCTTGAGGAAATTCGCCAGCGCCTGCTTGCCGAAGATGCGCTTAAACCCGGCGCCCGGAGATACCTTGCTGAACTTCGGCTTGAGCGATTCCGACGACCACACCAGCCGGTGCTGGATCATGTTGCCGGCGATCGCGGCAAGCGCCAGCATCAACAGCGGCACGCCGATCGCGCCGAGCACGGCATAGCCCAGCGTGTTGCCGAGCGCGAGCAGCGCCGCGCCGTCGGTGCGAAGCTGGCCCGCATTGGCGATCAGGTTGCGCAGCGGCATCAGGATGCCGCCGCCGATCGACCCCGAGAACGTCGACAATACCAGCGTACCGCCCGCGATGATGAACCAGGTGTTGACCTCCTGGCTCTTGGCGACGTCGCCCTTCTCCAACGCATCGTCGAGACGTTTTTGCGTAGGGTCTTCTGTTTTGTCGTCGGAATCGTCGGCCATCGCGGCGCTCTAGTCTTTTGTTTGAGCACGATCTCCGCGCAAACGCGTTCCGCGTTTGTGGCAAGCGAAAACCGGCACCCACTTTTTTGGATCAAGCTCTATTTCAGCGGCGTCAGCTCGTGCATCACGCCGATGAAGTAGTTGAGATAGGTTCCCATCATCGCCGACAGGACGAGGCCGAAGATCAGGAATCCGATCATGATCGACAGCGGCACGCCGACGAAATAGACCTGCATCGCCGGCATCAGCCGCGCCAGCACGCCAAGACCGATATTGAAGACGAGCCCGAACACCAGGAACGGCGCGGAGAGCTGCATGCCGATCTTGAAGGCGGTGGCGAAGGCGCGCGTGGCAAGCGCCGCCACGTCGCCGCTCGGCATCAGCTCGCCCGGAGCGAAGATCCGGTAGCTCTCGTTCAGCGCCGCGATGACGAGGTGATGAGTGTCGGTGGCAAACAGCAGCGTCATGCCGAGAATGGAGAGGAAGTTGCCAATCAGCACGCCCTGCTGTCCCTGCGTCGGATCGACGGCGGTGACGAAGCCGAGGCCGAGCTGCTGGGCGATCACCGAGCCGGCCACGGCAAGCGCCGCCAGCGTCACGCGCGCGGTGGCGCCAAGCACGATGCCGATGGCGATCTCGTGCACCAGCAGCACCCCGAGCGCGCTCATCGAGGAGAGGTCGATCTGGTAGGCGGCGCGATGCAGCGGCAGGATGATCAGCGTCAGCAGCAGCGCGATCGCGAGCTTGATGCGCACCGGGATATTGCTCTCGCCGAACCCCGGCAACAGCATCACCATCGCGCCCACGCGGGCAAACACCAGCATGAAGGTGGCGGCAAGGGCGGGCAGCAGAGAGATGTCGACGCGCATTCATCGACAATGCATCAACCGCCTATGATTCGCGACGATATCCGCATCATGTGGCCGTGCATCGAGTCAGCCATGAACGGCAAAGCCAGTAGTAATGTCAGGAAGATCGCAAGGATCTTCGGCACAAAGATCAGGGTCTGTTCCTGAATCTGGGTCAGCGCCTGGAACAGCGACACCACGACGCCGACCACGAGCCCAATCACCATTAAGGGCGCTGATACCACCACGATGGTCCAGATCGCATCGCGCGCCACGTCGAGGGTTTCGGCACCGGTCATTGCTGCTCTCTCTTTCAGTTGGACCGTCATTCCGGGATGGTGCGTAAGCACCAGACCCGGAATGACGAGATTCCGGGTTCGCTTCGCGCCCCGGAATGACAGCATCAGTCAGATCGGCATCTTCATGATGTCTTCATACGACTGGATCACGCGGTCGCGCACCGACACCAGCGTCGAGACCGCGACATCGGTTTCCGCCACCGCCGTTACCACGTCCATGACGTTGGCCTTGCCGGAGGTCATCGCCATCGCCTGCGAGTCGGATTTCTTGCCGGCCTCCAGCACGCTTCCGACGGCATCCTTGAGCAGCGCGCTGAAGGATGGACCGCCGGTGGACTGGTTGCCCTTCTCGGCGCCGCCGGTCTCCACGATGCGCGAAAGCGCGGCGTAGGCATTTGCTGCAACGGTTGGTGAAGCCATTTTCTATGGTTCCTGTTCAGGCCTTGAGGATGTCGAGCGTGCGTTGAATCATGCGGCGCGTGGCGCTGATGATGTTGAGATTGGCCTCATAGGACCGCTGCGCCTCGCGCATGTCGGTCATTTCGACCAGCGGATTGACGTTCGGATATTTGACGTGGCCGGCCGCATCCGCCGCCGGATTGCTCGGCTCGTGCTTGACGCGAAACGCCGACTGGTCGGTCCTGACCTTGCCGAGCGTCACCACCCTTGCGTCCAGCGAGCGATCGAGCGCGGACGAAAAGGTCGGCACCTTGCGGCGATAGGGATCGCCGCCGGCCGTCGGCGACGTCGAGTCCGCATTGGCGATGTTTTCCGAGATCACCCGCATCCGTCCCGCCTGCGCGCGCAGGCCGGAGGTCGCGATGCTCATCGAGCGGGCGAAATCGCTTGCCTCATCTGCCATGATCCGGTTCTCCTAATCGGGCTGCGTCAGCGTTTGCCGATGGCGGTCTTGAGCAGGCCGAGGCTGCGAGTGTAGAGCGACGTGGCGGCCGCATAGTCCATCTGGTTGGCCGAGACCTTCAGCATCTGATCTTCGAGGTTGACCGAATTGCCGGCAGGCTTGGTCAGAAAGCCGCTCTTGCCGCCGTCCCCCCTGAAACTCTGTCCGCCGCCGGAGACGCTCATATGCGTGGCGCTGGTGCGCATCATGGCGAGCGAACCCATCGCGCCGCCGACATTGGCGCCCTTGCTGTCGAACTTCGGTTCGACCAGGTCGCTCGGCCTGAAATTCGGGGTATTGGCGTTGGAGACGTTTTCGGCGAGCACGCGCTGGCGCTCCTGGTGCCATTGCATCTTGGTGCGCAGCGCCGACAGGATCGGAAGATCGTTGATGGCCATCGAGCTGTTCCCCGTTAACCTCTGGCAGCCGCCGCGAGGTAGGCAGAATTTGCCCGGTGTATAGTTAACGGCTGGTTAAAATCGCCCGCGGAGAGCTCGGACAGCGGCGAATGCCCGGCTGTAGTGACGAAACGAGCGCATTTTCGCCACGAAAACTGCGTTAACCAGCAGCCACCAACACGACTTGGGGCGCTCAGAAGTCGTTTTGGCTCAAGCGATTCTTGGTCTATTAATTAACCGGACGGCGGCGCTCGCCGTGGGGAATTAAGGAATAAGGCTGATCTCGGGCGTGATTCGCCGGCTGCGGATCGCTTCGGGGCATGGTCAGGATGGCGGGAAATCGTGTTCCCGGGGAACATGCTCGGACGGGAAGACCGAAGACCGCACTCGTCGAAGCCAGCATCAGAGAACGGCTCGTGGCCGGGGACTAAAGCATGCAGACACTGACATTCCTCTTCGCATTCATCGCCGTTCTGGCGCTGATCGGCGTGGCCGCATGGCTGGTTCGTCGTTTCGCCAACAACCGCCTCGGCGCCAACACCCAGCGCGGGCGGATGCCGCGGCTCGCCGTGATCGACGCCGCCGCCGTGGATGGCCGCCGGCGCCTGGTGCTGGTACGGCGCGATAATGTCGAGCATCTCCTGATGATCGGCGGTCCCAGCGACATCGTGGTCGAGCCCAACATCGTGCGCGCGATGCCCAACCGCGAGCAGATGGCGCCGCGTCCCGCGGTCGCCGAGCAGCCGCCGCGAATTGCACCGCTGCCCGATGCGGCCTGGAGTGAAGAGCCGGCAAGGTCAGACGTGCGATCGACCGACGGCTTCGATCATCCCACCGAACCGCAGATACCAGAGCCGCCGCCGCGCCCTGCGCGTCCCTCCTTCGCCGAAGAACTCCGCCGGCCCGCGCCGCCGCCGATGCCGGAGCGTCGCGTCGATCCATTGACGGGCTTTGCGCCGGAACCGATCAGCGGCCGGCCCGAATCCGGTCCGCCGCGCCTGACCCGTCCCGAACCGCTGATGCCCCGACCGCAGCGTGAGTTGGCCAAGGCACCTCCAGTACGTGAGGCACCGTCAGTACGCGAGGCACCGCCGGCCCGCGACCCAGCGTCAGTCCGCGAGGCACCGATAGCCCGCGAAGCACCGCCTATCCGTGAGGTACCGCCCGTCCGCGAGGCGCCTACCCGAGCACCGGAACGCGCTGCCGCGCCGCCGCCGCCTCCTGCCCCGCCGCCTCCCGCGCCATCGAGCGCCGACCAGAATCTCGCCGAGATGGCGCAGCGGCTGGAAGCCGCCCTGCGCCGGCCGGCCGAACCTGTGGCACCGCCGGTTGCGCCGGAAACGCCGCCGGCAGGCCCCCGCAACGCTCGCAGCGAGCCTCCCGCCCCCACACCTCCTGCGCCCGCGCCGCAGAAGAGCGGCTTCGAAAATCTCGAAGACGAGATGGCGTCCCTGCTAGGCCGGCCGAAGAACCCTTCGTGAGGCCGGCGACTTCTCCGCGTAGAGTTTTATTTTTCCTAATCCTGACCGCCGCCGGATCGCTCGCCGATCCGGCACTGGCTCAGGATATCAGCATCAATCTCGGCCAGGGCGGCGGCGGCGTCACCGAGCGCGCGATCCAGTTGATCGCGCTGTTAACGGTGCTGTCGATCGCGCCATCGATCCTGATCATGATGACGTCGTTCACGCGGATCGTCGTCGTCCTGTCGCTGCTGCGCACGGCGCTCGGCACTGCGACCGCCCCACCCAACTCCGTGATCATTGCGCTCGCAATGTTCCTGACTGCGTTCGTGATGGGCCCCGTCCTGCAGAGGTCCTATGACGACGGCATCAAGCCGCTGGTCGCCAACCAGATCGGTGTCGAGGAAGCGCTGCAAAAGGCCTCGGTGCCGCTGCGCGGCTTCATGCAGAAGAATGTCCGCGAAAAGGATCTGAAGCTGTTCGTGGACCTCTCCGGCGAGCCGCCGCCGGCAACGCCAGAAGACCTGTCGCTGCGGATTCTGGTCCCGGCCTTCATGATCTCCGAACTGAAGCGCGCCTTCGAGATCGGCTTCCTGCTGTTCCTCCCCTTCCTGATCATCGATCTCGTGGTTGCATCCGTCCTGATGTCGATGGGTATGATGATGCTGCCACCGGTCGTCGTGTCTTTGCCGTTTAAGTTAATCTTTTTCGTGCTGGTGGACGGCTGGACGCTGGTCGCAGGCAGCCTTGTACAGAGCTACGGCGCTACTTGACGGGCGAATTCCGTCGGTCTCACAACCGAATAGGTCAACATTCGTTACGTATTTGCAGCGGAGTTTCCCAGCGAATTTAAGGTGAGATTAGTTCCTTCGTGCACAATGGGCCAGGGAACAGACATACAAAAGCATTACCGGACCATACTATGGCAGGCCAGCCTATCGGCGAGATGGACGTCGAATACGCCACGACGATTGCTGATCGGGCTATTCGGTTGATGTCGCAGCAGTCCGTCCCTGCCACCCCCTCCAATTTCGCCGTCTGGTTCGAGTATTCGCTCGGCAGCTCGCTGGCGCTGCGAAAGACCATCGACATCCTGATCGCGGGCAAGCGCAAGTTCGACGCGGCGACCAACCACGAGCTCTATATTACCTATGTGGCGCCGCAGGCCGCAGCCGACCCGCTGGGTGACCTGCCCGAGCAGTTGAGCGGCCTGATCGCCACCGCCCAGCAATTCCTCAACACCGCCGTCACCGACAACCAGACCCATATCAAGGCGCTCGGCGAGGTGTCTTCCGAAGCCGCGGCCAGCAGCGATCCCCGGACGATCATTTCGAAGCTGGTTGATGAATTGTCAAAGGCGACGGCGCGCGCCGCTACGCTGGAGGCGAACTTCGCCGCCACCTCCGAGGAGCTCGACAGCATCCGCGACTCCCTGAAGGCGGCCGAGCAGCGCTCCAACACCGATGCGTTGACCGGGTTGGCCAACCGGCACTCGATGGATGAATTCCTCCGCCTCGCCCAGATCGCGGCGATGGAAAAGGACGAGGCGCTCAGCGTCTTCCTGATCGACATCGATCACTTCAAGAAATTCAACGACGATTACGGCCATCAGGTCGGTGATCAGGTGCTTCGGCTGGTGGCCAAGGTGCTGCAGGAAGGCGTTCGCGAAGTCGATCTGGCAGCCCGCTACGGCGGCGAGGAATTGATCGCGGTGCTGCCGGGGGCCGATCTCGAGGCTTGTACGTCTGTCGCCGAGCGCATTCGCCGCCGAATTGCCGAAGCGAAGCTGACCCGCCGCGCAACCGGCAAGGAAATCGGCAGCATCACGGTTTCGATCGGGGTGTCGCAATTCCGCCTCGCCGAATCGGCGGAAGCCATGATCGAGCGCTGCGACCGCGGGCTGTATCAAGCCAAGCGGCTCGGCCGCAACCGCACGGTGACGGAAACCGAACTCGAGCCCGAGGCTGGCGCGGCCTAGCAGTTCGATCGCCTGCGAAGAAAAGCCGCAATGCCTCCCGCTGCGGAACTAATGCCGCAATCCCGGCTTATCGTAGACACCCTACAGCCGGGAGTGTTTTCATGAAAATCGCAGGGATGATTATGGCTGCCACCGCGGCCCTCAGCATCGTCGGTACGGCGGCTCTTGCCCAGCAGCAGCAGCAGCGGACCGGAATGGTGACGAGAATAGATCGGATCAGCGGCACGATCACTATCAGGGATATGCCTGATGGCACCACCGGCGCGAATGCCGGCGCCGCGAGCGAAGAATTCAAGATCCAGGATGGCGCGCGGCTAAACGTGCTGCACGCCGGCGACAGGGTCACTTTCGCCGTGAGCGATACGGCGGGCACCAAGACCATCACCAAGATCGACAAGGCGGACGCCGTCACGAAGATCGACAAGAAGTGAGGCAATCCCGAAGCGACGTCCCGCTTCGTGATGTGTCGCTTCGATTGGAGAACAGCGAGGCCCGGAGTGCCCTCGGGGAGTCCGGGCCTTGTAACTAGCGCAGCGACGTGCGTTCGAGCGAAGCGCGGATTTCGGCAACCGTCTCGTCGCAATATTCGTTCAATTTCTGGAAGTGTTGCTGCAGCGCCCGCAGATTTCCGGCGCGTTTGGCCGGCCCTTCCCGATCAATATTGAATCTGTCGGCCGGCGATGGGCGGGACGCCGCAGCGTCCACGGCGGAAAGCGCCGATCGTATCGGCGTGTCGTGACCTTTGTGGGAAGACATGTCTGCACGCCTCACAAATTGAAGTCCGGCCGGATTCGGACCGGCGGAATTTTCCGTGTGGTCGCGCTGGTGCTCCGATCTTGCTCCCTGCAGTGTGTTGTTTGGATGCCCGGTGCGGGTCGATTTGATGGCAAAAGATGGACGCCCCGCCGCGAACGTGCCGCCATCCTCGTATTCTTACGGACTCCGATTTCCACGATTAAGATGCAATCAGAAGCCAGATTCATTGAAGCGTTTATTTGTTGCTCAGCGATTCGTTCATATGTCCGTACCGCATTCAGAAAACGGTTTGCCGCCGCGCTGCGAAGCTTGCGGGATAGGCACGGTTCGGATCGGAAAGCTGCCCAAGATCGGACTGCGCCCGCTCGTGTACGTATACAAGTGCGATTCCTGCAACCAGATCACCTCGGTCGAGCCGGAGCGGAAGGAAGAAGCCCTTCGCAGCCGCTCGGGCTCGATGCGGCGGCCGCGGCGCTAGAGCGTTTTCCAGCGAAGTGGAAACCGGTTCGCGTCAAGAAAACGCGTCAACTCAAGAATCTAGAGCCCCGTTCTGATTCAACCGGAACGGAAGAGGTTCTGGCCAAGATAGACAGCCCGCAAAAACGCGGCTTCCCCACACGCTGGACCGGGTTTCTTCCCGGCCATGCCGCATGTAAAGCTTCGGCCACACTCCGCGTAAAGAAGAGGCAGGGGCATGTCCGAGGGTTTCATTGACGAACTGTACAACGCGCTCGGCAGGGGCGCGGTGCTGTCAGGCGCCGACATCGATGCGCGCTATCATCACGACGTCGCCGGCAATCCGGTTCCAAAACCGCGCGCGGTGGTCCGTCCGAGAACGACGGAAGATGTTTCCGTGTTGCTGCGGCTCTGTCATCGCGAAGGCGTGCCCGTGACGACGCAGGGCGGCATGACCGGGCTGGTGCGCGGCGCGCTGCCGAATGCGGACGAGATCGTGCTGTCGATGGAGCGCATGAACAGCGTCGAAGAGGTCGATGCCTCTGCCGGCGTCGCCATCGCGCAGGCCGGCACGCCGCTGCAAAAGCTGCAGGAGAGGGTCGAGCAGGATGGGTTGATGTTTCCGCTCGATCTCGGCGCGCGCGGCAGTTGCACGATCGGCGGCAACATCTCGACCAATGCCGGCGGCAACCGCGTCATCCGCTACGGCATGACGCGTGATTTGATCCTCGGCCTCGAAGTCGTCACCGCCGACGGCACCGTGCTCAGGGGCCTGCGCAAATACATCAAGAACAACACCGGCATCGACTTAAAGCAGCTTTTCATCGGCAGCGAAGGCATCCTCGGCGTGGTGACGCGCGCCGCGCTGCGCGTCTTTCCGGCTCCGGCGGAGCGGCAGGTGGCGCTGTGCGCCCTGCCCTCGTTCGGACAGGTCATGGCATTCCTGAAGCTGGCGCGCAAATCGCTCGGCGGCGATCTGACCGCGTTCGAGGCGATGTGGAATGCCTACTACCGCCAGACCGTCGAGCGCGTGAAGGGGGTGGTTGGCCCACTGCCGACCCATCATCCCTTCTATGTGCTGCTGGAGGCCTCCGGAAGCGACGCTGAACGCATTCGGGACGGCCTCGAGAAAATGCTGGAGACGGCGTTGAACGATAATTTGATCCTCGACGCCACGCTTTCAACCTCGAACGCGTCCGTGGCTGCGATCTGGCGCATCCGCGATTCCAGCGTCGAGCTGGGCCGCAGCTTTCCATTCGCGGCAAGGATGGGATTCGATGTCAGTGTGGCCATCGACAGGATGGAGGAATATGCGGATACACTCGATGCACGGGTCAAAGCGATCGATCCGCACGCTTTCACCATCGTGATGGGACACGTCGGCGACGGCAATTTGCATCCCAGCGTGTATCACGAACATACGCCTGACAAGCACGATGAGTTCGAGAAGCTGGTCTACGACCTCACGGGCGAATTCGGCGGCTCGATCTCTGCCGAACACGGTATCGGCATTTCGAGGCGGCCCTACCTGAAAATGAGTCGCACTGAAGAGGAAATCGAAACCATGCGCGCCCTCAAGCGCGCGCTCGATCCGAAGAACATTCTCAACCCGGGACGAATCTTTACGGTGTGAACGCGCTTTTGGCGTTGAAGTGAACGTTCGCGACGCCCCCCTCACTCCCTGAAATCATACTGCTTGCAGAGGTGGTCGCCGATCTGAACCAGCATGGCGACGCATTCGGGATAGCCGGGCCTGGCGATCGTGGCCTCGTCGGCCTTGGCGCGGAATTCCCAGCTATTGCCGTCGCGGATCACGGAGATCTCAATGCCGTCGGGACAATCGACATGGACCTTCAACTCGGCTCGCGCCATCGCAATGAGTTCGGCTTCGGTTTTGGCGGGCTTGCTCATCGTGAAGGCGTCCTCCGGCGGGTTGCTTGCCCGCAGGGTGACGCTTTGGCGCGCATCTGTCGAGGGGTGACGCGAGGAGACGATAGGACACACGGACGCAGTTGCTGCCTTGCGGCCGTTCTCGCATCCAACAAAAGCCTGGCGCGTTATTGCGCCGCGCTCGCCGGCCGCGCTTCGGCGAGGACCCGCAGCGAAGCGGCCTGATCCAGGGCGGACTCCGAGCCGGTCGCGATCGGGTCCGTCAGCGGCATTTTCTGAACGTGCTTGGTGAATATCCTGACGACCTGTCCCCTCACGCACGGTCCTTTGTCGAAAAGATCGGATGCTAGCCCCTCGACGGCGTCGCGCAGCGACAGGAACTGCGCCTGTCTTGCCATGCTCTCGGTCCCCTTGACGCCACCGAGGATGTCCATCGCAGCATCACTGATCTGGCACTCGACCGTATCCGCGTCGTGCAACATGGTGAACCTGAACGCCAGGCGTTCGTTGTCGTGCCCTATAATTCGGTCCCGGGTCAGTGGCATCGGACGGCCAGTTCTGGACGGCTAGCTGGAGACGATTGCAGAAAAGCGCCGGAGCGGCGCTGACGTCTTCCCTAATGCGTCAACTGGTCAAAAATTGGCCGAACCTGCGGCCAAATCCGCTACTTCGACTGCTTCGTCAGATCGATCCGCCTCACCCCGGCGATCGCCGGCAAGACGCCGGTGTGGACGGGCTCATTCCTGGACATTTCCGGCGTCAGCGGCGCGCGGGCGGTGGCGTCCGGGAAGCGGGTCTTCATTTCGCGGATGAAACCGTCGAGCGTATCGACGCTGGCGGCCATCTTGGCGATTAGCGAGAATTCGGCGCTGTTGGAGGTGGCCGGCTTGCTCGCGGTATCGAACGCGGATTTGTCGGCCTCGCCGGTCATCAGGGGCGCGTATTTCTCGCGGAAACGGGCCAGGCCGATCGCGTCCTCAGCCAGCGCATAGCCGACCACGGCACGGACGATGTCGCTCTTCTCGGCGGCGTTCAGCGGCCTGAAATCGCGCCAGCGGTCGGCGTAGTACAGTTCGATCTGTTCGGAAGCTTCCCGCCACTGCCGCGACGCCCAATAGATGTCCGAGCGCAGGCGGATCGCTTCGCGTCCCGTGATGTTGGAGATGATGTCGAGCGCGAGGTCGTGGCGGCCGACGTCGCTCTGGGCGCGAGCCTCGAGAAGCAGGCGCTGCTGCCGCAATTCGCCTGAGAGATCGGAGATCCGCGTCAGGCGTAACGCCGTGATCGCCCGATCGGGCTTGCGGTTCATCAGGTAGACCATGGCAAGGCGCGCCGCCACCTGCGCCCGCGCGGCTCCCTCCAGGCGCTTGTCGACCTGGTACTGCAGCAGTTCCGCGGCCTGGTCGAGCAGATCGATGGAGGCGAGCCGGTCCGCCAGCCGCCGGATCATTTCGTCGCCGCGCCGGCCGATCGGCGTCAATTCGCGATACTCATAGAACATCGCGAGCGCATCGACCGGCTTCATGTCGTCGCCCTTCTGACCGAGATAGATTTCGGTGAAGAGCGCGGACGCAACATCCTGGCTCTGCCGCGACATTTCGGAGTTGGGCTGCAGCTTGGTTGCGGTCTTGGCGGCGGCGAGCGCCTCGCCATAGCGTCCGTTTTCCGAGTAGAGCTGCGTCAGCTTGTTCAACGCCTTCAACTCGATCGCGTCGCCGCGCCAGATGACCGACAATATTTCCAGCTCGCGCGTCAACTCGGCCTCGCCGAGTTCGCCGCGCCGGTGCCGCAGCAGGGCCTGCAGCAGCCTCGCTTCCGCCGACGCCTGCCGGTCGCTGGACTGTGCCGCAAACCGGTAGGCGTCGAGCGCGTCCTTGTCGTGCCCCAGCGCCTCCGCAAGCCGCCCGCGCAGCACCGCGATCTCGGGCTTCATCTCGGTGGGAATGCCGATCACCTCGAGCTCGCTGCGCCGCCGCGAGGCGCCGCCATAATCCTTCACCTCGAGCGAAGCCCGCATCGCGTCCGCGGTGACGATGCGCTGCAGCTCCAGCGGCAGTGCGGCAATCGAGAATTCGGCGTTCTTGAACTTCTCGCGCGCGTCGGCCCATTTTTCCTGGCGGGCAAACGCGAACCCTTTCCACAATTGGGAATCGTAACCGTTGCCGATCGCCGGACTGGCAAGATCCTTGAGCGCGCGCTCGGGATGGCCGATCAGGATGCTGGCCACCGCATGCACCATCATCACGGTGGCATCTTCATTGCCCTGATTGGTGTCGGAGAGGATGAGGTTGGTCACCCCTCTCGCTTCCTGATACATGCCGCGCGACATGTAGAAATTGGCAAGCTCGAGCCGGGCTTGCGCCTTTTGCTCAGGTCCCGCGGCGGCAGCCGCCTTGATCAGCGCATCCAGCCGCGGCAGGAATTTCTCTTCCCGGTTCTTGCGCCATTCAGCGGCGTCGAACAGCGGCCTCACTGCCGCGGTGGCGCGTTCGGCCGCGACGTCGGCGGACGACAGCGTCAATCCGCCGGGCCGGCCGAGCATCACCTTGTCGGCGCCGACCTCGGCGCTGATATCGTCGGAGTTCGGGTGCACCACCACGCCATGCACGGATTCCAGGAGCGACAATTCGACGAAATCCTGCCGCTTGATCAGGCCGCGGGTCGGCGGCGGCGCGGTTACGACCAGCAGCGTATCGCCGGCATCGGGATCGACCAGCCGATGCATCGCCCCGGGATTGGCCAGCGGCACCGTGACGCTGGCGAGCGCGGGATCGGTGATGTTGCGCAGCACCGTCAGCGGCAGCGGCGGAGTCTGGCCGCGATCGGCGAAGATCAGCGTCCACTCGGCGCCGTTGGCGCGGCCTTCGCTTTCGAGCGAAGGAATCTGCGGCCGGTTGAGCCGGATACGGATCGCCTGCCCCTTGTCCAGCGACAGCCGAACCACATCGCCGATGATGGCGCCGCCCTTGGCGCGGATCGGTTCGATATCGACCGGCTTGGTCTGGTCGAACACCAGCCACACCGTATCGGCACGGCGGAACAGCGCAGCCGGGGTCGGCGCGGCAAAGGAGAACGTCACGCGCAGGCCGTCGCTGTCGCGCCTCGCCTCGACGGTGGGGGTCTTGTCCTTGGCGCCGCTTTCCGGCGGCGGACCGGACGCCGCTGCTCCAGCCTTCATCGGCGGCTCCGCAGCAGGTGGCGCCTGCTTGGGCGCGACGGGTTTCGGCGCTTCCGCGGCGGCGGCCTGCACCTGCTCGGGCGGCGCTACTTTCGCAGCTTCGACCGGAGGCAGCGGCTTTTCCGGAGCGGCGGCCGTCTTCTCGGGCGCGGGAATGGCGTTGGCAGGCGGCGCCTCGACGGCAGCCATTGCCGCCTCCGCCGGGGGCGGCGCGTCGCTTACATGCGCGGGCTTGATCTCGATTTTGGCCTGTTCGGCAATCATCTCCGACGTAGCAGGCGGAATCTCCGCCGGCTGCTGCGGCGGCGCTTCCTTCAGCGCCTTGTCGCGTGACATCCGCGCGGCAGGCCCGGGCTTGGCCGGCGGCACGACCGGCTTCGCCGCAGCGGGCGGCTCCGCCGAGGCGGCCTTTTCCGGCTGCTGGAAGCCGACATCGATCACATAGTTCTTTTCCTCGCGGAAGGAATGCACATCGACCTCGCCGATCAGCACGATGTCGACTGCGGAAGAATCGACATCGGCCCGCTGATTGATCGAGGCGATGTTCGGCGGCGCCGCCACCTTCGCATCTGCCAGATCGAAATTGAGCACGCTGTTGAACTGCAGCGTCAGCTTCTGCTCGTTCAGCACCGACGAGACGTTGACGCCATCCGGCATCTCGAACACGAAGCGGACGAAGGTCGGCTGCACCGAGGCGCGGACACGCACCGGCGGCCTCTTCTTCGCGGCGTTGATCGCCATCTGCGCGCGCAACGCGCGCTCGGCAGCCCGCGCCCGCTCCGCCAGTTCGCGCACGACCGCTGAAGGAAGCGGCGGCGGCGGACCGGTCCAGCCATCGGGCAGGAAGTCGACGAAAATCCGTTCCCCCGCCGTCATCGTATTGACGGTCGCCCGCCGCGCCAGCGACAGCCGGATCGCCGTGCCGTCGGGATCGCGCCGCGCCGAGCCGACATAATCGGGCACGGCGTCCGACAATTTGTCGACGGGAATGTCCACCGGGCGCTTGAAGCGGATGATGATGATCGAACCGGCGGTCGAAACGTCGGATTCGACGTCTTCCGCCAGCCTCAACACCAGCCGGGCGAAGCCACCTGCGGAGGTAAACGTCGCCTCCCCCCGGACGGGATCGTCGGCTTGGCAGGCTTGCGAGAACGTCAGACCGGCGAATAACAAAGCAACAGCAAGGGGCTGGCCGAGAAAATTAAGGCAACGCTGCGCCGCCCGCGCCAATGCGCGGTCCGGCGATCCAGTTTCAGCGGCAGCCCTTCGCCCCATCCAGAAGATCTCGTACCTCAGTGAATTCAGCGGCGAAGCGCTCTCGCCCGCAGGTTTGAATCTTGGATTGGCCGGCTTAAGGCTTTGTTAACGTCAACTTATTGATTTCGTTGAAGGGGCGGTCGGGAGCCGGGTTGAGCCCTTCCCAGGTCCCCAGTAAGCGCCACACGCCTCGGGGCTGCGGCTATCGCCATGGCGCCGTCCCGCGCCTTGATCTGGATCATTAATCTTACGACGGATGGAACTAACATCAGCCATCCCGTCTTAGGGAAACAATGGACCCGGGATGCGGGGCCGGCAAAGTCAACCAACGCTTCCCGAGTCGCCAAACCTGCCTCAGGCAGTCAATTCGGAGTGCGTGAAATGGCAACCCAGATCGTGATGGATCGTACTGGCGACACCCGGCATACATTCGACATCCATGATCGCGCGGAAGTCGAAAAGGCCGAGCGGCGGTTCAGGGATTTGACCGGCGCAGGCTTTACGGCAGCGGTACGATCGGGGCCCGGCGAACAACGGGTTATCCGCTCCTTCGATCCGACAGCGGAGGAAACGCTGTTTTATCCGCGTCTCGTTGGCGGCTGACGGCCGTGACCCAGCAGATCGCGCTTGCGGTATGCTCGTTCGTCCTCGCGTTGCTCGGCACGGCGCTGCTTTCGGCGCTTTCGCTGGTCGTGGCGCGATCCGGTTCCGGCAGCAAGACGTTCCGCTTCGAAACCGAGGCGAGAGCCCTCACGCTTCTCAAGGAGTGGCTCTCGCCGAAGCAGCGCGCCTCTTACGAGCGATTCCGATATTTCGACGTCATCGGCAGCCAAACCGGGACGCGGTATCGGATCCATCATGGCACGCAGACGAACATCGAGGAACTCAGCGAGACGGGTCACCACGTCTGCAAATGGTGCTTCGTTCCGGATGGCGATCTCGTCGCGGGCGATGTCATGCTGGCGCAGAAGATCGCCCTTGAAACCAACGAGCGTGGCGCACTTTCGGTAGCCCACCGTTCGTTTGTCTCATCGGGGCCGCGCAGATTCTGACCGGGGTAGCGCCGATGCGCTTTGCCGATCTATCGGCAAAGCGCATTAGTTGGGCTTTTGCGGCAGGATCCTGCCTTCGATCTTCGGCAGTTCGGCCGTGGAGGTGGATTTATCGGTGCCGGCGCGGCGGGCCAGTTCGACCGTCAGCCGCTCGGCCGCTTCCGGCTGCATCAAGCCCAGAATGTCCGACATCTTCCGAGGCGCGATCTGGGAGGCGATTTCGTAGAGCACGGACATCTCCAGCCGGTCGAACACCTTGGCGGCGTCCTTCGGCTTCATGCCCTCATACATGGTGATGATGCCCTTGAAGCGGGCGGCGTCCTGTTCGGACTTTTGCCCGCTTGCGGTCGTGATCCGCGCCTCGGTGGCCTTCGCCTCCTCGACGCGGCCCTCGATGCGCTTCTCGGCGGATTTCAACAGGCTCTCGCGAATTTCGATTTCACGCGCGCGCTGCTCCAGTTCCTGGCGCCGCGCCTGCAGCCGTTCCAGGATGGCGCGCTCCGACGCCGACACCGATTGCGGATTCTGGTCGGGAAACACCACGACGCCGTCGTGCTTGGGCGCCTCGGTAGCCGGCGCGGCCGGCTTCGGTGCCTCCTCCTTCTTGACCGAACCGGTGATGTCGGCGGTATCGGGCCTTGAGCCGCCGGGAAAACCCAGATTGTCCTGCGCCCAGGAACGCTTGGCGGGCTGGCTGATCTGATAATCGAACACGTATCCGCCATCGATCACGAGGCCAGCGACCTTCAGCACTGCAAGGCCGAAGATCGCGACCAGCACGACCGGAATGACGCGGATATCGCGAAACGACTTCATGCGGCGAGGCCACTCGCCCTTCGGCGCTCGGAGAATGCTTCAGCTGCCGCGGCGACCGCCTTGGCGCTGGAGACCTTGGGCTGTGCTGCGGGTTCGGCCTCCTGCGAGGGCCGCGCCGCGATCGCGATCTTGGACAGACGGCGAATGACGCCGTCGCCTTCGGCGAGCATGTTCTTCAGATGCCCCGCCATCTGCGTCGCCGCGCTGAGCTGGCTGCCGAGATTCTCATTGACGTCGCGCACGGTGTGCTTGAGGCCGCCGATCGCCCGCTCGGCGATTTCGGTCGCGGTGATCAGTTCGGCGATCGTGGCCTTCAGCGAATGCTCGTCCGCCTTCAGCCGCTTCAGCCGCTTGTTGAGCAGCATGCAGTAGGCAATCGTGAGCACCAGCAGCACCGCCACCAGACTCTCGATTACAATGCCAAGGGAATGACTCATTGTGCCTCCATCAACTTGGTTTGCTCGTCGGCCTTCTCGAACATCGCGAAGGTGGTATTGGGTTTGCGCAACTGCTTGGTGACGCGGATGGCGACGCGGTCGCCGACCCGGCCCATCCGCCCCTCGGTCAGCGTGACGTTGCCGCAGCGGACCGAGACCAGCGCGTCGGGACGCATCTCCAGCGGCAGGGTGTCGCCGACCTTCAGCTTCATCAGATGCTTGAGCGGAATGTCGGCTTCATAGAGCACGGCATCGACCGATATCTCGGCCTGAGCCACCTCGGTCGCGAAATGCCCTTCCCAGATCGGATCACGGCCGAACTTTTCGCCCATGAACATCTGCAGCAGAACCGGGCGGATCGGCTCGATGGTCGCATAGGGCAGCAGCAGCTCGATATTGCCGCCGCGGTCTTCCATGTCGATGCGCAGCCGCACCAGGATCGCGGCATTGGCGGGCCTGGAGATCGCGGCGAAGCGCGGATTGGTTTCCAGCCGGTCAATCGAGAACGTCACCGGCGACAGCGGCCGGAACGCCTGCTCGGCATCCGCCAGCACCACCTCGACCAGCCGCTTGACCAGGTTGGTTTCGATCGTGGTGTAGGGCCGCCCCTCGATGCGCAGCGAGGTCTGGCCGCGGCGGCCGCCTAGCAGCACGTCGATGATCGAATAGATCAGGCTGGAATCGACCGTCGCCAGGCCGAAATTTTCCCACTCCTCGGCCTTGAACACCGAGAGCACCGCCGGCAGCGGAATTGAATTCATGTAATCGCCGAACCGGACCGAGGTGATGCGGTCGAGCGAGACTTCGACGTTGTCGGAGGTGAAGTTGCGCAGGCTCGTGGTCATCAGCCGCACCAGGCGGTCGAACACAATTTCGAGCATCGGCAGACGCTCGTAGGACACCATCGCGGAATCGATGATGGCGCGAATGCCGGAATGGTCGTCGAGATTGACGTCGCCGACGGTGAAGCCGAGCAGATTGTCGATCTCTTCCTGCGACAGAACCCGCTCGCCGGAATTCTTGTTGCCGAATTCGCGGCCGCCATCCTCGACCATGGCCGCCCATTGCAGCGCCATGCTTTCGGAGAGTTCGTTGGCGGCAGCTTCTTCGGCCGCCGCCGTGGGGTCCTCGGAATCCAGCGACGCTTCCCATTGCGCGGCAATGGCGTCCTGGTCCATCTGGTCTTGGTTGCCGGCCATGATGCTAGATCCGTCCCATCATCACTGCACGACGATTTCCTTGAACAGCACGGCGCTCACCTGCTGCGGCGCCACCGCACTGTTGACCCGCTTGGTCAGTTCTTCCTTGAGGCGGAACAGCCCGGCCGAACCGTTGATGTCGGAGGGACGCAATTCGCGCAGGTAGGTCTGGAACAGGTCGGTGACGCGCGGCAGGTTCGGCTTGATCTGCTCGACCTGCTTCTCTTCCTTGATCTCGAGCACGACCTTGACGCGGAGATATTGCACCCGCTCGCCGGGCGCGCCGACCAGATTGACCATCATGTCCGGCACTTCGACGAAGGACGGCGGCTTTGGCGGCGGCGCTTCGGCGTGCTTCTCCTCGCCATGGCCGCGCATCAGGAAGAACCAGCCCGCGCCGACGCCAAGGATGGCGACGAATCCGGCGACCGCAATGATCAGCTTGAGCTTGCCCTTTTTCGACGCTGCGGCTTCTGCGCCGTCTGCGCCTTCCGCCTGCTCGTTATCAGCCATCGCCCCGCCCGCTTCGATTCCGAAAAACGAACGCGGTTGCCACCAGCCTGGGTAACGATGCCCCACAACGCGAAACAAAAGCCGCCAGCGCACACGCGCTCTCTACAGGTGCAACGCTAGGGTAATAATGGTTAACGGAACCTTTCCATTCGCGCCCAAGTAGGAAAAATCTGCCGGGCAAACATGGTCAACAAGACCTTTCTGCCGCCCCCGCCGCGTTCCGAAAATATCCTAACCCATTAAAAATTCAGCACTTCCCGACTTGGCACGGCTTTCGCTGAGTAAACGGCGTGACCTGCCGGCTTGGGAGAGCCCAAAGGTTTACGACGGATCCGGACCACGGGCTTGGGAGAGCCAGTTTCGGATCGATCAAGGGGAGAACCACCGATGGAGAATATGCTTCTCGTCGGACTATCGCGGAAGATGACGTTGGAACGGCAGTTGGACGTCGTCGCCAACAACGTCGCGAACATCAACACGACCGGCTTCAAGGCCGACCGGTCGCTGTTCGAGGAATATCTGCGCTCGCCGGCGCATGAAGACAACTTCATGCACGCCGACCGCCGCGTCTCGTTCGTGCACGATCGCGCCACCTATCACGATTTCGCGGCCGGCCCCTCCGAGCACACCAAGAACCCGCTCGACATTGCGATCGACGGCAAGGCGTTCCTGGTGGTGCAGACGGCGGCCGGCGAGCGCTACACCCGCGACGGAGGCCTGCAGATCAACAACCAGGGCCAGCTCGTGACTGCGAGCGGCGATCTGGTGCAGGGTACATCCGGCCCGATCGTGTTCCAGCCGACCGACAAGTCGATCAACATCGCGGCCGACGGCAACATCACGGTCGTCGAGGGCACCGGCCGCACCGACACGGTCCGCGGCAAGCTGCGCCTGGTCTCTTTTGCCGACCCGCAGAAGCTCGTGAAGGAAGGCGGCAACCTCTACTCCGCAGGCCAGGGCATCGTACCCCAGCCCGACATCACCTCGCGGGTGAACCAGGGCTACATCGAGAAGTCGAACGTCAATTCCGTCCACGAAATGAGCCGCCTCATCGAGATCACGCGTACCTACACGCAGATCTCGGCGATGCTGCAACAGCAGCACGACTTGCACCGAACCGCCGTCGAGAAACTCGCCGACGTTCCGGCATAACGCTCAAGGAATAGATCGATGCGCGCACTTTACACAGCAGCGACCGGCATGGCGGCACAGGAACTCAACGTTCAGGTGATCTCCAACAACATCGCCAATATGCGCACCACCGGCTACAAGAAGCAGCGGGCTGCGTTTCAGGACCTGATCTACGACCATGTGCGCCGCGTCGGCGCGCAGGCTTCCGACCAGGGCACCATCCTGCCGGTCGGTGTCGACATCGGCGGCGGCGTCAAGACCGTCGGCACGCCGCGTCTGATGGGCCAGGGCACGCTGTCGCCGACCGGCAACGATCTCGACATTGCCATCCGCGGCGAAGGTTTCTTCAAGATCCAGGTGCCCGACGGCACCTATGCCTATACTCGCGACGGCTCGTTCATGATGGACGCGCAGGGCCGCGTCGTCACCGCCCAGGGCAACCCGGTGCAGCCGACGATCACGATCCCGCAGAATTCCTCGGCGATCACCATCAACGCGCAGGGTCAGGTCACCGTGATGCTGCCGGGCTCGACCACGCCGACGCTTGTCGGCCAGATCGGCCTGACGCGCTTCATCAACAAGGCCGGCCTCAACCCGATCGGCGACAATCTGTTCACGGACACCCCGGCCTCGGGCACGCCGCAGGACGGCGTCGCCAACACCGACGGCTTTGGCGACATGCAGCAGGGCAACCTCGAACAGGCCAACGTCGAGGTGGTGACTGAAATCTCCGACCTGATCGCCGCCCAGCGTGCCTATGAAATGAATGCGAAGGTCATCAGCGCGGCGGACCAGATGCTGCAATCCACCTCCAACATGTTCCGCTGAGCAATGATCATGATCACCCGCCCCCTCCTCCTGGCCGCTGCCCTGATCGCCGCATCGAGCGCAACCGCACAGACCCAGGACGCCTTTGCAAACCGCAACGTGATCGCCGCGCCCGTGCTGCGCGCCAATGTGCAGGTATCGGGAGATCTGGTGCGGATCGGCGACGTCATCGACAATGCCGGCAGCGCGGGGCAGATCGCGATCTACCGCGCGCCGGATCTTGGCACCACCGGCGCGCTGCCGGTGGCGCAGGTGCTCAACACCCTGCGCGCCCATCATGTGATCGGCGTCGACACCCGGGAGCTGAAGGAAATTTCGGTGACGCGGCTGGCCCGAACGCTCGAAGGCAAGGACATCGAGCTGCAGGTCGCGCGCGCGCTGGAGCGCCGCAATGGCCTCGGCGACGCCGCCAACCTGGCGCTGACCTTCGACCGCGATCCCGGCGACGTCAGGCTGGATTCCGGCTTCAGCGGCAGCCCGCAGGCGACGATCGTGCGTTACGACAACCGCAACGGCCGCTTCGACGTCACGTTTGAAATCACCAATGAGAACGGCACGGCGCCGGTCAAGCTGCGTTTCACCGGCACGGCGATCGAGACCGTCGAAGCCGCGGTGCTGACGCGCAATGTCGAGCGCAATGAAGTCCTGAAATCATCCGACGTGGTGGTTGAGCGCCGCCCGAAGGCGGAAGTCGGCACCGATGCTTCCGCGCGCGATCGTGCCGTGGGCATGCAGGCGCGCCGCCAGCTCCGCGCCGGCCAGGCGATCAAGACCGCGGATCTCGCCAAGCCTGATCTGGTGCAACGCGACCAGAACGTCACGCTGATTTACGAGACCACCGGTATCTATCTCACCATGCGCGGCAAGGCGCTGGACAACGGCACCGAGGGCGACGTCGTCAGCGTCATGAACCTGCAGTCGAAGCGTACTGTGTCCGGCACCGTGATCGGCCGCGGCCAAGTCTCCATTACCCCCGTCTCGATTACGCCGGTGGCCTCCCGCCCGGCGCAAACTAGCGACGCCACCTCCTCGCTCAGCCCTGCCGCTCCCATCGCCGTCGCCACCGTCAGTTCGCCAGCCGCTTCAAAAGCCGAGTAATGTAAATGTCAGTTCCCCGCCTCAACCGCATCATCCTCACCGGCGCCGTGCTGTCGCTGGCCGCCGCCGCGAGCGGTTGTTCCTCGATCGACCGTCTCTCCCAGATCGGCGAGAAGCCGAAGCTGACGGAGATCGAAAACCCGACCACGCAGCCCGGCTACAAGCCGGTGCAGATGCCGATGCCCAAGCCGGAGCAGGCCTCCTACAACGCCAACTCGCTGTGGCGGAACGGCAGCCGCGCGTTCTTCAAGGATCAGCGCGCCGCCCGCATCGGCGATCTGCTGACGGTGACCGTCAACATTACCGACAAGGCCAACCTGTCCAACGAGACCCAGCGCAGCCGCTCCGCCAAGGAAGACTCCGGCATCACCGACTTCATCGGATCCCAGACGATCACGCAGGCAAACAAGATCCTGCCCGGCAAGATCCTGACCACGGACTCGACGTCATCGAGCGACGGCAAGGGATCGGTCAATCGCCAGGAGTCGCTGACCACCAACGTCGCCGCCGTGGTAACGCAGGTGCTGCCGAACGGCAATCTCGTGGTCGAGGGAAAACAGGAAATCCGCGTCAACTTCGAAATCCGCGAACTGATCGTCGCCGGCATCGTCCGCCCCGAAGACATCCAGAGCGACAACACCATCGATTCCACCAAGATCGCGCAGGCCCGCATCGCCTATGGCGGCCGCGGCCAGATCACCGACGTGCAGCAGCCCCGCTACGGCCAGCAGGTGATGGACGTGCTGCTGCCGTTCTAGTTTTTCTCAGAGCTCCCACACTCCATCGCGAACCTAGGCGCGATGAAGTGTATCAACGCGGCCTCCGTCAGCTCCCCTGGCGGAGGCCGTGGTCGTTTGGCTGAATGCCAGGAATGGCGACCTCGCTGTCGCAATTTCCAAAGGGTACCATCGCCTCTGTTCAAAAATCCGGCTCTTCCTCAGCCATCCTGGTCTGGTGGCGCCAATGCTGCCATATGGCCAGCCCGACCGAGGTCGCCGCCGCCAGCAGCAGCAGGCCGGAAATCGGCCGCGTCAGGAAGAGCCAGGGATTCGCGTCGGTCATGATCGCACGTACAAGGTTGATCTCGATCTGGTCGCCGAGAATCAAGCCGAGGATCAGGGGCGCGAGCGGAAAACCGAGCTTGACCAGCACGTAACCAATGACGCCGAAAAGCAGCAGCACGTAGACGCTCTGCATGGTGTTGTTAAGCGCGTAGGCGCCGACAACGCAGAGCACGAGCACGACCGGCGCCAGCACCGCCATCCGCACCGACGTCACGCGCAGCATCAGCGGCATCAGTGCGAGGCAGATCAGCAGCATGCAGGGATGCGCCAGGATGTAGGCCGCATAGATGCCATAGGCGATATCGGGGTTTTGCGAGATGAACAGCGGTCCCGACTGAATGCCGTGGATCGTCATCGCGCCGAGCATCACGGCGGTGACGGCGTCACCGGGAATCCCGAATGCCATAATGGTCATCAGCGAGCCACTGACATTGGCGTTGTTCGAGGCTTCCGAGGCAATGATGCCCTCGGGATGGCCCTTGCCGAAGCGATCCGGCGTTTTCGAGAATTTCTTGGCCTGGTCATAGGCCATGACGCTCGATGCGCTGCCGCCGATGGCAGGCAGTATCCCGATGATCAGCCCGACGATCGTTGACCACGCGAGCAGGAATGGCTGCTTGAAGATTTCCAGGTTCACCTTGAGGTGCGAGAAGCGCTCGAGCCTGACCCCGGCCAGCGATTGCAGCGCGTCGCTGCGCGGCGAATTCAGCTTCTCCAGATCGGTCATGATCTGCGCGAAGGCAAAAATGCCGATCAGCACCGGGAGAAACGGAAAGCCGCCGCCGATGAACGCCGAGCCGAAGGTGAAGCGCGGCACGCTGCCGATCGGATCGTGGCCGACCACCGTGATCAACAAGCCGATGGCGGTCGAGATCAGTCCCTTCAGCAGCGACGATTCGCTGAGACCCGCGACCATCGCCATCGCGAGCACGAACAGAGAGAAGTACTCCCACGGCCCGAATTCCAGCGCGATCGCCGCAAGCGGCCCGGTGAGAAACACGAGGAACAACGCGCCGAGCAAGCCGCCCCAGACCGAAGCCCAGACGCCGAGCCAGATGGCGCGTCCCGGCTCGCCATTACGCGCCATTGGAAAGCCGTCGAACGTGGTGGCGATCGAAGAAGGCGAGCCGGGGATACCAAGCAGGCAGCAGGCGATGAGGCCGCCGGTCGATCCGCCGACATAGACGCCGGTCATCGCCGCAAGGCCCGCCAGCGGATCGAGCCCATAGGTGAACGGCAGCACCACGATGACAGTCATCGTGATGGTGACGCCCGGAAGAGAGCCGCCGACCACGCCGATGAACGTGCCGGCAAACAGCGGCAACAGGTATTTCCACTGGGCGATGTTGACGAGGCCGCTCCAGAGCAAATCGAGCATCAGAAACCCGTCCACGCACCGCGTGGCAGCAGCACCAGCAGGTATCGTTCGAAGATGAAATAGCTTATCACGGCGGTGCCGAGCGCGATCGTGGCGAGCACAACCCATTGCCGCACCGTTCGCGGGCGATCCAATGCAGCCTGCAACGCGCCGACGAACAAGACCGTGGCGATGCGAAATCCCAAAAGCGGCAGCAGTGCCACATAGGCGCCGACGATCGCGAATGCGATCACGACCAGGCGATAATTTCGTCGCGGCGCGTCGCCCGCGTCGGCCGGCGCGCGGCGCTTCAGGAGGTCCTGCACGACCAGCAGCGCGCTCGCGGCCGCCATCAACGACAGCACGATGGCCGGGTAAAAGCCCGGCCCGACCGGGACGATGGGAAGGGACGGAAGCTGAAAGGACTTGACCAGGAGGAACAGGCTGACCGCGAGCAGGATCAATCCGGTAATTCCATCGCGGCCGATACTCATTTCTTGATCAGGCCGAGATCGGTCATGACAACCTTGTTCTCGTTGTCGATCTTGGCGAGGAACTGCGCATAGTCACTGGCATTGAGGAACGCCACGCGGGTGCCCTGCAGTTTCATCGCTTGAGCAAAACTCGGCTCCTTGGTCGCCTTGGCGCAGCCCTCCTCGAGCTTGACGCGCACCGGTGCCGGCGTCCCTTTGGGGACGAAGATGCCGCGCGCTACTTCGTACACGATGTTCATGCCGAGCTCCTTGAGCGTCGGCACGTCGGGCGCTTCCGGATCGCGCTTCTCGCTCGCGATCGCGATGTAGCGCAGCACGCCGGCTTCGACCTTGCCCTTCTGCGTCAGGTTGGAGTCCGTGAGATTGACGTGGCCGCCGAGCAGCGCGTTCATCCGCGGGGCCAGGCCGTCGTAGGACACGAACTTGAATTTCACGCCGGCCGCCTTCTCGATCATTGCCGGGAAGATATGGCTGGTCGAACCGAGCGTGGCGCCGACCGTGATCTCGCCCGGGCGCTTCTTGGCGTCGTCGGCGAGTTCCTGCCAGTTCTTCCAGGGCGTTTTGGCGCTCGCGGTCAGCACCGAAGGTGTCGCTGAGACCAGGCAGATCGGCTCGAAATCGCTGTATTTGACATCACTGATGCCCGCGTAGAACGTCAGATGGATATAGTCGTGCACGGCGTAGACCGTATATCCATCGGGCGCCGCGGCCTTGGCCTCGCGCGCGCCGGTGGTGCCGGATGCGCCGCTGACATTGGCGACGACCACGGGTTGGCCGATGTGCTTCTGGAGTTCGGCGGCGAACGGCCGGAAGATATTGTCGGTATCGCCGCCCGCGGCCCATGGCACGATCATCTTGATGGGGCGGTCGGGATATTGCGCCATCGCCGGCGCCGATAAAGCAGCCAGCACCCCGGCCAGCGCGGCAGCGCCGGCCATCGTCACCAATGTCCTTGCCATCCGTCATCCTCCCAGTGTCGTCTCGTGGGCCATTCAGGCTCTCTTTCGGGGGATAATAACAGCCGAGCCCCGCAGGGGAAAGCCCTGCGGCGGCTCCATGCCCGCGACAGCCAGCAGGCGATGGACGTGCCGCTGCCGTTCTCTTCTCCCGAGCTCCCACATCTCGTTGCGAACCAGGCGCGACGGGGATGTTCAACACGGCCTCCGTCAGCTCCCCTGGCGGAGGCCGTGGTCGCTTTTGACCGATCATCGCGAAGGTAACGAATGCCTGTCGCGGCGTCCGGCTTCAGTGCGGACGACGACGCGAGCGGTTCTTGTCGATGAGCTCGGCGTTGGCGCCGAAATTGCGGTTCTCTGTACAGGAAGCCGTTCGGCCCGAAGCCGCGGCCTGGCACTGCGCGTTGGTCGAGTAGATGCACTCGCCCATCCCGCCGGCGAAATCGTCACCTTGAATGCAATAAGGATAATCCCTCGCCGAGGCCGCGCTCATGCCGGTTAGCAAGACAACTGCCGATGTCACGAAGGCAACAAATACGATACGCATGTTTCCCTCCTACGCCAATGCGGCATTCGTTGCGCCGATCTCGGAAGCGCCGCGTGAGCTATTTCACACCGCGCGCGTCACTGTTAGGTGATGGCGCGATGTAGCTGCACCGCAAATCTCATCGCTCCGCGAGCAATTGCCGGAATACTCGACTGGCAATGCGCCTGTTCAAAACGTAACGCAGGAACTCCGCTGCTCGCGAGGCTCGCATCGCTTTTGCGACGACGCGTAGCCTTCCAATCAGGAACGTTTCCTCACGCCCTTCGTTTGCTGTCCATCAATCCCTGGAGGAAAATTCATGGCTTTGGAAGCAAACGAAACCGGCAACCTGATCGGCAGCGACAAGGTCGAGGGAACTGCGGTCTATGGCGCCGATCGCAACAAGATCGGCTCGATCGAACGCGTCATGATCGACAAGAAGAGCGGCAGGGTTTCCTACGCCGTGCTGTCGTTCGGCGGCTTTCTCGGCATCGGCGACGATCACTATCCGTTGCCCTGGCAGTCGCTGAAATACGATACCTCGCTCGGCGGCTACGTCACCGGCGTAACGGAGACGCAGCTCAAGGGCGCGCCGCACTACGGCAACGACAACGCGTGGAACTGGAGCGACCCGGTCAGAACCCGCGCTGTCAACGACTATTACGGCGTCGCGATCTGATGGCGGTCACGCCTGCCCTTCACAAGGCCCGCCTCGATGGCGGGCCTTTTTGCTGGCAGGCGTGATCGCGAACGCCAGCTCGCATCTTCCCGTGGGTAGAGAACTATTCCGGCTGCTTCGCGTTGGGACCATTCGAAAGGGCAGCACGATGGGAAAATTCTTCTTGATCATTATCGCTGTAAGCGTCGCCATTTTGCTGGCGATGAGCGCCTATGTCATCAGCCTGTAGCGGCGATGCAGCCTGCGGGCGGTCGATCGGAAGCGATGGCGCGTTTTTCCTATCGCACGCGCGCGTCTTCGAAGGATGCGCGACGACTGTCATCCGCCCCGTGGTTCGAGACCGCGTTCTCACGTCCCCTGACCATGACAGTTGAGGTCGCAAGAAAACTGACGCCGGGGAAGATTGCGCCGGAGCCTGACGATGGTTAACGACGCTGCCGTCGGCGAGACCGCGTGGTCTGCTGCATGCCACGACATCGAAGCCAGATCAGACTTTCGATTAACTATTAGTTCGCCGGCGATGGCGGTACGACCGGCTTAACGACATGAACGCAGTCGTTGCGTAGAAAGCACCGACCGGGGTGCCCGTCATGATTACCGTATGCTTACCGCCGATACACATGGGCTGCGGGTGCTACCAAAGCCGTGCGCTCCTGTGCCCTCTTTCTTTTTTGAGGGAACCGGTTAGCATGCCGCCCGGGAAAAGTGAGCGAACACACACCCAAGTTGTCATTCGCTCGCGAAGGCAGGGCGCTCGAGTTATTCCAGTGGCAGCAGTGATTGAAACGACAGGTCGCGGCGTGCCGGATGGCCCGCAAGCGGCGATACTGCTTCTTCTCCTGACGATTCTTATTTACGCCTCGCCTGCGTTCGCCGAGCCGTGCAGCAGGCCGACAGCGCGCTCCAGGATCGCCGAGACGCTCAAGCTCGCCTCGGACAAGCGGCCGGTCAATCTCACGTTCCGCACCCATGCCGATGGTGTGAGACTGTCGCCCAGCCTCAAGTCGAAATATCCCGACGACATGACCATCATCCTGCAGAATGAATTCGACCAATTGAACGTCAAGGACGACCGCTTCGACGTCTTGATGCGATTCAGCGGAAATCCGGAACGGCTGACAGTCCCCTTCAGCGCGATCAAGGCGTTCTGGGACAAGTCCGAGCTGAAGTGTTCCGACGGCTGAGGCCTCACTTCGGCGTCGCACGCCGAATGAGCGCGCAAAGCCCGCTCATCCGCGCGATCGGGTGCTCGACAAACAGACGGCAGGATGCGAGCGCGCCCTGCAGCGTAGCAGGCGGCGCCGCAGGTTTCAGTTGCGACGCGAGCACAGCACCATGCGCATGCCCAAGCGCGCGAGTCGAAAGCGTGAGCGCGTTCAGTCGCCCGTCCTGCTGCAGTGGCGCTAGCATGGTTCTAACCAGCGCAAGATAGGCCGGCCAGTACGCGAGATGCCGGTACATGCTCGCGATCACCTGCGGCTTGGTGTCTTCGCCGAATGTATTTAACTCCTCGACCAGCGCCGCCACTTCGGGATCGAGCGCATCCATCGGCGGCAGTTCCGGGATCCTGGTGCCGGATGGTTTTGGCGCGGTCTCGGCGGCCCTCACCGTATCGGCCGGGCGCGGCTCGTAATGCGCCAGCAGCGCCGAGAGCACGACGATGGCGAGCGCATTGGTATATTGATAGCTGTCGAGCACGTCACGAATCAGCACGCGTTCGGTCTCGTCCACGCCGGCGGCGAGCAAGGTGTCGGTGGAGAAGCCGGGCCAATCCGGCAGCGCGATCGTTCGCCTGACGGCTTCGGCATGTAACGGCGCATCGCCGAGATAGAGCGGCCGCACCGTCGACCACGTCCATTCGAGCGCGCCCGGCATGGTCGCGAGGTTGCGCCAGATCAGGTTGACCACGCTGGTGCCGAGCACTTTGCGGATGTCGGCATAGATGTCGGCGATCTCGCCTCTGGCATCTGATTCGAGAACCGACGGAACGCTTTCAGCCATTACGAATCTACTTGAACGACGCTTTCACCGTGCCCAAACCGTCGAGCTCCATCTCCACGGTATCACCTGCATTGAGCCACACCGTTTTCACCAGGCTCCCGGTCAGCACGATCTGCCCGGCGTGCAATCCCTTGCCCTCCTCGGCGAGATGATTGGCAAGCCAGGCCAGCGCGTTGTGGGGATGGCCGAGCACGTCGGCGCCGGTGCCGCTGCCGGCCTCCTTGCCGTTGACGACAGCGCGGCCTTTCACCTTGAGCAGGTCGGGCGCCTTGATACGCGCCACCGCCTTGCCGAGCACGCAGCCGGCGGCAAAGAAATCATCGGCGACAAGCGTCGGCGCGCCCATCGTCTCCCATTTGACATAGCGGTCGTCGACGATCTCGATCGCGGGGAAATAGGCCTCGATCGCCTCCATCACCCACTCCGCGGTGAACGGGGCTTCCGATGGCGCAAGATTGCGCGCGAGCCGCACCGCGATCTCGCATTCAACACCGACACGGACGTAGTCGCCGTGACGCAGTTTGGCACCGCTGTCGTGAACGCCCTTGGCAAAGACGCCGCCGGCGCAGGGATGGGGGATATCGAGATATTCCTGCATCACCGCGCTGGTGCAGCCGATCTTGTAACCGACCAGGTCGCCCGCCTGCGGCAGCAGCAGATCGTGGACCGCGCGCTGAATGCGATAGCCTTCCGCCTCATCGCCGGGCGCAAGCTCAAGGGAAAGCGAGGCCAGCGGCGCGCGGTTGCGACGGGCGGTGGCGATGGTCTGTGCGGCCGCAAGAATGTTGTCCATCAGCGGCGGCTTTCTCGTTTGCAACCTGCGGCGCCGACCACACCCGGTCAGACGCCAGGTTCCCTACTCGTCGCGATAAACCTTCTCGCGCTTCTCGTGACGTTCCTGCGCTTCCACCGACAGCGTTGCAATGGGGCGAGCCTCCAGCCGCTTGAGCGAGATCGGCTCGCCGGTCTCCTCGCAATAGCCGTAGGTGTTGTCCTCGATGCGTTGCAGCGCGGCGTCGATCTTGGAGATCAATTTGCGCTGGCGGTCGCGGGCGCGCAGTTCGATGGCGCGATCGGTTTCGGAAGAGGCGCGATCAGCGAGATCGGGATGATTGACGTTCTCTTCCTGAAGGGTCTGCAGGGTGATCTTCGATTCCCTCAGGATCTCGTCCTTCCACGCCAGCAGCTTCGCGCGAAAATAATCGCGCTGGCGGTCGTTCATGAAAGGCTCTTTTTCGGAGGGTCGATAATTCTTCAACTTTTCCAAGGCCAGCCCATCTTCACGTGCAAGGCGGGGCGGAAAATTGTCCGTCCGCGCGGGCCTTATATAGCGGCGGGTTGTGACAGACAATATCGGACGTCCCCGTGGGAGTACCGCCCCCAAGGCCTTGCACAGGCAAAGCTATCGGGGCGGCCTGCCCTTTAGTAGCCGACCGTGAAGCGCTGGCGGATATGGGCCGGACGCTCGATTTCGTCGGCGAGTGCAACTGCGAAGTCCTCGAAGGAAATCGAGCTTTTACCGTCGGCGGCGGTCAAAAGCTGGTCGGTCCCAAGGCGGAACTTGCCGGTTCGCTCGCCCGCGACAAACAGGGCCGAGGGCGAAAGGAAGGTCCAGTTGAGTTCCTTCTCCGCCCGAAGCAGGTCGAGGAAGGCGGCGCCCTTCTCGGCTTCCGCCTTGTATGCCACGGGGAACCCGGGGGTGGTGACCAGCCGGACGCCCGGGGCCACCTCGAGGCTGCCGGCGCCGCCCACGACCAGGTAGCGACCGACCTTCGATTCCTTTGCGGCGGCGATCAGCTTGGCCGGGTCGCTGGCCAGAAAGTGGACCGAACTGATCGCGGCGTCATGGCCGGTGACCAGCCGGGCAAGGCCAGCCTGATCCATCACGTCGCCCTTGGTTGGCGTGACGCCGGCCTGGGCAACGATCTTTTCGGGATTGCGGGCGATGGCGGTCACGCTATGGCCGCGGCGGGCGAGTTCGGCGGTGATGCGCGAACCGGCATTGCCGGACGCGCCGATGACGGCGATTTTCATGGAGGTCTCCCTTGCGATACGCGAATGTGGTATCCAATGGTGACTAGATAGCGAAAAGAATGTAGGTGTTAAGAGAGCACTTTTGGGTCACCTGATTACGCCGGAGTAACCGCCGTGAAAGCCGCCAATTCGAAAATCCCGAACGCCTATTCGGCCCAATGCCCGACGCGCCAGATCCTCGATCGGGTCGGCGACAAATGGGCGGTGTTAATCCTGCTTCTCGTGCGCGACGAGCCGATGCGTTTCAATGCGTTACGCCGCGCCATTGAAGGCATCTCGCAGAAGATGCTGAGCCAGGTTCTCAAATCGCTTGAACGCGACGGATTGATGAGACGCCGCGCGATCGCAACTGTGCCGGTGACGGTCGAGTACTCGATCACGCCGCTCGGCGCGACGCTGGCCGACGCGGTCGATCCGTTGCGCGAGTGGGCCGAGAACAATCTGAAGGAGGTATTGAACGCGCAACGCCGCTACGATGCGGCGCGCAAGGATATCGCGGCGTAGAGGCCATCCACAGCTGTCATGCCCCGCTTCAAGCGGGGCATCCAGTACGCCGCAGCCTCTCGGTCAGAAGCGGCCGTCTCTGGAATGCTGGGTTGCCCGGTCGGGCAATGACATTCGGAACTAAAATCGTTGTCCGGCCTTCGCCAGTTCGACTTCGACGCGAAGCTCGATCTCGGAGAGCACCGCATCGAGACCAGGATCGCCGGAGGAAGCTTTCAGGTTGGCCGCGGCGTCCCGCAGCCGGTTCACCGTGGAAGCATCGAGGTTGCCGGAGAGCAATCCGAGCTTGAGTTCGTCGAGCACGTCGAGCGCGCCCCTGCCCCGTGCCACCGAACGCTTGCGACGCTCGGTCGGGTCTTCGACGCCCTGCAGCGCGAGCAGCGCATCGATATTGCCGGCGGCCTTGGGCGCTGTGGCCGAGCGCGGCTCTTCGGGCGTAGCCGGCGTTTCCGGCAGCGAGAAGCCGGTCGAACTGGTCCGCCGCGTGTGGCTCGCGGGCGATCCAAGCGTGGTGCCGTTCGGTCCGTAGATGCGCATCGTGGTGATCTCGTTGTGAGAGTCGACAGACCTTCGCCTTCCTATGGTTAATGACGCGTAAACGGCCCGGCAAAATCTGCCGACATGCGGCAGTTTCGCCCATCGTGGTGAAGCCGCCGCAGCTGCGCGCTTCCAGCGAACATTCAGCGATATCAAGGTATTGCTCCGAAACCGCGATATGGCACGGCGCTCGCATAGTTAATCGCGGACCGCCGTCATGGGAGTGGCGCCTTCGGTCCGGTGGAAGTTCTCGAGGGGAGCACAGGATGCCCGGCATCCGTTCGGCAAGACTGATTTGGGTGGCCTGCGCCGCGCTGTTGGCGCTGGCGTTATCGCCCTCGTCCGCGGGCGCGACGTCGCGGATCAAGGACCTCGCCAATATCGAAGGCGTGCGGCAGAACCAGTTGATCGGCTACGGCCTCGTCGTCGGCCTCAACGGCACCGGCGACACGCTGAACAACATTCCCTTCACCAAGCAGTCGCTGCAGGCGATGCTGGAGCGCATGGGCGTCAACATCCGCGGCGCCACCATCCGCACCGGCAACGTCGCCGCCGTCATGGTCACCGGCAATTTGCCGGCCTTCGGCACCCAGGGCACGCGGATGGACGTCACGGTATCCGCGCTCGGCGACGCCAAGAACCTGCAGGGCGGCACCCTGCTCGTTACCCCCCTGCTCGGCGCCGACGGCAACGTCTATGCAGTCGCCCAGGGCTCGCTCGCGATCGCGGGTTTCGCGGCCGAGGGCGCCGCCGCCAGTGTCACGCGCGGCGTGCCGACCAACGGCCGGATCCCCAACGGCGCCATCATCGAGCGCGAGATCGAATTCGCGCTCAATCGCCTGCCCAATGTACGGCTGGCGCTGCGCAACGCCGATTTCACCACCGCCAAGCGCATTGCCGCCGCGGTCAACGATTTCCTCGGCGTCAAGACGGCCGAGCCGATCGACCCCTCCACGGTGCAGCTTTCGATCCCCGCCGAATTCAAGGGCAACGTCGTCGCCTTCCTGACCGAGATCGAGCAGTTGCAGGTAGACCCGGATCTCGCCGCCAAGATCGTGATCGACGAACGCTCGGGCATCATCGTGATGGGCCGCGACGTTCGCGTGGCTACCGTGGCGGTGGCGCAAGGCAATCTCACCGTCTCGATTTCGGAGAGCCCGCAAGTCAGCCAGCCCAATCCGCTGTCGCGCGGCCGAACCGTGGTGACGCCACGCACCGGCGTCAGCGTTTCCGAAGACGGCAAGAAATTTGCAGTCGTGAAAGACGGCGTCTCGCTGCAGCAACTCGTCGACGGCCTCAACGGCCTGGGCATCGGCCCGCGCGACCTCATCAGCATCTTGCAGGCGATCAAGGCCGCCGGCGCGATCCAGGCCGACATCGAGGTGATGTGATGGACGCGAGCCTTATCAACGGCATCGGCGCATATTCGAAGAAAAAGACTTCGCTGATCAACGGCCGCAACGACCCGCAGCTCGCCGACGCGCTCAAGAAAATTTCGCCCGAAGCGCAGAAAAAGACGCGCGCCAAGGCCGAAGAGTTCGAGTCGATGTTCCTCAACTCGATGTTTTCCCAGATGACCACCGGCGTCAAAGGCGAAGGGCCGTTCGGCGACACGCCCGGCACCGGCGTCTGGCGCTCGATGCTGACGGACGAATATTCGAAGTCCTTCACCAAGTCCGGCGGCATCGGCATTTCCAACGACGTCTTCCGCACCTTGATCCTGCAGCAAGCCAATCGCGCCGGCTGACCACAAGGAAAATCTCGACATGAATCAGCGTCCTCAGGCCCAGCCAGCACCAGCAAGATCGATCTCGACGCCGACCGAGGCGCGCAAGCTCGCGGAAGAACTGATGGAGGTGATGAGCGCGCTGCTCGGCATCATCGAGCGTGAAACCGAACTGGTGCGCGCCGGCAGCGTGCGCGAGGCGATGCGGCTGGAAGAGAAAAAGGGCGAGCTGTCGCGCCGCTACATGGTCGCGGTCGAGAATCTGAAGAACGCGCAAAAATATCTGGCGCAGGTGTCGCCGGAACTGCTGGCCACCCTGCGTCGCCATCACGACACTTTCCGCGCCATGCTGCAGATCAATCTCACCGTGCTTGCGACCGCGCACGCGGTGTCCGAGGGCATCGTGCGCGGCGTCAACACCGAAATCCAGCGCAAGAACATTCCGAGCACCTATACGGCTTCGGGGCAACGCGCCGCGCCCGGACCGCGCAATATCACCCCGCTCTCGGTCAGCCGTTCACTGTAAGTGAATCGCGTTTTCGGTTCTCTGCAATTTTATCTAAATTTGCGCGGCCGCGTCAGAGCGGGATTCAGCGTGTTCCCTAACGCCGCGTTGAGGGGTGCCCGGCTATATTGCAACCGATGAGGGGTTGGATTTGACTCGCAGCAAGCCCGGAGGCTGCCATGAGTACAGATTTCAACATCAAGCCGGTGGGGGCACCGGTTGCCGCGCCGATCGTTCAGCACGTGAGCGAGGCGGCACAACATGCGGTCGCGACCGAACTGCCGGCGAGCCAGAGCGTCTCGGCAGTCGATTCAAGCGCGCGCGCCGGCACCGATTCCGCCGCGGTCCGCATTTCCATTTCGAATCCTGCGGTATCGAACCAGGTCGTGATCGATCGCGATGCACGCGCCGTCGTCTATCAGGTCGTCGACGTCAAGACGAGCCAGGTCGTGAAGCAGTTTCCCGAGGAAGCCGTGCTGAGGCGGCGGGCCTATTTCCATACTCTCGACCTGACCAAGGACGCCCCGCAGCGCCTCCGCGCCACTGACCGCCAGGCTTGACCGCTTCGGCTCTGAATCGGCATCGGACTCGGCCGACGCGGTCCGCGATCACGATGCGTCGGTAGCTTACGAACGCTTGGCGTATGCCTGGTCGAGATAGGTCTGTCCGCTGGCGCCATCGGTTACGACGTTCTTGATCAGCGCGGTATTGTTGCCCGTGAGCGTGAACTTGGTGTCACCGACCCGGAACGCGTTGTCCTTGATCAGCACTTCCTGATATTTGTTGGTGCCGCCGCTCTGGTATTGCACCTTGGCGCGAAATCCCGTGACGTTAGAGACCGTGATCTTGAACGTCTTCTGGTCCGCATATTTTCCCGTCCAACTACCTTCATAGAGGTTGGGATCGACCGCCACGTACGGAGTCTTGGACGGGACGGTCATTCCCACCGTCTTGTAGTTGGCTGAGATGATGTTCCAGAGGTCAGCCATCTTACGGACCGGTCAGCCGCGACCGGACAGGCCAGCGGCGAGATTGCAGTTGATATCGATCAGCGACTTCAGCTTGGCCGGATCCGGATTCAACTGCATGTCTACCGTCTGCTTCATCACGAACACACCGATGTTGGCGATGTTCTGACGCACCTCGATCGACTGCGGGTTTTCGTCGGCCTGTGCCGCGCTCATGAAGATCGACCAGAGCCGGCGATTGAACAGCAGCGCGTTCTCCATGGCCTTGCCTGGACCAGCCCAGTTGGTCTGGACCTCCTGGAGCTGTCGTGCGGCCTTCAGCAGCGCCTGCGCCTCGATTTCACGGGGGGACGATGTAGTTTGCGACGTGCGAGCGTAGGCTTGGGCTGCATTAGACATTCACTAACCTCTGTGAGAGCGATTCGCAGGACGACCGCGGAGACTTCAGGAAAACTGCCCAACTTTCATACAGGTAGCGCGTTTAAATATGGTTAGCGAAGGTTACCGATTGTGTCAGAAGCCCGGCGAAATCCATATTTTCACCACCATGCCCGCCATCGGTTCTGATGGAATTAAGATCGCAAACCAAATTTTCCTGAAGAAGCTTTTTTGTTTGCGCGGCCGATACTCGCCGCTCGCTCGCGAAAGAAAAACGGCGGGGTTTCCCCCGCCGTTCTGAAGTTCTGCGTCGCTGCCGCGATTAGCGGAGCAGCTGCAGCACGCTCTGCTGGCTCTGGTTGGCCAGCGCCAGCGCGGACACCGCGATCGACTGGCGGGTCGACAGCGCCTGGCTGTTCGCCGCTTCCTCGTTGGTGTCGGCCAGCGTCAGGTTCGACGAGCCGGTCTGCAGCACGTTGATCAGGTTCTTCGAGAAGTCCTGACGGATCTGCACGATCGACAAGTTCGAACCGAAGGCCGAAGCCTGCGAGCGCAGCGTGGTCGACGCGCCGTTCAGCGCCGTCACGATATCGTTGATCGCAGCGTTGTCCTTGAAAGCGCCCGTGGTCAGGACGTCGAGGCCGAGGCCGGCCGGGTTGAAGTTCACGCCCTGGATGCTCAGCGTGGACTTGCCGGTTTCGTTGAACGTCAGCTTCAGAGTGTCACCGCCGAGCAGATTGATGCCGTTGAAGGACGCATCCTGCGAGGTGGTGGTGATCTGATTGATGATGTTGTTGTACTGAATGACCAGGTTGTCACGGGTCAGCTTGGCATCTGGATCAACAACCGGAGCCGGAGCCGTGGTGCCGGCGGCGAACGCCTGGCCGGCGCCAACCGCGGAACCGGTGATCGCACCGATCGTGGCCGAGGCCGCTTCGTTCGTCGTGGTGATCGTCAGCTTGCCGGACACGAACGTGGCCTGCAGGTTGTTGGCGGCGAGAGCCTCGTTCAGCTGGTTGAGGTTCGAGATGCGGCCCGCACCCTCGCCGAACACGATGTCGGTGGCAACGCCGCCGCCGGTCGCACCGATCCTCAGGGTCTTGCCTTCCAGCACGCCCGGGACCTCCGTGCGAGCCTGCGTCACGCCGCCTGGCAGACCGAGCGCGGTGAGAGCTGCAGCATTGCTGCTGGATAGCGTCAGGTCGCTCAGCGTGCCGGTGTTCAGCGTGATCTGGCCGCCGGTGATCGTCGAGGCCGTCGACGAGCCGGTCAGACCGTCGATCTTCGCCAGCAGGTTGGTGACGTCGCTGTCGATCTTGATTTCGTTCGGATCGTTGCCGATCGTGTTCGCGGCCACGAAGGTCAGCGTCTTGCCGTTGACGGTGATGGTGTCACCGACCGCGAAGGCGTTCGACAGCGAAGGAGCCGTGCCGTCGCCGACGCTCAGCTTGGTGGTGCCGGCCAGGGCACCGGCCGTCACGGCGCCACCGCCACGGGTAGCAGTGCTTTGAGCGGCAGTGTTGATTTCGAGCGCGACGGCCGCGGTACCGGTCACGACGAGGTCGGCGGCCGTACCGGACCTCAAGGTGATGATGCCGCCCGTTGCCGTCGAGGCGTTGGCCGGGGTCGTGTTGCCCGACAGCGTGTCGATCGCAGTCATCAAATCGCTCAGCGAGGTATCGACACCCATCGTATAGGCGTTGCCCGAACCGACGAGGCCATTCGCGCCAGCCTGGAACGTGATCGTCTTGCCGTTGACAACCAGCGTATCGTTAGCGGCGACCGCAACGGTGAGTTGCGAGAGAAGCGACGAATCGGTCGCGTTGATCGGGCCGGCCGTCTGGAGCTGGCCGCCCGGGGTAGCCACCGCGGTGCTGGTATACGCAGCGCGCTGCGGGGCTGAAGCACCGGTGAACGCGGCGTTGGTCGGGGCCTGATCGGCGACGAGATTGTCGGCCGTTGCACCGTCGATCACGACGGAGGTGAACGAGGACTTGGTCGAGTAACCGACCGTCGTCTGCAGCGCCTGATTGGCGACAGACTTGGCGGAGTCAACGAGCTTCTGCAGAGAGGTGATGCCGGTGTTGGCAGCCTGCAGGACCTGCACGCCGTTGCCGATGCCGTCGAGGAGATTGTTGATGTCGCCGGCGCGCGCATCGAGCGAAGCCGCGGTGAAGTAGTTGGTGGGGTTATCGAGGGCCGTGTTGACCTTCTTGCCGGTGGCAAGGCGATTCTGCGTGGTGGCGAGCAGATCGGCGGTCGACTGCAGCGAGAGGAGGTTCTGGCGAACCGACGCGGAGAGAACAATACCGGACATCTTTCATACCTTTCTGGTGTGAAATCAAACGAGCCATGATCCCGACCTCTCGATCGGGCGACGGCTCACTCTGGAAGCAAGTCTCTAAGAAAAAATGAATTTGGTCGGATAAGGTGCGCGGGAAGGCGGTGAATTCGAAATTAATTCGCTGCACGGGCGGGCTTCCGTATTCCTACGGATCAGGTGCAGGAAAGGCCCGTAAAATGGGCACAAGTCGCATCTTCACCATTGGTTAACCATCATCGGGAAGGATGCCGAATCTGCCGGCGGGCACGACAACGCGCGAAAAGCGCCAATGGGAGAACAGGCATGGCCTTGAAAGTCGAGCTCAAACCGCACGAGCGAATCATCATCGGCGCCTGCGTGGTCACCAACACCGATCAGCGTGCCAGGCTGCTGATCGACGGCGACCGGATTCCGATCCTGCGCGAGAAGGACATTCTCACCCCGGAAACCGCCGACACGCCGGCCAAGCTGGTATATCTCGCGGTGCAGCTCATGTACCTGTCGCCGGACCCGATGGCGCACCACCCGACCTATTTCAGCCTGGTGCGCGATATCCTCACGACAATGCCGAGCGCATGGCCCTTCATCGAGGGCATCAACAACTTCACTCTGAACGGCGATCTCTACCACGCGCTGAAGGAAGCCAAGAAGCTGATCGGCCATGAAGAGCAGATCCTGGAAAGCGCCCGTAAAATGCAATCGTCCGGGCAGCCCGATCGCAAATCCGCGTAACCACCGCTCGCACCTGAAAAGAAAAGGCCTCCGCAAGGAGGCCTTTTCGTTGGGCGCGAACCGGCTTGCGATCAGACCGGCAGGAACTTGGTCAGCGTGGTCTGGTAGAGCATCGACGTGGTCTGATACGAGGCCTGCAGCGCGGTTTGCAGCGCCAGGATCTTGGTCGCCACCTCGTCCTGGTTGATGCCCTCGATCTGGTCGAGCATGGTTTGCGCCATTCCCTTGAGCTGGGTCTGGCGATCGGTCGACGCCTTGATGGCGTTCTGCGCGCCGGCAACCTCCGCCTGGATGTCCTGAATCGATTGCTGTCCGTTTTGCGGCGCCAGGTTTGCTGAAATCCGCTGTTGCAGCGCGTTCACCTGCGCCTTCGAATTCGGATTGGCGGCATTGGTCGTGACCGCGGAATACACCGCGATGTTCTGCAACTGGTAGCGCAACGCCTGCTCGTTGGCGCGCGCGCCATACTGCACCGTGATCGACTGATCGATGCGCGCGATCGCGGTGCCACGCGCCGGATCGGTGCCGACCTCGCCGGTGTACCACGACACGGTGTTGGCAGATGTACCGGCGATCAGATTGGTAGCAGTCGCAAACGGCGGGCCGTTGACGCGCAGCGGCGCCGGATCTGCACTTGCCGTGGCGCTGAACCCCAGCGCCGCAAACGCGGCCGCGTTCGAACTCGAAACCGTCAAGCTCGCGCCGTCGGCGCCGTGCAGCGCAATCACGCCGCCGGTGACGGTCGACGGCGTCGTGGCGCCGGAGATCGAATCGATCTTGGCCAGCAAGGTCTGCACATTATCGGTGATGTTGAGCTGGTTGCCGGTCGCGCCCGATGCGACGAAGGTGATCGGCGTGCCGTTGACCGTGATGGTATCGCCTGCCGCAAAGCTCGCGGCCAGCGAATCCGTTCCCGCCGCGCCGGACAACAGCGTGGCGCCGGTGATCGGCGCCGGCACCGCGGCCTGGTTGTTGACCGCACTTCCGGTGACGGTCGCGGACGGGTTGAAGAAATTGTCCGATGCGGCGATGGCGGACGCGGCGACCAGCGCCGTGTCGCTTAGCGTCTGGATCGAGGACGTCATCGCCGCCTGCAGGTTCGCGGTGGTTGCGGCCGTATCGACGCCGATCAGAAACGAGCCGGCCGGAGGCGGGTTCGTCGTCGTCGCGGTCAGCGTGATCGCTTCGGTGGTGCCGTCAGGCAGGTTGAAGTTGAAGGTGATCTTGTCGCCATCGTTCGGATTGACGGCGCCGAGGTCGACGGTGGCGGCCGGCGGCGTGCCGGTCGGCTGCGTCACGGTCGCGCCCGTCAGCGATGAACTGATCGGACCGAGTTTCAGCCCGAACGAAGAGCCGTCCTCGGCGAGGCTGGTCACGGTCGTCGTCAATGGCGGCGACGAGACGGTCAGATGCGCCATGTTGCCGACACCCTGATCGGCCTGGCGGCGTTCGTTGATCAGTTGCTTCAACCCGGCCTGCGTTCCCAAGCCATCGAGCATGACGTCCGCCGACACCGTCGCTGCCGTGTCGGTGGTGCGGCCGGAAAACAGATAGCGGTCGCCCGCCTGGCTGTTGAGCAGCGACACCGCATTCGAAAATGCCGCCTGCGCCGTGATCTGGCCGGAAGTCTGACCGTTGTTGTTGAGCACGATGGTCGACGTACTGGCCGCGCTCTTCACCGACGTGCCGATGTCGACCATTCCCTGCAGCGCGAGATTGACGACATTGAGCCTTGTGTTGACGTTCTTTGCCGTGTCGGCGAACGCATCAATGCTGCTGACCTGCGCGCGCAGGCTCAGCGCAAAGCCGCGATTGGCGCCCTGCCCTGCATAGGTCGTCGAGACCCGGCCGCTGGCGAGTTGCTGCGTCAGATCATCGAGCTGCTTGCGGATATTGAGGATCGAGGTCCCGATATAGGACGTCCTGCCGTTAACGCCATCGATCGACATGGTACCCTCACATGGCCTGGATCAACGTGTCGTACATCTGCTTGATGGACGACATTACGCGCGCGTTGGCGGAATAGGCATTCTGCAGCGCTAGCAGGTGAGCCATCTCGTCGTCGATATTGACGCCCGAGGCATCGGTCACCTTCTTCTGCAGGGTGTTCAGCACCACGGACTGACCGTCGGCGAGTTGCTTGGCGGCAGTCGCGGCTTCGCCCTGCTGGCTGATGAACTGCTTGGCAAAGTTGACCAGCGTGCCGGTGAACGGAGCGCCGGTGGTCCCGATGCCGGTCTGCGGCGAGTAGCGATAGCTGCCCGTCTGCAATTGCGCGAGAATGAAATCGGCGCGCGTCGTGTCGCCCGCGGCCGTGAGCGGGCTGGTGGAAAACACGATGGTGCGCGAGGGATCGCCGAGCAGAGCGGTATTGACGCTGATGCGGCCGGCGAGGCCCGTCATCTGCGAACCGCTGGCGGTAATTGCGCCGCTAAAAAGCCCACCATTGTCGGTGAACAGCGGCAGCTGGGGATTGCCGCTGGTCAGCGACGACATCGTCGTGGTGACCGATGCCGCCAGCACGTCCGAACGGTTTGCCGCGCCGTCATCCAGCACGCGCAGGGTCGATCCCGACGGGTTTGAGAACTGCAGATCACTCGCCCCTAGCGCGGCGTTGAGCTGGGAGACTACCGACGCCATGCCGCCGGAAAAATCGATGCCGAGCACTTCGTCGTTCGGATCGAGCGTCGTGGTGTTGCTGAGCGGCAGCACGCTCGGATCGTCAACGCGCACGATCGAGAGATTGTGCGTGATGCCGGTGGTGTTGTCCTTGTAGCTGACGTTAATGACATTGCCTGACTGCAATCCCGTCAGATCGAGATCATAACCGACCTGCGGCAGGACGGACGCGGGAGCGGCAGTGCCCGCGGTGGTCTTGTCCGACAGCGCGCTCGACATCGACGCCGCGAACTGGTCGATCTGCGTCTGCGCCTTCACCAGCGTGTCGTCGCGCAGCTCGAGATAGGCGGCGATCTTGCCCGAGCGAATCGAGTTGGTGGACACCAGATCGTAGCTGCCGCCATGCGGGAAATTGATCGTGATGGTGCCGACGTTGTTCTTGGTCGGATCGACGTTATACAACGTGTTGGGCGTCATCGTGCCCTGAGGATTGAAGCTTAGCTGTGCCGCTTCGGTCCCGACCAATTGCACGCCAGAGTTCGTGAATACGGTCACCTGGTTGAGGTCGTTGACGACCGTCCTGATATCCATCAGGCTCGACAATTGCGTGATGTATTGATCGCGCTGATCCAGCAGCGAGGCCGTCGCAGCGTCGGTCTTGCCGTTGTTCTGAAGCTGGTTGTTGATGAACGCGATCTGGGCCATCGCGTTGTTCGCGGTCACGATGGAATCGTTGATGCCCATCTCGGCATTGGCGCGAAGCGCCTGAATTCCCTGCGTCGCCGCATTGAGCGTCTGCGCCATCGTCTGCGCAGCGGCGACCGCACTGATCCGCGCCGACTGCGAATCCGGGCTGGTCTGCAGGCCCTGGAAGGCCGTCAGCAGCTTGTTGAAGGAATCCTCGATGGTGCCGGTTTCAGCCGGATTGCCGTAAACGTTCTGCAGATTGGCCAGAAAAGTCGAACGAATATCGGCATAGGCGGCGCCCGAGGTTTCGGTGCGCAGTTGCGTCTGCAGATACTGGTCGAGCTGCCGGTCGACACCGTGGAGCAGAACGCTCGAACCGTAATCGCCGGTCACGCCGGCGGACTGGATGATCGACTTCCTGACGTAACCAGGCGTTTCCGCGTTGGCGACGTTAGATCCGACCAGCGCGATCGCGGCTTGCGTCGCGCGCAGGCCGGACATCGCGGTAGAGAGAGCTTGACTCAAACCCATGACTAATTGCCCATCTCAAATCGCATCCCGAACGGTGTCGCGGAACTAGCGCAGTACGTTCAGCAGATCCTGCACCATCGTGTTGGAAGTCGTGATCACCTTGGTGTTGGCCGAGTAAGCCTGCTGGGTGACGATCAGCTTGGTGAACTCGTCGGCGATATCGGTGTTTGATCCTTCCAGCGACGAACCGACGATGGTTCCGGCCTTGCCATACAGCGCCTGTCCGGATCCGTCGGTCATCTCGAACGCGCCGCCATTGACGCGCTTGAGGAAGTTGGTGCCGTTGAAGGTCGCGACCGAGATTTCGGCGAGGTCGAGGTTGCGGCCGTTGGAATAGTTGCCAACGATTCGACCGTTGGTGCCGACGCCGACGGACTGCAGCTGGCCGGCCGGGAAGCCGTCCTGCTGGATCTGGTTGACCTGCACGTTGCCGTTGGCGTCCGCAAACTGGGTGACACCGCCGGTGCCAAAGTTGATGACGGGACTGCCGAGCGCGACGCCGTTGACGACGGCATTGGTAAGCTCCACCGACGGAATCGCCGGCGTCATCTGGCCTGAGGCCGAGAAGGTGAAGTTGGTATTGACGTTCTGCCACGAGACCTGAGTGCCGGTTGCGTTGGGATTGACCTGGTAGAACAGGTTCCAGGTGTCGGTATGGCCGGCGCCAAGCGAAGCGCTGTCGACCTTGGCCCAGCGGAATTGCAGGTTCACCGGCGCGCCCGAGATATCGTACGTCGTGACCGCACCACCCGCTATCGACTCGGCAAGGAATGTCGAGTTGTCGTTGCCGACGACCTGGCCGGTGCCGACGCCGCCGCCACCGCCGCGTTGCGCCGTCACGGTACCGGTAAAGCCGAGGGCGGCCCAGGCTGCGGTGTTCGAACTTGAGATCGAGAGATTGAAGTTCGTACCGGAGTGCAGCGTGATCGAGCCGGACGCGATCGTGGACGGGGTTGAAGTTTGCTGGAGCGCGTCGATCTTGGCCAGCAAGGTTCCGATGTTGTCGTCGACGTTGATCTCGTTGGCGCCGACGGCGGTGCCCGACGCCATGAAGGTGAGGGTTTGGCCGTTGACCGTGATGGTGTCGCCCGCGACGAAATTGGTGGAGATCGAGTTGCTGCCGGCAATGCCGCTGAGCAGGGTCGTGGCCGTATTTGCAACCGACGGCGTCGCCTTGTTGTTCTGGGTGGTGCCGCTTCGCGATGCGTCGGTATAGGGCGCCGCAGGCGTGCCAAGCGCCAGCGGATTGTGTCCGGCACTGTACGATCCGGGCACGATCAACTCCGATCCGGGAACGGAAACGTCATGCTTGGTGGTCAGCGGATAGCTGGCGAGGTTGGCGCGATAGTCGATCCTGGTGGTCTGCTGCGCCGGCAGGAAGTCGTTCTGGAACCTTAGAACCTGCGGCGAACTGCCGGACGGGTTGCCCGTGGTCGGGTCGATCGGCACGCCCTGCAGATAATAGCCGGCGCCGTTGACGAGATAGCCGCTCTTGTCGAGCTGGAAGTCGCCGCGACGCGTGAAGCGGTCGACGCCGTCGAACACCGGCGTGCCGTCGGTGAAGTTGCCGGGCTTTTGCACCGCGAAAAAGCCGTTGCCGTTGATCGCCATGAAGGTCGCGACCGAGGCCGTCTGCACGTCGCCCTGCACCGAGTTGGTGGAGCGGGATTGCGTGGTGACGCCGCCGGCAAGCTGCGCGGTGGTGGCGGTCTGCGGGATGAGATCCAGGAACGAGGTATCGATGCGCTTGAACGCCGTGGTCTGCGAGTTGGCGATGTTGCCCGAGACGTTTTCCAGCGCGTAGGAGTTGGCGCGAAGGCCGCCGACCGCGGTGGTGAGAGCGCCGAAGATACCCATGACATGTTCTCCAAATTCGATCCGGGCGGCTCGCCGATCCAAGTGATCCCAGGCCGCGTCGGGAGAAGATGTCGCAAGCGTTGTGCCAAACAACAAAATCGATAAAAATCAATACCTTAAGAAAAAAGCCCCGGTCCAGGGACCGGGGCACATTTGCCGGGCGGGGCAACAATTGCCGGGTGCGCGGCTTACGAAGCCGAAGGCCCGGCGGGGTGAAACACCAGCCCAAATCCGTCGATGCAATAGCGCAAGCCGGTCGGCTTCGGTCCGTCCTCGAAGACGTGGCCGAGATGGCCGCCGCAGCGGCGGCAATGCACTTCGACGCGCGTCATGCCGAAGGTACGGTCCTCGGTTTTGCCGAGCGCATTGTCGAGCGGCTGCCAGAAACTCGGCCAGCCGGTGCCGCTGTCATATTTGGTGTCCGAGGAGAACAGCGGCAGGTCGCAGCCGGCGCAGGCAAAAATGCCCTTGCGCTTTTCCTTCAGCAGCGGGCTCGAGCCCGGCCGCTCGGTGCCGTGCTTGCGAAGGATCTCATATTGCTGCGGCGTGAGCTGCGCGCGCCATTCGGCGTCGGTCTTTTCGACCTCGAATTTCTCCGCGGCTTGCGCCGGCGTGGTGCGCAGCCAGCGGAAAGCAGCCAGGCCAAACAGGCCGGCGACGGATGCGAGCAGGATACGGCGGTCGAACATGGCAAATCTCCGTGCGTAGCGGACGTAACGGTTCGCCATCAAATACGGGCCGGCAACGTCCACGTTACACGGAACCGTCCCGGATTTTCTCACTTTCATGCGAGGTCATGCTCTCCTGCGGGGCCATGGCGGGCATCCCGCCGTCCTGTGCCTCCGCCGGCCGCAGCGGCTGCGGCCGCACCGGGCGCGGCGCACCTGGCGGCGGACGGTGCGGTGGCCTGGTTCCGGCCTGCCGGTTGGCCTCCGCCAGCCGCGCCTCACGCACCCGTTCCCGGGCCCGGGCGCCCTCGCGGTAACGGGCCAGCGCGCCCGCGGCGGCGGAATGGCCCCGCCCCCACAGGCCGATCAGATGGCCGGCGGCGCGGCCGGTGGCGCCGCCCGCCCAGACCAACTCGAACGGCGAGAACAGTTTCCAGCGGTCCTCGCCCCACAGGATGCTGCGCGCGATCACCTGCCCTGCCATCGCCGAGGTGTTCAGTCCCTGCCGGCCGAAGCCGCTCGCGACCCATAGCCCTTTGCGGAGCTGGCCGATCTGCGGCATGCCGTGCACGGTCACCCCGACCGCGCCGCCGAACACGTCCGATATCGCGACTTTGCCGAGCTTGGGGAAAACGGTCGCAATGCGGCGCTGGATGGCCGGGCCGAAGCGGTGCGGCCGCGCCTCCCAGGTGGTTTCCGGGCTCGCCCACATCAGCCGGTCGCCGTCGACGATTCGGAAATGATCGATGCCGTCGCTGTCGGTTACCGATCCCCTGAAGGCGATCACCTCGCCAAGCCGCTCGCCGAGCGGCTCCGTCACCGCGGCATAGCGCCAGACCGGCAGCAACGTCTCCGACAGGCGGCGCAAGGGCGCGCCGAGGTGAACGTTGCCGGCCAGCACAATATGCGAGGCGCGCAGCCGCGCCGACGGCGTCACGATGCGCTTGCGAATGCCTGATGGATCGATGCTGACGACGGGCGTATCCTCGAAGATGCGCGCGCCCGCCCGCCTCGCCTGCGCGGCAAGGCCGTGGATATATTTGCGGCCGTCGATTTGGAACGCGCGCGGATAGTAGATGCCGTGGAAATAACGCCCGGTGCCCAGTTGATCGCGAACGCGATCGATCTGCCACCCCTCGACCTCGGTCTCGAAATCCTCGCTCAGCATCTGCAGCCGGCTGATCAGCGTTTCGCCGGCGTCGACATTGGAGACCTCCAGCGCGCCCTCGCTCAGCGCAATGCCTGATATCGCCTCTTCGGTCGCGGCAGCACGAACGTAATCGGCGCCCTCCTTCGACAGCGCCCACAATTCGCGCGCGTCATCGAGGCCGACGCGCTCGATCAGGTCGCCGATCGGAAGACTGTAGCCCGGCATCACCGTGCCGAGCTGATGGCCGGACGCGTTCCAGCCGACATGCCGTCCCTCGAGCACGGCGACGCTGGCGCCGAGCCGCGCGGCCTCCAGCGCTACCGTGAGACCGGCAAGGCCGGCTCCCACCACGCAAATGTCAACATCGAGGTCGAATGAGAGACGCGAGCGAAAAGGCGCGTCGTCATCGGGGCCGTTGGTCGCACTTGTGAAAGTCTCGGGCATAGCGTTTCTTAACGGACCGCTGCGGCGCTTGTCACCTTGTCCGGGACATGAGCTTGTAGATTAGTCCAGACTAAGACCGAATCGAGATTGCGCCCATGCGCCGTTTGATGCTGCTGCGTCACGCCAAGACCGAACATGACGCGCCTTCGGGCCATGACCAGGACCGCCGTCTCGACGAGCGCGGGCGGCTGGATGCCGCCGCCATTGGAACCTGGATCGGCCAACATCCGCCGCTTCCCGATGCCGTTCTGGTTTCCACCGCAGTGCGGGCGCGCCAGACGTGGGAAATCGCTCGCGATGCAATGAAGGATGCAGTGCGGGAACGGCTGCCGCAGCCGCAGGTCGAACAGCTTGACGAACTCTACGGCGCCGAGCCGACACAGCTCCTGCACATCATCCGCATGGCTGACGTCACCGACCCCGCGCGGCTGATGCTGATCGGCCACAATCCCGGCATGCATGAGCTGGCACTGATGCTCGCCGGCAGCGGGGACGCGGCAGCGAAGAAAGCGCTTGAAGGCAATCTGCCGACCGCTGGCCTTGCCATCCTGGATTTCGCGACCGACGACTGGAGCGAGGTGGCGTTCCGCCGCGGCAAGCTCGTTCGCTTCACCAGCCCGAAACTGCTCAAGCAGGCGCTGGACGATTGAGCCCGCGCGGACATCCAAGCCTGCCCGTGTTAAGCTGGCCATGACCCGTTTTCGAGCGAATTAGCAACAAGTTCGCGTAAAAAGAAAACGCGTCAAAACAATGGGCTGGCGTCGAGTTCTGACAAATCGGAACCGGACCGGCCGGAAGCCGGAGGCGCAGATGTTCAAGTCGATTCTCGTGCCGATCGATCTCGCCGACACGGATCTGGCCAAGCCCGCGATCGCGACCGCGGCAACGCTGTCACAGACCTGGAACGGCTCGGTGCGCCTGCTCAATGTGTTGCCGATGACGCCGGTGATGCTGGCGGAATATGTGCCGGCCGATTTCGATGCGCAGCAGCGCGCCACCTCGGAGGAAGCGCTCGCAATCGTCGCGTCGGAATCCGGCATCGCCGCACCGCGTATTTCCACCGCAGTGCGAAAGGGCGGGATCTATCATGAGATCCTCGAAGAGGCCGCCGCGATCAAGGCCGACCTGATCGTGATGACCTCACACCGGCCGGCGATGCGGACCTATTTCCTCGGCTCCAATGCCGGCCACGTGGTGCGCTATGCCAAGTGTTCGGTGCTCGTGGTCCGGCACTGAGGGTAGCGCCGCCGTAGAATGGCGGCGCCCGTTATCTCACATCATTCGCCCGAACGTCGGATCAATCAGGCCGCGCACGGCCGTCTCGATCTGGCTACGCTCGACGCCAATATCGCGAAGCGCGCGGTCGTCCAGTTCGCTCAGCGTTTTGACGGCTTCGCGGTGCGCAAAATAAGTGACGACGCCGTTCACCCAGCCACCGAGCAGACGGAAAAATCCGGTCCGCGCGTTTCGGGACGCAGGCTGGCCTGCCGTCTGGGATAGCGTCGTCATCGTCCTTCTCCTTGCTGTTGCGCGGCAAAGCGCTGCCGCTGGCGCAAACGCCCAATGCGCTTGCGCCTATTGATCCGATTGCTTGCACCCCTCTCAGTGCAATCTCAGGCTTGATGGGTTCAAAATGATCCGATACATTTCTCGGTGCAAGGGAAACATTGCTCTCGGTGCAATAATGTCAAAGTTCGAGTATTTGAAGCTTGCCGATACCGTCGCCGCCGAGATCGCCAATGGCGCGCTCAAGCCAGGCGACCGCCTGCCGCCGCAGCGCAGCTTCGCCTACGAGCGGAAGATCGCGGTCTCGACCGCGAGCCGCGTCTACACCGAGCTGTTGCGGCGGGGCCTGGTGGTCGGCGAAGTCGGGCGCGGCACCTTCGTCTCAGGCGAGACGCGCCGCGGTGTCGCCATGCCGACTGAGCCACGCGGCGCGCGCATCGATCTGGAAGTGAACTACCCGATCCTGCCGACGCAATCGGCGATGATCGCAAGAAGCCTGGCCGGTCTGGAGCGCCCCGAAGTGCTCGATCTCGCGTTGCGGCACTCGACCACGACAGGCACGCTGGCGGCGCGGACCATTTCCGCCGAATTTCTCTCCCGCGAGGACTGGACCCCGGCCCCCGATCAGCTCGTTTTCACCGCAAACGGCAGGCAATGCATCGCTGCCGCGCTTGCGGCGATGGTGCCCAGCGGCGGGCGCTGCGGTGTCGAGGCGCTGACCTATCCCTTCATCAAGGACATCGCCGCCAGGCTCGGCGTCACGCTGGTGCCACTCGCGATGGACGAGAACGGCGTGCGCCCGGACGCGGTGCAGAAGGCGCACCGTGAAGCGCATTTGTCGGCGCTGTACCTTCAACCGACGATTCAAAATCCGCTCGGCATGACCATGCCGCAGGCGCGCCGGGCCGACCTGCTCCGCGTCGTCGAGAAGCTCGGCCTCACCGTGATCGAGGACACGGTCTATGGCTTTCTCGACGAAGAAACGCCGATGGCCGCACTCGCGCCCGATAGCTGCATCACGCTCGACAGCCTGTCGAAGAAGGTGGCGCCCGGCCTTGCGCTCGGCTTCATCGTTTCGCCGCCGCATCTGCGCGAACGCGTCATGGCTGCGGTTCGATCGGGCGGATGGACGGCTTCCGGATTTGCCTTTGCCGCCGGACAGCGGCTGATGGCTGATGGCACGGTTGCCGAACTGTCACGCCTGAAACGAATCGATGCGGCCCGGCGCCAGCAGATGGCGGCCAGATATCTCGCCGGCTTCGAAATCCAGGCCAACGCCAAATCCTACCACCTCTGGCTCACTTTGCCCCAACATTGGCGCTCGCAGACTTTTGTCGCGGCCGCGGCCCGGCGCGACATCGCGCTGACGCCCTCGACCACCTTCGCCGTGATCCCCGGCCATGCCCCCAACGCCGTCCGCCTGGCGCTCGGCGCCCCCAGCACCGAACAGCTCGATCTGGCGCTACGAACGCTGTCGGGCATGCTGACGGCGAAAGAGGACGTCGATACGACCGAATAGCGCTATCGGTCGCAGGTTTCGCGCGCCGGCCACTCCGCGATGAAGCCGCTGGCCTTGTACGGCTCGATCTTGTCCCATTCACGGAGCATGCGGCGGCAGAATTCGGCGTCGGTGTGCCAAAGCGCCCGTGGCGTCTTGAAGCTGTCGACCGTGACCAGCATCTTCTCCACTGCCGGCCAGTGCCGATGCAGCGTCATCGGATAGCGGCGCGCGGTCCAGGTATTGCCGAGGCAAATCACGCTGCGGATGTTGCCGAGCCCCAGCGCGGCGTCGATGATGGGCAGCGAGAAGATTACGTTCTCGCCGGTGTTCATCGCGCGATCCTCTCTCAGGATGATGTCGGCCGGGACGCCGCGCGCCATCATGGCGTCGGCAATGACGGCGCATTCCGACCGGTCCGATCCCGGCGTCACGCCGCCGCTCACGATGGCCCAGCGGAAATATCCCTTCCGCCACAGCCGGCAGGCTTCGTCGACGCGCTGGTCGACATCCTCGCGCGTGCCGAACACGAACAGCAGGTCGGCCGGCCGCAGCGGCGTCTCGACCAGATGCCGCGCATTGATCGCGGCAATTTCCGCTTCCGTCGGCAATCGCGTCGTTGATGTGATCACGGCATCTCGCCTGCTACCAGAGGACGGCGCACAGAGTGCCGCGCCCTTCGGCCTTGACGAAATCACGTTCCATGTCGCTTGATTGCGAAGCCGGTTACGGCAGCAATGTCTCGGGCAATTCGTCGAACGTATAGCGGCGCGGCCGGTTGCGCTTGATGAAGCCGCCGATGGTCCAGGCAAACCAGATGGCGATGCCGACCAGAAACAGCGCGCCGGTGAATTCGGACGTCGCGAGCGCGCGCACCAGAAGCCCGACCATGGCGGTGGCCAGCAAGGCCAGCATCACGACCGCCGTGGCATAGGTCATCGTCCCGATACCGCCGAGCAGGGACGCCTTGCTGCCGGCCGCTTTCATTCTGCGGTGCAACTCGGTGATGAAGGCGCGGTAACCCTGATCCTGTGGCGTCATCAACGTGACCGTCTGCCAGCTCGTCGAAACGATGGCGATCTTTCCGCCACCCGTCCTCTTGATATCGGCGCGAAAGCGGCGGGCTTGCATCGACATCGGTCGGTACGACAGACGGACCGAAGCGATCTCGGCATAGGGCCATACACCGGACCGGCTGCCGATCCGCCATGACAATCCGGCGTCCGTCAGTTCGAACTGTTGCGCCGACGAGACCAACGACGCCTTGTAGGCGTAGCTGAGCGTGCGTGCGCCCTCGCCGTCCGTTGCCTGATTCGGTAGTGATGTCGGCAATTCAAAATATCCGTGTCGTTTGCGGGCCGCCTGCTTGCGCGGCGCGCCGGCTTTACCTTACAAGCGGGCCATGGCCCAGACGACTTATTTTCCGCGCCGCCTGATTCTGGCCGGCGCAATCGTTTCCGGCGTGCTGCTGGCGCTCGCCGTGCACATGCTGGGCGCGCGTTACGGGCTCGATCTCGGCGGCCTGTGGCGGTCCAATACCGGCGAATTCATGCCTGCAGGCGCGGCGATCGCGTGGTGGCTGATCGCGACCGTGGGCTTTTCCGGCGGCTACTTCACCGCCAATTTGATGCATGGCGCGGCTTCGGGCCAGATTCCGCAGCGGATGCGGCAGTTCCTCATCGTGGTCGGCGTGCTGATCCTCGCCGGCGCCGGACAGGCCGCCTCGGCGCCGAGCCCGGTGCCGACCGTATCGGGCGTGCTCGCCGGCCTCGCAGCCCTGTGCCTCGGCGCGGTGATGGCGTTTTGCGGCGCGCATTTCGCGCTGCGCAAGGCCTGAGGAATCAGGCGACGGCCTGTGCGCGTGCCTTCGACAGCATGGTTTCGACTTCGGCCACGGGACGCGGCGGGCTGAACAGGTAACCTTGCGCCTGCGTGCAGCCTTCCTGGCGCAACAGGTCGAACTGCTCGTCGGTCTCGACGCCTTCCGCCGTGGTGACGATGCCGAGACTCTTGCCGAGGCCGGTCACGGCGCGGACGATCGCCATCGAATCGTCGCGCGTCGCGAGTTCAGTGACGAAAGAGCGGTCGATCTTGATCTTGTCGAACGGGAAGCTGCGCAGGTAGCTGAGCGAGGAATATCCGGTTCCGAAGTCGTCGAGCGAAATCCGCACCCCGAAGGCGCGCAGCTCGTGCAGAACCGAAAGCGTGGCCTCGCTGTTCTGCAGCAATACCGATTCAGTGATCTCGAGCTCGAGCCGGTGCGCCGGAAGGCCGGAGGCTTTCAGCGCCTCCTTCACGCTCAGTACCAGATTGGGATTCTTGAACTGCACCGGAGAGAGATTGACGGCGACACCGACATCGCGCGACCACCGGGCCGCGTCCATGCAGGCCTGACGCAACACCCACTCGCCGATCGGCACGATCAGCCCGGTTTCCTCCGCCAGCGGAATGAAGTTGGCCGGTGAGATCATGCCACGCAAGGCATGATTCCACCGCACCAGGGCTTCGAAGCCGACGACGACGTCTTTGGCGACGTCGCGGATCGGCTGGTAGTAGACTTCGAATTCCTTGCGCTGCAGCGCCGCGCGCAAGTCGAGTTCCAGGAGCCGCCGCGCCTGCGCGCGGGCGTCCATCCCGGTCTCGAAGAAACGATAGGTGCCGCGGCCGTCCTCCTTGGCGCGATAGAGCGCGAGATCGGCCTTCTTGAGAAGTTCGTCGGGATTCTTGCCGTCCTCCGGCGCCAGCGAAATGCCGATGCTGACGCCGATGACGAGCTGGTGGCCGGCGATCTCGTAAGGCGCTGAAACCTGCTCGACCACGTGGCTGGCGAGCAAGGCGACGGCGGACGGATCGCAATCGTGGCAGAACTGCACGATGGCGAATTCGTCGCCGCCGAGCCGCGCCACCGTGTCATTCTCGGTGACGCATTCGCCGAGGCGACGCGCGACTTGCTTGAGCAGCGCATCGCCCACGGGATGGCCGAGCGAATCGTTGATGTCCTTGAAGTGGTCGAGGTCGAGACAGAGCACCGCGAGCTGATCGGTGCGTTTGGCGAGCCGCAGGGCTTTTTCGAGTTGCTCGCGAAACAGTATCCGGTTCGGCAGGTTGGTCAGCGCGTCATGGCGCGCCATGTGCGAGATCTGTTCCTGGACCTGCTGCCATTCGGTGATGTCTTCGAAGGTTGCGACCCACCCGCCGCCGTTCTTGGGCTGATCGACCACGCGGATCGACCGTCCGTTGCGGGTCAACGTCCTGGTCACGCTGTCGCCGGCCTTGGCCGCGGCAATCACGCTGGCGACGAACTGATCGGGATCGCCGTCCCAGCGATTGAGCGCCTTCTGCTGCCGGAGCACGTCGAGCAGCAAACGGCCCTGGAGCGTCATGCCGGTCCGCCCCATCATTTCGGCATAGCGTTGGTTGTTGAGCAGGATGCGGCCATCCGCATCGAACATGCACAGCCCCTGCGACATGTTATCGAGCGCGGTATCGAGCAGGACTTTCTGACTATGGAGTTCGCCTTTCGCGCGGCGGTCGATCATGGCCGCGAGCAGCGACAGGCCGAGGATGGCGAAGGCCGCGACCGCCGTCAGGAACGATAGCGCGGTCGGAGAAATCGACATCGTGTCGGTGCCCAGTGTCGGATCGGGAATCAGTGTGACCGCGCCCATCGCCGTGAAATGATGCGAGACGATGGCAACCGTCAGCAGTCCGGTGGCGGCCATGGTATAGACGGGATTGTCACGGCGTACCGCGACGAGAAGCGCAATGGCCGCGAACAGGCTGCCAAACACGATCGAGGCCAACACGAGGCCGTGCGACCATACAATGAACGCCGGCAGCTCGAGCGCCGCCATGCCGGTATAGTGCATCGCTGCGACACCGCCGCCGATGACGGCGCCGCCAAGGGCAACCACCCACTGGCGTGCACTGGACAACGCAATGCAAAGGCCGGTGGCCACGATGGCTATCGCAAAGACCAGCGACAACAAGGTGACGGGTATGCTGTATCCGGCGCCCGCGCCCGGATCGTAAGCCAGCATCGCGACGAAATGAGTGGCCCAGATTCCGCAGCCTCCGACGGCCGCGTCGAGAGCGATCCAGACCGCACGCGTTCGGCCGCGCGATGCCCTGGCGCGATGAAACAGGCTGATGGCGACAGCACTGGCGAGCCAGCAGATGGTGCCTGCCAATACGACCAGGCGCCAATCATGTTCAGTCGTGAGGCAGGTTAAGACGCGGTACATTACAGACACTCCCCAGCAGTCTGTAACAACGGTCCCATTCGTATATTTGGAGTAACCGCCGCGATCCGGTTGCGCGGATGGTGAACAAAACTTTTGGAACTCAACCGGCCGCAGCACCCCGATGGTTAACGGGCGTTAGCAAACATCACGGTTTCGGCTTCCGAATCGCTTTCATGCAACGAAATGCCCGCGAAGCGTCGTGACGTCCGCCCAACAAAACATTTCGCTAGATATCGAAACATGAATGTAGCCGGCCTCCCGCGCGAAAAAGCCGCGCGGGATATTTTCCCGCGCGGCGTTTTGCCTCAACCAGGGCGACGATCAGCTCGCCGCGCGCAAATTGACCTTGCCTTCCGCCAGCGAGGTCAGCTTCTTGTCGGTCATCTTTTCCTCGTCGAGCGTCTGCTGCAGGATGCTGGCGCAATCGTTGCGTCCAAGCTGCCGCGCCCACGCAATCAGGCTGCCGTAGCGGGTAATTTCATAGTGCTCGGCGGCCTGCGCGGCGTTGATCAGCGCTGCGTCCAGCACGTTCTTGTCCACGACCTCACCCGCGACCTCATCGGCTTCCTCGATGATGCCGTCGATTGCCGGGCAATCGACGGCCTTCACCTCGGCGCCGTGCATGCGGAACACCTCTTCGAGGCGCTGCACATGCGTCCTGGTTTCGTCGAGATGCGTCAAAAAGCCCTGCTTTAGCTGCTTGTCGGTGGCCTTTTCAGCCATTTTCGGCAACGCCTTCACGAGTTGTTTCTCAGCGTAATAGATGTCCTGCAATTGATGGATGAACAGGTCGTTCATGGTCTTGATGTCTTGGGTGAAGAGTCCCATTGCGGTCGTCCTTCGTTTGGAAACGCGCGAGGTCAGGCCTTCGTCCAGGCCGGTCGTGCGCTTCGTGGTCGATGCTGATGCAGGGCTAACCGGGTCGCAAAAAGCATGTTCCTAAAGCCACCCGAAGACGTCGCGATGGAACGAGGGAACGCTTGCGGCAAAAACAGTCCGCAGAACGGACCTCATTGCGACTCAAAATCGTTAACGCGGCGACATATGTAGGGCGTATGACAAAGACGGCGAGCGAAGCCAAAAGGCATGCTTGTCAAGGGCTGCACAACGGCCAGGTTTTGGCTTATGGGTTGCCCGCACGGTGCCTCTGCCCGTCGACTGTCACCTGTCGTGACAGGCCAACCTTTACGTATTGCCGCCCCGCCGGGAGGATGAATGCATCGGCTGCTGACCGCGCTCGGGCGCGGCTTCAAGGAGAAGATCGGCTGGAAACGGCTAGGAATCGCTGCGAGTCTTCTCATCATAGCTCTTGCGATTACCCATCTGGTTCGCACCCTCAAGGGTGTCGATACCGGGGTGATTCTGACTGCGCTGACCGAAATCGCGCCGCATCGCATCGCGCTGGCGGCGCTGTGTGTGGTGGGTGCGTTCTGCACGCTGACCTTCTATGATTTCTTCGCATTGCGAACCATTGGCAAGAACCACGTCCCCTACCGCATCGCTGCGCTGTCGAGCTTCACCAGCTACACCATCGGCCACAATATCGGCGCCACGGTCTTTACCGGCGGCGCGATCAGGTTCCGGATTTATTCCGACTACGGCCTGACGGCGATCGATGTCGCAAAAATCTGCTTTCTCTCGGGCCTCACCTTCTGGCTCGGCAATCTGTTCGTGCTCGGCTGCGGCATGGCCTGGCATCCCGAAGCGGCATCGGCGATGGACCTGCTGCCGCCGGCGATGAACCGGCTGATCGCGATCGGCTGTCTGACCGGCATCGCTGCGTATTTCGTCTGGCTATTGATGGGCAAAGGCCGCCGCGAGCTCGGGCAGAACGGCTGGAAAGTCGTATTGCCCTCGGCGCGGCTGACGCTGCTGCAGGTCCTGATCGGCGTCGTCGATCTCGGCTTCTGCGCGCTGGCAATGTATCTGCTGATGCCGATGTCACCGCATATCGATTTCGTTTCGCTGGCGGTGGTGTTCATCCTGGCGACGCTGCTCGGATTTGCCAGTCACGCGCCCGGCAGCATCGGTGTGTTCGACGCGGCAATGCTGGTGGCGCTGCCGCAGTTCGGCAAGGAACAATTGCTGGCGACGCTGGTGGTGTTTCGGATCCTCTACTTCATGATTCCCTTCGGCATCTCGATCTGGATCATGGGGACGCGCGAGCTCTGGCTCAGCGTGGTGCAGCCCTGGCTGGAACGCCGCCGGCTCAGCGAAGCCTGCACCGCCAAGGCCAGGGTGCGGCAACGTGTCGAGGGCCGCCAATCCCGCGGCCAGTAACGCCGTCGTTATCTGCGCCATCTGGTCTTTTGGGCCGGAGCTGCCTCATTCTCTTATTTCTGCCTTACCGCTAACGTCAAACGGCGCCATGGCTGGAATTCTCATACGTTCGATGATGTCGGTCGTGCTGATTGCCGCCGGGCTGGCCGGCATGCACGCCTCCGTTGCGCAGGCCCAGACCGCCGGTGGCTATGGGCCGCTGCAGATTTCCTGGGAAGTGCGCAACCGCTTCCGCCTGTTCCGCGAGGAGCGGGACTTCCTGCTGCACGCAGAAGCAGGGCGCGGCCGCAGCGTGCTGGCGTCGGAGCAGGTGCTGGCAATCCAGAGCGACGGTCGCGGCTGGGCGCGCAACACCGTGAACCGGCTCTGCATCGATCTCGCCGGCCGCGTCAGCGAGCCCTGCATGCGCGACAACGTCAAGGAAAGCTATCTGACGCCGATCGATCATCCCGTCGTGATCCGCCTGACGGGCCCGGTGCCGGTCGGTGCCACCTGCGCCTGGACGGTCGACGACGGCGATGGCCCGCAAACTTCCGCCTTCGACTGCGCCGAACCGGTCAATCTGCGGGTCCGCTACGGCCGCACCACAGTCGTGACCGCCGACATATCCTCATCGGAAGGCACCCAGCGCGCTTTCACCGAGATCGCGGTGCGCGACATCTTCATCGCAGGCCTCGGCGACAGCGTCGCTTCCGGCGAAGGAAATCCGGACCGCCCGATTGCGCTCGCCGATGAAGGCTTTTGCTTCCGCTCCTATCTCGGAACGGCGGCCGCGCAATATTACCGGCCGAGCCGCGCCAACTACAAAGGCGGGCGCGCCTGCGAGGCGCCTGATTCCCTCGCCGTCTGGCAGCGGCAGAGTGCGCTCTGGTTCAACCCCGCCTGTCACCGTTCGCTCTACAGCTACCAGACCCGGACCGCACTGGCGCTCGCCATCAGATATCCGCACATCGCGGTGACCTATCTGCCGCTGGCCTGCACCGGCGCCACCATTGCCGATGGACTGTTCGGCTCGCAGCGCGCCCGCGATTGCCTGCCGTCGAAATCGGGCGGCGCGTGCCAGGGCACCGTCAACGGACAGCTGGCTGAACTGCGCGACGCCCTCGCCGCCGCGAAGCGCCGGCAGGCGGACCGCCAGCTCGACCTGGTGCTGCTGTCGATCGGCGCCAACGACATCTACTTCTCCGGTCTCGTCGCCGACGTCATCGTGGACACCGCGACCGAGCGCGCGCTGTTCCGGCGCAGCGGCGTGATGGCTTCGGTCGACGACGCACGCAGCGCGATGGCGCGGGATCTGCCGCAGGGCTTTGCCAAGCTGCGCGAGGCGCTCAAGCCCCTTGTCGGTGGCGACCTGTCGCGGGTCGTCTACACCTCCTACGCCAATCCGACGCTTGCGAATGGCGGTGCGCCCTGCCCCGGCGGACGCGGCGGCTTCGACATTCATCCCTCCTTCAACGCCCAGCCGCAGCGGCTGACCGCCGTGTCCAACTTCGTCGAAAACGAATTCCTGCCGCAGCTACGAGGGCTGGCGCTCTGCGAGGGCGGCATCCTGTGCCGCAATCCGCGCACCGACCGCATGACGTTCGTCGACAGCCATCAGGCCGCTTTTGCCAGCCACGGCTTCTGCGCACGCTCCGAAAGCGATCCCGAATTTGACCGGCAATGCTTCTCGGCGAAGGGCGACAGCTTCGATTCCGATATCGTCACGGCCGCCAACCAGCCGATGGTGTGCGGCCGCAGCGCCGGCGAGTACCGCGCCTACCTGCCGCGTGCGCGCTGGATCCGCGATGCCAATGACAGCTACTTCGCGGCGATGACCTATCCGCAAGGCTTGCCGACGTCGCAGCAGCCGTCCGATATCCATGATGCAACCTGGGGCGTGTTGTCGGCGGTCTATGGCGGCGCGGTGCATCCGAGCGCCGAGGGCCATGCCGCCATGGCGGATGCCGCCACGCCGGCCGCCGCGGCCGTGCTGCAACTCGATGCGGCGGTGCCTGAAGTCACCTCGCAGCCGATCGCGCCACCGGCGCAGATGCAGATACAGAATGCGCCGCGGCCGCCGGGCCGCAGCGGCGGACTCAACTAGTAAGGCAGCGCGTTTGCTATTTGGCAGGCGCAGGTACCGCGGGCGCTGGAGTGGTGGCCTTCTTGACGGCCGGAGCCTTCGCCGGACCGGCGGGTGGCTTCATTGCCGCGGCGTACGCCGGCAGATATTTTGCGATGACCGCGGGATCGACCTGCGCCAACTCCGTGTCCGGCAGTCGCGTCCACACCTCATCCTTGCCGAACAGCGAGATGCCGAGATAGCCGCGCATCGTCAATGTCTGTCCATCGGGACTGAGCGTCATCTTCGCTTTGTAGATCTTGCCGTCGCGCGGATCGAGCACGTTGCCGTTCTCATACTTCAATCCGTCGCGCTTCATCTCGCGGATGAAGGAAAGCCCGAGCCACGGCGCATCCTTCCGGTCGTCGGTGCACTTCGAGCAGATCGGATTCGGAGGATCGCCGGGCTCAGAAAACAGCTTGGCGAACGCGCCCTCGAAGCTGCCGTTGCGATCAACCACCAGAAACCATCCGACCGGCTTGCCTTTCTCGGTCTTCTGCCACAGGCCGGCCGCAGAGGGTCCCGCGGGCTGTGCGGCCAGTTCGCCGGCAAACACAAGCCCAAGCACGATCGAGAGCACCAGTTGAAATCCGGTCAGCTTGCGCATCGTCATCACCTGATCAATTCCCTAAATGAATGGCCGCAGACTAAGGCCATTTCGCGGACGGTTCCAGTCGCGATCGTCGCGTTAACCAAGCACCGCGCCTGACATTTTTGGGAACTCAGCTCACCCCGAGCTTCTTCTGCAGGCTCGACGACGAGGTGGTGTACTGGAACACCAGCCGCTTGTCCGGATAGACGTAGCGGTGCGCCTTCTGTGCCATCAGCGCACCCTCGTGGAATCCGGACAGGATCAACTTGAGCTTGCCGGGATAGGTGTTGATGTCCCCGATCGCGAAGATGCCGGGAACGTTGGTCTCGAACGCGGCGGTGTCGACCGGCACCAGATTGTTTTCGAGCGCGACGCCCCAGTTCGCGACGGGACCGAGCTTCATGGTCAGGCCGAAGAACGGCAGCATGGTATCGCACTCGATCTTCGAGATCGCGTTGTCGTTGCCCTTCATCACGGCGCCAGACAGCTTGCCGCCCTCACCTTCGAGCGACGTCACCTGACCGATCTTCAGATCCATCTTGCCGCTTGCCACCAGCGCACGCATCTGCTCGACGCTGTGGGGCGCGGCGCGGAAATCGTCGCGCCGGTGCAACAGCGTCACGCGCTTGGCGATCGGATGCAGATTGAGCGTCCAGTCGAGCGCGGAATCGCCGCCGCCGACGATCAGGATGCTCTTGTCGCGAAACTGCTCCATCTTGCGCACGGCATAGAACACCGAAGAGCCTTCATAGGCCTCGATGCCCGGCACCGGCGGACGCTTCGGCTGGAACGAACCGCCGCCCGCGGAAATCACCACCACCTTGCACTCGAACACCTTGCCGGCATCGGTCGTCACGCGGAACAGCGGATCGCCGATCTTCTCGATCGTCTCCACCATCTCGTTGAGATGGAAGGTCGGGCCGAACGGCTTGACCTGTTCGAGCAGCGCGTCGGTGAGGCCCTGCCCGGTGACGAAGGGAATGCCGGGAATGTCGTAGATCGGTTTTTCCGGATAGAGCTCGGCACATTGGCCGCCGATCTTGTCGAGGATGTCGACCAGATGCGCCTTCATGTCCAACAGGCCCAGTTCGAAGACGGCGAACAGTCCGCACGGACCCGCGCCAATAATCAGCACATCTGTCTTGATCGCTTCGCTCATATCAGCTTCTTTTCGGTTAAACTGTCGGGAAGGCCGCATCTGTCTAGCCAAGGCGGCGGCAACAGGGAAGCCAAATATCGCGTTCCCGGCCGCGGCAACCTCTTGCCGCCATTCGACAAGTGGGCTGTAAGAGGGCGAGATTTTCGGAGATGGCCCCGTGAACGCCCCCTTGCGTCCCGACGCGACCCCGCGCCTGGAAGATTTTCCCTATCGCCTGTCGGACAATGTGCGCTTTGCCGACCTCGATCCCAACCAGCACGTCAACAATGCGGTTTACGCGACCTATTTCGAAACCGGCCGCGTCACGCTGATGAAGGATCGCAGCTACGGGCTGATGCCGGAGGGGCTCGGCTGGATCATGGTGCGGATCGACATCCATTTCCGCGCCGAGCTGCACTGGCCGGGCAAGATCGAACTGGGGCTCGGCGTCGCCAAGTTCGGCCGCACCTCGGTGAGCTTCGATCAGGTGGTGTTTTCCGAGGGCAGATGCGTCGCCTCGGCGCGCGCGATCACGGTCCTGATCGATGAAGCCACGCGCAAGCCGGTGCCGCTGACACCTGAGTTGAAGGCGAAATTTGCGCCGTGGATCCGCCACGGCGTGGACCCCGGATGAGGTGGGCCGCGCTGCTCCTGCTTGCGATCGCGAGCGTCACGCCACGATCTGCCGCAGCGGCAGATTATCATCGCGAGGAGTTGCGCATTCCGATGGAGGCCGCGGGTCCGCGCGGACTTGAAGCGATGCTGCTCAGGCCCGCGGGCACGCGCCGCTATCCCCTCGCTTTGATCAGCCACGGCACGCCGCGCGAAGGCATGGCGCGGGCGCCGATGTCGCCGTACGGATCCTATCGGCAAGCGCTCGAATTCGCCCGGCGGGGTTTTGCGGCGCTGGTCTTCATGCGCCGGGGCTATGGCGATTCCGGCGGGCAATATGCCGAGAGCAGCGGCCCGTGCGAGCGGCGCGACTACATGCGGGCGGCCCGCGAGTCGGCGAGCGACCTGCGGGCGGCGATCGAGGCCATGAGGAGCCGGACCGACGTTTCGACCGATGGCATGATTGCCGTCGGCGTCTCCGCCGGCGGTTTCGCGTCGCTGGCGCTGACCGCCGATCCGCCGCCGGGCCTCGTCGCCGCGATCAACTTTGCCGGCGGCCGCGGTTCGCGCGCCAGCAACGAGGTCTGCGACGAGGATGCCCTCGTCCGCGCCTTCGCCACGCTCGGCAGGACGTCGCGGATTCCGACGCTGTGGATCTATGCGCAGAACGACAGGTTCTTCGGGCCTGAACTGGTGCGCAGAATACACGCTGGCTTTACCGGCGCCGGCGGACGGGCCCAATTCGTCGACTTCCCACCACATGGCGAAGACGGGCATTTTCTGTTTTCGCGTGGCATCCCGCTCTGGACTTCAGCGGTTGATGGCTTCCTGCGCGATCAGAATCTCGGAACGCGCGACATCGCCGCGATGCCGGCGCCATCATCAATTCCGCCGCCGCCGCAACTGCGCGACAAGGGACGCGCGGGATTTGCCGACTATCTTTCGGCGAGCCCGCACCGGGCGTTTGCCGTCTCGCCAAAAGGAGCTTTTGCTTTCAGGGGCGCGCGGCGGTCGGCGAACGAAGCGGCGGAGGCGGCGCTTGCCGCCTGCGCGGAATACGCGCCCGATTGCGCGTTATATGCGGTCGACGACCATCTCACTGAGACCGCCAATGCCGGATCGCGCTGAACGTCGTCCGGAGTTCAGGCCTGCCGTTCCGGCGTCGACACCACGAGGCCGTCGAGATCGTCACTCACCTTGATCTGGCATGACAGGCGCGAGTTCGGTCGCACGTCGAAACCGAAATCCAGCATGTCTTCTTCCATCGGAGTCGGCGCGCCGACCTTCTCGCGCCAGGCCTCCTCGACATAGACGTGACAGGTCGCACAGGCACAGGCGCCGCCGCATTCGGCTTCGATGCCCGGGATGGCGTTGCGAATCGCGGCTTCCATCACGGTCGCGCCGTTCTCGACTTCAATGGTTCGTTTTTCGCCCGTGTGGTCGACAAAGTGGATTTTGGCCATGATCGCTCGTACTACCGGAATCTGAGGAAGGTCCCGGCAGTCGTATAACGGGTCGATCCGTACAGCGCCAGCGGTCGGGACGAAAACCTTGAACGAGGCATTATACGAAGGTTTTGACCGGTTTCCGCTCAGGAACGGCGCAGAACCGCCTCGATTGCTTCCCGCGCCTGCGTAACCGCCTCGCCGAGTTCGGCGAGCGCAGTTGAGATGTCGGAGCCACGGGCGATCACCGCCTCCAGTCGGGCCGCGGCATCGGCGACGGCAAAGGCGCCGATTGCGCGGGCCGAGCCCTTGAGCGTGTGCGTCAGCGCACCGGCGTCCGCAGGGATGGCGGCGAGCGTGTGCATAAGTTGTAACGACTGGGCCGAGAACATCGTCAACACCTCCTGCTCGATACCGGCATCGCCGAGTGTCATGCGTTGGAGATGGTCGAAATCAATCGGCCCGGCGCCGGGAGCCAGCGGTGGCGATGGCATCCATTCAATCCGTTCGAGAGGAAGCGGCATGGCCATAATTCCGGGTCGCCCCGCCGCACTGATTCTGGCTCTGGGGGCATGCCGCAGAGCCAATCACGGCATCGGTTAACGGAACGTTCCCGGAATTATCCCCAGTTTCGACACATTTTAGACGCCAGCCCGCCTTGATCGGCGATCCGGTTCCAGAAACCTGTGTATCCTTAGGGCCTTAAGGAACAAAGCTGTTAACGATGATTAAGAATGTCTTAATCGCGGCCATTTCATTCGTATCGCTCACCCAATAGGATGTTTGCGGATGTGTGCGGACAAGGCTGCCGGCGGGCACGCTTGCGGTCCGCTGGGGGTTATGAATCCAGCTTCGAGCTTGCGGGGGTTTTAGCAAGAACGGCTGGACGCGTAAGTTTAAGAGGGCTCGGACTGACATGGCGAACAATCCGAAGAAGGCGAAAGATCCCACCGAAGTCGCGCTCTCTGCCATTCAGGAAGCGCTCAACATCAGTGATACGTCCGTCAACCCCAACCGAAATTCGATCGGCGGCGAACTTGCGCCGCCGGCCATGCCCTCCGCCGCACCTTCCTATTCGGGCGCGCCGTTCGACACGCGCGGCGGCGCCGAGCGGCCCGTGTTCGATCCGATCGAAGAACCGCGCAGCCCCCGTCGCGCCGCCAATGACGATCGCGAAACCATCGGACAGATTCTGCAAGCGATCCAGAAGAACCACCCTGCGCGCAGCGTCTACACGCTTGCCACCGTGTTTGGCGGCGTCTGGGTGCTCGGTTGCGCCCTGCTGACCATCAGCTTCCTGCCCTCGCTGCAGGCGGCGATCGGACAGAGCGGCGGCGTGCTGGTGCTCGCCGGCCTTGCGGCGTTGTTCTTTGCGCCGGTGCTGTTGTTCTACTTCCTCGCCAGCCTCGCCTGGCGCGGCCAGGAAATGCGGATGATCGCGCAGTCGATGGCACAGGTCGCAATCCGCTTCTCCGAGCCCGAGGGCGCCGCCGCCGACTCGATGGTGACCGTGGGCCAGGCGATCCGCCGCGAAGTCGCCGCGATGGGCGACGGCGTCGAGCGCGCGATCGCGCGCGCCGGCGAACTGGAAACGCTCGTCGCCAATGAAGTCGCAGCCCTCGAGCGCGCCTATACCGACAACGAAGTGCGCATTCGCGCGCTGCTGCAGGACATCGCCCATCAGCGCGACAATCTGGTCGGTCAGGCCGAGCAGGTTCGCAGCGCCATTTCCGGCGTCCAGATCGATCTGCGCCACGATATCGCGCTGATCTCGGATGCGATCGCCTCGCGCGTCGACGAGGTCGCAAAAAGCATCACCGGCGCGCTGGAAGAGCGCGGCCAGCACATCACGAGCGCGCTGAGCCACGCCGGCGACAACATGATCCTCGCGCTCGGCGAGCGCGGCGGCGACCTGCTCGACCGCCTGGAGGAAGCCAGCGCCGAGACCACGCGCGCCGTGCTCGACGCCTCCGAGCGGCTGACCACCAGCCTCAACTTCAAGACCGGCCACGTCCACGACGAGTTCGTCGATCTGGCCGACCGCGTCCACGAGATGCTGAACGAACGCATCGACCGCATCACCGGCGAGTTCGAGCAGCGCTCCTCGACCATCGTCGACGGCATCTCCGACCGCACCGAACAGGTCCACGACTCCCTGAAGAACTCCTCCGACTCGCTGCTGCTCGAGCTTGAGCTGCGTTCGGGCGATCTCGTCAGCAAGATCGACGATGCCGGCAACCGCCTGGCGAGCCGCATCCTCACCTCCGGCGACAAGGCCAGCGACGCGCTCGACGTGACCGTGAACACGCTGGTTGCCAAGGTGATCAGCCAGACCGAGAACGCGCATGACAGTCTCGCGCTGCAGATGAGCGCGTACGACGAACTGGTGAAGAACCAGGGCGCGGAGCTTGCGGAAAAGTTCGCCCGCGACAGCGGCACGCTCGGCGCACTGATCACGCGGCACATCTCGGAGTTCGACCGCACCGTCAAGACCTTCGGCGGCGAGATCGTGGAACGAATGGGCGCGCGGACCCAGGAGATTTCGGACAGCCTGAAGAACTACGTCGACACCTTCGACACCCGTCTGGTCTCGAATAGCGGCGAGATCACCGCTTCCCTCGACCAGCGGCTGCTGCAGTTCGAAACCCAGCTCGGCACCCGCGTCAGCAGCCTCGACAACTCGCTCGAGGGCAAGATCAAGTGGTTCGACGAGGCTGTCGACGGCCGCCTGAAATCGCTCGAGACGACGTTCGACACCCGCGCCAGGTCCGTCACCGAAACCATCGACAACCGCCTCAGCACGCTGTCGGGCTCGCTGACCGACGGCGCGGCGCAGGCGATCCAGTCGATCGACCAGCGGCTCAGCCTGCTCACCTCCTCGCTGACCGAAGGCACCGCCCAAGCCATTGCAGCGGTCGACCATCGTATTGCCAACGTCACCGAAACCATCGACGGCCGCAGCGCCCATTTGACCGACACCATCCAGGCGCGGTTCCAGGAAATTCACCAGGGCATGGAGACGCGGGTCGGCGAAATCGCGAGCGGCATTGAGGCCCGGGTCGGCAATCTCACCAACGGCATCGAGACCCGCGTCGGCGACATGGCCAGCGGCATCGAAACCCGGGTGGGCGCCCTTGCCGGCGACATCGATACCCGCGTTGCGCAATTCGAGGATCTGCTCGGTTCGCGCATCGAGGCCGTGGCAGGCCGGATCGAAAGCAGCGGCCGCCAGGCCAGCGACGACCTGATGTCGCGCGCCGAAATGCTGTCCTCCGGCATCAAGTCGCATGTCGAGGACGCCGAGCGTTCGCTGACCAACCTCGTGGTCAATACCTCCGAGACCATTCAGACCGGCGCGCGCACTGCGCAGCAGGCACTGCTGTCGGTTTCCTCGGACGTCGGCGCGCAACTGAAACTGACCTCGGCCGAGGTTGAAGCCGCCCTCACCGCCGTCGGCACCGGCGCCGCCACGTCGATCCTGACCAGCGCCAGGGATGCGCAGACCACGCTGGCGTCGATCTCCTCCGAGGCCGCCACGCAGATCAAGTCGCTCGCCGCCGACGTCGAGCGCACGCTCTCGGCCGCAGGCGACGCCACCGCCGCATCGGTTCTCTCAGGCGCGCGCGAGGCCCAGAGCACGCTGGTGACCGCGTCCGCAGACGCCGCCAACCACGTCAAGTCGCTCGCCATCGATGTCGAGCGTTCGCTGTCGATCGCCGGCACGGCCACCGCCGAGGCCGTCACCGCCGGTGCCCGCGAAGCCCAGAGCACGCTGGTCGCCGCCTCCACCGAGGCCGCCAATCAGGTCAAGTCGCTCGCCGCCGACGTCCAGCACTCGCTGTCGATCGCCGGCACGGCGACCGCCGAGTCGATCACAGCTGGCGCGCGCGAGGCCCAGACTACCCTGATGAGCGCGTCCGCCGAAGCGTCGACCCAGGTCAAGTCGCTCGCCGCCGACATCGAGCGTTCCCTTTCGATGGCCGGCAACGCCACCGCCGAGTCGATCACGACGGGCGCGCGCGAGGCCCAGAACACGCTGATGACGGCGTCTTCGGAAGCCACCAACCACGTCAAGTCGCTGGCGATCGACGTCGAGCGCACGCTGACCGCGGTCGGCGCCGCCGCCGCCACGTCCCTCCTCGGCAGTGCGCGCGAGGCGCAGAGCTCGCTGTCTGCGACCTCTACGGAGGCTGCGAACCAGATCAAGGCGATCGCCGCCGACATGGAGCGTTCGCTCGGCGCCGTCACCGCCTCCACGACCGACACCATCCAGACCACCGCGCAGAACGCACAGAGCGCGCTGGTTGCCGCAACCAACGAGGTCAGCTCCAAGGTCAAATCGACCTCGGCCGATATCGAGCGTTCGGTGCTCGCCGCGAGCAGCAATTTCGGCTCGACGATGACCGGCAAGACCGACGAAATCGTCACCTATGTTCAGCAGCAGACCGACCGTCTGGCGCAGATCGTCGACAGCCGCCGCGGCTCGCTGATCGAGGCACTCGGCACCAAGGCCACGCAACTGACTGGTGACATCGACCGCGTCACCGCCGACGCGCTGAAATCGATCGAAACCCGCGGCCAGGCATTCTCGCAATCGATGTCGACCCACGGCTCGGACGTCGCGCGCACGATCACCACCGCCGGCGACCTCGCCACCGGCGCGGTGGCCAAGTCGCTGAAGGACCTCGAACAGGCGTCGCGTTCGGCCATCGACCAGTCGCGTCAGGTGTCGATCGCCGCCGTCACCGAGATGCAGGAGACCAGCAAGATCCTGCGCACCGACACGGTGGCGCTGTTCGAGCGGCTGCGCGAAGGCAACATCCTGCTGCAGGAAGTGCTGACCGGCGCCCACGACAACCTCAACTCGCTGGAACGCGCGCTGGTGACCCGCGTGGCCGACTTCGTATCCGCCATGAACGACGTCACCGCCCGCAATGGCATCGCTACCCAGACCCTGGAAGACCAGCTCACGGTCTTCAACGGCAAGACCACCAAGGCGCTGGAAGATCTCGGCTCGCTCTCCAGCGAGTTCGAGAAGCACGGCAAGGCGCTGGTCGATGCGGCCGGCGTGGTCGAAAAGGCCAACCTCTCCACCACGACGTCGGTCGCCGACCGCAAGTCGCAGCTTGAATCGCTGGTGACCACCATCGATCTGCGCACCACCGACCTCGACCAGCGGCTGTCGCGCTTCACCGGTCTGCTCGATGAATCGCTCGCCGCGGCCGAAGAGCGTGCCCGCGACATCGCGCGCGTGGTCGCGGAGACCGCAGGCGCCGGATCGGCCGCGATCAGCCGCCAGTTCGAGGCGGTGCGAACTGCGGCCGAGAACGAGCGGCAGCAGACCCTCCATGCGATGAACGATCTGTACCAGCAGAGCACGCATGAAACCGATGAGATGTTCAAGCAATCGACCGAGAAGTTCGCGGCGATGGTGCAGACCATGAAGCAGATGGCGGCCGAGATGCATCAGGAGCTGGAGGCGACGCGCAACGAGCTGCGCCGCGGCGTGCTTGAGATGCCGCAGGAAGCCGCCGACAACACCGCGCAGATGCGCAAGGTGATCGTCGACCAGATCGAGGCGCTGGCCGAGCTCAACCGGATCGTCGCCCATCACGGTCGCGGGCTCGACGTCGTGACCGCCGGTCGTGCCGGCGTACAACGCCAGGAAGAGCCGGTGATGGCCGCCGCTGTCACTGGTCGCAACGAGGTGCGCATGCGCGACGCCGGCAGCGCGTCGACCCTGCCGCCGCCGGATCTCGGCATGCCGATGCCCGCCCAGCGCCGCACCGAAGCCCCGCCGGTCTCGCCGGCTGCTCAGGACGCGGGACGCGACGGATGGCTGTCCGATCTTCTGAGCCGCACCGATGCCGGTGGACGCGAAACGCCGCGGGGCCGGCCGCAGGGCGCGGCCAATCCGCTGGAATCGCTGTCGCTCGACATCGGCCGGCTGATGGATCGCAACCTCGCCGCTGAAATGTGGGATCGCTACCAGCGCGGCGAGAGCAAGGCGTTCACCAAGCGCCTCTACACGCCCGCCGGCCAGAAGGCGTTCGACGAAGTCTCGCGCAAATACCGCGCCGACCGTGGCTTCAAGCAGACGGTCGACCGCTACATCGCCGAGTTCGAACGGCTGCTGGATGAGGTCGCACGCGATGATCGCGGACCGCAGGCGCTGCGCAGCCACCTCACCTCGGAGACGGGCATGGTCTACACCCTGCTCGCGCATGCAGCGGGCCGGCTGGGGTAAAGGCCCGGATCAATCGTAAGTCAGAAAAACGGAGGCAGTGATGCCTCCGTTTTGTTTTTCCGACCACGATCGAGATGCAGCGCTCTGGATGGGAACGGCAATGGACTACATCAAGGTAAGCTGGAAACAGGACAATCCTCACACTCCGGTCCTGCTTTACAGCGAGATGGACGATGAGCGGTGGGAGGTCAGGAAAGTGGAAGTATTTCCCGACGGGTCGTTCGGATATGCCGATCGCTCCACGTCTCGCGGGACGACTTTCCTGGGCCTCGAACCAATACCGACGCTTTCGGAGATTGCTGCAATTCCCGAGTTCGAACCTGTGGCGATCACGAAGGACGAGTTTGAAGCAATGTGGTTGAAGGCGGCCAGACAAGTCTGACGACGGGATAAATCAGCCAACCCATTGCCGATTTGCAGGTTGCCGTCATTGCGAGGAGCAAAGCGACGAAGCAATCCATACCGTCGGCGCGGAAGCTATGGATTGCTTCGCTTCGCTCGCAATGACGCGGTGAAAGTTCGGCATCGCGGATGGTGACAGGGCGAGGCGAACTACTCGCCATGCGCCCCTACTGTCGCTTCTGTCCGCTCGGTGCCCTCGGAGCCGCGGGCGCTGGAGCCGGTGCTGGCGGCGGCGCGGCCGCCTGGCTGTTGCTGCTGCTGCCTCCCCCGAAAATCACGCGGGTCGGGTTGCGGTCGAAATTGTTCACGGCGCGGCTGATATCGGCGAGCGTGCGGCGACCGTCGGCCATCAGCGCGCCCGACCGCTTGTCGAAATCCTCCGCCAGATCCTTGATCGCCTTCACCATCAAGTTCAGTTCGCCGCCGGCGGCGCCGCCCGCGATCGTGTTCAGCCCGAGCATCAGGCTGTCGGCCTTGCCCATCACGCCGTCGACGCGGAGCATGACGTTGTCGATCTTCTCGGAGTTGCGCGCCAGCGTAGCGGTGAAGGTCTCGAGATTCCGCAACGAGTTCTTCACCGATTCCTGGTTGTCGGCAACGAGCCGGTTGACGTTCTGCAGCGTAGCGCGGATGGATTCCGTCACATCCTGCAGCGCGCTCGGATCGGCCGTCAGCATCGGCACGCCGTCCTCGTCGAGCGGCACGGCAGCCGCATTTTCCTCGCCACCTTTCAGCGAGATCGCGGCGACGCCGGTCAGCCCCTGGAATTCGAGACCCACAAGCGTGTCTTTCCGAATCGGAGCGTTGTTCTCGACCATCGCCAGTGCGACCACCCGCCGCGGGTTGTCGAGCTTGACCGACACAACCTCCCCTATTCTGATACCGTTAAAATTGACGCTGCCGCCATTGCGCAGGCCTGACGCCGGGCCTTCGAACACGATGCGGATCGGGCTGCGCAGCTTGGTGGTATGCAGGCTCTGGAACCACAGCACAAAACCGAACGCCGCGGCGATCACCGCCAGCGTGAAGGCCCCGATCAGGACGTAATTCGCCCGCGTTTCCATAACTCAAGGTACTCCGAAACCAGGGTCTGTCCGGCGTCGCCGATAGACCCGTCATTATCTCATGTTTGAGCATGATCCGATCCGAAAACCGATCACACTTTTGGGGGTCATGCTCCGAGCGTGACGACGTTTCTTCGAATCGTCATCACGCTCTAACTCTTTGATTTGAGCATGATCTTATCGGAAAACCGGCATCGACTTTTCCGGATCATGCTTTAGCCCATCACAGCGCGGGCGCGTTTGCCGTGAAAATATTGCCTCAGCCAGGGATGCTGCGAGGCCTGCATGTCGGCAATCGATCCTGCTGCAATGATCTTACCGTTCCCTAAAACCGCGATGCGGTCGCAGGCCGTATATAGGCTGTCGAGATCATGGGTTACCATGAAAACCGTCAGGCCCAAAGTACGCTGCAGGGTGCGCACCAGCTCGTCAAAATCTCCGGCGCCGATCGGATCGAGCCCGGAGGTCGGCTCGTCCAGGAACACCAGTTCGGGATCGAGCGCGAGCGCGCGCGCCAGCGCCACGCGCTTGATCATGCCGCCGGACAGTTCGGACGGATATCGGTCGGCGACTTCGGGCCGCAGGCCCACCATGCCGAGCTTGGCCACCATGATCTCGTCGAGCAACCGTTGAGAGACCTTGAGATATTCGCGCACGGGAAACTGGATGTTCTGCCGCACGGTGAGCGAGGAGAAGAGCGCGCCCTGCTGGAACAGGATGCCCCAGCGGCGCTCGACGCCGCGGCGCTCGGCGGCGCTCGCCGCATCGAGGTCGACGCCGAACACCTCGATGCTTCCGGCGATCTTGGGCACGAGACCGATGATGGTGCGCGTCAGCACCGATTTTCCGGCGCCCGACGGGCCGACAAATCCCAAGATCTCGCCGCGCTTGACGTCAAGGTTGAGTCCGTCGAGCACCCGCGTCTTGCCGAACTGCACGGTGATGTCGCGCACCCGGATGATGGCGTCGGAAATTTCGCCCGCCATGGTCACATTCCGATCGATGCAAAGAAGATGGCGAACACGCCGTCCATCACGATCACGAAGAAGATACCCTTCACGACAGAGGATGTCGTGTGCTGGCCGAGCGATTCAGCGCTGCCCTGCACCGCCAGCCCCTCGACGCAGGCGACGATGCCGATGACGGCGGCCATCACCGGCGCCTTGATCATGCCGACGACGAAATGATCGATCGAGATGGCGTCGCGCAGCCGCAACAGAAACGCCTCGGGCTCGACGCCGCCATAGAGCCAGGCCACCAGCCCGCCGCCGTAGAGCGCGGCCATCGCCCCAAGAAACGCCAGGATTGGCAGCGCCAAAACCAGCGCCAGCATCCGCGGCAGGATCAGGACCTCGATCGGATCGAAACCCATGGTGCGCAGCGCGTCGATTTCCTCGCGCATCTTCATCGAGCCGAGCTCGGCGGTGTAGGCCGAGCCCGAGCGGCCCGCCACCATGATCGCGACCAAGAGCACGCCGATCTCGCGCAGCACCAGCACGCCGAGCATGTCGACCACGAAGATGTCGGCGCCGAACTTGCGGAAGTGGAAGATGCCCTGCTGCGAGATGATGCAGCCGATCAGGAACGTGATCAGAACCACGATCGGCACCGCGCGCCAGCACACCTGCTCCAGATGATGGATGGTCGAGGTCAGGCGGAAACCGCGCGGGCGGATGATGACGTGGGCGGTCGCAGCGAGCACCGCGCCCAGCATGTCGATCAGCCCGATCAGGGTGCCGCCGATGCCGGCCACGGCGCGGCCGATCTGCTCCAGCATGCCCGTGATCGTCACCCGGTCGGTGTCGACGACCGGCTCCGCCTTCACCCGGCGCACCTCGTCGACCAGGCTCGAATAATTATCCGACAGCCCGGCGATCTCCGCCTCGACACCGCCATGGGTCAGGCTGCGGCGTAGCCGCTCGATCAGCCAGGCGCCGAACGTGTCGAGCTTCGACACCTGCGAGACGTCGATAAAGATGTTGGGCCGGGTGCCGCTGAGCTTCTCGGCATCGGCGACCATTCGCTCCAGCATCGGCGCAAAGCGGGCCGTCCAGGAGCCGGCCGCGCACAGCGCCAGCGCGTTGCCCCTGGCTATCCGCTCTAATGTCGGGTCGCCGCTCACCTTACCCACCCTTCGGCAGATATGCGCTCCCTGAAAAAACGTCAGGTTCCGCACGCCGCTCGCCTTGTAGAATCTGCCCCTAACCAGCCATAGTTGGTAGCGGCGGGCAAGCTTAGGTTCAGAAAATTGCCAGATTTTGAAATGACTTCCAGCGCATCTCGAAAGCTTGCCGTCAGCATCGAACGCTGGCCGATTGCGGGTGCTTTCACCATCAGCCGCGGCGCCAAAACCGAGGCTGTCACCGTCGTCGCCACCGTGAACGAGGGCGACCGGACCGGCCGCGGCGAATGCGTGCCCTATCCGCGATATGGCGAGACGGCGGAAGCGACGCTGGAAGCGCTTCAAGCGATGCATGAACCGCTCGCCGGAGGATTGGACCGCGCGGCCCTGCAGGCGGCGATGCCCGCAGGCGCTGCCCGCAACGCGCTGGATTGCGCGCTATTGGACCTCGAGGCCAAAACCGCGGGACAACGGGTCTGGACCCTGCTCGGCCGGAAGGCGCCGCGCCCCTGCACCACCGCATTCACGATTTCACTCGGCACGCCGGAAGCCATGGCGTCGGCCACCGCGAAGGCCGCGCGCCGGCCGCTGCTGAAGATCAAGCTCGGCGGCGATGGCGATGAGATGCGGATTGCCGCGGTCCGGAAGGCGGCCCCCGAGTCCGAACTGATCGTCGATGCCAACGAAGCCTGGACGCCGGATAATCTCGAATACAACCTCGCCGCCTGCGCCAATGCCGGCGTCACGCTGGTCGAGCAGCCGCTGCCGGCCGGGCGCGACGAGGCGCTGGCGCGCATCAGGCGCCCGATCGCGGTCTGCGCCGACGAAAGCGTGCATGACCACGCCTCGCTCGAAGGGCTGCGCGCGCGCTACGACGCCGTCAACATCAAGCTCGACAAGACCGGCGGGCTGACGGAAGCGCTCGCGATGGCGGATGCCGCGCAGGCGCTCGGCTTCGAGATCATGATCGGCTGCATGGTCGCAACCTCGCTGGCCATGGCGCCGGCCATGCTGCTGGCGCAACAGGCCAGGTTCGTCGATCTTGACGGCCCCCTGCTGCTGGCGCGCGACCGCGACGGCGGCCTGCGCTATGACGGCAGCCTCGTCTACCCGCCGGAAGCCGCCTTGTGGGGCTGATGCGAGAGCCGGTCCCGCGCCAGCCAGATCACCAGCCCGCCAGAGGCGGCCATGACAGCCATCCCGTAATAGATGGCCTGCCCCCACATCTCGTAGATCGAGCCTGACGCAACCGAGGCGAGACCGGCGACGATGCCGCCGCAGGCGGTGAGATAACCCTGCGCCCTCGCCATCACATGGCCGGGCACATGGCGCAGCATCAACCCCATGATTCCGACCTGCGTCAGCCCGAAGCTGAGCGCATGCGCGAGCTGGACGATCGCAAGAACCGCCAGCGGCAGGTCCTGCGCCGTCAGCACCCAGCGCACCGCCGCGCTGAGCGCCGCGATCACCACCAGCATCGACGGCTGCAGCGTGAAGCGCGGCGACAGGGCAAACAGCACGATCTCGGCGATCACGCCGAGCACCCACAGAACGGCAATGGTCAGCCCGTCATACCCTGCCTGCTGCCAGGCGATCGACGCGAAAATGTAATAGGCGGCGTGGCTGCCCTGGATCAGCGCCGAGGCCACAATGATTGCGAGAAAGCCGCCGTCGCGCAGCAGTGCGTTGGCGCCCCCGGTGACCGGGCGGATAGTCCCGGCGTCGTCCAGCGGCTGCAGTGCAAGGCTGGCGACCGCCCCCAGCGCGGCCGAGCCGGCGATGATCCAGATCAGATTCTTGGCGGCGATCAGGTCGAACAGCATGCCGCAGACCAGCGCGCCCAGGACAAAGGCGGCTGAGCCCCACAGCCGCAACGGTCCGTAGTTGAGGCCGTAGCGCTTCACCCCCCGGAGCGCATAGGCGTCCGTCAGCGGCACCATGGGCGTCCACAGGCAGCAGGTCAGGGCGTAGATAAGGAACACCAGCAACGGCCAATGCTGGGTGCCCAGCACGAAAAAGCCGACCGCAGTGGCAAATGAGGTGACGATGATGCCCCCGCGGAGGGCCTGACGGCGTTCCGCAAAGCCCGTCACCAACGGCAGCGCCGTAAACCTGGTCACCGAGGGAACGGCCGTGATCAACCCTATCCAAAACGCATCGATCCCGACCGCTTTCAACCATACCGTGAAAAACGGCAGATGGGTGCCGGTCATGCCGAACAGCGTGGCGTAAAACAGCGCCACCCGGGTCGCGAAACGGCGGGATGTGTCTTGAGAAGCGATGGGGATTTGTGATTCGCTTGGCATCAATTCAATTGCGATTCGGGCAATATCGTGTTGTTTCGTTATCGCAAGGCGCGCTGATTTGCGCGAAGAGTTTGACATGGCCGACGAAGCATTTGCCCTTTCACCGATCTCAGCACGCGCCACGCTGCCGAGCGAGGAGGACTATGCTGCAATCGCTGAAGCCTTCATGGAGACTTCGCGGGGCCGCTGGTTCCTGACCGAATACGCCAAGCGCAACCGCAATTCCGACACCCGCATGGTGCTCGATGCGGTGTCACGGATCGAGCAAAGCCTCACCGCCCAGAAGGAAGAAAGCCGTCAGCGGGAAGAAAGCCTGCGCCGGGAAGAAGGGCTTTCGGCACAGCAAGCGGCCGAGGCCATCGCCGCGGCGGCCGCGGCGCAGGATCGGCTGACCGAGGCGCTCGATGCCATCCGCGGCGCGGTCGAGGCCGCCGAGGAATCGGCGGTCGAGGCGCTCGACAGCCTGGCGCTGGACCAGCGGCTGGCGCCGGTCCGCAAGGGCGCGCGGGTGTTGCGTGAAATCGCCTGGCGGTTGCGGGAAATCGGCAATGACGGGCGGATCTGCGACCTGATCGATTCGCAGGTCACCGTCATCGAAAGGGGCACCGAACAGTTTTCCTCCGAGGAGGCGCGAGTAGCCCTCCGTGCGGCCTTTGCCGCCCTGCACGGCCGGCTTGTGGAGGTCGAGGACGAGGACGCCGCGCCAGTGCCGCTGGCCGAGGCCGACGCCATGGCCCCCTTCTCGGCCGCGCAGGAAATACCCGCGACAGCGGCCGCCGAAACGTTCGTCGCGCCGGAAGCTGAGAAAGCTGCCGAGACGCCGTTCACGTCCGAGACGCCGTTCACCGCGCTGGCCAGGTCTGCCGAAGCCGCGCTCGCGGCGGCGGAAGCCGGGCTGAAGGCTGCGGAAGCGCGGCAAGCTGCCGAAGCCGCCCTGGATCAAGACAGCTCGGCCCAGGATGCCTCGGCGCAAAATATCTCGGTGCAGGACGGGGCAGCCCTGCACACGGCCACGCAAGACAATTCAGTTCGAGACAGCTCCGCTCAAGACAACGCCATCCAGAATGTGGAGGCCCAGGACCCTGACGTGCAGGACGAGGCCCTCCTCGACATCATCGCGATGGAGATGGGCGCGCCGGATCCGATCAGCGACGCGGAGATCGCCGCAGCGATAGAAGAACAGGTCCGTGCGGCAGAGCCAGCACCGGTCGCTCCAAAGGTCGTCGCCGAAGCGCCCCAGCCGGTCGCCACGCCGGCGCCGCCGCCGGTTCAACAGGTGGTTCAACCTCCCCCACCGCCTGCTGCCGCACCGGCGCCTGCGCCGGCGATGGAAGTCTCGCTCGGCTCGACCCTCATCGCGAGCGGCATGCTCAAAAAGCCGGTCAGTGCAGCCAACGACCCGCTGGCGCCGATCCGGCGCATGAGCCAGGCCGAGAAGATCGCGTTCTTCTCTTAAAGCGCGCGTCACGCGTGCCGGCTCCACAACGCACCCGCAGCATTTGTTGCACCTGCGAATAGTTCGCTTTCCGGTTGATTCACTTCTCTGCCGAGATCAAGCTGGCGCGATTGCCTCTCCGCGGAGACAGCCGTGCAAACCAAGATCATCGTCAATCCGATGGCGAACAAGGGCAACTGCGGCAAGCGCTGGCCGCAGATTTGCGCTGAACTCGAAAAACATCTTGGCCCGCTTGGCTCCGCGCACGTTGCTATGACCCGCGCGCCCAGCCACGCCACCCACCTGGCGCGGGAAGCGGTCGATGCCGGCTATCGCCGCCTGGTCTCGGTCGGCGGCGACGGCACCTTCAGCGAGATGATGAACGGGGTGATCGCGGATGATCGCCCGATTGCATCAGACCTGGTGCTGGCGCAACTGCCGGGCGGCACCTCGAACGAACTCTCCCGCTCCTTCGGCCAGCTTTCGCTCGCCGAGGCCGGCAAGGCCATCGCCATGGGGCATACGCGCGACATCGACGTGTTCCGCGCCGACGCCAAGGGCTATGCCGGCGGTCAGGTGACGCGCTACGGCTTCGTGCTCGCCATCGTCGGCGCCGCCGCCACGATTTCCTGGCGCGCCCAACGCGTGCCGCTGCTGAAACGATTGGGCCCGATCAGCTATGTGCTGATGACAGCGTTCACGTCGCTGACCTACAGCCCGCGCCTCTATCGTATCCAGATCGACGACGAGGCCGAGCAGCGCCTGCCGATGTGGTCACTGATGCTGTGCAGCTTCGACGGCGCCGGCGAAGGCCTGATGCTCGCGCCGGGCGCCGATCCCGCCGACCGCAAGCTCGACCTGATCATGGTCGGCGACATGGGGCGCTGGGAGAGCCTGACCAGGATCGTCCCCAACCTCGCCGACGGCAGCTATCTGGAACACCCAAAGGTCTCGCGGCGCCACGCGGTGCGGATCACCATCGACAGCGATGATATGGTCCGCGCCGATGTCGACGGCGAAAGCATCGGGCAATTGCCGATGTCGGTGACGATGTTGCCGTTCCACCTGAAGGTGGCGGCGGTCAATCGGTCGTAGGATGCCCACTCCCGTCGCACAGGGTTTCATTACGACGCCGACGTGCACGATCCTCAATGGCCCACGTGAACAGCTCCACCAAGCTTGATCGTCCGAAGCATCATGGCGAGTGGCACGGCCGCAAGCGAGATCAGCATCAAGACCCAGAAGGCATCCATGTAGGCGAGGTACGATGCCTGTGTCTGCACCTGTTGTCCGATCCACTGGATCGCCTGATCATGCGCTTGGGCCAGTGAACTTCCGTGGCCAGCGAAGAAACTCGTGATCTGCTGCAACGTATCCTGATATTGCGGATTGGACGGGAGCACCTGCTCGACCAGCCGGCTCTGGTGGAACTGCTCGCGGTGCATCAACACGTTGGAGACGATCGATACGCCGATCGAGCCTCCGGTGTTCCGGGCTGCGTTGATCAGGGCGGAAGCCTGGTCTGTCTTGGATGGTTGAATGCCGTCATAGGATGCGGCCATGATCGGCACGAAGATTAGCGGCAGGCCGACGCCGAGCAGCATGCGCGAGCGCGCCATGAACCAGAAGCCGAGATCGGCGTAAACGTTGGTCATGGCGTACATGGAAAGAGCGCAGACCACTGCGCCCGCGGCGATCAAATATCTGGGCTGCACCTTGGCGGCCAGACGACCGACCACGAACATCATCATCATGGTGACCACGCCGCCCGGCGAGAGCACGAGGCCCGCCCAGGTGGCGGTGTAGCCGAAATCCTGCTGCACCAGTTGCGGCAGGAATTGCGTGGTCGCGAGCAGGATCGCACCGGTCGCCAGCATGACCAGAAAGCAGGCGCCGAACTGGCGCGTCGCCACCATGTGCAGGTCTATGATCGGATGGCGGCGGCTCAACTCCCATGGAATCATCAGCACAAACGCCAGGATGCAGATGACCGTGAACGTCACGATAAAGCGTGAGCCGAACCAGTCGTCCTCGAGGCCACGGTCCAGCACGACCTCCAGGGCACCGAGGAAGGTCGCGACCAACACGAAGCCGACCACATCGAATCGATTGCCTCGCTGCTGCGCTTCCGTACGCGCGGTTGGGGACTCCTGCAGAAGCAGCCAGATCAACGCCACCGCGATCATGCCGACCGGCACGTTGATCAGGAAACACCAGTGCCAGGACATATTGTCGGACAGCCAGCCGCCGAGCGTCGGCCCGACCACCGGGGCCACAACCACGGCGACGCCGAACACCGCAAAAGCCTGACCGCGCTTCGCCGGTGGAAAGGAATCGGCCAGGATCGACTGCGCGACCGGCACCATGCCCCCACCGCCGAAGCCCTGCAGGATGCGGCACAACAGCAGCGCATTCAGATTCGGAGCAAAGCCGCACAGCAGCGAGCTGAGCGTGAATGCTCCGAGACAGATCAGGAAGAACGTTTTGCGGCCCAATGTCCGGGCCAGGAAACTGGAGGCCGTCAGGATGATGGCGTTGGAGACGAGATAGGTGGTGACGACCCAGGACGCCTCGTCCTGGCTCACCCCCATGCCGCCTGCAATATAGGGCAGCGCAACGTTGGCGATGGTGGTGTCAAGCACCTCCATGAAGCTTGCGAGCGCGACCAGGATAGCGATCATCCACGGATTAGCCACGCCGCCGCTCGCGGATGCGGGAAGCTCGGCTCGGATCGCAGCGGAGCTCACAGGTCGCTCCTCAGCCGCTCATAGAGGGACGGCCTCGGATCAATCCGCGCGGTGGGGACTACCGACATGCCCGGGCCGAGCGCGACGTCGGACGGCGGGTTTTCCATGTCGATCTTGACCGGCACGCGCTGGACAATCTTGACGTAGTTACCGGTGGCATTCTGGGCCGGCAGCAGCGAGAACGCGGTGCCGGACCCGGGCTGGACGCTCGCGACATGACCGTGGATCATGCGTTCCGGATAGGCGTCGATCGCGAGCGTCACCGGATCGCCCGGCTGCATGTGGTCGAGTTGAGTCTCCTTGAAGTTCGCTGTCACCCAAATCTGATCCGGCACAAACATCGCCAGGCTGTTGCCAGGCTGGGCGAATTGACCGGCCGCGGCGCTCAGGTTGACGATGCGCCCCGGCTGGGCCGCCGTCACCGTCGTGTAGGACAGATTGAGTTGCGCCTGGTCGCGCTGGGCCTTTGCCTGCGCGAGACTCGCAACAGCGCTCTTGCGCTGCGCCTTCAGCGCCTCGACTTGCCGATTCGCCAGCTTGAGGGTTGCCTGCGCGCTCAGAAGTGCCGCCTGCTGCTGATGCAGTTGCGAGGTGAACTGCTGGGCGTTCTGAACCGTGCCATAGCCTGTTTGCTCCAGGTGTTGGAAGCGCGCCGCCTGCTGCTGCGCGAACACCAGTGCCGCCTGGGCCTGATCCACCTGCGCCTGGTTGGCGCCGATCTGTGCCTGCTGCACATCGAGCTGCGCGTCGATATTCTCGATGCTGGCTTGCGCCGCCGCGACCTGCGCCTGCGCCTGCTCGAGCGCCGTGCGAAAGTCGCGGTCATCGATGCGGGCGATCACGTCGCCGGCTTTGACATGCTGGTTGTCGGTGACGGGGACGGCGGTGATGTAGCCTGTGACTTTCGGCGCGATCGAAAACTGGCGCGCCGCGACGAAGGCATCATCGGTGGATTCGAAATGTCTCGCATAGTCCATGTAGAGGTAGCCACCGGCGACCGCGGAGGCGAGGAGCGCAGCCCCGATCGCGGAGACAACCGGGCGGCGACGCAGGAAGCCGGCCCTGCGCTCTTTGCTGGTCGCCGGCGGCCGAACTGCTTCCGGCGGATCGGCTGAGGCAGGCGCTCTGGCCGCCGGATCTTCGTGCGGGAGCCGAGCCCGCTCAGTGACTTCCTGCTGGTCGAATTCGACGCTGGGCTGGCGGGGATCCGGGACGGGTCGCGGGCTTTCGACGCCGTGGAGCAGTCGTCCGTCCCGTTCCAATACATTTTGTTCGGACATGCGGCCGCTCCTGCTGCTAGGCGACGCCTCAGCGACACCGAGAAAAGAAACTGCCCCGTTTCGATTTGCAGGTAATCAGGCGAAGCGGTTCCTCAATAGGAACGAAACGGTTTCGTTCTCTTTAAACATCACAGTTGCGTGGTTACTTGATGCTCAGCGGAGATCAGAAGCGCGGTCCAGTCGCGATGAGAGCCAGCAGTTTGTTGAAGAAGAAGCCGGCGCCGAAGCGGGCCAAAGTGCGCTTTGGCCGCCCGCCGAAGGAGCTTGCCGGCGAGGTTGATACCCGCATTCTCGATGCGGCGCGAAAGGTGTTTCTTGAGCGCGGATTTGAAGGCGCGAGCATCGACGAGATCGCCGAAGTTGCACGTTCGGGTAAGCCCACGATCTATGCCCGCTTCCGCGACAAGCGGGCGCTGTTCACTGCAGTGGTAACGCGGGACATCCTATCTCGCATCGCAGAGTTCAAGGCCGAGGTGCCAACCGGCACAACGATCGAGGCGCGCCTTATAAGCGCCGCGAGCACCCTGCTGCATTGGGGTTTGGACAGCGAGAGGATTGCACTGATGCGGCTGGCAATCGCGGAATCGCGCCGCTTCCCTGATCTGGCGAGCACGGTCGGCCGGACGGCGCGTGATCTCAGCACAAAACTCGGGGTCCGGTTGCTGGGCGAGTTGACGCAAGCCGACGAGCTTCGTGCGCTGCCCGCTTTTGCCCCGAAGCAGCTGACAACGACTGCACGCTTCTTCCTTGATCTCATCGCCGTGCCGATGCTGTTCCGAGCGCTGTTCGAGGTGGACCTCAAGACGCTGGACGCAGAGATCGACGCGCACGTGGCACGCAGCGTTCCGTTCTTTCTTGCCGCCTGCAGGCGCGGCGGCGTGCGCTGAGCCTTGCAAAGGCATCACTGACCGGGTCCTGAAGCCGATACGCCGTCATGTGCCATCGCGCCTGCTCGGAAGATGGCGGACTGTACTCGCGGCGGCACGCAAGCCGGATCACCATCGACAGCGATCGCATGATCCGGGCCGATGTCGACGGCGAAAGTATCGGGCACCTGCCTATGTCGGTGACGATGCTGCCATTCCACCTGAAGGTCGCAGCGGTCAATCGGTCGTAGCGCGCCACTCCCGTCGTACCTGGCTTCACTACGCCGCCGCGACGCCGCTCTGGAACGTCAGTTGGGGGGCGCTACGTCGAACAGGCAGGTCCGAAAGCGGCCGGATAGCGGACAGTCGTAGAATTGGCAAAACCGACGCGAATGACCCAAGGTGGACATGCGGTCCTATTTCGAACGCCGACTATCGAGAATATCAAGTACCGGGCAATTGGGAGCCGTGGTGCCGGTGCATTGCGCAACGGTTTTTGACAGCAACCGTTCCATCTTACGAAGATCGGCAATCTTCGCACGGACATCGTCGAGATGATGCGTCGCGATCTCGCGAACTTGGCGGCATGAGGCTTGATCAGGCCCTCCGAGGCGGATCAGCGCTCGGATGTCGTCAAGAGAGAAACCCAACTCCCGCGACCGCCGTATAAAGGCGAGGGTACGAAGATGAGTAGGGTCGTAGACGCGACGGCCACCCGCTGTGCGCGGTGGCGCGGGTAACATCTTGATCCGCTCATAGTAGCGGATGGTTTCGATATTCACGTCGGTCAGGTCCGACAGAGCACCGATAGTAAACACTTTCGCTCGCGCATCTGTGATCGAAGATATGGACAACGACCTTGCTCCTGTAGTCACTACAGGAAGTACTTAAGCCAAAGAACTACGAAGGACAATGAGATGGGTAACTTTGAGCAAGTACCAAACAGCATCGTGACCTTGCAATCGACGATCACCTGCCCGCATTGCGCAACCGGCAAGTCGGAAACGATGCCAACTGATGCTTGTCAATTTTTCTACGTGTGCACCGGCTGCGGCACTAAGCTCAAGCCCAAGGAAGGCGACTGTTGCGTTTTCTGTTCCTATGGCTCTGTGCCCTGTCCGCCGGTCCAAGCCGAGCGCTTGGGCGAGACCGGGGCGGCCTTCTGTGTAAGGCAGGCGCCGTGAGCACCGTCACGAAATCCGCTGCAGATTGGGTCGGCAGCGTCGGCACAAGCGTTCTCGCATGGTGGATACCAACGGGTGCCATCATTGCCGCCCTGTTCGCCCCCGCACACATGCGTGCTGTGGTTTGGACCGCCGCACTCCTCTGGATGGGGACTGCTTGCATCTTAAACTCGCGGCGCTGCGGGCGCACTCACTGCCGCTATACAGGCCCTTACTATCTCGCGATGATCGCACCAGTGATCTTGCTGGTTTCCGGTCTCTTCACTCTGCATTTTTATGCCTGGCTCGCCTTGGCCGCTCTCATTATCTTTGGCGGGTGGATCATTTGGTGGATGACGGAACGGGCGTGGGGGAAATTCTCGTAGCGGAAACCTACAGCTTCCTTCACATCTATGTCTGGCTTTGGCCCTTTGCGGACTTCACCGGTTTGATTCGGCAAAACGTTGGTTCGCGGACATCGATCGAGCCGCGCTCACGAATCTCGGCTTGCGAGTCCACGCCTCTAGTTCAGCTTGCCGCCGGCAACCAGGTTCTTGTGAATTTTCCCGTCCTTCATGATGACGAGGAAATTTTTGGCGGGATCCTCGATCAGCTTGATGTTCTCGATGGGATTACCATCCACCAGCAAGAGGTCAGCCAGCGCACCCTCCTCGACCACGCCAAGCTTGCCCGGATAGGGATTGCGCTTGCCGGATAGCGTGAGCAGTTCGGCATTTGTCGACGTCGCCATGACGAGCGCTTCAGCGGGGGTGTACCACCGCGACAGCGAGGCCAGAATGGCCCCCTGTTGCCGCGCCAGCGCGGCGGAGAACAGCACATCGGTGCCCCACGCCGTCTTGATTTTGTACTTCTTCGCCAGCTCGTAGGTCTTGGCTATGCCGGGCCAAACCTCATCCGCCTTGGCGCGCTGGACTGACCCCACTGGAAAGCCGAGCCTCAAGTCCTCGGGGAGCGGCTGCATGCTCAGCCAAATGCCCTTTTCGGCCATCAGCTTGGCAGTTGCGTCGTCCATCAACATGCCGTGTTCGATACACTTCACACCTGCGACAATGGACCGTTGGATCGCAGCCGGCGTAAAGGCATGCGCGGCGACGTACGTGCCCCAATTCTCGGCTGCTTCGACCGCGGCGCGCAGTTCAGGTTCGGTGAAGGTGGACACGTCGATCGGACTGAAGGGTGACGAAACCCCGCCGCCCGCCGTCAACTTGATCTGCGAGGCGCCCTGCATGAGCTGCTCGCGCGTGCGCACGCGCACCTCGTCAGGACTGTCCGCCACCACGGCGCCGCCGACCTGCTCCATGCGGGTAAGCATGCCGCCGATCGTGCGCGGCAAATCGGTGAGCTGGCGGAAATCGCCGTGCCCGCTCGTGACGGTGATCACCGCGCCGGACGGATAGATGCGTGGGCCATTGACGATGCCCTCGTCGATAGCGGCCTTGAGTCCGAACACCGGGCCGCCAACGTCGCGAACGGTGGTGAAGCCACGCATTAGCGTGTCTGTAGCTTCCGCGGCGGCGACGAGATTGACGTAGCCGACATCACCGAATGACTGTGCCGGAGTCACCCGGATCAGCATCGCATGCCAATGTACGTCGATCAGGCCGGGCATCAGCACCCGTCCGCCGCCGTCAATGACGACAGTTTGCGCGTCTGTTGCGGCCGCAGCCGGCGCGATTTTTTCGATCTTGTTGCCCCTCACCAGAACATTGGACGACGCCGAAAGCGTTTCGCTCTTCCCGTCAAAGATACGGACGTTCTGAAACAGTACAGCCCCGCCCTGCTGGGCATGCGCGGGCCGTAAGGGCGCCGCGAGGCTCAATGCCGTCGATGCAACGGCTCCGAGGACTTTGACGAGTTTGGGCCATTCTTTTAAGGGCACGTAAGACCTCCGTCCTGATATCGCGCGATTCAGCAGGAGCCGAAACATCCGGTGCGAAGAGCGAGGTGGTTTACCGGGAGATCATGCTGAAAAAGAAAAGAACGAGCAAGATGACGATTTGAATAAAAGCCATCTTGCTCGAGTGGCAGGGAGGAACTATGCGCTGCGAGCGGTAGGCTGCCACGCGTAGGCCAGCCATCCGATCCCATGCGATATCAAGTCGACGCCGAGCAGGAATCCGAGCACCCACAGCCCGGTCGTGGGAAATCCCGTGAGAATGATGAAACCGGCCACGATGCCGAACACGCCGGACAGCAGCATGATCCAGCCCGGATCCCGCCAGCGGCTGACGCCGATCAGGATGCGGACGAAGCCGGAAACCGCCAACACCAGGCCGAGAACATAGGTGAGGATCAGGGCGCTAACGAGCGGCTGGCCGACCAGCACGGCGCCGAAGGCGACGTACAGGATGCCGAGCAGCACCTGCCATACGAACCCTCCCCAGCCCTTGGTCCAGAACGCATGGACGATTTCGAAAGCGCCCGCGATGATGGCGACCCAGCCGATGAAGATGGTGCTGATGACGGTAACGAGCATGACGTCGCCGAGAACCAGGAAGCCCGCCACGATCAACGCAAGCCCGAGCAGCACACAGATCCAGAACGGCGGCGCCGGCAGACTGCCGACGCCCGTTCGCGAACTGCTGTCATATGTCGTCATGTCATTTTCCTCACCTCAGGTCTCACCGACCTCGAGTCCCGCTATACCCATCGCCATCCGCACCGGCGGCGGCCGCGGTGCCACCAGCAGACCCAACGACGACGACGCCGATGACGGCGATGCCAGTGAGGAGGAGGACGCGACGGCCGTCCAGGTGGTCGTCCCGACGGTCGTCCCGGTGGCCGTCCAGACGGCGGTCCAGGCCGCCGCATTCCAGGATCTTGAGCCTCCAGCTTGAAATCTCCGGCGTTCCTTCCAGGATCCTTCTGCACCGCGAGCGGCGCCGCCTCGGCTAGATCAGGTAGCAGGCTTGCGCCCAAGCCGGCGGCAACGACGCCACCCATCAGGGTCCATAGCGCGGTGCGACGGTCGATTGCATCCATTGTTGTTCTCCTTCCTGGAACGCCCCTTTCCTCACATGTTCATGCTGATCCGCCCGACTTCAATCGGCTGCCGGGCGCATCGCTCGGGATCTCGCCAGGCAAGTAGTTCGGCAGCCGGCCCGCCGGAATGATCGCAAGCAGCGCAAGACCGGCCATGATCAAAAGCCCAATCTTCAGCGCGCGCAGCCGCGCCTCGGTATTCACGCGCACGGCTTCCTCGACCTGCTGTGGCGTGGCGGTCGTGCCTTCCATCACGCTGCGCAGCCGGTCGTTGCTGACGAAATTGACGTTGTCGAGATCGACCTGGCTCTGGATCTCCTTTGGCAGCACGGGGTTCGCAGCGATCTGGCTCAGCACGATCGTGCTCAACAGACCGACCAGAAGCGCACCAGCCAGCGCCGTTCCGACTGCGCTGGCCAGATTTTGCGTGGTGCCCCGCAGCGACCCGACGTCGCCCGCCAGTTCCTTGGGCGACGCCGTAACCAGTACGTTGAACAGCAACGTCACCAGCGCGCCCTGACCGATGCCGAACAGAATGAGGCCAAACAGCACCGGAACCTCACTCCAGTCGTTGCGCACGACGAAGGCGAGCCACACCAGACCGACGGTGCAGGCCACGAAGCCGTAGCGGCCGATCTGCCGCGGCGTCAGCCGGTCATAGAGATTGACGACCAGCATGGCGGTGAAAAATACCGTCAGGTTGAACGGCATCATCGCAATCGCGGTCGCCAGCGGCGTGCGGCCCTGGACGATCTGGATATAGAGCGGCACCGAGAAATTCAGCGCGGCTTCCAGCGCGACCACCGCAAACAGTGCGTAGACCGCCGAGCGCTCCTCCCGCGAGTCGATCACCTCGAGCGCCAGTAGCGGCGTTTTTCCCGCCGCCTGGCGGCGGCGCGTCCACATCAGGAACGCTTGTCCGAGCACGACGCCGAGAACGATGAGGACAGGCGCCGGCGAAAGGCCGAGCAGATTGAACGGCGCATTGGCGGTCGCCAGCGCAAGGCCCCACCTGTTGAGATTGTTGAAGCCGAAACTGATGAGGACGATCGCCGCCGCGGCCAGCACGACACCGACCATATCGATCTGCACGTCCGGGCGGCCATAGTCACGCTTGAGACGGAAGCTCAGCAGGAAGACGATGGCGGAAACGGCAATCAGGATTCCGAATGCCGGCCGCCAGCCGATATAGGTGCCGAGCACGCCGCCGATGATGAACGCCAGCACGCCGGCGGCCGCCCGCGCCGAACCGAGCGCGCCGACCGCCGTCGCCTGCTGCCGCCCCGTGTAATTCTCGGCGATCAGCGCCACCAGCGACGGCACGATAACCGCGCCCGCCGCACCGCAAAGCGCCTGCGCCGTGATCATTAGCGTCGCCGTCGGGCTGAACGTCATCAATATCTGCGACGCGCAGAACAGGACCACCGCAAAGCGGAACACCTGCAGCGCGCCAAACCGCTGCGCGAGCTTGGCGCCGAGCATGACGAAGCCAGCGACCAGCATCGAATAGGCCACGATGCCGGTGGCGACGGTGGTCGGCGGAACGCCAAAGCTATTGACCATCCCGCCGAGCGCGACCGGCAGCGAGGCGACGTTGAAGGACATGATCATCTGGCCGAGCGCGATTGCAATCATCGGCACCCATGACTCCCGCGCTCCTTCCCGGATTGCTCCGATCGATATCGAGGGCGTAGCCATGGTGTGTCCTCCCGAATTGCTCGGTTGTCGGATCGATTGAGCCCTCGGCTCGATCAAGCCATTCTTTGCATCTGGTTCAGTTTTCCGGTTGCGATACGAACAGATCCATTCCCAGCTGCTGCGACAGGAATTTCGCCGCAAGTTGTCCCTTCACGCTGTTGCCGGCCGCGTCGAGTGGCGGTGCGAAGGTGCCGAAGCCGCCCTTGCCGGGAGAGACCGCGACGATGCCGCCGCCGATCCCGCTCTTGCCGGGCAGGCCGATGTCGTAAAGCCAGTCACCCGAGGTCTCGTACAGGCCGGCCGTTATCATCACGGTGAGCGCATAGTGGCAGACAGCAGCGTCCACCACGCGCTGCCGGGTAACGGGATTGACGCCGCCGTCCGCCAGCGTCGCGCCCATCACGGCCAGATCCCGCGCGCTCACATTCAGCGAGCACTGCCTGGTATAGAGATCGGTCGCCTGCTTGGCGTCGCAATAGATGCGGTCGTAGCTCTGCAGCAGCCGGGCGATACTGCGGTTGCGATAGTTGGTTTGCGAGGCCGAGGCGTATACCTCTTCATTGAGCGTGAGCTTGCGCCCGGCAAACCGCGACAACCCGTCGTGAATGAATTGCCATTGGCCTTCCGCCGTCAGGCCCGGCACCAGGCTCGTCGTCGCAATTGCGCCCGCATTCACCATCGGGTTGGTGCGGCCGCCGCCCTGCTCGATGGCGGCCAGCGAGTTGAACGGCAGTCCGGTAGCGTTCGCGCCAAGTCTTGCGCGCGCCTCCTCCGGGCCGATCGTCTCGCACACCAGCGCGAACACGAACGGCTTCGATACGCTCATGATCGAGAATTTATATTCGGTGTCGCCGGCCTCGTAGACGCGCCCGCTGGTGCCGACGACGCAAACGCCGAACAGCTCTCGCGGAACCCGCGCCAGCGCCGGATAGACCTGAGAGTTGTGGCCCTCTCCATTCGACTTGAAACGCCGGTGCGCATCCGACACCAGTCTTTGCACCATCTCTGGCTCAGGCAGATGCCCTGTCGAAATGTATGGCCGGCCCGTTGGTTCCGAGATCGAAGGCATGTCCATCGGACTCCTCCACCCGGCTCGAGCGATCCTGCTCGCGGATTGTCGAGCCGTTCGGCAACACAAATTACGCGCTGATAAGCGACCATACTCAATCGCTTCAGCCTTCTTGCTGATTGGATGCACGGTACCGCCCAAATATATGTTGAGTCAACGACACAACCTGAAAGACGGTTTGCGGCGTGTGGGTTTTGCTACAACACTTTGTGACAAATCGCGTGACTATAACGATGCGGCGACGCTGCGCACGCGGGAACCGTTCGCCGAATTAGCCGCGAATTTGACTACAGACATCGCCAGAGTGCGATCAGCGAACCGTGATCCGTTCGTTTCCGAGTTGTGATACCGTGGCGCCCGTGCCGCACGGCCGCTGCTCATTCCGCGGCTCTCCGGGATGATCCCGCAGCCGTCGACATTTGCCATCGCTGCTGACGCAACGGAAGCCCTCCGCTGCGACCGTTATGCTTTGAGGAGTGTCGATCCATCGCGCCCGCGCGGCCTACATCATGTCCATTATCGAGTTGGAGGATACGGAGATGTCAGATCTAGTCGCGATCGTCTATCCATCCGAGGCAAAGGCTGAAGAGGTACGGCAGCGTCTGTTCAAGCTGCAGAAGGAATATCTAATCACGATCAGCGATGCCGTGATCGCGGTGAAGACCGAAGCCGGCCCCATCAAGCTGAACCAGCTTGTCAATACGACAGCGATCGGCGCCGCATCGGGCAGCTTCTGGGGGTTGCTGATCGGGCTGATCTTCCTCAATCCCATTCTTGGTGTTGCCTTGGGCGCGGCTTCGGGAGCGCTCGGCGGCGCTCTGTCGGATTACGGCATCAATGACGCCTTCATGAAGGATCTCTCCAAGAGCATGCAGCCCGGCAATGCCGCACTGTTCGTGCTCATCAAGAATATGACGCCCGACAAGGTGCTGCGGGAGATCAAGGACGCGGGAGGCACCGTGCTCAAGACATCCCTTGACGACAGCAAGGAACAGCAACTTCGCGACGCACTGGCGAAGACGAGCACCGACCAGGCCACGCCCAAAACAGACGCCGCTTAAGCGGAGAAACCGAAGCCCACCAGCCCCGGGACAGGCATGCTGATCGATCCGCGCCACGGCGATATCGAGGACGATGCCGCCAGTCCCGGGCAGCGGTCCCTGCTCGCCATCGCCGGCAGCCTGCTGGTCGAAATCAGTTTGCCGAAGCTGTTGTTTGCGTGGACGGTGTTGCTGCTGTTGCCGGCCGTGCTGCTGGGCCTCGCGCCATTGCTGGTCTCCGCCTGGCTCTCAACCCTGACGGAGAAGATCGCCACGCTGACCGGGATCGGCACGGCCCTCGCCTTGCTCGCGATTGCCGCGGTGGGATGGATCGGATGGCGACCACTGTTCCGGATCGCCGAAAATAATTTCTGGTCGCTCAACGCGCTCGCCGTGCAGCCCGGCTACGCCTTCACCCGCGAAGCGCTGCGCCACCTGACGGAACGGATCTGGGGCAGGACGCTGACCGTCGCCGGCCGGGCGAGGCTGCGCAGCGTCAATTCGGTTGGCGCCGCCATCGTGCTGTCCACATGCGCAGTGCTGACTGCGATGCTGGCCTGGCCCGCCTCGCGCTGGACGGGCGGCTGGAGCGATCTGGTCGTGCTGCACCGTCTCGTCGTGCCGACGCTGGCAAATGCGATCCTGCTGGTGTCCGGATATCTGGCGGTCGCTTCGCTGATGTGGGGATTTGCTGATGCCAGCATGTCCCAGCCCGTCGACCTTGCCGCATTCGATAGCGCCTCGTCCGGACGGCGGACCTGGCGCGTTGCGCATCTATCGGATCTGCATGTGATTGGCGATCGATACGGCTTTCGCATCGAAAGCGGACGGGCGGGCCCGCGCGGCAATAACCGGCTCGACCGGGTCCTGGCGGACCTCGCCGCCATTCACGCGGCCGATCCGCTCGACCACATTCTCCTTACCGGCGATATGACCGACGCGGGCCGCGCCAGCGAATGGGCCGCATTCCTCGACGCCATGGCCCGTCATCCGGAACTCGTCGCGCGCACGATCATGTTGCCGGGCAATCACGACGTCAACATCGTCGACCGCGCCAATCCGGCCCGGCTCGACCTACCGTTCAGCCCGAACAAGCGGTTACGGCAGATCCGCGTGCTGTCAGCTATGGCGGCCATGCAAGGCGATCGCGTGCGGGTAGTCGATCCCTTGGGAAAACCGACCGTAACGCTGAGTGATGCGCTCGCGCCGAAGCGCGATGCGATCGTGGCGCTTGCGGACCACGGCGGCCTGCGCCGTGCCGCAGCCCTGCACGGCCTGTTCGACGACCAGTTTCCGATGATCGTCCCGCCCGAGACGGAAGACGGCCTCGGAATAGCCATCCTGAACTCCAACGCAGAGACCCATTTTTCCTTCACCAATGCGCTCGGGCTGGTGTCGGTCGAACAGACGCACCGCCTCGAGGCAGCGATCCGGCATTATCCGGCAGCACGCTGGATCGTCGCATTGCATCACCACGTCGTGGAGTATCCCATGCCGGTGAAAGCATTCTCCGAACGCATCGGAACGGCCTTGATCAACGGTAGCTGGTTCGTGCGCAGGCTGGACGCCCTGGCCGGTCGCGCCGTGGTGATGCACGGTCACCGCCACATCGACTGGATCGGCACCTGCGGTTCGCTGAAAATCATCTCCGCGCCTTCGCCGGTGATGAACGCGGCCGATGATGCGGCCACGCATTTCTATATTCACACGCTGGCAGCCGGCCCGGATGGACGACTTGATCTGGCGCCGCCGCAGCGCGTGGAGATTGCTGGCGAGAAGAACGCCCAGGCACACGCCACGACGTGCTAGCTGCTCCGCTGGGCCATCGACAAAATGCGCTCGGCGCCGTCATTGACGCACCATCCGCCGAACAGCATGCCACAAACGGCGAAATACGCCTGATTGCTCCATTCAACGGACGGCAAGCGGCGTTCGAGCGGTAGCGACCCAGATCGAGCACGAAACCTTCAGCGACAGCCTCGCGGGCACGTCGCGATGGAGCGAGCCTACGTGCCCGAGGGTAATCCGAACCCGCACGAGTCCGACGCGGTGCGTTTGACTCGAACGCGTCCGGAAAAGACTAGATTCCGCCGCGGCACATTTCCCGATACCGTCGGCAGTTTCCCTGGCCCCGTTCGCCAAGCTCATCCTTGAAGAGGCACTGCTGGCGCAACTGCGCGCAAATCTGGCGCGCTGATACACGCTCGAATGACGCGCGCGGCTCCTGACACGCTTCGCGGAATCTGCGGCAATGGCCTTGACCGCGCTCGCCGAGCGCGTTCTTCATTTCGCAGGTGCGCTGCAATTCCCTGCAGTTCTGCGCGAACACAACGTCGGTCAATCCAACTAGCAAAAATATCGCTACCGAAAATGCACGCATGGCTTTCACTCCTCGCGTTATCACTTTTGCTAAATACTGGACCCTGAAATTCTCCCGACCACGAATATGTCAAGTGGATGCCGGGAAGAGTTCGGTTTTTTGCGCACCAGCACGTAAATCGCGAACACGACTTACCTCCTTTGCACATCCACGTCCTTACCACGTCGACGCGCATGGACGCTGTGAACCCAATCACAGGTAGTATGGCTGGAATGCTGACCAGATCCAGTCGTGGCACGCATGAAGCGACGGTCGCTGAGGGAAGCGCCGAAAATGTTGTGCGAGCGCTGCGATATTCTCACAAGATAAAGCAGCCTCAGCTCGAAGTTGACTGAGGCAGGAGGTTTCGGTCACCACAAATTGACCGCCCCAAATGGAAAGGCGATCGTCAATTTCGCCGATCGCGATCCGTGAGTGTTCCCGTAGAAGACGAAGGGCGAGGCGCCGACGATGACTGCGCCCTGGGTTGCGGCGTGCTGGGCTGCGGGGTGGACGCCGCCTGCGGGGCCGGCGCCGGTGACGAAGGCGCCAGCGACATCTTCTGTCTGATGTCCTCCTGGACAGCGCGCAGTGCCGCAACGTTCTGGGCGATCTGTTCCTGCTTGTTAGCGAGTTGTTCTACGCTGCGCCGCACGGCATCGAGATTGGACGCCAAGGGCTCAAGCTGCACCGGGCCAGCGGAAGTTGCTGCCACGGCCGGGGACTTCGTCGTCGAAGTGGGTAACAACCAGGCCAGCGCTGGAGCCCGGGCCACCGCCATCTCCTTTGCTGCATCACCATAGGACTGCCAGCCGAGCGTCGCGCCGACACCGATGAGAACCGTAATGGAAAACCGGATAAGGCTGCGGACTATTCGCCTGCCGATCGACGGCCGACCGCTCGTCATCGGCCCCTCCCCGAAGCGGTAGGAATGAGAAGAATCGACCGACGGCTTCGTACGCCGTCCACCCATGCGCCGATCGGATCGGACGTCCAGATCGCGCGCAAGCCCGCCCGACGAGATTTCCTCGGCGCGCGGCCACTGCTGCTCCGCGAGTGGTGGACTTTGCGAGTATAACATCTGGTAACTCCACCCAGCGGTTCTTCTTGTTGACGGAAGAGGCCAACCTGGTTTGACAGAAGCGAGGCGGGAGCGCAGCAGTCCTGGGGCGATTGTGAGATCGTCGCACGATAAGAGGATCGAGTTGTTTGAACTCGGTGGACGTCAACCGTCCGCCCGGCTCATTGCGTCCTAGAGCTTGCCCGGCTTCGTCTGATCCGGTCCGCCGAACAGATCGACGACCCAGCGGCTTGACGGATGCGTGGCGCAGAAGGTCAGAATGGCCAGCGCGATCGGCACGCCGATGAAGGTGCCGAACAGGCCCCACAGAAACGTCCAGAAGAAGATCGCGAACAGCACGACAACAGGTGAAATCGACAACATGGAGCCGGCTACCCGCGGCTCGATGTAGCTGCCGACCGCGAACTGGATGATGTTCAGGCAGACGAAGACGCCGAGCACCGCCGGCCAGCTCTCGAACTGCGTCATCGCCAGCAGGGTCGGAAACAGCGTCGCGACGAACGGGCCGATGAACGGGATGTAGTTGAGCACGAAGGCAATCACGCCCCACTCCAATGCGAACGGCAATCCGGTCACCCACGCAAATGCGCCGACCAGCAGGCCGGTGATCGCGCTCATCTTCGTCCGTACCAGCAGGTACCTTCGGAATTTCGCCGCCGTCGCTGCGCTGCCGTCGAGCAGCACGCGGGCTGCGGTCTTGTTCTCCAACCGCTCTACATTCCGCCTTATGTTCTCGACTTCGAGAAGCCCGAGCATGACGTAAACCAGCGCGATCACCCAGAAGGTGAGCGTGGTATTGACGCGGGTCGTCACCTGCTGCGTCGCGCGTAGCAGCCAGCCGACGTTGAAATGTTCGGCCCAGAGCCCGGCGACCGAGATGCCGTGGCCGTCGAGCCATGTCACCACCGCCGAATAGAGGGCCTGGTAGCGCGGCAGATCGTTGATCAGCGATCGGCCGACGCGGCCAAACCCCCAGGCCGCGAGCGAAGCAACGCCGAGACAGACCGCAACCGTCGCAACGACCGTGATCGCGAGCGCGATAAGCCTCGGCATCCAGGACTGCAACCACTTCTGGACCGGCCACACGATCGCGATGATGAACAGGGCCGCCGCAAGCGGCGCGAACACCTTGCTCAACTGGGCCAGTGCCGCTGTGACCAGCACTGCCGCGATGAGTCCCGTGGTGGTCTTCAGTCCGAAGCCCATGTTGGGTTCCTTCGACCTCTAGCCAACCCAAGATTGTCAGCCGCAGTGAACGGCGGCAAGAGCGACGACGCCTCCGCATACAACCGTGATCGCGGTCACGTACGGCAAGGCGGACCTGACTTAGCGTCCCGGCAGCAAACCTCGCAACGAGGTCCGCCCGAGGAGGCAGCCATGTCCCGTTTCAAGCCATTGCTATTGGGTGCCAGCCTGCTGGCAGGCCTGTTGAGCTTCGCGGTTACCGGTGCGGCTTTCGCCGAAGCGCCGAACGCCGACATCCGCAACGGCATGCAGGGGCCACTGACCGACCAGCGCGTCGCGCTGGTGATCGGCAATTCGAATTACCAGACCGCGCCAAAACTCGCCAATCCCGGCAACGACGCGCAATCGATCGCGCAGCTTCTGAACTCGGCGGGCTTCGAGGTCACCCAGGCGACCGACCTCACGCGCAGCGACATGGTCAGGGTGGTGCAGGACTTCTCCAATAAGGTCGCCGAGCGCGGCCCGGGCGCGGTCGCCATGGTCTACTATGCCGGCCACGGCGTTCAGGTGGCCGGCGAGAACTATTTGCTGCCGGTCGATGCCAGAATCTCGTCGCCGTCCGATCTCGATGGCAACTCGCTGCGGCTGGTCGACCTGATGGGCACGCTGGAATCGATCCAGAGCCGGATGCGCATCGTCGTGCTCGACGCCTGCCGCAACAACCCATTCCCGGAGGTCAACGACGCCGGACGCGGCCTCGCCATCGTCGATGCGCCGCGAGGCTCGATCGTCGGCTACTCGACTGCGCCCGGAATGGAGGCGCAGGATGGCGACGGCAAGCACAGCCCATACACGAGAGCGTTTCTCGATATCGCACGCGAGCCGAACCTGCCGATCGAGCAATTGTTCAAGCGCGTCCGACTCGAGGTGAACAACACCACCTCCGGCAGACAGACGCCGTGGGAGAGCTCCTCGCTGACAAGCGACTTCTACTTCTTCGGCGATACCGCGGTTGCCGCAGGCCGCGCGCCGGATCGCCGCCCGATCATGCAGGTCGCGTCGAACCTGCCGTCGCGCTCGGCGCGCCAGGCTTACGACTACGTGCTGTCGGAAGGCTCGCCCGAATACTATGAAGAGTTCATCCGGCTCTACCCGCACGATCCGCTGTGCGACCACGTCCGCCTGCTGCTCGGCAACCTGCGGGTGGCGACGGCGTGGCACAAGGCGGTCGTGGCCAACTCGCCGTTCGCCTACAAGACCTTCTATGACAATTATTCGAGCAGTGCTTACGCCAAGTCCGCGCTGAAGCTGCAGGCCGCGCCGAAGGCCGTGCCGATGATGCACTTCACGCATCTGGCGAAGCAGTCGCCGACGTTCAAGCCGGGCCATATCGGCAACGTGTCCACCCTTGGCATCTCCAAGGGCCACCTTGGTGGCAATTTCGGCCACGGTCACATGCCCTCGAAGATCGTCACACTTCCCGCCAAGGGCATGAACCCGGCCAATGGCGGCAATATCAACGGCAACATGGGCAAGGTCACGACCCTGCCTGGGAAGTTCAAGCCGGGCTCCGTCAACAACGTCGGCAATGCCGGCAAGATCGCCACCTCTCCCGGCAGGTTCAACCGCGGTCCGACGCGGTTCGCCAACAAGCCCATGATGACCTCCCGGCCCATGATCGCCAGAAGGCCTGCTTTCGCCACCGCGCCGCGGCATTTCAACGGCGGCGGCATGGGCGGCGGGAATTTCAACCGCTTCGCCGCAGGTCCGTCCCGCAGCTCGTTCGGTGGCGGTTCGTTCGGTGGGGGCTCGTTCGGCAGAATGGGTGGCGGCGGCTTCAGGCGCTAACGCAAACAATTCGTGCGCAATGAAAGATCCGGGCAGAGCACATGCTCTGCCCGGATCTAAATTTTAAGAGAGCCTGATCAGGCCACCAGCTTGGCGAACAGGTCCGCGTCGACATTGCCGCCGGACAGCACGATGACGACGTTTTTGCCCTTGGCGTCGATGCGTCCGGCCAGCAGCGCGGCGAGGCCGACGGCGCCGCCGGGCTCGACCACCAGTTTCAATTCGCGATAGGCATAGGCGACCGCCGCGCCGACTTCCTCATCGGACGCAGTCACGCCGTTCGCGAGCAGCTTGCTGTTGATCGAAAAGGTGAGTTCGCCCGGCATCGCCGCCATCAGCGCATCGCAGATGGTGCGGCCGGCGGCGTGATGGGCCTCGCGATGACCGGCGCGCAGCGACAAGCCGTGATCGTCATAATCCTTCGGCTCGGCGACGATCACCTGCGCCTGCGGGAATTTCGACTTCACCGCGGTCGCGACGCCGGCGATCAGCCCGCCGCCCGAGGCCGGGGCCACCACGATATCGGGGCTGAGTCCGAGCGCCGCCATGTCCTCGGCGATCTCGCGGCCCGCGGTGCCCTGCCCCGCGATCACGAAGGGATCGTCATAGGGGCGGACCAGCGTCGCGCCGCGCTTGCTGGCGATGCCGTTGGCGATGGCTTCGCGGTCTTCCTTGTCGCGGTCGTAGAGCACCACCTCGGCGCCGTAGCCCTTGGTGCGCTCGCGCTTGGTGACCGGCGAATCCGCAGGCATCACGATGGTCGCCTGCATGTTGAGGATCTGCGCCGCCGCCGCCACGCCCTGGGCGTGGTTGCCGGAAGAGAACGCGACGACGCCGCCGCCGCGCTTGTCCTGCGGGATCGAGGCCAGCTTGTTGAAGGCGCCGCGGAACTTGAACGATCCGGTCCGCTGCAGCATCTCTGGCTTCAGAAAGACCTTGGTCCCGACGCGCTCGTTGAGAACGGGGAACGACAAGAGCGGCGTGCGTACTGCGAACGGCGCAACTACCCGCGCTGCCGCATCGATATCTGCAGCACCGACCGGTGCCGTTGAGGCTTTTTCCGTCATGCGCATGTTGTATCGCGCTAGCGGATAGCCCGGCAAGACGCATTCAGGTGATATCAGGCGGCGAAATGCGGGTCTTCCGCCACAAATTCGGCCGCGTCGCCCTCCGATTCGATGGGACGGGAATTCAGGGCATGCTCGATGAAAACCCGCGTGGAGGCCTGCCAGGTATGGGCGGCGGCGAATTCGACGCAATCTTCCCGCGAGATCTGCAGCGCCTCCAGGCAGGCGGCCCGCAAATCCTCGCTCAGCACACCAACCGGCGCCGAGCCGATCACGTCGCGCGGACCGGTGACAGGAAAGGCCGCGACCGGCAGGCCGCTGGCCAGCGCCTCCAGCAGCACCAGCCCAAACGTGTCGGTTCGGCTGGGAAAGACGAAAATGTCGGAGGCGGCGTAGATTTCGGCCAATTCCTCGCCGTGCCTTGCGCCAAGGAACACGGCATCAGGATATTTCCGCTCCAGCGCCATCCGGGCCGGTCCATCGCCGACGACGAGCTTGGTGCCGGGCAAATCGAGGTCGAGGAAGGCTTCGAGATTCTTCTCCACCGCGATCCGGCCGACGCAGAGATAGACCGGCATCGGCAGGCAGAGATCGGTACTGCGGGGATGGAATAGCGAGGTGTCGACGCCGCGCGACCACAGCACCACGTTGCGAAAGCCGCGCGTCCGCAATTCGGCCGCCAGCGCCGGCGTCGCCGCCATCACCGCCCGGCTCGGCCGATGAAACCAGCGCAGCGCCTTCCACACCCATGATTCCGGAATCGGCGAGCGCGCCGAGACGTATTCGGGAAACCGGGTGTGAAAGCTGGTGGTGAACCGCAAACCATGCTTGCGGCAATAGCGCCGCACGAGAAGCCCGATCGGGCCCTCGGTCGCGATATGAATGCTGTCTGGCTTTGCCGCCTTGATCAGTCGCGCGATTTTTGCCGGATACGGCAGAGCCAGCCGCAGGTCGGGATAGCTCGGCATCGCAAAGGTGCGAAACGATTGCGGCGTCAGGAAACTCACCTCGATGCCAAGCCCCCTGGCCGCTTCCGCCATTGCGGTCAGCGTGCGCACCACCCCGTTGACCTGGGGATGCCACGCATCGGTTGCGACCAGGATATGCGTCATGCGGCGCGCGCCGCGACGCGGGGAACCGGCGCGGCCCTTCGCTGCGGATCGGTCCAGGTGATGATCTCGAACCTCCCGTCCTCGTGCTCGGCGAGCGCCGTGCAGCTCTCCACCCAGTCGCCGCAATTCATGTAGCGGATGCCGTGCTCGTCACGGATGGTGGCGTAGTGGATGTGGCCGCAGATCACGCCGTCGGCGCCGTGCCGTCGCGCTTCACCGGCCAGCGTCTGTTCGAACGCGCCGATATAGTTCACGGCGTTCTTGACCTTCAGCTTCGCCCATTGCGACAGCGACCAGTAGGGCACGCCGAACATCCGCCGGAAGAAGTTGACGAGACGGTTCATCTGGATGGCGAAGTCGTAGGCCTTGTCGCCGAGATGGGCGAGCCAGCGCGCGTTCTGCACCACGAGATCGAAGATGTCGCCATGGATGACGAGGTAGCGCTTGCCGTCGAGGCCCTCGTGAATGGTGTTTTCCACCACGTCGATGCCGCCGAAATGGGTGCCGTAATAGTTACGCAGGAATTCGTCGTGATTGCCGGGCACGTAGATGACCTTGGCGCCCTTGCGCGCCTTGCGCAGCATCTTCTGCACGAAGTCGTTATGCGATTGCGGCCAGTACCAGCTCGACTTCAGCGCCCAGCCATCGACGATGTCGCCGACCAGATAGATCGTGTCGGCGTCGTGGGTCTTGAGAAAGTCCAGCAATCGATCGGCTTGCGAGCCGCGAGCCCCGAGATGGACATCGGAGATGAACAAGGTACGAAAGCGCCGTTCCGGGCTTTCTTCACTCAAGGCGTCACTACCCATGCCTGTCCCCTGACAGATTTCTGTGACAGGGCGATGACTAGTTCACGCGGCCCATAGCCCCACGAGAATCAATGTCGCGCCCCCGCGATTTGCGGATAGCAGCGCGATGCGACAGGCAAGCGACACGGCAACGGCGATATCTCGACGTCGTCCCTGCGGACGCAGGGCGACGGAGACAGCTCAATAAAACTTGTGAAAATGATGCACCGGCCCGTGACCGTGGCCGACGCTGAACCGGTCTGCCGCTGCGATCGCGGCGGTGACCCACGCCTTGGCGTTACGCACGGCCGTCTCCATGCCCTCGCCCTTCGCGAGTCCCGCCGCAATCGCCGAGGATAGCGAGCAGCCGGTGCCGTGGGTGTTCTTCGTCGCCACGCGCGGCGCGGCCAGCGCGATCGTGCCATTCGCGCCGATCAGATAGTCGATGCTCTCAGCGCCCTGCCCGTGGCCGCCCTTGATCAGCACCGCCTTGCACCCCAGCCCGAGCAAACGCTTGCCCTGTTGCTCGACCGTGGCTTCGTCCGTTGCCACGGCTTCATCGAGCAGCGCCGCAGCCTCCGGCAGGTTGGGCGTGATCACCGACGCCCGCGGAATGAGCCTGGTCCGCAGCGCCTCGACGGCTTCCGCGGCGAGCAACCGGTCGCCCGAGGTTGCGACCATCACGGGATCGAGCACGACGTGCTTCGGCGACCAGCGCGAAAGTCCCGCGACGATGGCATCGATCACCGGCGGATGCGCCACCATGCCGATCTTGACCGCGCCGACGTCGAGATCGGAAAACACCGCGTCGATCTGCGCGGTGACGAATTCTGCCGGCACTTGATGGATGCCGCTGACGCCTGTGGTGTTCTGCGCCGTCAGCGCCGTGATCACGGAGGCACCGTAGACGCCCAGCGCAGCGAACGTCTTCAGGTCGGCCTGGATACCGGCACCGCCAGAGGAATCGGAGCCGGCGATGGTCAGGGCGATCGGCGTCGTCACCGCAGGTCTCGCGCAGTTGGCGTGTTGGAGGTCATGGATCGTCCTACCGCGCCCCGCCACGGGCAGCAAGCCGGGTTGCCATGACCGGCGGTTTTTGGCCTATTGGGGCCAATCTATTCGGAGACGACAGCGATGGTTCCTTTCTTCGTCCAGTTCAAATGCAAGCTCGGCCAGTCCTACGCCGTCGCCAATGCGCTCGCCGAGGCCGAAATCGCCTCGGAGATCTATTCCACCGCCGGCGATTACGATCTGCTGGTCAAGTTCTACGTCGACAACGACACCGACATCGGCCACTTCGTCAACGAGAAGGTGCAGGTGATTCCGGGCATCCAGGACACCCACACCATCATCACCTTCAAGGCGTTCGGCACGGGCTAGCAGCAACCCCGCCTGCCCAAAAAATCGCCGACGACTTCGCCCGGCGCGGCCACGCCCGGGGGCCTTATGGGAGTGCCCGTCCTGTCCGAGACGTCAGTTACCTTCGACCGGCTGAAGGCCTTCATTCAGCAGGCGCTCACCGCGGTTGGCCTGCCGGACACTGACGCCGCAGAGGTCGCGGGGCTGATGGCGGCGGCCGACCTGCAGGGGTCGGACGGACATGGCGTCAGCCGGTTGCCGCAATATGTCAGGCGGATCAAGGCCGGTGGCTTCAATGTGCGGCCGAACATCCATATCGTGCACGAGCATGCCAGCACGGCCGTGCTGAACGGCGACAACGGCATGGGCCACCTCGTCATGAAGCGCGCCGCCGGGATGGCGATCGAGAAGGCGCGCAGCACCGGCATCGGCTGGGTCAACTCGCAGTTCTCAAACCATGCCGGCCCCGCCTCGCTCTACGCCACGATGCCGCTGGCCCACGACATGATCGGGCTCTATTTCGCGGTCGGCAATGCCAATCACCTTCCGCCCTGGGGCGGCCTCGACATGCTGCTGTCGACCAATCCGATCGCGGCGGCGATTCCGGCCGGCGACGAAAACCCCATCGTGCTCGATATGGCGACGACGGTCGCGGCCTACGGCAAGGTGAAGGCCAAGGCGCTGCGCGGCGAGACCATGCCGGAGGGCTGGATGATCGACCGCAAAGGTCAGCCCCTGACCGACCCGAAACGCGCCGACGAAGGCATGCTGCTGCCGCTCGGCGGCATGGAGGCCGGATACAAGGGCTACGGCCTAGCCATGATCATCGGCCTGCTCGCGGGCACGCTCGGCGGCGCCGCGATGGGAAGCGAGGTCATCGACTTCAACCACGATGACGATAGCGTCACCAACACCGGACAGGCGATCGCCGCGATCAATATTGCAGCCTTCGGCGACGTCGCCATCTTCAAACGAAGCGTCGATGCGCTGGTGCGCGACTTCCGCAACAGCGAGCGCATCCCGGGCGTAGACCGCATCTGGGTGCCCGGCGAACGCAGCCACGAAACGCGGATGAAGCGGACGAGCGGTGGAATTCCCGTCGCCCCGGCGCTATTGCGCGCACTGGACCAGGTCGCCGACGACCTCGGAATATCGCGGCTTGGAGACTAGGCCTGCGGCTGGCGGTCGAAGCCGCCGACCGGCATCGGGCCGGCCCATCGGATAGCCTTGCGAAGTCGACCCTGCTACGCAAAACGGCACTGCCTTACCGCAACGCACGTCATGGACGTTAACCATGGCACGCTTTTGCCATAACAGGATCATTCTACCGCCTTGATATTTTTCATTATCTGGGGCGTCGTCAATCGGGAGTTCCGCGGCGGCGGACGTTCCGGGGGGAGTAGTCGCGAGTACCACCATGGGGACGCTGTACGATTTGCTCGGAGCGCTTCCGAGTGATGACGCCGAGGGCTTGCGGACGGCGTTCCGCAAGGCCGCGAAGGCGACGCATCCCGATATTAATCCCGACAATCCAGATGCGGCACAGAGATTCAGGGAACTCGTGCGCGCCTATGACATCCTGAACGATACCGAGCAGCGCGCGACCTATGATGAACTGCTCGCGATCGCGCTTCAGCCGCCCCCCGAGACGAAGACAACGCACACCTACGAGAGGCTGCACAAGCTCGCCTCCAACACGATGGCGGCCTCGGTCATTTCGGCGGTGCTGGTGGGCGGCTACGTCCTGTTCGGGCTTTTCTCGCCCCCTCCCGGCGCCGCGGAATTGCTGACCGACAGAACCACCGGCCGTGCGCAGGAAGTTTTGGCGCTGCTGCCCGACACCCCGATGCAGGACGAGGCCCACGCCCCGCGCGGTAGAGAGGTGCCGCCCGGTGGAGAGGTTTCAACCGGCACGGTCACGCTGGCCTCCGCAGCGCCGGCAGCAAAGGAAGTGGGCGCCGCGCCGATCGGCCGTTTCGGGCCGATGCCGGCTTTCGCCATGTACAATCTGGGCATTCAGTATTCGCCGCGCTTCGGCGCCGCCTATTTGGATCGCGGCTTCGTGCTGTACCGGGTGGACGATTTCGACCGCCCGTCTGCCGACATTGCAGCCGCCAGGCGTGCTGCGGATTTGAGACGCAGCAAGATCGCCACGCCCGCGCCCGTGCCGCAAAAGCCGTTGACCATCGTGCCCTCGCTGCCGGAGAGGCGCGAACCGGTCGCCGCGGCCCTGACGCCCTGGAGGCGCGAGCCGGTCACCGCAGCCTTGACGCCCTGACGGCGCGCGAGGCGCGTTCTTCCATCGAGGCCGTCAGCCTTCTTTCTTCTTCGGCCGCGGCGGTCCCTCGACCGCGGGCAGCGACTTCACGTATTCCGCTATCGCGGCGCGATCCTCCGGCGACAACTGCGACGTATTCTTGATCACGCGCACCATCGATCCGCCCGCGGTGTCGCCATCGGGCGTTTGTCCGGTCTCGAGGAAGTAGGTGATGTCCTTTGCGCTCCACTCGGCCAGTCGCTTCTGGGTGATGTTGGGCACCCAGCCCTCGCCCTCCGGATTGGGCCCGCCGGCGAAGCGCTGCGTCTCGACGATGTCGCCGAGGAAGTTGCGCGGGCTGTGGCACTCGGCGCAATGGCCCATGCCGTTGACGAGATAAGCGCCGCGATTCCATGACGGAGAACGCGAGGCGTCCACCGTGGTGAGCTTGTCGTCCATGAACAGCCATTTCCAGATTCCGACATTGCGGCGGATATTGAATGGAAACGGCACGTCGTGGTCGCGCGGTTTGCCGGTCACCGGCGCAAGCGTCTTCAGATAGGCAAAGAGATCGCGGACATCATCGACCGTCGCATGCTGATAGGACGGATAGGGAAAAGCCGGAAAATAATGCGTGCCATCCGGCGAAGCCCCCTTGAGCACCGCAGTCACGAAATCCGCTTCGCTCCATCGGCCGATGCCGTAAGTGGGATCGGACGAGATGTTGGGAACGTAAAACGTTCCGAACGGCGAAGGCATTGCAAGCCCGCCGCCGAGCTTCAGCCGGTCGGGCTGGTTGGGAACGGCGTGGCAGGAGGAACAGCCGCCGGCATTGAACGTTGCAAGGCCGTTGGCAAGGTTCGGCGTGCGGGGCGGCAGCGAAGCCGCTGCGACAACTGCCGGAATCGTCAGCCACCAGTAGACGCCAAAGCCGGCGGCGCCGATCACTATCAGCCCAAGGAGAATTCGTCGCAGCATTCACCGATCCATCGTCAGCAGTCTCAAACCGATGACAGTATGAACGCACATCGCGCCATAGGCTTCCACGAAATTTGGCTTCCACGAAATTGCTGGTGTCATGGCCGCCGTTTGGGGAATAAATCCGGAAAGTCGTTGTTTTGAGGCTGACACGGCCGCTTTCGTATCAACAGGGAGAAACACCATGTCGAACAAAACCATGCTTGTCACGCTCACGCTGGGGGCAGCGATTGCTTTTGCCGGGCCCGCTTCTGCCGACAAGATGAAGGCGACGCTGGACGGCAAGGCCCAGGTGCCGCCCAACACCAGCGCGGCCACTGGTACCGCCGACATCGACTATGATCCCGCCAGCAAGAAGCTGAGCTGGAAGCTCTCCTATTCCGGGCTGTCCGGCCCTGCCACCGCCGCGCATTTCCACGGGCCTGCCGAAGCCGGCAAGAATGCAGGCGTCGCGGTCGCCATTCCCAATGCGACGTCGAGCCCGGTCGAAGGCAGCGCGACGTTGACCGACGCGCAGGCCGCGGACCTCGTGGCCGGCAAGTACTATGTCAACATTCACACCGCGGCCAATCCGGGCGGCGAAATCCGCGGTCAGGTAACCAAGTAGATTCACCGGCCGACGGCAGGTAAAAAAGAGGGCGGCACGCTTTACACGCCGCCCTCTTTTTCTGATCCGAATTAGATTTTGAGGCGGAACGTCTCGTGGCAGGCGCTGCATTCCTTGCCGATGGCCGGCACGTTCGCCTTCAGCGAATCGATATCCTTGATCTTCGCCTTGGCTTCGGTCACGACCTTGGCGAAGCTGTCGATCTTCGCAGAGAAGCCGGCCTTGTCTTCCCAGACCTTCGGAGAAGCGCTGTAATCGCCTTCAATCTTCAAGCCCTTGATGCTTTCGGGAAACATCGTCGGCAGCTTCTTTGCCGTCTCTTCCAGTTGGCCGAGCGCCGTAGTGACGGCCGCCTGGTCATAGGGTTTTTCGCCCTTGACCATCGGACTCAAGACCGCGCCCAAGGCCCTCCCGGTTGCCTTCATGGTCTTCTGGGTCTCGTTGGCTACATTCTGCTGGGCGATGCCTGCACCGACGCTCAGGAGCAATGCCCCTGCGACCACCAACATTCGCTTCATTCGCTTGCCCCTTCTTGGCTGGCTCAAAGCACGGGCTCGCGACCGCCGCGAGCCCGCCTGTTCTCCCAACACCGCGTGCGGTGCATCATTCCGCATGCGACAAAATATCAGAGATTATGCCGCTTCTGCGCCTCGCGGATCGCGATCCAGACCCGTTCTGCGGTAGCCGGCATATCGATGTGGTCGATCTTGTACTCGCGCCACAGCCCCTCGACGATCGCATTGACCACCGCGGGACAGGAGCCGATCGCGCCCGCCTCGCCCGCACCCTTGACGCCGAGCGGATTGGTCGTGCACGGCACGTTGTGCGTTTCGAAATGGAATGACGGACCGTCGGAAGCCCGCGGCACCGCATAATCCATGAACGTGCCGGTAACGAGCTGGCCGTCGGTTGCGCTATAGACCGCCTGCTCCATCAACGCCTGCCCGATGCCCTGCATCGCGCCGCCATGCACCTGGCCGGCGAGCAGCAGCGGATTGAGCGTGACGCCGAAATCGTCGACGATGACATAGTTGACGATCTTGATGATGCCGGTGGCGGGATCGATCTCGACTTCCGCGAGATGCGTGCCGTTCGGATAGGTGCCGTCGGCCTGCGCAAACGTCGCGCTCGCATTCAGTTTCGAGGGATCGACGCCCGGACGCTTCGCCAGGTCGGCGAAGCTGATCGAGCGATCGGTGCCGGCGATGCGAACGACGCCGTTGCTGATCTCGAGGTCGCCGGCGCTGGTCTCCAGCGCTTCCGCCGCAATCTCCTTCAGCTTGGCGCCGAGTTCGCGCGTGGCGCGCTCGACGCTGACGCCGCCGGTCGGAATCGACGCCGAGCCGCCGGTGCCGAGACCGGTCGCGATCTTGTCGGTGTCGCCCTGCAGCACATGGACGCGCTCCGGCGGCACGCCGAACTGCTCGGCGACGAGCTGCGCGTAAGCTGTCTGGTGCCCCTGCCCGCTCGACTGCGTGCCGATCAGGATGTTGATGTCACCGTTGGGATCGAGCGCGACATTGGCGGTCTCCTCGCCCATGGTGCCGCAGATCTCGACATAGCAGGACATGCCGATGCCGCGCACGAGGCCGGCCTTCTTCGCCGCCTTGGCGCGCTTGGGAAACTCCTTCCAGCCCGCGACTTCCATTGCGCGCTTCATATGCGCGGTGAAGTCGCCTGAATCGTAGACCTTGCCGGTCGCGGTCTTGTAGGGCATCGCCTTCGGCGGAATGAAATTCTTGCGCCTGATAGCATCCGGCGTCATGCCGAGCTTGCGTGCTGCCGCGTCGACCAGACGTTCGACCACGTACGCCGCTTCGGGACGGCCGGCGCCGCGATAGGCATCGACCGGAACGGTGTTGGTGAACACGGTGCGGACGCGACAGTGGAAGGCCTGGATGTCGTAGAGACCCGGCAGCATGCCGGCGCCGCCATGCGGAATGTACGGCCCGAAGGTCGAGAGATAGGCTCCCATGTCGCCCATCAGGTCGACGTCCATGCCGAGGAATTTGCCGTCCTCGGCCAGCGCCATCTTCGCGGTCGTGACGTTGTCGCGTCCCTGCGCATCGCCCATGAAATGATCGGAGCGATCGGCGGTCCACTTGATGGTCTTGCGCAGTTTTTTCGCGGCAACCGAAATCAGCGCGTATTCGCGGTAGGGAAACAGTTTTGTGCCAAAGCCGCCGCCGACATCGGGGCAGATCACCCGCATCTTTTCCATCGGAATCTTCAGCACCATCCCGCACAGGATTTCGCGCAGGCGATGGCTGCCCTGGCTGCCGATCGTCAGCGTCAGATGATCGCGCTTGGCGTCGTATTCAGCGACCGCTGCGCGCGTTTCCATGAAGTTGGTGATGACGCGCGGGTTGACAATCGACACTTCGGCGACCGCATGCGCTTTCGCAAAGGCGGCATCGGTTGCTTGCTTGTCGCCGACCGGCACGTCGAACAGCACGTTGCCGGGCTTGTCGGGCCAGACCTGCGGCGCATCCTTCTTCACGGCGTTGACGACGCCGACCACGGAGGGAAGCGGCGTCCATTTGACGTCGATCGCCTCGATCGCGTCGCGCGCCTGATCGATCGTATCGGCGACCACGAAGGCCACGGCGTCGCCGACATGGCGCACCTCGTCCTTGGCGAGGATCGGGTATGGCGGGCCGGTGAAGGGATCGGTTTCCAGGTTGAACAGGCATGGCAGATCGCCGAGATCGGTGACCTCGGCTGCGGTCAGAATCAAGGACACGCCCGGCATGCCGCGGGCCTTGGCGACGTTGAGGGTGAATTTCGCGTGCGCATGCGGCGAGCGCAGCATCAGCGCATGCAACGCCGGCTGTGGCGAATGGTCGTCGGTATAGCGGCCCTTGCCACGAATGAGCGCGTCGTCTTCCTTGCGAAGAACGCTTTGGCCGACGCCGAATTTGATGGGAGCTGCCATCGTATCTCCAATTCCATTAGCGCGTCATGACTTGAAACGTCATCGCGCTCACTTTTGTTTTGAGCATGATCCTTTTCGGAGAGACCCCTATCCGCGTTTGCGGATCACGCACCTGGAAGCGTTCTATATTGCAGCGGTTCGCGAGCCAGCGCAAACCGCATTAGGCCCCAGCGCTACGCCGGCCCGCCGGCTTTTCCGCACATGCACAACAAGAAAAGTTGATGCTGCAGACATCTCAGACCGGCGCGAAACAGACCGCCGTTGTCTGCTGACCCTATTGCGGACGACTTTCTTTCGGGCGGCAGGCGCGGCAACACCACAGGCCCGAGATAGCAGCCATAGAAAAATTCTCTTTACTCACAGAGGCTTAGGTTCTGGATTTGCGTTCGCGTACCAGCGCGAATATCCACCCCCGCCCGAACAGCAGCAGGATCGCGACCCCGTAGACGAAGGCCCCGGCCGCGATCAGCAGCAGCAGCGCGGTCTCGTCGCGGAAGGCGTGCATTTGCGCGAAATAAAAGCTGGCGAATCGGGCGGTGCCCCACAGCGCAGCGGCTAAGACAATCCCCGCCGCGGCAAACTTGGCGAGCGAAATCATCCAGGCGCGGTCGAGTTCGAGGTAGCCGGCCCGCACGGCGAAAAACAGCACCAGCAGCAGATTGACCCAGGCGCCGATGGCGGTGGCGAGCGCCAGGCCGATCTGCGCCAGTGGTCCCATCAAGGCGACCTTGAGCGCCAAGTTGACGGCAACACCGGTCAGGGCCGCCTTGACCGGCGTCACGGTGTCGTGGCGGGCAAAGAAGGTCGCCACCGCGCTGCGGATGGTCACGAACGGAATCAGCCCGATCGCGTAAGCCGCCAAGGTGGCGCCCGCAGCCACCGCATCCGCCTTCGAGAACGCACCACGCGCAAACATCGCGCGCATGATCACGTCAGGCACGGTCAGGAAGGCGGCAACGAACGGCACCGAAAACAACAGCGAGAATTCGAACGCCCGCCGCTGCGCGGCCGATGCGCCAGCAACATCGTTGGCGGAGAGGCGTCGCGACATCTCCGGCAGCAGCACGGTGCCGATCGCGATCCCGATCACGCCGATCGGGAGCTGGTTGAGACGGTCCGCGTAATACAGCGCCGAAAGCGCGCCCGCCGGCAGAAAGGTCGCGATGATGGTATCGGCGAACAGCGCGATCTGCGTTCCCATCGAGCCGACAGTCGCAGGCCCCAGCGCCCGGAAAAACGCGCGCACGTCTTCGTCCAGCCTCGGGATGGCGAATTTCGGCAGGATCCCGCTCTTTGTTGCGTCACCGGCCAGCAGCAGGAATTCAAGAATGCCGGCAAGCAGGACGCCCCAGGCGGCGGCGTAGCCCACGCCCGGAAAGAACGCGGCCAGCGCCAGCGTCGCCATCATCGACAGATTGAGGAGGATCGGCGCGGCCGCGGCGCTGGCGAAGCGGTGCATCACGTTGAGCATGCCGCCATACAGCGTCACCAGCGTGATCAGGAGCAGATACGGAAACGTGATCCGTGTCAGCGAAATCGCCAGTTCGCCGCGCGCCGGATCGTCCTTGAACCCCGGCGCGAGAATGGCGATCACTTCCGGCATGAACACCCAGGCCAGGACGAGCAGAATCACCTGGGCGGCAAGCAGCAGCGTGAAGATGCGATCGGCGAACAGCCGCGCCGACGCTTCACCCTTGCCGTGCAGGCGCGCATAGGCCGGCACAAAGGCGGCGTTGAAGGCGCCCTCGGCAAAGATCGCGCGAAAATGATTGGGCAGCCGCAGCGCCACGAAAAACGCGTCCGCGACGGGACCGGCGCCGAGAATGGCGGCGAGCATGATGTCGCGCGCGAATCCGGTCAGCCGCGAAAGCAGCGTGTAACCGCCGACGGTGAAAATGCGTCCGAGCATGCGCCGCTTCTAGCGCATATTCGTCAAACGGTGAAATCAGGCAGCTAAGCGTTTAGGCATGATCCGGTCCGAAAACCGGAAGGCCACTTTTCGCTAACGCGGCCCTTCGGGTCGGGATCATGCCTGAAGCGCGCCCCGCACCGCCTCGATGACGCGATCCTGCGTCGCCTCGTCGAGATAGGCGTGAATCGGCAGGCTGATGACATCGTCGGAAAGCTGTTCGCTCACCAGCAACCCGCCCTCCGCAACCGGATAATTCCGGTAGGCGGTCTGCTGATGCATCGATTTCGCATAATAGACCATGGTCGGAACGCCCTGCGCCTTCAGCGCTGCCGCAAAGCCGTCACGATCGGTCCCCTTCGGCAGGCGAATGGTATACTGCGCCCAGATCGATGTGCATCCGGAGGCCAGGCGCGGCACCGTCACGATATTGCCGAGACCGCGGGCATAGCGCTCCGCGACGCGGTTGCGGGCCGCGATCTCGTCCTCGAAGATCTTCAGCTTCTCGATCAGGACCGCCGCCTGCAGGGTATCGAGACGTCCGGTCAGGCCGAGACGCACATTGTCGTATTTGTCGGAGCCCTGGCCGTGGACGCGGATGCTGCGCAGCGTCTCGGCAAGCCTGTCATCATCGGTAAAGATGGCGCCGCCATCGCCGAAGCAGCCGAGCGGCTTGGTCGGGAAGAAGCTGGTCGCGGTCGCGAGTCCCAACGAGCCGATCCGGCGGCCCTTGTAGCTCGCGCCAAATCCCTGCGCAGCGTCATCGAGCACGAACAGGCCCTCTGCCTGTGCCACCGCCGCGATCGCATCATGGTCTGCGCTCTGGCCGAACAGGTCGACCGGGATCACCGCCCTTGGCTTCAGGCCGCGTTGCTTCGCCGTCGCGATGCCGCGCTTGAGCGAAGCGGCATCCATGTTGAAGGTTGCGTCATCGACATCGACGAACACCGGCGTCGCGCCGGTCAGCGCCACGGCTTCGCCCGTCGCACAGAACGTGAATGATGGGCAGAAGACGGCGTCCCCCGGGCCGACTTCCCCGGCCATCAGCACCATCAGCAGCGCGTCGGTGCCGCTCGCGCAGCTCACGACATGCCTGGCGCCGCAGAAATCCGCCAGCGCCTTCTCCAGCACGGCCACTTCCGGACCGTTGATGAAGAGGCAATGGCTCGTCACCCGCGCCATCGCCTCATCGATCGATGTGCCGAGGCGCCGGCGCTGCGAGGCGAGATCATAGAAAGGAACGAGTTCTGGGCGCATGTGCTGGTTCATGGAGCCTTGCAGGAATTATAGAGTGAGGTCAGCCGACGACGCGGCGCGGTCCCTTGCGCGCGGCAGAGGCCGCAGGCTTGGCGGGCTGCTCGAGGCAGCGGATCGCAATCTCGAGACTGGCGACGCCCTCGTCGCCGGACACCGCCGGCACATTGCCGGTGCGGACGGCCTCGAGGAATGCGATCAGTTCGGCGCGCAACGGCTCGTCATGGCCGACCGGCAGATGCCGCATCGAATAGCTGCCGTCGGGCTTAAAGCCGAAGCACTCGGTCACCTGCCGCGTCAGGAGGTCGCCCATCACATACTTGCCGCGGGTCGCGACCGTGACGCTGCGCGCCTTGAACGGCGTCAGCCAGTTGGTGTTGATGTGGGCGAGCACGCCCGAAGCGGTGCGGAATTGCAGCAGCGCGATGTCCTCGCGCTCGGCCACCGCGCTGGAAAGCTGCGGCTGCACCTCGACGATGTCGGACTCGGTGAACCAGCGGATCAGGTCGATATCGTGCACGGCGAGATCGATGACGACGCCGACATTGGACATGCGCGGCGGAAACGGCCCGACGCGGGTGATGCCGATCGACAGAATATCCTCGCCCGAGATCGCCTGCTTGATCGCGGCAACCGCGGGATTGAAGCGCTCGACATGGCCGACCATCAGCGTCACGCCGGCGCTCTTCGCCGCATTGACGATGTCCTGCCCCTCTTCCACCGTCGAGGCGACCGGCTTCTCGACCAGCAGGTGGATGTTGCGGGTGATACAGGCGAGCGCAATCTCGTGATGCAGATGGGTCGGCGCCGCGATCGTCACGGCATCGACGCCCTCGTCGAACAGTTCGTCGAGTTCGGCGAACGCGCGGCAGCCGACGAACGCGGTGGCGCGCGCGCGGTGCTCCGGCAACGGATCGACAATGCCGACCAGCGTCACGCCGGGCAGGCCGGCCAGCACGCGGGCATGGTTGCTGCCCATCACGCCCGCGCCGACGACCCCTACACGCAGGCCGCGTTTTGCATCGGTCTTCGCGTCGGAAGCGGACCCGTTGGAACTCATGATTTGTAGACCCCAAGTAGAATGCTGGCAGATTTGCGCCGTAGCGTCCCCGGCGGTTCTCTAGCACGCCATCACAGATGTGGCGAATGCGATCGTTCGTTTTCGGACACGTTTTGATTCAAACAGTTACAACGTCGGTCCGGTAAAACTACGGCCTGCTCAACTGCGCTTGTAATCGTCTTCGATGCGGATGATGTCGTCCTCGCCCAGATAGCTGCCGGTCTGGACCTCGATCAGTTCGAGCTGGATCTTGCCGGGATTTTCCAGCCGGTGCACCGCGCCGATCGGGATGTAGATCGATTCGTTCTCGTGCACGGTCTTGACCAGTTCGTTGACGGTCACTCGCGCCGCTCCGCGCACCACAATCCAGTGCTCCGACCGATGATGATGCTTCTGCAGCGATAAGCGCCCGCCCGGCTTGACGATGATGCGCTTGACCTGATGACGGTCGCCATTGTCGACCGACTGATAGGATCCCCAGGGCCGATGCACCCGGATGTGATCCTCGGTCACCTGCGGCGCGACCGTCTTCAATTTGGCGACCAGCCGCTTCAGTCCGTTGGAATCCTTCTGCCTGGAGACCAGCACGGCGTCTTGCGTTGCGACCACCACGAGATCGTCGACGCCTTCGAGCGCGACCAGCGCGCGGTCGGTCGAGACGTTGCAGTTGCGCGAATCCTCGAACACGGCCACGCCGCGTGCCGCGTTGCCCTCCCCGTCCTTGCCGGACAGTTCCCACACCGCATGCCAGGAACCGACATCGGACCAGCCGCATGCGACCGGAACGACGGCGGTGCGCGCGGTCTTTTCCATCACGGCATAGTCGATCGAGATCGACTTCGCCGAACCGAACGCAGCCTCGTCGAGCTTGACGAAACCAAGATCGGTGCCCGCCTTCGTCACCGCATCGGCGACAGCCTGCACGCTTTCCGCATCGACCTTGCGATATTCGTCGGACAAGACGGCAGCGCGGAACATGAAGTTGCCGCTGTTCCAGAGATAGCCGGCCTCGACATAACCCGTCGCCGTCGCCGTATCCGGCTTCTCGACGAATTTCGCGACCGCGCGAACCTTGCCGGAAATCACCTCGCCGGGGTTGATGTAGCCATATTCGGTGGCGGCGCGTTCGGGCTGCACGCCGAACGTCACGATGTGGCCGGCTTCCGCCGCGGCCAGCCCCTCGCGGCAGGCGGCGACGAAAGCGGGCGTGTCGCGAACCACGTGATCGGCGGCGAGCGCCAGCACGATCGCGTCCTTGTCGCGCGCCTCCGCAAAGGCGGCGCCGGCTGCAATCGCCGGACCGGAATCGCGCCGCATCGGCTCGAGCAGCACGTCGGCCTCGAGCCCGATCTCCGCCAGTTGCTCGAGCACCATGAAGCGATAGGCATTGTTGGTGATGATGACGGGCCGTTCGAACAGATCAGCGTCCGAAACCCGCAACAGCGTGTCCTGGAACGTCGAGCGCTCCCCGAACAGGGACAGGAACTGCTTGGGGTGCACCTCGCGCGAAGCCGGCCACAGCCGCGTTCCTGCGCCGCCGCACATGATGAGGGGAATAATTCGTCGGTTCATCGGTGCCTCAAATCCTGTAGTAGCCACGGTACCAGGCGACAAAATCGCCAAGCCCGTCCTCGATCGAAGTCTGCGGCCTGAAACCGGTGTCGCGCATCAGTTCCGCTACATCGGCAAAGGTCTCGGTCACATCTCCAGGCTGCATCGGCAGCATCTCCCGAACCGCCGCGCGACCCAATTCCCGCTCCAGAACCGCTACCACGTGGGTTAGCTCTTCCGGATGATTGTTGCCGACATTGTAAATTCGTGCCGGCGCACCGGCGGCCGGGCCGCCGTCGCGCGGGGCCTGGTCGACCAGTTGCAATACCGCGCGCGCCGCGTCGTCGACATGGGTAAAGTCGCGCCGCATCCGGCCATGGTTAAAGAGCCTGATCGGGGTGCCCTCCACGATCGCCTTGGTGAAGAGGTAAATCGCCATGTCAGGGCGGCCCCACGGCCCATAGATGGTAAAGAACCTCAAGCCCGTCACCGGAAGGCGATAGAGATGGCTGTAGGAATGCGCGATCAGTTCGTTGGCCTTCTTCGTGGCAGCGTAGAGGCTGACCGGATGGTCGGTCTTGTCGTCCACCGAAAACGGTAGTTTCGTATTGGCGCCATAGACCGACGAGGACGACGCATAGACCAGATGCCCGCATCCGTGATGCCGGCAACCTTCCAGCACATTGACGAAGCCCTCGAGGTTGGCGTCGACATAGGCATGCGGCTGGTCGATCGAATACCGCACGCCGGCCTGCGCCGCCAGATGCACCACCCTGGCAAAGCGGTGTTTGGCGAACAGGCGTTCCATGGCGGCGCGATCGGCGAGGTCGATCTGCTCGAACGCAAAACCCTGCTCTCCGCGCAGGATGTCCAGCCGCGCCCGTTTCAGCGCCGGATCATAATAGTCGTTGAGATTGTCGAGGCCGATGACGGCGCGGCCTTCGGCAAGCAGCCGGCGAGCGACGTGAAAGCCGATGAAACCCGCAGCTCCGGTGACCAAAATAGATTGATCCGGCATCATATCCCTGGAAGGTAGCGCTCAACGGCCGAAATTTCTGTCGCCAAGCCTCTTTACCTGCGTTGCCAAGGCCGCCGCAACACCTACCAGCCCTGCTATTGCCAGAACGGCTCGAAAACCATACCAAGGCGCCGAGTTGCATCGCTTTTTGCACCCCACCTCTCCAAACCCGGCATGGGCGAGATGCGCCGAATCCTGCTTTCGACATTGAAGATACTGGTCTCGGCGGCGCTGCTGTATTTCTCGCTGCGCAAGGTCGACCTTGCCGATCTCGCCGCCCGCATCGACGTTTCCAGCCTGGGCTGGATCGGCGTGGCGATCGCGGTGACGTTCCTGCAGATCTTCATCGGCGTGCTGCGCTGGCGCGAGATCAGCGCGGAGTGCGGCGCACCGCTGCCGACCCGGCAGGCGATGCGCTTCAACGTGATCGGAACTTTCTTCAACCAGACGCTGCCCTCCTCGATCGGCGGTGACGCGGTCAGGCTGTGGCTGGTGGCGCGCAGCGGCCATGGCTGGCGGGCTGCGACCTATTCCATCTTCGTCGACCGCGCCATCGGCCTGATCGCGCTCGCGGTCGTCATCGTCGCAAGCCTGCCCTGGAGCTACCGCCTGATCACCGATCCGCACGGCAGGTCGGCATTGCTGTTCGTCGATTTCGCGGCACTGGCCGGCGGCCTCGGATTTCTCCTGCTCGGCAGGCTGCAATGGCCGTGGCTGAAGCACTGGTGGGGCACCCATCACATCCATGCCTGTTCGGTGATCGCCAATCGCGTGCTGTTCAGCCGTACCCACGGCCTGAAGGTCGCCGTGCTGTCATTGCTGGTGCACGTGCTCGCCGTCGTCATCGCCTGGTGCGTGGTGCAGTCGATTGAAGCGCCCGTGGTGTTCGGCCAGATCTTCCAGCTCGTTCCGCCAGTGATGCTTATCACCATGCTGCCGATCTCGATTGCCGGTTGGGGCGTCCGCGAGGCCACCATGGGGCTGGCATTCGGCTATGCCGGCCTGATGGCCAATGAGGGCGTCAACATCTCGCTGCTCTACGGCGCGGTGTCCTTTATCGTCGGCCTGATCGGCGGGCTGGTCTGGATCTTGAGCGCCGAGAAAGCCGCGCAGGGCACGGCGCCGATCGAAGTTCCCAAATGATCTCCTGACAACGTTCCGCGCGGGTAGAATGGTCAATTCGCAACTAGTGCTGTCGTTTGCCGCAGCGGTGCCGGCGGCGCTGTTGTCGGGCGCCCTGACTTTTGCGATCCGGCCGCTCATGGTGCGAATAGCGCTGGCGAAACCGAATGCGCGCTCCTCCCACCGCATCCCGACGCCGCAGGGCGGGGGCATCGCTGTCATCGCAGCCACGCTAGTCGCGGCGACCGCCGTCATTGCGCTTGCCGGCGCGGCGGGCATGAAAGTCCCCGCAGCCGTGTTCGGCGCGACGCTGTTCATCGCGGCCGTCGGCTTTGCCGATGACGTCAAGCCCCTCCATGTCCTGCCGCGGCTGTTGCTGCAGGGACTTGCCGTTGCCGCGGTGATCGTTGCCGCGCCCGAAGACTTGCGGATCGTTCCCGCCTGCCCGTTCTGGCTCGAGCGCGGCCTGCTGATTCTCGCAGGCCTGTGGTTCGTGAACCTCGTCAACTTCATGGACGGGCTCGATCTGATGACGGCCGCCGAAATCGTGCCAGTCACCGCCGCGCTGATCCTGCTCGGCTGGCTCGGCGATCTTCCGGCGTCGACGACGGTCGCCGCAGCCGCCCTGTTCGGGGCAATGCTTGGCTTTGCGCCGTTCAACCGGCCGGTGGCAAAAATCTTTCTCGGCGACGTCGGCAGCCTGCCGATCGGCCTGCTCGCCGGCTGGTGCCTGCTGCAGCTCGCCTGGCATCAGCACGTGGCGGCGGCGCTGCTGTTGCCGCTGTATTATCTCGCCGACGCCACCATTACCCTGCTGCGGCGCATCGCGAAGGGCGAGCCGTTCTGGGCGGCGCATCGCAGCCACTTCTATCAGCGGGCCACCGACAACGGATTTTCAGTATCGCGCGTGGTGAGCGAGGTGTTCGCCCTCAACATCCTGTTGGCCGCGTTGGCGATCGGCTCGGTGATAACGTCTTCGCCTGCGATCTCCGGCCTGCTTCTTGTTGCAGGCGGCGTCGCAACAGCGTTCCTGATGTACCGCTTCTCGCGCCGCGCGCCGTCCCTCGGCTAGAGCATGATCCGGAAAAGTGTGTAGCGGTTTTCCCTCGCGACAAACGCGGAACGCGTTTGCGCGGAGATCATGCTCAAACAAAAAGATAAAGCGGGATGACGATTCGAAGAAACGTCATCACGCTTTAGCCCGGCTTCTTCTGCGCCAGTTCGCGGATCAAGCCGCAATACTCGGTCATGGCGATCTCAAAATCGAATCGTTTGGAGATTTCGGCCGCGCGTTCGGCCCGCTGCGGGTCCACGGAACGGGCGGCGCGACCGACCGTTTCCGCCAATTCATTGGCGTTGCCGGGCTCGACGACCCAGCCGACATCGTGTTCGATCACCGTCAGCGCGGCCTCGGCATCGGCTTCGGAAACCAGGATCACCGGACGGCCGATTGCCAGCAGATTGTAGAACCGGCTCGGCACCGATACGCCGGCAACGTTCTTGCGGTAGGGAATGATCCAGACGTCCGCGGCCGAGAGAAAAATCTCCAACTCATCGTCCTCGACGCGCTCGACCAGAGTGACGTTCGGAAGTTTCACCTCCGCCTGCATCGCCTTCAACTGGTCGAAGCCCACTCCCCAGCCCGACAAGAGGAAATGGATATCCTTATTGTCCCGCAGTAACCGCGCCGCTTCGAACACGATGACGGGATCGTGGGTGAAGCCGAGATTGCCCGACAGCCCGACGACGTAACGGGTGGAGAGCGGGCGACGGTACGGATTGTCGGGCGCGATGGCGCGAACGCCGGGTGCAAGGGTCGCCCAGTTCGGTATGAAGCGAATCCTGTCGCGGGTCATTCCGCCATAGCGCAACAACAGTTTTTCCGTGTCGCGGCCGATGATGACGACGGCGTCGAGCGCGCGGAACATCGGCGCGTTGAGGGCGTGCATCGCCCTCGCCAGCATCGACTGCGGCTTCAACAGGCCAACCATGACGAGAACGTCGGGATAGAGATCGTGCATGATCAGTACCGACTTCGCACCCTTCAATTTGGCCGCGGCGGCAAAGGCGTAAGGCAGCATGAAGGGCGCGGGAACGGTGAGCGTGACATCGCCGCGCTTGAGCCTCGCCAGCAGCACGAAAAACATCCGGACCGTGAACAGCAATTCGGCCACCGCCCGCTTTCCCAGCGCGCCCTTTGCGGGCATCCAGCTCCTGACTTCGACGACCTCAGGCTTGCCCGTTTGCGCCGGTATCGCGGAGCCCGCCGTTCCCGACAGCACCAGTGCGTCGGCCTCCTGCGCCACGCGCTCCGAAATCGATGCCATGATCGCCGCCGTCGTGCTCGGATCCGGCGGGTAGTGCTGGCTGACGACGACGACTTTTCCGTAACTCTGCATCTTTGCTTTCGAAGCGGCCCGGATCGCCGGCGGATACCGAAAAAAGATCAGGCGGCGTTCGAGCCGAACTCGGGCACGGCGTCCTTGAGCACCGCGCGGATGGTGGAACGGTCATCCCGCGCAATCGCATCCTCCAGCGCCGCGATCCATTTGCGCAAGGTCTGCATCGGCGGCTCGTTCGGCTTGGCCGCCATGATGCCGGCGACCCCGATCTCCACCGTCGGCTCCTCGCTGGCGAACAGGATCTCGTTCAGCCGCTCGCCCGGCCGCATGCCGGTAAAGACCACCTCGACATCGATGCCGGGTTCGAGGCCGGACAGGCGGATCATCCGCTCGGCAAGCTCCACGATCTTGACCGGCTGTCCCATGTTGAGGACGTAGACCGAGACGTCGGGCCGTGCCGGCGTCAGCGCATGCGTCGCCGCGGTCAGCACGAGATCGCAGGCTTCGCGGATGGTCATGAAGTAGCGGACCATGTCCGGATGCGTCACCGTGACCGGGCCGCCCGCCTCGATCTGCGCCTTGAATTTCGGCACCACCGATCCGTTCGAAGCCAGCACGTTGCCGAACCGCACCGAGATCAGGCGCATATGCGGCCTGCCCGCCGATTGCGCCATCAGATCATGGTCGAGCGCCTGGCAATACATTTCGGCAAAGCGTTTGGTCAGGCCGAGCATCGAGACCGGCTCAATCGCCTTGTCGGTCGAGATCATCACCATCGCGGTCGCGCCCGCCGCCATCGCCGCGTCGGCGACGTTGACCGATCCGAAGATGTTGGTCTTGACGCCCTCGCTCCAGTCGCGCTCGAGGATCGGCACATGCTTCAGCGCGGCGGCATGGAACACGATATCGGGCTTGAATTCCCGCATCAGGTTCATGATCCGGTCGCGATCGCGGATATCGGCGATCCGGCCCTCGATCATGGCATTGGCCGCGCGCGCGGTCAGCGCCTCCGTCACCGCGTAAAGCGCCGGTTCCGAATGCTCGATCACCAGCAGCCGCGCGGCGCCGAAGGTCGCGACACGGTCGCATATCTCCGAACCGATCGAGCCACCGCCGCCGGTGACGATCACCGCCTTGCCCTTCACCAGCGTTTCAAGCCGCGCGTAATCGATCTTCTCGCTCGGCCGCAGCAACAGGTCTTCGACGGCGACATTGGTCAGCCTTGGCACGTCGCCACTTTCGAGCGACGGCAGGCGGCTGACGAACAGGCCGAGCCGCTTGGCGCGCATCAGCACCGATTCGGGATGCGCCTCAGGTTCGAACGCCGACGGCGTCATGACGAGCCGCGCAATCGGCTTTCCCCGGCCGGCATAGTCGCGGATCACGTCCTCGACGTCATCGATGCCGCCGAGCACCGGCACGTTGCGGATCGACTGCCCGCGGTCAGCGGCCGACGGCGACAGCACGCCGACCGGCCAAAGCTGTTTGACAGCACCGCTCTCGATCGCGCGCAGCAGCACCTCCGCGTCGGCGGCGCGGCCGATCAAGAGGGTCACTGAGGCGCCCTCGGTGCGGGCATGGCGGCGGACGCGCGTGTAGCGGAAATAGCGGTAGCCGAAACGGAGCGCGCTCAGCGCGAATACCTGAAGAAACCAGTAGAGAACGATGGTGATGCGGCCGAACAGCACCGGTGCCTTGCCGCTCGATGCCCCGAAGATGAACGCATAGTCCAGCACGACGAGCGCGACCGCCAGAACGCTCGCCACGCGCAGGATGTTCAGCGCGTCGGGAAGCGAAATGAAACGCCATTTCGTCGTCGTCAGGTTGAAGACGTAACAGATCACGACGCTGAAGATGACGAACAGCGGCAGGATACGCAGCAATAGCGGCAGGCGCGCAAAGAAGGCCTCGCCGCCCTCGAAACGCAGGTAGAAGCTCGCCAGCAGCGCAAGCGCCGTCGCCAGCGCATCATGCGCTGCGATCAGAAAATTGCGGCGGGTCAGTTGCGAAAGAGGCGTCATTCCAATGGCCGGCTGCGGGAACGATCGGGATTCGCGAGGCGCGTCCCCTCGCCCGCTGATATCTTATCTCCGGCGCGCATGCCAGCGATCATGCCAAGCCTGTGCCGGAAGATTCGGCGGCCGCGGATCTGGCGCGCAGCACCATGCCACCGGCGATCCCGACGCCGAGCACATACATCCAACCCTCGTGAAAATCGAACAGATGCGAGTTGAATAGCGAACTGAATACGTTCTGCAGCACCACCATCAGCCCGATCCAGGCCGCCAGCCCCTCGCCGCGAAACAACGAGAAATGAAAAAACCACATTGCGTACAGGATCACCACCCCGACAGCACCCCACTGGACCGCGACGTTGAGGGTCTGGTTATGCGGGTTCCCGATCACCGCCCCCTGCGCCAGCCCCGCAGGGCCGGTCGCCGCCGCCTCGAACAGCCGTCGCGTCGATCCCGTACCATGGCCGATCACCGGCGCCTCGGCAAAAAACCGCAACGACTTCTCCCAGAACTCCAATCGCAACCCGATCGACGTCGGCTGATTGAATTCCTTATAGATGCGGTAGTCCCGCGAAAACTTGTCGGTGGTCGCCTGCAATTGCGGCGACAAGGTCCAGGCCAGCGCGCCGAGCATGACGGCGGCTATGAACAGCAGCACGTTGGTCCGCCACCTCAAATGCGCCATCGCGAACACGGCAAGCATGATCGGCAGCGTGACCAGCGCCGTGCGCGACACGACGACGAATGCCATGGTGAGGATGAAACTGGCCGCAACCGCGGTCAGCAACAATGCCTGTCTGATTTTCCCGGCTCGCAGCAATGTGATGATGGGGAAAGCGAGCACGACCGTGCACAGCACGAATTCCTGGCTCTGGTCGATGTAGTTCTTGACGAAAATGCCCCGCTCCGCATCGTCCACCTTCAGCGTGAGGGATGGTTCGAGCAGCACCAGCCAGGATACCGGCACCAGCAGCGCGCAGGAAATCAGGAAGCCGACGAATACCCACATGCCGCGCGTCGAGCGCTCGAAATGATAGAACAGGAACGGCAGAAAGAGCAGCTTTGTCGTCGGGCTCAAAGCATAGGAACGTACGTTCCAGGGCGCATCCGACCAGAGGGTTCCGATCGCGGCCAATGCCACGAGTGCAATCGGAAGCAGACAAATCGGCCGCAGCAACGAGCGCAGGAACGGGCGCCATTCGATCACCGCGACGTGGGCGAAAAACCATATCGCCATGCCGATACCGACGCCGCTGGTCGACCACGGCAGCATGACCGCGACCGCGACCGCAATGAGGTCGACGTTCAGCATCCGCGCTGCGTGATCGTGGCGGAACGCCAATATCCGCGAAACAATCCAACTGATCGAGCGCTTTGCCCCGCGCTCACCGTCGAAACTCATGGTCCCGTCACCGGATCCGCTTTCTCACTGCGTTGTTTGGCCGCCAGCGTCATGCCGCCGGCAACGCCGACGCCGAGCACGTACATCCATCCCTCGTGAAAATCGAAGAGATGCGAGTTGAACATGTTTGTACGACGACCAGCAACCCGAGCCAGGAAACGAGGCCCGGCCCGCGAAACAGCAACAGATGAGACAGCCACGTCGCATACAACAATATCACGCCCATGACGCCCCACTGCACGGCGACATTGAGCGTCTGGTTATGAGGATTGCTTATAACGGAGCCAGCAGGCGATTCGGAGTAGTTGGTCGCAGCCCGCTCGAAGAGCCCGCGCAGCGAGCCCGTTCCGTGACCGATGACCGGCGCCTCCGAAAAGAACCGCACGGATTTTTGCCAGAACTCGAGCCGAAGCCCAATCGATGTCACGGTTTGTTCCGTCTTGTAGAGCTGATAATCCCTGAGAAATCTCTTGGGACCCCAGCGCAAGTCGGTCGTGGTGAACCAAAGGACGCCCACGAGAGCGATCATGACGCCTATGATGATCAAACTGGTGCGTCGCCTCAGGTGAAGCAGCGCAAACACCGCCAGCATGATCGGCATTGTAACGATGGCGGTCCGGGAGACGACGACGAACGCCATGTTTGCGATGAAACCGAGCGAAACGGCACTCAGCACCAATGCTTGCCGCACCTTCTTCAGCCGCAGCAGATTGACGATCGGATAGGTCAGCGCGATCGCGCAGAGTGCAAACTCCTGGCTCTGGTCGATGTAGTTTTTGACAAAGATGCCGCGATACGCATCATCACCGGGCTTAAGCGAGAGGCTTGGATCAATCGCGACCAGCCACGACACCACCATCAGCAGGGCGCACGACACCAGGAATGCGGTGAAGACCCACATCCCCCGCGACGACCGCTGGAAATGATAGAACAATCCCGGCAGCACCAGGAACTTGAGGGTTGGGGCGATGGCGGCAAGCCGCACGTTCCACGCGGCGTCGGCCCATAACGTACCCACGGCGGCAAGGCCGACCAGTGCGAGCGGCAAATAGCAGATCGGCTGTTTCAGCAAACGCCCGTAGGCCCGCCAGTCCATCATCCAGGCCACGGCGCCGAGCCAGCAGAGCACGAAGATCGCCAGGACCGTCGTCGACCAGGGCAGCGCAAACGCGGCCAGAATGGCGAAGACATCCGCAATCGTCAGCCACAGCGCCTGGTCGCGCCAGTATCGTCGCACCAGGGACATCGGTGGCACCACAGCACTAACGCTCACGCATTGTCTCCCCGTGCGCGGCCGACCAGCGACGTCGTGCTGTGGCCCGGCAGAATGTCGACGAGCATGACCTCGCCGCCCGCGGCCTCGACGATCTCGTGGCCGACGACCTGCTCGCGGGTGTAGTCGCCGCCTTTGACCAGCACGCTCGGCCTCACCTTCGCGATCAGTTCGATCGGCGTGTCCTCTTCGAAGATCGCGACGAGATCGACCGCCTCCAGCGCCGCCAGCACTTCGGCACGCGCCCGCTCGTCCTGCACCGGGCGCCCCTCGCCCTTCAGCCGCTTCACCGACGCATCGCTGTTGAGGCCGACGATCAGGCGGTCGCAGGCGCCGCGCGCGGCCGTCAGCACCTTGACGTGGCCGGGATGCAGAATGTCGAAGCAGCCATTGGTGAAGCCGATGCGCAGCCCCTGCCGGCGCCAGTCCAAAAGATGCGCATCGAGATCGCCGCCGGCAGCCACGATCTTTTCCTCCGCCGCCAGCGAGGCATGCGGCAGGATTCTTCGCCGCAGTTCCGCCGGCGACACGGTAGCGGTACCCTTCTTGCCGACCGCGACGGCCGCCGCCGCATTCGCCATCCGCAGCGCCGTTTCCCAATCCGCCCTGGCCGCTAGCGTCAGCGCCAGCGCCGCGGCGACGGTGTCGCCCGCGCCCGAGACGTCGCGCACCTTGACCGGCAGCGCCGGCACGTGGATCGCCTCGCCGCCGCGCACCACCAGCGTCATGCCGTGCTCGCTTTGCGTCACCAGCATCGCCTCGCAATCGGCGAGAACCATCGCGTCCTGCGCCGCTCCGGCAATGTTCTGGTCGGTATCGGCGCGGCTGCGGGTGGCTTCCGCAAACTCCTTGCGGTTGGGCGTCAAAAGCGTGGCGCCGCGATAGATCGCGAAATTGGCGCTCTTGGGATCGACGATCACGCGCTTGCCGAGCTTGTTCGCGGCATCGATGATATTGCGGATGACGCGCGCCGTCAGCACGCCCTTGGCATAATCGGACAGCAGCACGATATCGGCACGCGCGACCTGCGGCACGATCGCGTCGATCAGCCTTTGCTCGACATCGGCCGAGGCCGGCACGGACAGTTCCCAATCCGCGCGCAGCATGTGGGTGGAAAAATGCTCGGAGACGAAGCGTACCTTACGCGTCGTCGGGCGCGAGGAATCGGAGACCAGCACCGCCTCGATCAGTTGCTCCCGCGCCAGATCGGCCTTCAGCTTCGCGCCGGCCTCGTCATCGCCGATCAGGCCGACGAAGATGCAGCGCGCACCGAGAGAAGCGATGTTGCGCGCGACGTTGCCGGCGCCACCGACATTGGTCTCGCTGCGCTGAACGGCGATCACGGGTGCCGGCGCTTCCGGCGAAACGCGCGACACCTCGCCATAGACGAACTCGTCGAGCATGAGGTCGCCGACGCAGAGCACGGTCTGACGCGGGATCGCCTGGCTCAGGGCTTCGAAATCGAACATCTGTCCACCTCAAGCCCGTCAGCGAAAGCGATCGGCGCGGTCGAGAAAGACCTTCACATAGGTCTCGACCGCGTCTTCCAGCGCAGTGAAGCCGCCATTATACCCGGCGCGCAGCAGCCGATCGACTTCGCTCTGGGTGAAGTATTGATAGCTGCCGCGGATCTGCTCGGGCATGTCGATATACTGGATGTTCGGTTGCGTGCCGAGCGCGGCATAGGCCGACAGCATCAGGTCGCGGAAACTGCGCGCGGTGCCGGTGCCGACATTGAAGATGCCGCTGACATCGGGCGTGGAAAGCAGCCACATCGTCACCCGCACGACGTCGTCGACATAGATGAAGTCGCGCCGCTGGTCGCCGTCGGCGATGCCTTCACGATGGGACTTGAACAATTGCACGGGACGCCCGTCTCTGATGTCGTCAAAGCGCCGCGCCAGCACGCTCATCATCGTGCCCTTGTGGTACTCGTTGGGGCCGAACACGTTGAAGAACTTCAACCCGGCCCATTGCGGCGGCAGCCGTTCACCGCGTGCAGCGCGCTCGGCCACCGCCATGTCGAACAAATGCTTGCTCCAGCCGTAGAGATTCATCGGCCGCAGCTTCTTCAGTGCATCCATGGATTGGTCGTCGCCAAAGCCGCTGCTGCCGTCCCCATAGGTGGCGGCGGATGAGGCGTAAATCAGCGGCGTGGTGTTCGCCGTGCACCAGTCGAGCAGCCGCATCGACAGGCGGAAATTGGTCTCGATCACCAGGTCGCCGTCGGTCGCGGTGGTCTCGGAGATGGCGCCGAGATGGATGATCGCCTCGAGCCGCCGGCCCTTCAGCCAGTCCATCATTTCCACAGGCGGCACGAAATCGGCGAGCCGGCGCTTGGCGAGGTTGCGCCATTTGCCGTCGTGCCCGAGCATGTCGCACACGGCCACGTCCCGGCCGGCGTCATTCAACGCGGCCACGACGTTCGACCCGATAAAACCGGCGCCCCCGGTCACCAGCAACATGCCATCCCCTGCCTTGATTGTTCGGCAAAAGCTTTGCCCCACTCCCGGGCGGCAGGCAACTTTGCTTCTCAAGCCGAAGCGAAGTTGATCGACCGGCTTTACCTGCCGATGCGGAGCGGTTACCGACGGTGCCGTAATCGGTTAGCGGCGAACCCGTCAAGGCATGAATTTAAATTCACCACATGAAATCGAGCTGGAGGATGCCGCCGACATCAGGCCGATTCTGATCGTTCCCTATATGTGGATTGGCGATTTCGTCCGCGGTCATACGGTCGTGCGGGTCCTGAAACAACGCTGGCCGAACCGCCCGGTGGACCTGCTGGTGACCTCCCTGTGCGCCCCCCTGGTCGATTACATGCCGGGCGTCCGGGCGGGCATCGTCCGGGACCTCCCCCGCAGCCGGCTTGCTATCGCCAGGCAGAGGGGGCTGGCCGCCGAACTCCGCTCCCGCAGCTACGGAACCGCCCTCGTCCTGCCCCGCACCTGGAAGGCGGCGATTGCGCCGGCACTTGCCGGGATACCCGAGCGCGTCGGCTTTTTCGGCGAGGCGCGATTCGGGCTGATCAACCGGATGCGCTGGGGCGAAAAGGCCCTACCCCGCTTCATCGACAAGAATGCCGCGCTGGCGCTGCCATCAGGCGCGCCGCTGCCGCCGGAATGGCCGGTACCGCAGCTCGTGGTTCCGCCGGAGGAAGCCGCCCGCTGGCGGCAGGCCAACGGGCTGGGATCGGGGCCTGCGGTCGCGCTGGGCCCCGGTTCCGTCGGCGCCTCGAAACGTTGGACCTATTATCCGGAAGCAGCACGGCTCCTGATCGAGCGCGGCCTCGACGTCTGGGTGGTCGGCGGCCCCGGCGAAAAGGCACTGGCGCAGGAAATCGTCGCCGCTACCAGCGGCAGGGCCCGCGACCTTACCGGCACTGATCTGCGCAACGGCGTTCTGGCGATGGCGGCGGCGAGCGTCGCAATCTCGAACGACTCCGGCCTGATGCACATCGCCGCCGCGATCGGCACGCCGACCATGGGCATTTTCGGCCCGACCAGCCCCTATCTGTGGGCGCCGCTGAACGGCCTTGCCGCCACGGTGCTGCAGAACAAATCGAAGCTGTCCTGCCAGCCCTGCCAGCGCACCGTCTGCACCATGAACGACCACCGCTGCATGCGCGACATTGCCGCGTCCGAGGTGGCCGACATCGCGCAGCGCGTGATGACTCAATCAAGCGCCCGATAGACCGCGGCGATCGCGTTCGCTTCCGCTTCCAGGCTGAATTTTTCAATGACGCGCTTTCGTGCGCGTTCGCCCATCGCAATCGCCGCTTGCGGATCGCGCATCAAGGGCTCGAGCGCCGCCACCAGCGCGTCGGCATCGCCCGGCGGCGTCAGCACGCCGGTCACGCCGTCCTCGACCACGAACTGCGCCGCGCCCGCGCGCGCCGCCACCAGTGCTGCACCCGACGACATCGCCTCGATCAGCGTCAGGCCAAAACCTTCGTTGCGCGAGGTGAAGGCGTAGATCGTCAGCCGCTGGTACCAGCGCTGCACCTGCTCGATTTCGAGCTCGCCCGTGATGACGATGCGCGATTGCAGCCCGGCGGCCTCGATCTGTCGTTTCAAGCCGTCGGCAAACCCCTGCTGCTCCGGCACGACAGCGCCGACGATGACGGCGGTGAAATCGGGATAGCGCGGCAACAGCCGGCACATCGCCTCGACGAAAACATCCGTGCCCTTTTGCGCACGCACCCGGCCGAAGCAGCCGATCGCGTAGCGTCCCGGCAGCTTCGCTTCCGCAAACGCGGCCGCGCGGTCGGCCGGCGGTGCGTAGCGCATCGTATCGACGCCATGCATCACCACCGTCGCCTCGCGTTTGAGAAACGACGCCGACAATTCGGAGGTCGCGATGATCGCGTCCATCTGCCGGATCAGCCAGCGCGTCAGCCGTTTATGATGACGCTGTGCGGCGGACGTAAAGACCAGTTTCATCGGCCAACCGAGCGCGCGCAGCAACAGCCCCGCGATCATCTCGTCATTGCGCCGCGCATGCCAGATCAGCGGCGTGCGATGCCGCCAGAGTTTGAACAGATCGGCAAAACCCATCCGCGCGATGCCGTCGGGCGCGTGCGGACCCAGCCATGCGGCGCGGTACATTGTGGCGAGTATCGGCGCCACCATCCGGTTGGTCGCCGTGACACCGGAATAGCGCCTGTGCAGATTCGGCACGATCAGCTGCAGATCTCTGGCCAAATTATTCTCGATAGGCACGTCCGGCTCCGGTTCGGAAAGTTCCTATACGCAACATTAAGCATAGTGGCCAGTTCGCCCGCGCCGAAACCCCCTCTTCACCGCAGCCCCGCTAGCATCGACCTAAATAAATCGGGAGAGGTGACCAATGACCGTGCTCGTCACCGGCGGCGCCGGCTATATCGGAAGTCATATGGTTCATGCGCTGGCGGATGCCGGCGAAAGCGTCGTCGTGATCGACAATCTGTCGACCGGCTTTTCTGCCTTCCTGCCGCGGCCCGTGCCGCTGTTCATCGGCGACGCCGGCGACGAAAACCTCGTCGAGGGCGTGATCGCCCAGCACCGCGTCGAGAGCATCATTCATTTCGCAGGCTCGGTCGTGGTGCCGGATTCGATGCGCGATCCGCTCGGCTATTACCGCAACAACACCATGACGACCCGCAGCCTCCTGAATGCCGCGGTCAAGGGCGGCGTCAACCGCTTCATCTTCTCGTCGACCGCCGCCGTCTACGGCAATCCGGACCAGGTGCCGGTATCGGAGCATGCGCCGACGCGGCCGATGTCGCCCTACGGCTCTTCCAAGCTGATGACCGAAATCATGCTCCACGACGTCGCCAGTGCGCACGACATGAAGTATATCGTGTTGCGCTATTTCAACGTCGCGGGCGCGGATCCGAAAGGACGCTGCGGCCTTTCTACCGTCGGGGCGACGCATCTGCTCAAGATCGCGGTGGAAGCCGCGACCGGGCAGCGCGCCAAGGTCGACGTCTACGGAACCGACTATCCGACGCCGGATGGCAGCTGCATCCGCGACTTCATCCATGTCAGCGACCTCGCGCAGGCCCATCGCGCCGCGCTGTCATACCTGCGCGGCGGCGGAGGCTCGATCACGCTGAACTGCGGTTACGGCCGCGGCTATTCGGTCAAGGAAACCATCGAGGCCGTGCGCCGCGTCTCGATGCGCAATTTCGCAGTTCAATATGCGCCGCGCCGCCCCGGCGACATCATGACCATGGTCGCCGATACCAGCCGGATCCGCGCCATGCTCGACTGGACGCCGCAATACGACAATCTCGAGACCATCGCAGGCCATGCGCTGACCTGGGAAAAGAAGCTGTTCAGCGAGCGCGGCGGCCTCCCGCAGCACGCGCAATCGGCGTGAAATCAAACACTTATTGGGCTTGAAAAAGCCCGGTTAAGCAGGCAAGGAGGCATCGCAGCAGCCCTGACGCGCCGGTTCGCCCGGCGCCGTCGATGGAACGCGGATGACCGAACTTCCAAAAGAAACTCCGAAGAAAATCACCGACGACCCCTATGGTGCGGCGATCCTGATTCGGCGCCTCGTTGCCGAACAGGGGCTCGCCTACTGGCGGCGCTATCTGCTCGCCTTTTCGCTGATGGGGGTCGCGGCGGTGACGACCGCGGGTTCCGCCTACCTGCTCGGCGAAGTCATCAACAAGGCCTATGTCGACAAGGATGTGCGCGGGATTGCGCTTTTGTCGCTGGTCACCGTCGTCATTTTTACGATCAAGGGCGCGGCGACCTACGGGCACACCGTGATCCTGTCGCAGATCGGCAATGCGATCCTCGCCAATAACCAGCGCCGGCTGTTTGCCAAGCTGATGAGCGAAAACATCGCGTTCTTTTCCGAGCGGCATTCATCGGAATTCCTGGCGCGGCTGACTGCTGGCGCCACCGCGGTGACGCAGGTGCTCAATCTCCTGATCAACGCCATCGGCCGCGATCTGCTGTCGCTGATCGCGCTCGTCGTCGTCATGGTGATGACCGATCCCATGATGGCGCTGCTTGGTTTTGCGGTGGCACCGCCGGCGATGATCGTGCTGCGCAAGCTGGTGAAGCGCATCAAGGGTCTTGCGCACAACCAGTTCTCCGGCACCGCCGACATCATGGAGACGATGCAGGAATCGCTGCAGGGCATCCGCACCGTGAAAGCCTTTACGCTCGAACAGGCGATGCGCGAGCGGATCGACGCCAGCATCACCGCGGTCGAGCGCAACGCCAACAAGATGGCGCGCGTTTCCAACCGCTCCAGCCCACTGATGGAAACCCTTGGCGGCTTCGCGATCGCAGGCGGCCTGATGTATGGCGGCTATCGCGTGGTCGCGATGGGCGCTTCGCCCGGCCAGTTCTTTTCATTCCTGACCGCGTTCCTGTTGGCCTATGAGCCGGCCAAGCGGCTGGCGCGGCTCAACATCGAGCTCAACAGCAACCTGATCGGCGCGCGCAAGCTGCTCGAAATCGTCGACAGCCCGCCGAGCGAGCCTGACGACGGTGACGAGCCAGCGCTGAAACTCACCGACGCGCGGGTCGAGTTCCGTGGCGTTACCTTCGGCTACCGGCCAGGCGAGCCGGTACTCAATCGCATGAGCTTCGTCGCTGAACCCGGCAAGACCACCGCGCTGGTCGGCCCGTCCGGCGGCGGCAAGTCCACGGTGCTGGCGCTGCTGCTGCGGCTCTACGAGGTGAATCAGGGCGAGATCCTGATCGATGGCCAGGCGATCTCGGGCGTGTCGCGCCAGTCGCTACGCCGCCAGACCGGCTATGTCGGGCAGGACGTCTATCTGTTCCGCGACACCATCGGTGCCAACATCGCCTTCGGCAAGGAAGGCGCCAGCCAGGACGAGATCGTGGCAGCGGCGAAAGCGGCCTGCGCGCACGACTTCATCATGGGCTTTCCGCTCGGCTACGACACGCCGGTCGGCGAGCACGGCACGCAGCTCTCGGGCGGCCAGCGCCAGCGCATCGCCGTGGCGCGGGCGCTGCTCAAGAATGCGCCGATCATCCTGCTGGATGAGGCTACCGCGGCGCTCGATTCCGAATCCGAAAAGGCGGTGCAGGAGGCGATCGAGCATCTCTGCCGGAACCGCACCACCATCGTGATCGCCCACCGCCTGCACACCATCATGCATGCCGACGCCATCCTGGTGGTCGAGGGCGGCGAGATCGTCGAGCGCGGTCAGCACGACGATTTGCTGCGCCGCGGCGGCCGCTATGCGTCCTTCTTCCGCCTGCAGCAGCGTGATGCCGGTCATCCCAGTCTGGCGCCGGTCAGCGCAACCGCGTAAAAGCGACCCCGCCGGTTTCCTATTGTAACCACTCGAGACCCCCTTCATGAACGCAGCCTCCTACGTCATTCCAGCAGTCCCGCAGCCCGCCCTTCCCGTCGTCGGCGAGACCGGCACCTATCCGGTGCGCCGCATCTGGTGCGTCGGCCGCAACTATCTCGAGCACATCCGCGAGATGGGCAATGACGAGCGCGCGCCGCCGTTCTTCTTCGGCAAGCACGCCGACATGCTGGTGCCCGACGGCGCCACGATCCCCTATCCGCCGCTGACCAAGGATCTGCATCACGAGGTCGAGCTGATCGTCGCCATGAAGAGCGGCGGCCTCAACATCCCCGCCGACAAGGCGCTCGACCATGTCTACGGCTACGCCGTCGGCATCGACCTCACCCGCCGCGACCTGCAGATCGCCTCGCGCAAGAAGGAGCGGCCGTGGGAAATCGGCAAGTCGTTCGACTATTCCGCGCCTTGCTCGGCGATTCAGCCGGCTTCCAAGATCGGTCATCCCGCCAAGGGCAAGATCTGGCTGACGGTGAACGGCAAGGAAGCGCAGAAAGGCGACCTCACCGAGCTGATCTGGAACGTGCCTGAGATCATCTGGCAGCTCTCGCAGCAGGTGAAACTCGCCGCCGGCGACATCATCATGACGGGCACGCCGGCCGGCGTCTCCCAGCTCCAGCCCGGCGACAAGCTCGAATGCGGCGTCGACGGCGTCGGCACGCTGAAGGTCAATATCGGCAAGCCGGAATAGCGAGCGGCGAAGGCCGTCACGAGATCCAAAGCCCCGGACATGCCCCGGGGCTTTTTTGTAGCCCGGATGAGCGCGTAGAGTCGAGGAGAGGCGCGGTGACTTGGGCCATGCGGCAACGTTCCGTTTCCTCTCCCCGCTCATCAAACCGGACGTGCCGATTTCCGGCATCCGGCTTTCCGACTGGCTTCACGACAGAACACACGACTGATCAGCCTTCGTTCTGTCGTACAGCCTTCTCAGGAGCGTCCGGAGCTAACTGGTGTTTGCAGGCTTATCGCCAATCACCACTCCTCGGCTCCTTCGAAAGGCGTGCCCGAAGTCAGGGTCCTTCCCTCCACCGGAGTTACCCGGTTTCATCAGTACTATGACCCTGTCCGACTCCCGTTCCGGCCGCCGCCTTTAGCGACGTTGAGGCCGCCACCCTCGCCAAAACGGGTCTCCCCCGTTGCCTGCATCACCTTGCCACCGTGCCGTGCCCATTACCCCGGCGGATCAGATGGGTGCGCGCGTCGATTGCTTCCCCACCTGTGCTGCCTTCCCCGTATCGCTGGCGGGTCGGCATCCGCATCTTCACTTTCGAGGCCTGCTCAGGCTTCACTCACGTTACGGCCCGCTGGATTGCTCGACCGCCCAAGGCGACCTTTGTCACGAGGCTTCAGTGTGACCAGTTACCCAGCCACCCTGCTCGTCAGCTACCAGACCTATCGACAACTATCTGGGTGGATTCTTCCTCCACTGGTGATACACGCCCTTTCGGGGCACACAGCGACATCCGGGGTGTGGCGTCCCCGCATATCGCGGAGCCTGTCATCGGGCCGCGCTACGCGCGGACCCGTTGGCTCATGCGGGCTACGATTCTGCCAAGATGAGTATCGGTTGCAAGATCCGCAAAACTGCCGCAGATTTTCGCTATTGCCGGAGCATAACGGCGAACATCAGATCGGAGGACGTCCATGATCAAGGTCAGCGTAATGTATCCCAATACGCCCGGCGGGCGCTTCGATCACGACTACTACCGCGACAAGCATATGCCGCTGGTGAAGGCGCGCATGGGCGATGCCTGCAAGTCCTACACGGTCGACAAGGGCCTCGCCGGCGGAGCCCCCGGCGCGCCCGCGACCTATGTCGGCATGTGTCACATCTTCTGCGACTCGATCGAGGCCTTCCAGGCCGGCTTCGGGCCGCATGCCAAGGAGATCATGGCTGACATCCCGAACTATACCGATCAGTCCCCGGTGATCCAGATCAGCGAAGTCGTCGTCGGCTGATGGCTTAGCCTTCGGGCTCGATCCGTAGGGCGGGTTATTAGCGAAAGCGTAACCCGCCGATTTCACGGCGCGCCTTGAAAGACACAGACCATGCCGGGCGAAGGCAATCTCGCGAAATTGCTGCAGAACATGAAGCCCGAGATGCGCGAAGGCGTCTTCGTCTTCTGCAGCGTCCCGGGCGACGAGAAAATTCCAGCCGCGCTCACCCCGATGCACATCTTCCGCGAACGCGAAGGAACGAGCTTCGTGGTGCGGCGTGAAGAAGCCGAGAGCGCCAGGTTTACCTATCAATGTGCGTCGCGACTGATCACACTCACGGTTCATTCCTCACTTGAGGCTGTAGGCTTCTTGGCGGCAGTCACTGCTCGTCTGGCGGAGGCCGGCATCAGCGTGAATGCGGTATCGGCCTTCTATCACGATCATCTGTTTGTGCCCGAGCACAGAGCCGATGAGGCGCTGCGACATCTACTATCTATGTCGAGGCAAGCGTAGCTGCCGTAGCCCGATGCTCGTGTGCGTTTCTTGCTATGCGCAACGGCACCCGAGACCTCGGGTGCAGCAAGCATCCGGTCTTCCCTGCGTCCTCTGATTTCAAGGGGGACAAACGAATTCAAACCTCGGACGCAGTGCGCCGCGAGATCGCCCCCTCACATTCAGTTGTCGTCCCCCGCGAAGGCGGGGGATCCAGTATTCCAGAGACGCCAGTGATTGAACCGATGGGCCGCAGCGTACTGGATGCCCCGCCTTCGCGGGGCATGACAAGTCTTGGTGTGCAATGGAGCTCAGCCCCGCAGCGCCTGCAGGCCCTTGAATGTGAGCCGCTTGGGATCGCGGACGCCGGCGAGATAGCACTTGCGGACGAAGGCGGCGGCCGCCTCGCGGTCGCAATCGGTCAGCGCCACGATAGCCTCGATGGCAATTCGCTGAGCGTCCATGGGCTTCCTCGTGCTGTCAGGGGCCGCAAGCTACGCAGCGTGCGCCACGCCGGTTAATCCGGCGTTAACCGTGAGGACATGTTGGACGATTCGAGGACGACTACGTATACGCGAAACGACGCATGGGACGAGCGGACGCAGCCGCCCCCAAGCACGGTTCCCAATTCGGCGTCACGAATACTGCATCACGCCGTCATCAACCTTGCCATAGCGCAAGGTGACGATGTCGAGCGCGTAGTTCTGATACAGCCGCCACGGCCGCTTCGAGCCCTGCTTGGGAAGTTTTGCGATCGAGCGCTGCACATAGCCGGAGGAGAAATCCAGCGACGGCATTTCGGTGACGTCAGGATCGACATTATGCGGCATGCACTGCTTGTAGCCGTTGCGATCCATGTAATTGATGAGACGGCAGACATATTCGCAGGTCAGGTCGCACTTCAGCGTCCACGATGCGTTGGTGTAGCCGAACGCGGAGGCCATGTTCGGAATGTCCGAATACATCATGCCCTTGTAGTTCAGCGTCCGCGCGAAATCGACCGCGCGGCCGTCGACGCTGACCTCGAGACCGCCGACCACCTGCAGCACCAGTCCGGTTGCGGTGACGATGACGTCAGCCTCGATCTCGCCGCCGTCCTTCAGCTTGATGCCGCTCTTCGTAAACGTGTCGATCTCGCAAGTCGCGACGGAAGCGCGCTTGTCGCGGATCGACTTGAACAGGTCGCCGTCCGGCACCAGGCAGAGCCGCTGCTCCCACGGATTGTAGCGCGGCGTGAAATGTTTGGCCACGTCGTATTCCGGACCCAGCGCCATCTTGACGCCGCCGAGGATCAACTGCTTGGCGCGATCCGGCTTGCGGCGGCAGAGCTGGAAGAAATACATGCCGAACAGCACATTGCGCCAGCGGATCAAATGATAGGCGAGCTTGGCCGAAAGATTCTGGCGCAGCTTGTTGGCGAGCGCGTCTTCCGCCGGCCGCGCCACCACGTAGGTCGGCGAACGCTGCAGCATGGTGACATGCGCGGCGGTCTTCGCCATCTCCGGCACCAGCGTCACGGCGGTGGCGCCCGAGCCGATCACCACCACGCGCTTGCCGGCATAGTCGAGTTCCTCGGGCCATTTCTGCGGATGCACGATCTGGCCGGCGAAATCAGCCGTGCCCGAAAACTCCGGCGTGTAACCTTCCTCGTATTTGTAATAGCCCGAGCACATGAACAGGAAACTGCAGGTGAAGCGAACGGTCTCGGTCGCGCCCTCGCCCACCGTGCGTTCCGCTTCCACGGTCCAGCGCGAATCCGGCGACGACCACGACGCACGTTTCACGCGATGATGGAAACGGATCTTCTTGTCGATGCCGTTGTCGGAAGCAGTCTCGCACACATAGTTCAGGATCCGCGGACCGTCGGCGATTGCCTTCGGCTCGGTCCAGGGACGGAACGAATAGCCGAGCGTGTACATGTCGCTGTCGGAGCGGATGCCGGGATAGCGGAAGAGATCCCAGGTGCCGCCGATGCAATCGCGCCCCTCCAGGATCACGTAGCTCTTGCCCGGGCACTTCTCCTGCAAATGATAGCCCGCGCCGATGCCGGACAGGCCCGCGCCGACGATGAGGACGTCGAAATGTTCTGCCGTATCGGTCATGGCGTTCTCCCTGCTCCCAGATGTAATGGGCAGCAGGCAGAAATTGCAACTCGCATTGTGAGCTTACTGCAGCGATACAGGCTGTATCGAAATTTGCCGTTGAATTTCAACTGTCGCAGATTGTGCCGCAGGCAAGCAAAAAGCCCCGGATCGCTCCGGGGCTTGCTTGTGCTTGTGCGTTCACGTCAGGACGGCGCCCACTGCGGGAGGTCCTGTCCGAAATCAGTAGCGGTAGTGATCCGACTTGAACGGGCCTTCCGGCTTGACGCCGATATAGTCCGCCTGGTCCTTGCGCAACTCGGTCAGCTTGACGCCGATCTTGGCGAGATGCAGCCGCGCCACCTTCTCGTCCAAGGTCTTCGGCAGCACGTAGACCTTCTTCTCGTACTTGCCGTCCTTGTTGTTGGCGAACAGCTCGATCTGCGCCAGCGTCTGGTTGGTGAAGGAGGCCGACATCACGAAGGACGGATGGCCCATGGCGTTGCCGAGATTCACCAGGCGGCCTTCCGAGAGCAGGATGATGCGGTGCTTGTCGGGGAATTCGATCTCGTCGACCTGCGGCTTGATGTTGGTCCACTTCAGGTTACGAAGGCCGGCGATCTGGATCTCGTTGTCGAAGTGGCCGATGTTGCAGACGATGGCGCGATCCTTCATCGCGCGCATGTGGTCGATGGTGATGATGTCCTTGTTGCCGGTCGCGGTGACGAAGATGTCGGCGCGAGGCGCGGCGTGTTCCATGGTGACGACTTCATAGCCTTCCATCGCCGCCTGCAGCGCGCAGATCGGATCGACTTCGGAGACCATGACGCGGCAGCCGGCCTGGCGCAGCGAAGCGGCCGAGCCCTTGCCGACGTCGCCGAAGCCCGCGACCATCGCGATCTTGCCGGACATCATGACGTCGGTGCCGCGGCGGATGCCGTCGACCAGCGACTCGCGGCAGCCATAGAGGTTGTCGAACTTCGATTTTGTCACGCTGTCGTTGACGTTGATGGCGGGGAACAGCAGCTTGCCCTTGTTCGCCATGTCGTAGAGGCGATGCACGCCCGTGGTGGTCTCTTCCGAGACGCCTTTGATGCTCTTGGCGATCTCGGCGAAGTAGCCCTTCGGCTTCTCCTTCAGGAGCCGCTTGATCAGCGCGAAGAACACTTCCTCCTCTTCCGAACCCGGCTTGTCGAGGAAGGCCACGTCGCCCTGCTCGGCGCGCAGGCCGTAATGCACCAGCATGGTGGCGTCGCCGCCGTCATCGAGGATCATGTTGGGCGTGCCGCCGCCGTGCCAGTCGAACAGTTTTGCGGTGTAGTCCCAGTATTCGGTCAGCGTCTCGCCCTTCACCGCAAACACCGGAATGCCGGCAGCCGCGATCGCCGCCGCCGCATGGTCCTGCGTCGAATAGATGTTGCACGACACCCAGCGGATGTCGGCGCCGAGGGCTGCCAGCGTCTCGATCAAGACCGCGGTCTGGATCGTCATGTGCAGGGAGCCGGCGATGCGGGCCCCCTTCAGCGGCTGCTTCGGACCGTATTCCTCGCGCGTCGCCATCAGGCCCGGCATTTCAGTCTCGGCCAGCGAAATCTCCTTGCGACCGAAATCGGCGAGCGAGATGTCCTTGACGATGTAGTCGGTGAAGGCGGGCTTGGTGGGGGCGTTCATGAGAGCTTCCTGTTTGTTTGCTCGTCATTCCGGGGCGCTCGTGAAACGAGCGAACCCGGAATCCAGCAGTTTGAGATTCCGGGTTCGCCGCTATCGCGGCGCCCCGGAATGACGTGTTCGCTAAACCGCGCGCTTGAGCGGTTCGACCAGATCGGTCTTCTCCCAGGAGAAGCCGCCTTCATTGTCGGGCGTGCGGCCGAAATGGCCGTAGGCCGACGTGCGCGCGTAGATCGGACGGTTGAGGTCGAGATGGGTGCGGATGCCGCGCGGCGTCAGATCCATCGCTTGCGCAGCCGCCTTCTCGAGCACGTCCTCCGGCACCTTTCCGGTGCCGTGGGTGTCGATATAGATAGACAGCGGACGCGCCACGCCGATCGCATAAGCAAGCTGCAGCGTGCAGCGGTCGGCGAGACCGGCTGCGACGATGTTCTTGGCGACATAGCGCGCGGCATAAGCGGCCGAACGATCGACCTTGGTCGGATCCTTGCCGGAGAACGCGCCGCCACCATGCGGAGCCGCGCCACCATAGGTGTCGACGATGATTTTGCGGCCAGTGAGGCCGGCGTCGCCGTCGGGACCGCCGATGAAGAACTTGCCGGTCGGGTTGATGTGCCAGATGGTCTTGCCGTTGATCCAGTCCTTCGGCAGCGCCTCGCGGACATAGGGCTCGACGATGTCGCGAATCTGGTTGGAGGAGAGATCCTCGACCAGATGCTGGTGCGAGACCACGATCTCGCGCACGCCGACGGGCTTGCCGTTTTCGTACTGCACGGTGACCTGGCTCTTGGAGTCCGGGCCGAGCACCTTCTCGCGGCCGGAGTGGCGCGCTTCGGAAATCAGCCGCAGGATCTTGTGGGCATAGAAGATCGGCGCCGGCATCAGGTCGGGCGTCTCGTTGGTGGCGTAGCCGAACATGATGCCCTGGTCGCCCGCGCCCTCTTCCTTTACCTCGCCCGGCTGCAGCGCATCGACGCCCTGCGCGATATCGGCCGACTGCGGATGCAGCAGGATCTCGATGTCGGCTTTCTCCCAGTGGAAGCCTTCCTGCTCGTAGCCGATGTCCTTGATCGCGTCGCGCACCACGCTTTCGATCTGGTCGTTGGTGACCGATGCCGGACCACGGGTTTCGCCGGCGATCACAACCTTGTTGGTGGTGGCGAGCGTTTCGCAGGCCGCGCGGATCTGCCAGGGATCGATGCCCGCCTTCGGGCCTTCCCGATAGAACAGATCGACGATCTCGTCGGAGATCCGGTCACAGACCTTGTCCGGATGACCTTCCGAGACCGACTCGCTGGTAAACAGATAGGACGCGCGCATCTAAAACCCCTTCGTTTCCGCCATTCGCGGCGGCGCTTGTTCAAGTGTCCTGGAATGTCAGTCGCGACGACGCGAAATGACGTAGGATTCGTCGTAGAACCAAAGCCCATTATGCTTGCGCAGAACCTCTCGCGTAGCATCGAGGGCTCGGCTGTTTTCAGTCATTTCCGTCAACCGGTCGTCTTCGATCTGGGCGACATACACTGCCGCATTCCACGCTGCAAAAGCCGTGGAGGTTCCGATCGAGCCGGTGACCTCGTTGGGCAGCGCTTCCATATCATAACGAAAGATGGAACGGTTATCGGCGTAGGCATTAAAGTTAAGGTCGCGCCCGGCCGACCCGAGCTCGTATTTCACCGCGCGCAATAGCTCATGGCGGCTCACGGCGAAAGGATTTTCTCCCGGCCACACCGTCTGGATGATTTCCAGGCCCGGATCGTGGCCGTGGGAGTGAATTCCAATCAAACGGCCTCCTGCCCGCAACGCCCGCGCCAGCGGCGCAATGATCCGCTTGGCACGGAAATTCACAGAGGATTTGGCCCGGTAAGGCTGGGAAGCGATCACGAGGTCGAAGTTGGCCTCGGTCCGGCCCGCCCGGGGAATGATCGAATCAAGCAGGAACCGGTGGTCCTCCCGGTACAGCACCAGCGCTACCGGCCGTTCATAAATCGGCATGCCCGATTTGGGGCTGATATTGGCCCGCCAGTTTTGCTCCAGAAACGGCCCCAGCTCAGCGATCTGGGTCTCGAATTCCCCCGAAGACGCCCCGCGCAGGGCGACCTCGTGCCAGAGCATGCCCGCTGCAGCGGTGGGCGAAGCCGGCGTCAGCCAGGGCGCCTCGGCGTAATGCATGTTGGTCAGGACCACGACGGTGGCCGGATGCTCAAACAGCCGGTCGGGCACCTTGTCGAGCGTCAGCCGGACGTCCTCCAGGCTGAGTTCCTTGCCGGCGATGTAGAACGGCATATGGGGAAAGCGGCCGTGCATCGAGCGCATCACCCGCGCCAACACCGTGCCGTCGCCGACGCCGGCGTCGAATACCCGAAGCGCCGGCGGCCGCGGATGCAGGCTGGAGAGTTCCAGCGCCACCCGCTCGGCGATGACCCGCTTTTCGCTGCAGGTATGGACGAACAGCAGGTATTTCTGTCGATTCTCAAAGAAGCGGAAATTGCCTCTGGGATCGCGCTTCTCCGGCGGCACGTCGAGCCCGCGCGGAGGCGGAAGCGCGCCCGTGGACGCCGCGATATAGGCATTGATCCGGTCCAGCGTGTCGATGGTGATCCGCTTCCCCTCGCGCAGGCGATGCACCAGCTTGCCGTCATTGACCACCCGCCGGCCGAACGTCGTCTCCGCCATGTCGGACTGACGGCAGAACTCGGTGATCTGGCTGAGGATCTGGTCGTTCTTCATCGGGCCAGGGAGACCGGAAAACATTGGGAAACTCAGGTGGGCAGCGCCGGGTGATGTTAGCGTCCTACCACCATCTGCCCACCAAAGGAAGCCCCCGTCTCGGACAGCCGGCATGCACCGGCGCCGGCCTTGAACCCCCATTCCGCGGCAGGCAACAAAGCGGTATCCGCCACGTGCGACCGCCAATCATGGGGACCTGATGCGCCGCGCAATCCTGATGCTTGCCCTGCTCGCCGCCGCGCTGTGGTCCGAGCCATCAACAGCCCAGCCGCGCAGCCAGCTTGGGCCGCTCTGCACCACCGACACCACGCCGGCCGATCAGCAGATCAACGCCTGCAACAAGATCATCGCGCTGAAAGTGTTTTCCGGCGAGAAGCCCGCGACCATCTACTTCTGGCGCGCAGTCGGCTGGAACAAGAAGGGCAATTATGCGCAGGTGATCGCGGATGCGAGCGAGGCGATCCGCCTGCACCCCAGCGTCGCCGCCTACAATCTGCGCGGCTCGGCCTATTACGACAAGGGCCAATACGCCAAGGCGATCGCCGACTACGATCAAGCGATCAAGCTCGGTCCGCCCTCCGCCTTCTCCTGGCAGAACCGCGGCATATCCAAACAGGCACTCGGCGATCTCGATGGCGCGCTGGCCGACATAAATGAAGCGATCCGCCTCGATCCGCAACTGCCGCAGCCGTTGACCAGCCGTTCGATCATCTGGCGCGCCAAGGGTAATCTCGATCGCGCCATCGCCGACACCACCGAGGCGATCCGGCTGGCGAAGGCAAAAGCGCCGGTCAACATCATGACGCCGCCCGGCAGCGTGCTGATCTCGGCCTATAGCCAGCGCGCCCTCTCCTACGAGGCCAAGGGCGATCTCAACCGCGCGAAGCAGGATTACGCCACGGTGCTGGAAGGCCAGGCTTCCGATGCCGGCAGCAAGGCCAATCAGGCGACCGCGAAGGTTCGCCTGTCGCTGCTGTCGGAGGTGTTGCCGCCACCGAGAAATCCGGCAGAATCGCAGCGTTCGCGCGCTGACGCGGCGGCCCCGCCTGCGCCGGCCGGTGCGGCGCCCCCATCTCCCGCGCCCGTGCAACAAGCACCGACTGCGAGCAGCCGGCGCGTCGCGCTTGTGATCGGCAATGGCGGCTACGCGCATGTCAGACCGCTGCCCAATCCCTCGAATGACGCCCGCTCGATCGCCAAGAGCCTGCGCGACATCGGTTTCACCGTGAAGGAAGGCATCGATCTCGACCGCACCGCGATGCAGGCCACGATCCGCGATTTCCTGCGCGAGGCCGCGCGGGCGCAGATCGCGGTGGTCTACTATGCCGGCCACGGCATCCAGGTCGACGGCCGCAATTATCTGGTGCCGATCGACGCGCAGTTTCAGGCCGGCAATCGCATGACTGAAGCGATGATGGACATGGATACGATCATGGCCGGCCTCGACGACCAGGTCCGCACCAACATCCTGATCCTCGATGCCTGCCGCAACAATCCGATGGCACCGAAGGTGGTGTCCGCAGGTGAAGAGCGCGGCATCGAAGGCGGCTCGGGATTGGCCGCGCCGACGACGCTTGGCGCAGGTTCGACGCTCGGCGCGGGCACGCTGATCGCGTTTGCGACCGCCCCCGGGCAGGTCGCGCTCGACGGCGAAGGCGCCAACAGCCCGTTCTCGGCCGCGCTGTCACGCCATATCGGCACACCGGGACTGGAGGTGCAGCAGATGCTGACGCGGGTCCGCGCCGAAGTCGTCGCCGCGACCAAGGGCAAGCAGGTGCCGTGGTCGAATTCGTCGCTGCTGGGTGAAGTCTATCTGGCGGAGAAGTGACGGCGTGCTCGCGCCGTCATCCCGGGGCGATGCGCAGCATCGAACCCGGGATCTCGAGATTCCGGGTCTGGTGCTGACGCACCATCCCGGAATGACGGCGGAGGGACTTACTTCCCCCAAACCTCATTCGCGACCTCGACCGCGAGGCTCAGCTTCGCCCACTGCTCTTCCTCGGACAGGATGTTGCCCTCCTCGGTCGAGGCAAAGCCGCATTGCGGCGAGACCGCGAGCTGCTCGAGCGGAGCAAATTTGGCGGCCTCATCGAGGCGGCGCTTGATGTCGTCCTTCTTCTCGAGCTCGCCGAACTTGGAGGTAATGACGCCGACCACCACGACCTTGTTGCCCTTCGGCAAATAGCGCAGCGGCTCGAAGCCGCCGGCGCGGTCGGAATCATATTCGAGGAAGTAGCCGTCGTAATTGGTGCCGGCCAGCATGGTCTCGGCCACCGGCTCGTAGCCGCCGGAGGAGATCCAGGTCGAGCGAAAATTGCCGCGGCAGACATGCGTGGTCACCACCATGTCGGCCGGCCGATCCGCCAGCGCGTAGTTGATGACGCGCGCGTAGATCTCCTGCAGGCCGTCGGGATTATCGCCGCGGTCGCGCGCCTTCTGCAATTCGTCTTGCGAGCAGAGATAGGCCCACACGGTATCGTCGAACTGCAAATAGCGGCAACCGGCGTCGTAGAATGCCTTCACCGCCTTGCGATAGGTCTTGCCGAGATCGAGGAAGAATTCCTCCAGATCGGGATAGACCTCCTTCGAGATCGACTTGCGGCCGCCGCGGAAATGCAGCACCGCCGGCGACGGGATCGTCATCTTCGGCGTGACGTGCGCGGTGTCGGCCTGCTTCTTCAGGAAACGGAAATGATCCAGCATCGGATGGTTGTCGGGAAAATCGAGCTTGCCGATGACGCGGACCGCGTCATGGCGGGTCTCGACGCCCGCGAACTGAATGCCGGTTTCGGGGTGGAAGAGCTCGCAGCCCGTGAGCTTGGCGAGAAAATCGAAATGCCACCAGGAGCGGCGGAATTCGCCGTCGGTCGCGAGTTTCAGGCCGACCGAGGCCTGCCGGTGCACGACCTTCTCGATCTCGAGGTCTTCGGCCTTGCGCAGGTCCTCGGCTGTGATCTCGCCCTTCTCCAGCTTGGCGCGCGCTTCCTTGATGCGCGGCGGCCGCAACAGACTGCCGACCTCGTCGGCGCGGAACGGGGGCTTGGTTCTCTGCATGGTCTCAACTCCCATTGGATCTAGTGCGCGGCGGATCTAGTGCGCGGCGGCGCCGGCGACGCCGAGATAGCGTTCGAGCACCGCAGGATCGGCCTTCAGCGCGTGGCTTGCCGCATCATGCACGATTGCGCCGCGTTCCAATATCACAACCCGATCGGCCAGCCCCAGAATCTTTTGCGCGTTCTGCTCGACGATGATCGAGCAGATACCCCCCGAGCGGGTGATGGTACCCAGCGCCTTTAACAATTCCTCAACGATGATCGGCGCCAGCCCCTCGGTCGGCTCGTCCAGCAGCAGGACTTTCGGGTTGAGGGTCAGCGCGCGGCCGATCGCCAGCATCTGCTGCTCGCCGCCGGATAGCTGGTTGCCGAAATTGCTGCGGCGCTCTTTCAGCCGCGGAAACATCTCGTAGACCTTATCGACCGTCCACGGACCCGGCTGGGCCACCGCGGTCATGTTCTCCTCGACCGTCAGCGAGCGGAAGATGTTGCGTTCCTGCGGCACCCAGCCGATCCCGGCCCGCGCCCGCTGGTCCGGGCGCATCGCCGTGATGTCCTGTCCACCGAGCGCTACCGTGCCGCCGAAACGACGGGTGATGCCGACGATCGAATTGATCAGCGTGGTCTTGCCGGTGCCGTTGCGCCCGAGCAGCGCCAGCACCTGGCCCTCGCCGAGCGAAAGCGACATCGAGGGCAGCACCACGGCCTCGCCGTAGCCGGCGCGCAAGGCATCGATGTCGAGAAGATCAGACATCCGCAGCCTCGCCGAGATAGACCGCCTTCACTTGCGGATCCCGCGCCACTTCGTCCGGCGGACCCTCCACCAGCATGGCGCCGTTGACCAGCACCGAGATGCGGTCGGCGAACGAGAATACGAGGTCCATGTCATGCTCGATCAGCAGCACCGTGACATCACGGGGAAGCGCCGCAACGGCAGCCAGAATGTCGTGACGCTCACTTTCGGGCACGCCGGCGGCAGGTTCGTCGAGCAGCAACACGCGGGGCTTGGTCGCGATCGCAAGCGCGATCTCCAGCAGCCGTTGCTTGCCGTAGGGCAGCGTCGCTGTTGGTTCGTTCATCACGTCAAGCAGGTGAAAACGCCCGAGCGTTTCCGCAATCTCCTCGTTGACGTCGTTCCGCGTCCCCATCCGCCGCCACCAGTCGCCGCCGCGGCCGAGACGTTCGGAGACGGCGAGCCCTATCGTTTCGAGCGGGGTCAGGTCGGCATAGAGCTGATTGATCTGGAAGGTGCGCGACAGCCCGCGCAGCACCCGCTTGTGAACCGCAAGGTTGGTGATGTCATTGCCTTCGAGCAGGATCTGTCCGGCATTGGGCTTGAGCACGCCGGTGAGCAAATTGATGACGGTGGTCTTGCCGGCGCCGTTCGGCCCGATCAGGGCATGGCGGGCGCCCTGCTCCACTTTCAACGACAGATCGCGGGTGACCCGCAGGCCCCCGAAGGATTTTTCCAAACCTCTGGTTTCCAGCGCAATCGTCATGGCGTCTCGCTTTCGGGAACAGCGACGCCGGCCTTGCGCCCGAACACCTGACGGATAATGAGGTTCGGCCCCCAAAGCACCCAGCGATGAATGCGCTCGCGGCCGACCAGCACCATCACCACCAGCACCAGCCCGATCCAGAACAGCCAGTATTGCGGCGTGATGGTCTGAAACAGTTCCTGCAGCATCTTGAAGACGACAGCACCGATCAGCCCACCGTAGAGATAGCCGGTACCGCCGATCACGAGCACCAGCATCAGATCGGCCGAGCGCTCAAAGGCGAACACGTCAAGCGAGGCCAGCGCCGTGGTCTGGGTGAACAGTGCGCCGGCAATGCCGGCATAGAACGCCGCCACCGTATAGATCGCGATCAGGCGGCGGTTGACGGGCACACCGATCGCGGAAGCCCGCAACGGATTGTTCTTGATCGCGCGCAGCGACAGGCCGAACGGCGAATTCACGATCCGACGCGCCAGCAGGAACAGCAGGAACAGCACGATCAGCGAATAGAAGAAGCCCGTCTTGCCGAACATGTCGAATGCAAACATACCGAGGATCGGCTGCATCTCGATGCCCTGCAGCCCATCGGTGCCGCCGGTGATGTTCGAAAACCGTTCCGCCAGCGCCTCCAGCAGCAGCGCGATGCCGAGCGTCACCATCAGCCGCGTCAGGTCGACGCCGCGGATGACGAGGAAGCTGGTGAGGAAGCCCAGCACCATGGCGACCAGGCCGGCGACGACCAGCGCGATGACAGGCTCGTTGATGATGCCATGCAGCGCCAGCAGCCCGGCGGAATAGGCGCCGACGCCGAAGAAGGCCGCGTGCCCGAGCGAAACAATCCCCGCATAGCCAAGGATCAGATCGAGCGACAGCGTGAACAACGCCAGCCGCAAGATGTCGGTCATGATCAGATAGCGCGACGGAAACAGGAACGCACAGGACAACGCGAGAACCCAGAACACGATCTCGGCCGGGTGCCAGCGGGCGCGGGCGATGGCGTGGGAGGAGACGTCGGAAACAGCGGTCATCGCGGGCTCATCGCGCGGCGGCGCGGCCGAACAGGCCGTTCGGGCGCCAGATCAGGATCACGATCATGATGGTATAGATGACGAACGGGCCCATCTTCGGCACATAATATTTGCCGGCAACGTCGCCGATGCCGAGCAGTAGCGAGGCGAGAAACGGCCCGGTGATGCTGGAGGATCCACCGACGGTGACCACGATCAAAAAGTAGATCATGAATTTTAGCGGGAAATACGGATCGAGCCCGAGGATTTCGGCGCTCAGCGCGCCGCCCAGCCCTGCAAGGCCGCAGCCGAAGGCAAAGGTGAAGGCGAAGACCTGCGGCACGTTGATGCCGAGGCCGCTGGCGGCACGGGGATCGTCAACGGCCGCGCGCAGGCGGCTGCCAAAGCGGGTCTTCGCCAGGATCAATTGCAGCGCCACCGTAAGCAGGCCGCAGATCACGATGATCATCAGCCGATAGCGGCCGATGCCGACGCCGAAGAAATCGAACTGGCCTTCGAGCGCCGCCGGCAGCTTGATGAAGATCCGCGACGATCCCATGATGTAGTCGACCGCCGCCACCGACATGAAGGTCAGGCCGATCGTGAACAGCACCTGGTCGAGATGGCTGCGGGTGTAGAGGTGGCGATAGAGCGTACGCTCCAGCGCGACGCCGATCAGCGCGGACGAAACAAATGCCAGCGGCAGCGCCGAAAAGAACGGCCAGCCCTGGTTGTTGACCAGCACGGCGCAGATGTAGCCCCCGGCCATGGCAAACGCGCCATGGGCGAGATTGACGAAATTCATCAGGCCGAGCGTCACCGCCAGCCCGCAGGCCAGCACGAACAGCAGCATGCCGTAGGCAACACCGTCGAACAGGATGGTGAACAGCGTGGTCATAGGATGGGGTTGAGCCTCTCAGCAGCACTCGTCATTCCGGGATGGTCCGAAGGACCAGACCCGGAATCTCGAGATTCCGGGTTCGCATCTTCGATGCGCCCCGGAATGACCTTCGGTCACTTCTTGGTCTTGCCGGAATCCTTCACCGCCTCGAAGGTCGCGAATTCGACGTTGTAGAGCTCGCCGTCAACCTTCTCGACCTTGCGGATGTAGATGTTCTGCACGATGTCGCGGGTTTCCGGATCGATCGAGATCGGGCCGCGCGGGCTTTCCCACTTTGCGCCCTTCATCGCCCCGATCAGCGCATCGCCGTCGGTCTTGCCGCCGGTCTTCTTCAGCGCCTCGTAGATCAGGCGGATGCCGTCATAGCCGCCGACCGCCATGAAGCCGGGACGCTGGCCGAACGCCTTCTTGTAGGCGGCGACGAATTCCTTATTGGCCGCCGAGGGATGCGCGGCGGAATAGAGGTGTGCGGTCACCGTGCCGAGCGCCGCGTCGCCCATGCCATTGAGCAGATCGTCGTCCATCACGTCGCCGGGGCCGATCACCTTGATGCCCGACTTGTCGAGCCCGCGCTCGGCATATTGCTTCATGAAGTTGCCGCCCTGGCCTGCCGGCACGAACACGAACACGGCGTCAGGCTTGGCGTCCTTCATGCGCTGCAAGAACGGAGCGAAATCAGGGTTTTGCAGCGGCACCTTCACCTCTTCCACGATCTCGCCGCCACCGGCCGTGAAGTTCTGCTTGAAGAAGTTCAAGGCGTCGTTGCCCGGCGCGTAGTCGGAGGTCAGCGTTGCGACCTTCTTGATGCCGTTCTTGGCAGCCCAGTCACCGATGATGGTGGACGACTGCGCCAGCGTGAAGGAGGTGCGGACGATATAGGGCGAGCGCTCGGTGATGATCGAGGTGCCCGCCGCCATCACGATTTCCGGAATCTTGGCCTGCGTCGCCAGCGGCGCCGCCGCGAGTGCCGCCGGCGTCACGCCGAAGCCAGCGATGAAATTGACCTTGTCGTTGACGATCAGTTCCTGCGCGAGGCGCTTGGTGTTGTCGGGAACCGCGGCGTCGTCCTTGAGGATGACCTCGATCTTCTTGCCGGCGACGGTATCGCCGTTCTGCTGCATGTAGAGCTTGACAGCGTTGTCGATCTGCTTGCCGGTCGACGCCTGGCCGCCGGTCATCGGCAGGATCAGGCCGATCTTGACGGTCTCCTGGGCCTGCGCCGGCGCAAGCGCCAGCATCGCGGCGACCGAGCCTGCGGCCAGCAATAGTTGACTGCGAATAGACATGAGCATCCCTCCCCCTGAACGGCCTTGTGTCCTCGAACCGAGTCCCCGGCCCTTGATCTCACCATAACCCAGATTTTTCCGCCGGGTAGCGCGGCAACATGGCGTCCCGGAGTGTCCTGTTGTCAATCGGACGATGGGCGTGCCCGCGACACACGCGCGCCGCTTGCGCCCTTCTGTTGGGTATCTAAATACTATCGAACGTCAGGACTGCCGGACACGGCGCCCTATTTGTACGATTGTACAAATGAAATGGTCCTGTCAACGAATAAGCGCGACCGCAGAGTTCCCGGAATGGGGCGCCCTAAATCCATCATCCTTAAAGGTGAAAGGCGTAAACTTCTGCCGATGCCGACCAGCGCGCGCCATATTGCCACGATCCTGGCCGTAGCCCTTGCGGGCTGCGGACTGAGCGGCTGTGGGACCATCAACGAGAAGATCGCGGCGGGAGTCAGCGACTCCATTCCGGCCGCGATCGGCGGACTGCCAGCGGACGCGCCACCGCGCCCGGGCACCGCAAAGTACGACGAGTACATGCGGGAGCGCGAGCGCAAGCGCCTGCTGCCGGCTTCCGAACGCGACAAGGAAGAACAGCCTGCGCCGGCCACGCCGCGCTAATCCATGAACACCACAGTCTTGCGGCCGTTGAGGATCACGCGATCCTCCAGGTGATGGCGCATGGCGCGCGCCAGCACGCGGCGCTCGATGTCGCGCCCCTTGCGCGAGAGGTCTTCGGGCGTGTCGCGATGGCTGATGCGCTCGACGTCCTGGTCGATGATCGGGCCTTCGTCGAGGTCGCGGGTGACGTAATGCGCGGTGGCACCGATCAGCTTGACGCCGCGCTCATGGGCCTGGTGGTAGGGCCGCGCGCCCTTGAAGCCCGGCAGGAACGAATGGTGGATGTTGATGCAGCGCCCCGACAGTCTGGCCGACATTTCGTCCGACAGGATCTGCATGTAGCGCGCCAGCACCACGAGATCGGTCCTGGAGTCCTGGACGAGCTTCCAGACCGCATCTTCCTGCTCGCGCTTGGTTTCCTTGGTCACCGGCATGTAGTGGAAGGGAATGTCGCCGAAATCGAGCGAGCTGTAAGTCTCGCGCGGATGATTGGAAACGATCGCGGTCGGGATCATCTCGAGCTCGCCGGTGCGCCAGCGGTAGAGAATGTCGACCAGGCAGTGATCCGATTTGGAGACCAAAAGCATCACGCGGCGGCGGTTGGCGCGGTCGCGCATCTGCCAGTCCATGCCGAAGCGCTCGGCGATCGCGGCAAATCCCGTCTGCAGCGCCTGCAGTTCGACCGCGAGATCGGCGGCGGTGAACACCACCCGCATGAAAAATTTCTTGGTCTCGACGTCATCGAACTGCTGGGCGTCCAGGATGTTCTGCCCGTTATGGGCGAGAAAGGTCGACACCGCGGAAACGATTCCGGGGCGATCCGGGCAGGACAGGGTCAGGACGAATTGATGATCGGGCATGGCGGCGTTGACTACAATTCAGGCAGAAGGGTGAAACCTCGGATTTGCGCCCTGCTCTATCACCGCAGACGCGCTTGCGCCAATCCGGAAACCGGGGTCAGGATGAACAAAGCGCGAAGCAAAAGCGTTGGAGCGAGATCATGGCTGACAGATTGAACGGGTACCGTATCCTGATCCTGGAAACGCGCGAGGAAGCGCAGTTTTCCCGCCTGCTCACCGAGCAGGGCGCCGACGTGCTGCAATGTCCGATGTTCACTATCCACGACGCGCCCGACCCGGCGCCGGTCGAAGCCTGGATCAGGCGGTCGATCGAAAAGCCCTTTGACGACATCGTGCTGATGACGGGCGAAGGCCTGCGCCGGCTGATGAAGGTGGTCCGGCGCATCGGTGCCGAACAGGCGTTCGTCGCCTCGCTCGGCAAGGCGCGCAAATTCGCCCGCGGGCCCAAGCCGGGCAAGGCGCTGCGCGAAATCGGGCTGGAGCCGCAGATGACGACGGAGAAGCCGACCTCCGAAGGCATCGCCGAAATGCTGTCGCGCCTCGACCTCAGCGGCCACCGCCTCGGCCTGCAACTTTACCCGGATAAGGATCACAGCGTCCTGATCGGCAAGATCAAGGCGCAAGGCGCCGACGTCGATAGCGTGCTGCCCTATGCCTATGACGCGCAGGCGGCCGACGCGAACATCATCGCCGCGATCGACGAGATGGCCGAAGGCCGCATCGACGCGATCGCGCTGACCAATCTCGGCCAGATCCGCCGCCTGATGGAAGTCGCGCGGGCGAAAGGTTGCGAGGATCGGTTACGCGAAGGGCTCGATCGCACGCCGATCGCTTCCGTCGGACCTGCGGTATCGGATGAACTCAAGTCTCACGGCCTGCGCACCGATATCTATCCGGCCGAGGATGCCTTCTTCATGCGACCGCTGATCTCGGCGATGGCGGCGGCGCTCGGCAAGAATCCGCCGCGCGCGGCAGCGAGAGGCTGACGCGCGCAGGCGGCGTCATACGTTCGGCAATTCCGGCGGCCCTGCGACCACCGGCAAGATACGCATCAGCGACATACGTATCTGCCGTTCACAAGCACGCGTACGCAGGCTGTGCCTGCTGCAGCCGCGCCGACAGCCGCTCCGCCAACGACAGCGCGTCTTGTTGTCCGACGAGCGACACCCGCGACGCTCATTGGCGTTGCCGGTCGTCCCACTCTGGCCTCAGCGCTTTGAACGGATAACGCAAGACCGTTGTCCCGCGACCACTCGATCGTACCAAAAATGCCGCAGCCCAGCGCAAGCAGAATGAATTTTGGACGAGCTAATTTCATTGGGTTTCCTCCCGAGTTGAAACAAGGCACCCAGAACGCTGCTGGTTACTCCGGACGCAGATGAACTGCATCTCGATTGCAGTGATTGACCTAGATCAACGCCGCCGCAGCAGCGGGAAATCCTGATCAGGAGAGATCAGACGCATCGTGGCGCTGCCAGTCATCGGGGGTAGCGGATTTGGGTTTCCTGCACCTGGCGTCTGACACCAAACGCCGCCTGATCTCGTTCAGGCTCGCATGGGTGGAAGATGCGGCCTACTTGCACAAGGTTCCGCTTCTTACGGCAAACCGGTCACCTGCCCGCGAACAAGCCGAGACTTGATCTGGATCAAGGGTCGCAGGACGAAACCCTCAACTATGCATGACAGGGGGGCCGCGGAGCGACGTATGCCCCTGGCCCGGTATTTCATCTATGTTGGCGGAGCGCTGCTCGCGCTGCTGCTTATTGCGAGTGCCTGTTTGCCGATGCTGCCACTTGCCATCGAGGCAAGTTCGAGTCCGGTCACCATCCGCATCCATTCCGAGCAGAAGTTGCCGGAGCGCGTGGTTTACGACACCACCGTTCCAACAATCGTCCCCCAGAAGATTGCGAACGCGGAGCAAAATGTTTCCGATCCAGCAACGACAGTCGCCGATGTCCCGAAAGCGCGGGAGGCTTTTGCGCAATTGCGACCGTCTGACGCTGTCCAACCCCGGGCATCAGATTCAAGAAGGCGTGAGGTGAAGCAGCAGCACCACCGCAAACCGGCGAAGAAGCGCAGGGCGCCGCATGAGTTCATGATGGCGCGGCCAGCGCATTATGGCTGGTTTGGCTACGGTACCTGGTGAAGATCATACCAGCGAAGCCGCGCAGGCTTGCTCGCTAGTTTGACGCCTTCGCCGCCTAGTCCACCTTGGCGCCGGCGAACTTGACCACCTTGCCCCACTTCTCGGTTTCGTCAGCCACCAGCTTACCGAAATCGGCGGGCGAGCCCGGCAGCAGGATGGCGCCGATCTCGGCAAAGCGCGCCTTCGCCTTGGGATCGGCGAGGATTTCGTTGACTGCCTTGTTGAGCCTGTCGACGATTTCCGCCGGTGTACCTTTCGGCGCGGCGAGGCCGTACCAGGCGCTCGCCTCGTAACCGGAAAGGAAATCGGCGACCAGCGGCAGATCCGGCAACACGTCCGAGCGCGTCGTGCTGGTAACCGCAAGCCCCCGCAGCTTGCCGGATTTGACGTGCTCGGCGCAGGTCGGAAGGTTGTCGAACATGACATGCATCTGGCCGGAGAGCATGTCGGTGAGCGCCGGCGCGCCGCCCCGGTAGGGCACATGCTGCATGTTGATCCCGGTCAGCATCTTGAACAGCTCGCCCGACATGTGGATCGTCGACCCGTTGCCTGACGACGCCATGTTGAGCTTGCCAGGATTGGCCTTGGCGTAGGCGATCAGTTCGGGAATCGTCTTGATCGGCAGCGAGGGATGCACCACCACGACATTGGGAAAGCGGATGATGCCGGCGATCGGCTCCACCTCCTTCATGAAATCGAACGGCAGCTTGTCGTACAGCGTGGCATTGATCGCATTGGCCGGCGCGACCAGCAGCAGCGTATAGCCGTCGGGCGTGGCGCGCAGCACGGACTCGGTCGCGATATTGGTGCCGCCACCCGGCCGGTTCTCGATGACGAAGGATTGGCCGAGCTTTTCCGACAGCCACTGCCCCATCAGGCGCGACGTGAGGTCCGCCGAGCCGCCGGGCGTATACCCGATCACGAGGCGCACCGGCCGCGCCGGATAGGCCTGCGCGCTTGCGCTTGCAGCTGTGAGCGGAACAGCAGCCGCACCGGCTGCGAGTTGCAGAAATTGACGACGCTGAATCTTCATCATGCTTCCTCCGACGCACCGGCGGCTCTTGCGGCACGCCTGGGTGCGCGCATCCTACCTGCGCGACGTCGCGAAGCCGAATATTCTTAAGTAGGAGGCGGAAGGTTCACCGCGTCACTTCGTCTCGCTCAGGAACGCCTGATAGGCGAGCCTGATGCCGTCCTCAAGGGAGGTGCTGGCCCGCCAGCCGAGTTTTGCCAGCCGGCTGACATCCAGCAGCTTGCGCGGCGTGCCGTCGGGGCGTGAGGTGTCGAAGCTGATCTCGCCGGTGTAACCCACGGTTGCCGCGACCACGCGGGCGAACTCGGCGATGGTGATGTCCTGGCCGGTACCGATATTGACCAGTTCGCTGTCCGAATAGGTCTTCATCAGATGGATGCAGGCGTCGGCGAGATCGTCGACATAGAGGAATTCCCGCCGCGGCGTGCCGGTGCCCCAAACCACGACCTCCCTGGCGCCGGATTGCTTTGCCTCGTGGAAACGGCGGATCAGCGCGGCGACGACATGGCTGTATTCGGGATGATAATTGTCGCCGCTGCCATAGAGGTTGGTCGGCATCACGTTGATGAAGTCGGCGCCATACTGGCTGCGATAGGCCTCCACCATCTTGATGCCGGCGATCTTGGCAATCGCATAGGGCTCGTTGGTCGGTTCCAGCGGCCCCGTCAGCATGCAATCCTCGCGCAGCGGCTGCGGCGCCAGCTTGGGATAGATGCAGGACGAGCCCAGGAACATCAGCTTCTCGGCGCCGCTGACATGCGCCGCGTGGATCACGTTCGAAGCGATTGCGAGATTATCGTAGAGGAATTCGGCGCGCAGCGTGTTGTTGGCGACGATGCCGCCGACCTTGGCCGCGGCCAGAAACACCACCTGCGGACGTTTGGCGGCGAACCACGCGTTCACTGCAGCCTGATCGCGCAGATCGACCTCGCTTCGGGTCGCGGTCAGGAGTTCGACGTGTTCCGCAGCCAGCCGGCGCACCAGTGCCGCGCCGACCATGCCGCGATGGCCGGCGACGTAGACGGTCTTGCCTTTCAGCTCAAACGGCAGGCTTGCCATTGGCGACCTCCCGCCGGGCTTCTGCGAGATCGCTCGCGACCATTTCCTTGACCAGTTGCGCAAAGGAGGTTGTGGGCTTCCAGCCGAGCTTGTCCCGTGCCTTGCTGGCATCGCCGACCAGAAGATCGACCTCGGTCGGCCGGAAATAGACGGGATCGATGCGCAAAATGGTCTTGCCGGATTTTGCGTCGACGCCGGTCTCGTTGACGCCCTGGCCGCGCCATTCGATGTGGCGGCCGACTTCGGCAAACGCCACCTCGACGAATTCGCGCACCGACCGGGTCTCGCCGGTCGCCAGCACGAAGTCGTCGGGGGCGTCCGCCTGCAGGATTTTGTGCATGCCCTCGATATAATCCCGGGCATGGCCCCAGTCGCGCTTGGCGTCGAGATTGCCGAGATAGAGCGTGTCTTCGAGACCGACCTCGATGCGGGCGACGCTGCGGGTGATCTTGCGGGTGACGAAGGTCTCGCCGCGGATCGGGCTCTCATGGTTGAACAGGATACCGTTCGAGGCAAACATGCCGTAGGCCTCGCGGTAGTTCACCGTGATCCAGTAGCCATACAGCTTGGCGACGCCGTAAGGCGAGCGCGGATAGAACGGCGTGGTCTCCTTCTGCGGCACTTCCTGGACCAGGCCGTAGAGCTCCGAGGTCGAGGCCTGATAGAACCGCGTCTCCTTCTCCATGCCGAGAATGCGGATCGCTTCCAAAAGCCGCAGCACGCCGATGGCGTCGGCATTGGCGGTATATTCCGGACTTTCGAAGCTGACGCCGACATGGCTCTGGGCGGCGAGGTTGTAGATCTCGGTCGGCCTGATCTGCTGCATCAGCCGGATCAGGTTGGTCGAGTCGGTCATGTCGCCGTAATGCAGCAGGAACGGCACGTTGCGGGAATGCGGATCCTGGTAGAGGTGATCGATGCGCGCGGTGTTGAACGAGGACGACCGCCGCTTGATGCCGTGGACCTCATAGCCGAGGCCGAGCAGATATTCGGCGAGATAGGCGCCGTCCTGCCCGGTAACGCCGGTGATCAGCGCCACGCGCCGCTGTGAATCCTGAGCCGCCATGTCTTCAGCCGCCATGTCTTCTCCAAACGTGCCCGTCGCGCAGGCCATAGCATTCGACCCCCGCCAAGTCTATTCCCAAAGCCGTTTGAAATCAGGATCTTAGCGGTCTAATCGCCATGATGGCGCAAGCGTTCGAGTTCGATGATGGTGACGCCGCCATATTCGAGCCGTAGCAAGCCTTCCTTCTCCAGCCGCTTCAGGCACTGGTTGGCATTTTGCCGTGAGATACCGGAGAGCGCTCCGATTTCTTCCTGCGTGATCTCGAGATGTCGGGTCATGTCCGGATACAGGATCGGATTGAACAGCGAGGCGATCGACCGCGCCACGCGGCCGGTCGCATCCAGCGTACGGCCATGCTCCAGCGCCCCGATGAATTGGCCGAGCCGCTCGTTGAGCTGCCGGACCAGAAAGCGGTTGAACGCGACGCTGTTCTCGAACAGCCAGAAGAAGGTAGCGCGATCCATCAGCGCCAGCCGCGTGTCCCGCAACGCCACCACGTCGTAACGGCGCGGCTCGCCTTTGAGCATCGAGCCCTCGCCGAACCAGGCGCCGGCCGTGAGGCCGGCGAAGGTCGCAGCCTTGCCGCCGCTCGACACGGTACTCATACGGGCAAGGCCCGTCACAACGCCGGTCCAGTACTCGAAGGAGTCGCCGCGCATGAAGATATGCTCGTTGGCGCGATAGGATTTCTCCACGATACCGGCACGCGCGGCCTCGATTTCCCGCTCGTTCAGTTCACGCGACCAGGCCGCGATGCGCTTGAGATATTCCGCAGCAATCATGACCGCATCGACCGTCGCATCCCCATCGCTTCCCTTGCTGCACCGCAACAGAAATGCAGTCCGGCAAAATTTCCCGACGAATTGTCAGGCAAAAGACATTTCAAACTATCGCATTGCCCTAAGGAGGGCCACCTCGGCACGCGCAGCCAATGGCGCGCTGGCGGGGTGCGACACTACCGCGCGTGACGCTGGGCAACGGCCGACACCGATAGTCGGATGGCCTGCCCGTCATCGCCGATGTAGGATCGCACATGCAATTGCAAGCGTTAGACATTGCAAACGTAAGATAAAGAGCGCTGCCCAAGCGCCGCATCTGGAGGGAATGAGTGGCTCATACGTTGGAAGTGCGCGGGGTATCGCTGCGCTTCGGAGGCGTCCGCGCGCTGACCGAGGTCTCCTTCGGCGTGAACGAGGGCGAATTGTTCTCGATCATCGGCCCGAACGGCGCCGGCAAGACCTCGATCGTCAACTGCATTTCTGGCCGCTACAAACCGACCGAAGGAAAGCTGTTCTATCGGGGCAAGGACATCACCGGCCTTAACCCGAACGCGCGACCGCGGCTGGGCATCGGCCGCACCTTCCAGAACCTGGCACTGTTCCATCATATGAGCGTGCTCGACAACATCATGGTCGGGCGGCACCATTTGTTGAAGAACAATTTCATCACGGGATCCCTGTACTGGCTGACCGGCGCCCGGCGCGAGGAACTCGAACACCGCCGCAAGGTGGAAGAGATCATCGACTTCCTCGACCTGCAGTCGGTGCGCAAGGCCACCGCCGGCACCCTGCCCTACGGCCTGCGCAAGCGTGTCGAGCTGGCGCGCGCGATGGCGCTGGAGCCGCAACTGATCCTGCTCGACGAGCCGATGGCCGGCATGAACTTCGAAGAGAAGGAGGACATGGCGCGCTACATCGTCGATCTCAACGAAGAGTTCGGCATGACCGTGATGATGATCGAGCATGACATGGGCGTGGTGATGGACATCTCGCACCGCGTCATGGTTCTGGATTTCGGCCGCAAGATCGCCGAGGGCGATCCGGCGTCCGTGCTCGCCGATCCCCATGTGAAGCGCGCCTATCTCGGCGAAGAGGACGAGGTTCTGGTCGATCCCGACGACAAGCCGGCACCGCGGGAGAGTGCGGCATGATGGACTATGCCGGACGCGCCGCCGAAGCGGATACCTTTCCGAAGCTGTTGCGCCTCAACGCGAAAGAGCACGGCAGCGAAATTGCGCTGCGCGAAAAGGACCTCGGGCTGTGGCGTATCTTCACCTGGAGCGACTACCAGACGCGGGTCCATGATTTCGCGCTCGGCTTGATCGAACTGGGTCTCAAGCGCGGCGACGTCATCGGCATTATCGGCGACAACCGCCCCGACTGGGTCGCGGCAGAAATCGCAACGCATGCCATCGGCGCCATGAGCCTCGGCCTTTACCGCGACGTGCTGGATGAGGAAGCGGCCTATCTGCTCAGCTATGGCGAGGCCAAGCTGGTGTTCGCCGAGGACGAGGAGCAGGTCGACAAGCTGCTGGCGCTGGCCGACCGCGCGCCCAACCTCAAGCACATCGTCTATTCCGATCCGCGCGGGATGCGGAAATATGACGATCCGCGGCTGATGGAAGCGGAAAAGCTGGTCAAGATGGGCCGCGACCGCGCCGCGCGCGAGCCCGGTCTCTACGACCGGCTGGTGGACGAGACCCACGGCGAGGATGTCGCGATCCTCTGCACCACTTCGGGCACGACGGCGAACCCCAAGCTCGCGATGCTCGCGGCGGGACGCGTGCTGAAACATTGCGCGACCTATCTGGCGTTCGATCCGAAGGGGCCCGAGGACGAATACGTCTCGGTGCTGCCGCTGCCGTGGATCATGGAGCAGGTCTACGCGCTCGGCAAAGGGCTGCTCTGCCGGATGAAGGTCAACTTCGTCGAAGAGCCCGAGACCATGATGCACGATTTCCGCGAGATCGCGCCGACTTTCGTGCTGTTCGCGCCGCGGCTCTGGGAATCGATCGCCGCCGACGTGCGCGCCGGCGTGATGGACTCTTCGCCGCTGAAGCAAAAGCTGTTCGACGTCGGCATGAAGACCGGGCTTTCGGCGCTGGCGCAGGGCAAGCATTCGATACTTGCCGATCAGTTGCTGTTCCGCGCGCTGCGCGACCGGCTCGGCTTCACGCGGCTGCGCTCCGCTGCGACCGGCGGCGCTGCGCTCGGACCGGATACCTTCAAGTTCTTCCAGGCGATGGGCGTCCCGCTGCGCACGCTCTATGGCCAGACCGAACTGCTGGGAGCCTACACGTTGCATCCGGCCGGCAAGGTTGATCCTGATACGACCGGCGTGCCGATGGCCTCTGATATCGAGATCCGCGTCGACAATCCTGATGTCAACGGCGTCGGCGAGATCGTCGTGCGCCATCCCAACATGTTCCTCGGCTATTACAAGAATCCCGAGGCTTCGGTCGCCGACATCAAGGACGGCTGGATGCATTCCGGCGACGCCGGCTATTTCAACGCGGACAGGCAACTCGTCGTCATCGACCGCATCAAGGATCTCGCCGAGACCTCGCGCGGCGAGCGCTTCTCGCCGCAATATCTCGAGAACAAGCTGAAGTTCTCGCCCTACATCGCCGAGACCGTGGTGCTCGGCGCCGGCCGCGACACGCTGGCGGCGATGATCTGCATCCGCTACTCGATCATCTCGAAATGGGCGGAGAAGAATCGTATCTCGTTCACCACCTATACCGACCTCTCCTCGCGCCCCGAGGTCTATGCGCTGCTCCGCAAGGAGGTCGAGGGCGTCAACGCGACGCTGCCGCCGGCGCAGCGCATATCGCGCTTCCTCCTGCTCTACAAGGAACTCGACGCCGACGACGGCGAGCTGACGCGCACCCGCAAGGTCCGCCGCAGCGTCATCAACGAAAAATACGCCGACATCATCGACGCGATCTACGGAGGCAAGAGCGACATTCCCGTCGACACCGTGATCCGCTTCCAGGACGGCACCACCCAGCGCATCCGGACCACGCTCCGGGTCGTCGATCTCGGCGGGCCAGCGTCCATGGCGGAGGCCGCGGAATGATGAACAAACACGTTTTGCCACGGCCGTCATGGCCGGGCTTGTCCCGGCCATCCACGTCTTCTTTGCAACCACCAAGCAAGACGTGGATGCCCGGGACAAGCCCGGGCATGACGAATGAGGGTCCGTTGCATTCCATGAGCCCCACCATCACCAGCCGAGCCACTCGCGCATGAACACCCAGCTTCTCATACAGCTCCTGGTCAACGGCCTCGTGGTCGGCACGCTCTACGGCGTGGTCGCGATGTCGTTCGTGCTGATCTACAAGGCGACGCAGGTCGTGAACTTCGCGCAAGGCGAACTGCTGCTGGTCGGCGCCTGGGTGTGCTGGTGGCTGCTCACCAAATACCAGGTGCCGTTCTATCTGGGCATGCCGATCACGCTGGTGTTCATGTTCCTGTTCGGCATCGCGATCCAGATCGTCATCCTGCGGCCGATGATCGGCGAGCCGATCATTTCCGTGATCATGGTGACGATCGCGCTGTCGACGGTATTTTCAGCGCTGATGAAGTGGATGTTCGGCGTCAATCTGCAGCCATTCCCGCGCATCTTCCAGACCCAGAACATCAACATCCTCGGGCTGCAGGTGCAGACCGTCTATCTGATGAGCCTTGCGGTCTCGGTAGCGATGATGATCGGGATGGCGTGGTTCTTCCGCCTCTCCAAATATGGTCTCGCGATGCGCGCGACCGCGTTCAACCAGCAGGTCGCGCAGTCGCTCGGCATTTCCGTAAAGAGCGTTTTCGCGATGGCCTGGGCGATTTCGGCTACCGTCTCCGCCGTCGCGGGCGTGGTGGTGGCCGTCGTCAACGGCGTGTCGGCAGGGCTTTCCGCCTATGGCGTGAAGGTGTTTCCGGCGGCGATCCTCGGCGGTCTCGACAGCGTCGGCGGTGCGGTGCTCGGCGGCATCATCATCGGGCTGTTGGAAAACGTCGCGCACTTTCTCGACAGCGAATATCTGCACTGGGGCAATCTCTACGAGATCGCACCGTTCTATGCGCTCATCATTATTCTCATGATCAAGCCGTACGGCCTGTTCGGCACCAAAGACATCGAGCGGGTGTAGGCATGATCGCCGAAAAGTGGGAACCGGTTTTCGGTAACGATCATGCCCAAACAAAAAGAGGCGGGCCAGTGACTCATATCAAGCGGCACGGACAGTAGAGCCCATGGCAGGCCAGACTCTCATTCCCGCCGGCGATTTCCGCACCAGCTATGCGGCGGATACCACCGCGTTTCCGACCACCACCAGCCGCAACGCGATGATCCTTGGCATCGTCCTGATCTGCTTTGCGCCCCATGTCGTCAGCGCCTACGCGCTCAGCCTGCTGATCCAGATCGGCATCTTCGGCATCGCAGCGCTTGGACTCAACATCGTCGTCGGCTTCACCGGCCAGATCTCGATCGGCCATGCCGCCTTTTTCGGCTTCGGCGCCTTCACCTCGGCCTATCTCTCGAACCGGTTCGGCATTCCCGTCTTCTTCTGCATTCCGCTCGCGGGTGTCGTCACGGCGGCCGTCGGCCTGATCTTCGGCCTGCCCGCCGCGCGGCTGAAGGGGCTTTACCTCGCGATCGCGACGCTGGCCGCGCAGTACATCCTGCTCGACTTCTTTGCCCGCGCGGAATGGTTCACCGGCGGCAGCGTGCCCGCCAGCGCCGAGCCGTTCTCGATCTTCGGCTACATGCTTCGCGGCGACAAACAGTACTTCTATGTCGTGCTGGCCTACGTCATCGTCTGCTATCTCTTGGTGACGAACCTGATCCGTTCACGCGACGGACGTGCGCTGGTCGCGGTGCGCGACCATTACCTGTCCGCCGAGATCATGGGCATCAACCTGACCAAATATCGCACGCTGTCGTTCGGCCTCGCCGCCTTCTTTGCGGGCGTCGGCGGCGCGCTCTATGCGCATTACAATCAGGTGGTCTCCAACGAAGGTTTTGGCATCGATCGCTCGATCATCTTCCTCGCGATGATCATCATCGGCGGCCTCGGTTCGATCATGGGCACGCTGATGGGCACGGCCTTCATGGTGCTGCTGCCGGAATCGATGGAATGGCTGAGCGTCGCGCTGCGCGACAGCCCGATCGATCAATTTCTTGGACTGAAGAACAACATCGCCTTCCTGCGCGAGATGGCCATCGGCGTGATCATCATCGTCTTTCTGGTGTTCGAGCCGGATGGATTGGCGCATCGATGGCGGCAGATCAAGGCGTACTGGAAACTCTACCCGTTCTCGCATTGAGGTCGGAACGGGACGAACAACGAGAAGACCTCGAGAAGTAACCGGGAGGACTATGTCCATGACGATGAAGACTCTATTGAGCACCGCCTCGCTTGCGTTGCTGCTGGGTTCTACCGCGGCATCGGCCCAGGCGCCGATCGCACTGGGGCATCTGACCGACTATTCAGGGCCCACTTCGGACGTCGGAACGCCGTTTGGACAGGGGGTCGCCGACACCTATGCATGGATCAACAAGAACGGCGGCATCAACGGCGCCAAGGTCAACCTTGATACCGTCGATTACGGCTATCAGGTTCCGCGCGCGATTGCGCAGTACAAGAAATGGTCGGGGTCCGACAAGGTCTCCGCCATTCTCGGCTGGGGCACCGCCGATACAGAAGCGCTGACGGGATTCCTGGCCCAGGACAAGATCCCGGATATTTCGGCATCCTATGCCGCAGCGCTCTCCGATCCCACCGGCGCCGGCGGCAAGGCCAAGCCCGCGCCCTACAACTTCTTCTACGGTCCTAGCTACTCGGACGCGGTACGCGGCATGCTGACCTGGGCTGCCGAGGACTGGAAGTCCAAGGGCAAGCCCGGCAAGCCGAAGTTCGTCCATATGGGCGCCAACCACCCCTATCCGAACGCGCCGAAGGCGGCGGGTGAAGCGATTGCCGCCGAACTCGGCTTCGAGCTGCTGCCGCCGATCGTGTTCGCATTGACGCCCGGCGACTACAGCGCGCAGTGCCTGACGCTGAAGAGCTCGGGCGCGAACTACGCCTATCTCGGCAACACCGCCGGCTCAAACATCTCCGTACTCAACGCCTGCAAGGCCGCCGGCGTCGACGTGCAGTTCCTCGGCAACGTCTGGGGCATGGACGAGAACGCCGCCAAGGCCGCCGGCGCTGCCGCCGACGGCGTGGTGTTCCCGCTGCGCACTGCAGTGGCATGGGGCGGCAACGCACCCGGCATGAAGACCTTTACGGAAATCTCCAAGATGTCTGATACGGCCGGCACCGCCTACCGTCCCGTGCATTACATCGCCGGCGTCTGCACCGCGCTCTACATGAAGGAAGCCGTCGAATGGGCTGCCAAGAACGGCGGCGCCACCGGCGAGAACGTCAAGAAGGGCTTCTACCAGAAGAAGGATTGGGTGCCCGCCGGCGGCGAAGGCATCTGCAACCCCTCGACCTTCACCGAGACCGATCACCGCGGCACGCTCAAGGTCGATCTCTATCGCATGAAGGTCGCCGGCGCGACCGATGCCCCGCTCAACGATCTCGTCAAGAACGGCGGCATCAAGATGGAGAAGGTGAAGACCATTGACCTGCCGCGCAAGCCCGAGTGGCTCGGCTGGTAATTCCCGGATCGCCTCCGGGCGATCCCCAACACTCCGTCGTCATCCCCGCGAAGGCGGGGATCCAGTACGCTGCGGCTTCTCGATCGATCGCAGGCGCCTCTGGAATACTGGATCACCCGCTTTCGCGGGTGATGACGGCAAGAGGTGATGAGACGAGATATGACTGAAGCAACCGAACTCAATCGACCTGCACCGTCAGCGGCACCGACCGCCCCGCTGCTCAGCGTCCACAACATCGAGGTGGTCTACGACAAGGTCATCCTGGTGCTGCGGGGCTTGAGCCTCGAAGTGTCGAAGGGCGCCATCGTGGCGCTGCTCGGCGCCAACGGGGCCGGCAAATCGACGACGCTGAAGGCGATCTCGGGCCTGCTCAAGACCGAGGACGGCGAAGTGATCCGCGGCGAAATCGTCTTCGACGGCGAGCGCATCAACGGGATCGATCCCGACAAGATCGTCCGACGCGGCATCTTCCAGGTGATGGAGGGCCGCCGCATCATCGCCGACATGACATCGATCGAAAACCTCAAGCTCGGCGCCTTCACCCGCACCGACAACGAGGTCGCCGACGACATCGACATGGTGTTCAGATATTTCCCGCGGCTGAAGGAGCGCACCGGGCTAGCCGGCTATCTCTCCGGCGGCGAGCAGCAGATGCTGGCGATCGGCCGTGCGCTGATGGCGCGCCCCAAGATGATCCTGATGGACGAGCCGTCGATGGGTCTCTCCCCGCTTCTGGTCAAGGAAGTGTTCTCCATCATCAAGGAGATCAACCGCGATCTCGACGTCACCATTCTCCTGGTGGAGCAGAACGCGCGCGCGGCGCTGTCGGTGGCGAGCCACGGCTACATCATGGAACAGGGCAAGGTCGTGCTCGACGGCACGGCCGAAGAATTGCGCGACAATGAGGACGTCAAGGAATTCTACCTCGGCGGCGCCGGCGACCAGCGCAAGAGCTTCAAGAACCTGAAGAGCTTCAAGCGGCGAAAGCGGTGGCTGTGAGCAAATTCAAATGCTCACCCAAGCACCTGCTCCGCTTCCACGACTGCGCAAAGGACATGATAGAACGAAGACGCAGGGATGGTGACGACCAGCGAATTGCCGTCGCGGTCGAACTGGTCGTACCAGCCGCCCGTGACAGGGTGGCTGAGATAATGCCGTTCGAGCCGCGCCAGCGCCGCGCGCGCTTCATCGGCCGCGCCGGCCTCGCCCGCTTCGGCCTGCGCGATCCACGCCTTGGCGATTTCGGTCTGCGGCCACAGCCGCCGCGTATGGCGCCTGATGTTGCCGACGGCATCGCCTTCGTCGACGAGGCAACCGGTCGCCTCGTCGCGATAGCGCAGCGCCGACGCCAGCAGCTCGCCGCGGTAGCGACCGGTGGGGCAACCCGTGATGCGCTCAAAGCCCTTCAGCAGCCAGGTCCATTCCGCCTGATGTCCGGGCTCGACGCTGACCGGCTCGATCTTCGACCAGTCCTCCTCGAAATACTCGCCGAGCACCTGCCGCTGCTTGTCGTAGAGGTTGGCCAGAAACAGGCTGAAGAAATTCCCGGCCCGGTTCTGGAACGCGAGGTCATGCGTCGCGTCGAACGCCGCGATCATCGCTTCGAACAGATGCATCTGCGGGTTCTGCCGGCGCGGCATCGATACCGGCAATCCTTCGTGAACCCCGCCATGCGGCGAGCGCAACTCCGTCTCGATGAAGCGGCACAGCGCATCGATCTCGGCGCGGATCTGCGCATCGCGGTCGAGCCCGTAGGCGGTTGCAAGCGCCAGCAGGACAAAGGCGTGGTCGTAGGAATCGCGCAAGGGGTCCAGCACCGTCCCGTCAGGCTTCAGCGTGTGGACAAAGCCGGGCTTGCCGTCGGGGGCTTTCGCCTTCGCCAGCAGATGCTCCAGCCCCTTCAGCGCGATCGCGCGTCCTTCCGGATACCAGCCCATCCGCGCCGCCTTGGCATAGCAGTAGATCTGGCGCGCCTGCACGAAAACCCGGCGCGGCGCCGCAAAGTCGGCGCGGCCGTCCGGAGTGAGCCGGTCGATAAAGCCGCCCGCTTGGTCGTCCCAGCCTTCGGTCGACCACAGCGGCAGGCAGTGCTCGATCATGCGAAGCTTCAGCCTCGCGACGATATCGGCCGAATCCAGCCCATCTGCCGCCGCAGCGCTATCTCTTTCAGCCATTGCGTTCCCTGGAACATCAACCCCGGTAGAAGCCGTCTGATAGCACGTCAGAGGCGGCACGCAATCGAAGTAAATCTAAGGCATCCGTCATGACCGCCCACTACGACGCCCTCGAAACGCGCGAGCCGGCCCAACGCGAGGCGGAGCTGTTTGCCCGACTTCCCGATGTGCTCCGGAAAGCGCTGGCCGCGCCCGCCTATGCCGAGCGATTGCAAGGCATCAATCCCGCCGGCGTGACCAGCCGCGCCGCGCTGGCGCGCCTGCCGGTGCTGCGCAAGTCGGAACTCCCTGCCCTGCACAAGGCCGCGCCGCCCTTCGGCGGGTTCGTGGCGGGACCCGTGGGATCGTTCGGGCGGTTGTTCACCTCACCGGGGCCGATCTTCGAGCCCGAATCCGTTCACACCGACCCATGGCGCGGTGCGCGGGCGCTGTTCGCAGCGGGTTTTCGGCCCGGCGACGTGGTGCTCAACACCTTCAGCTATCATCTGACGCCCGGCGGCTTCATTTTTGACGCCTCGGCGCGGGCGCTGGGCTGCGCGGTGATCCCGGCCGGCCCCGGCAATGCCGAGCAGCAGTTCGAACTGATCGAAGCGTACCATCCGGTCGGCTATAGCGGCACGCCCGATTTCCTGAAAATCCTGCTCGACGCCGCCGCAACCGCCGGACGCGACGTCTCCTCGATCAAGCGCGCGCTGGTCTCCGGCGCGGCGTTCCCGAAATCGCTGCAGGACGAGGTCAAGTCGCGCGGCATCGATGCCTATCAGGCGTTCGGCACTGCCGACCTCGGCCTGATCGCATTCGAGACGCCGGCCCGCGACGGCATGGTGGTCAACGAGGACCTGATCATGGAAATCGTGCGTCCCGGCACCGGCGATCCCATGGCTCCCGGCGATGTCGGCGAGATCGTCGTCACCTCACTTGACCCGCAGCATCCCTGGATCCGACTCGCGATCGGAGACCTCACGGCAACATTGCCGGGGACGAGCCCATGCGGGCGCACCAACATGCGCATCAAAGGCTGGATGGGCCGCGCTGACCAGACCACCAAGGTCAAGGGCATGTTCGTCCGCCCCGAACAGATCGCCGAGATCGGCAAGCGTCATCCCGAGCTCGGCCGGCTGCGCCTCGTGGTCACACGATCCGGCGAGAGCGATTTGATGACGCTAAACGCGGAAGCGGCTTCGGCTGCGGCAAGTCTTCAGGACGAACTTGCAGCAACGCTGCGCGCGGTGACGAAGCTCGGCGGCAAAGTCGAACTTGTTGCTGCAGGTTCGCTGCCGAACGACGGCAAGGTGATATCAGACGAGCGCTGAGGCCGCCTAAAATCTCATTCCCTGCTAGAAGGACTTTGCAGGGAAAATGCGCTGTTCCGATGGAATATCCCACCTTAGGCCAATCCAGTTACCGGCCGGCGCAAGCCAGCGCAAAGATCGGCAGCGTAATACCGAACAACTGGAAACCGTCCAGCGGCAGATCTCACCGGCGCGTGGCTGCGCTGGAAGATGCCGAACATGCGCAGGTTGACGAACCAGAGGAGCTCTGAGCGCGGCGCGTCTTCGAGCGCACGCGCGGCGAGCGGGCGCAAAGGAGTGACGCCAAACAGCGCCAGCGGTCCTAAAAACTCCAGCTTGAGCAGACGGTTCATAGGGCAAGCCTTATCAATTCGCGTAGCGCGTGCAACAGGCAGGCCGAGGATTGCCGCTCGTAAACGATCGATCGCAACCAGGTCGTCAAATAATGCGGCGATACACCTCAGCCATGCGCGCAGGCTCGGTTGCGGGCAAAGGCTTTGGTTCGCGGATCCGGCGCAAGCGCGGCATGCGACCCGCTGTGAACGCCCTATCGATCCGCCCCATCTCGCGTTTGGTGAAGATAATCTGGTCGAGCTGGCTTGGCGAGTACGACCCGCCGCAAGCGACCAAAACTGCAGCGTCCGATTGATCAGCGAAACCCTCATCCGTTGAGCGCGGGTGAGGTCGAGACTTGCACGCGCGACAGCGCGTGCACATGCCAAAGCCTCTACGTCAGCATCCTCGCCAACCAGCTCACGCGCCAACGGCGCAACTCGCTCAGAGTCGGTGTAACGCGGCCGAGCAAACAGGCCATGCCGGCACGCGTTCTGGCTCGATCGCCGCTTGCCGTGCACAGACCGCGGTCCAGTACTTCTGGAGGCATTTTGCCGATTGCGATCGCGTCGCGCGACAGTGGTCATCGGCCGAGTCCGGCACACAGCGGATATCCGCATCCGGTGCGGGCAGGATCGGCTTCTCCGCGGCGGGAGGTTGTTTGATGCGAAGGTCCTGCAATTCCCGAACCCACTTACGTAGCCCGCTTTCCGCTGCGGCGAGTAGTTTGTCAATTTTTTCCAAAACAATCGGCTCTGATCTAAAGGCTTCAGCGTCGATGTCCGCCTCGGTGAATCCACGCTGCGATAGTTTCTCACGGACCTTGCGGCGAGATTGCGGCTTGACGAAATATTCCAAGACAAGAATATCGGTCATGACCCCGCCGGGCGGACCCCCCACCTCCAGCAAGGTCTGCATCGCCGGCAGGAATCCGGTATTCAAGATCCCGGTTCGCAATTGCTGGTAACGCGCGATATCTCCTGCCTTGGCGACAATTTGGTGAGTAATGATCCGCTCAATCGGACTGCGAGGTTTGATCTCCTGAAAGATCTCGTTTGCCAACGCCTTGAAGCTCTGGGCCGATTCCGACCGCAGAAGAATCGGCTTGAAAAGGGCATCGAACGAGTTGTCGGCGCGCGGTTTTTTGGCAGCCATCGCGGCTCCTCCAGTCGGCTTTATCTGACAAGCGCATGGATGGATTTCCATGCGCAATCCCAAGAAACGCCGCTGGAGGAAGGGGCTGACGATCGGAGACGATCAATCACCGTGACGCAGCCTAGGCCCGCCTCCGTTAAGAAAGTCTAAGCGTTGCTTGACCGGTGTGGAGCTGACAGCAATCATTAGACTCAACAGCTGCGCGCCACCACCCTGCACAAGTCATGGAATGCCCAGCGGCCGGCAGGCGCGACGTCGTCGGCATACACGAAACTGCTGCACGCGAATTTCGCCAAGTGTCTGAAACGCCCAGACAATGCCGGGTTCGTTTTGCAATAAATTCCAAAACTTGCCCTAAGACGGGATTGTCAAGCCGATCATTTCGATGCAGCGGCATCCACTCCGGAGGCGTCCGTGCCACCTCCACCAAGGAAGCAGCGTCTGTGGCAGCATATGAGCGATCGGTACCGTTACATTGAGGCGGGTCTCGGCGTTTTCTTCCCATAGAGCGCCAACTGTTCCGAAGATTTCTCGCGCGAAGATCAATACGCCCCAGTCACGGATGCGTTCGGTGATCCACCAGCGCAAGTCGAGCCCTTGGCGCCGCTTTACTTTAGACCGCGCAGTTCCGGAAATGCACAGCGCCGCTCAACCGAGTATGTTGATTGGGCGGCGTTGAGGTATTTGCTGGGCGCTGAAATCCCCAGCGTGGGTGAGGCAGCAAATCGAGCGCCAAAGATTCAGTCAATTCCGGCCGCCGTAGTTTTACCGGAGGCGCATGCGAAGCTCGCCTCAATCCTAGATCTTAGCTTTCTTCGGCTTGCGGATACGCACGCCAGGTCCGCCGCCATTCTCATCGATGAACTGGACTCCAGCGGCTTCTAACGCACGCTGTAAGGCTTCGATCGTCCGTTCCTTTAGCTCGTCTCCTCGTTCGAACCTAGTGACAGTGTCAATCGACACCTTGGCCGCTGCCGCAAGTTCCCGGACGCCTAGCCCAACAGCAGCACGGGCCATTCGGCACTGCACTGGCAAAATCATAACATTGTCCTGATTTCGGTTGCAATGCCTGATTCTTCAGCTATAGTTACAGTGCACTGATTTCGTATCATGGTCACGAAAAACTACTTCGCCCTTGGGAGAAAAGAAATGATGCAATTTCGAATGTTACCTGATTCAACCAATAGGCGCAGCTTTATCGGCGGCTCCGATGCCCGGATCATCATGGGTGACAATGCAGCCGCCCTGCTGCGGCTCTGGAAGGAAAAGCGCGGTGAGATCGAGCCGGAGGACTTGTCAGACGACCTGCTGGTGCAGCTCGGCACGGTGACCGAGCACCTCAACCGAGCCTGGTATGAGCGCCAGACGGGCTACGCCGTCGAGCACGTGCAGCGGCGGCTAGCGCATCCCGTCCACAAGTGGATGGCCGCGACCTTGGATGGGCAGGTTCATCCGACGGGCGAGGTATTCGAGGCCAAGTTCATGCTGCCTTGGAATTTCTCCGAAGAGGCTGCAGCCGAAAAGCATATGGCGCAGCTGCAGCACAACATGTGGGTGGTTGCCGCGCGCGCAGCGGTCCTCTCGATCATCACCGCGGCGGCAAATGGGTGGAAATCAAAGTTCATGCCGACCCTCTTTACCAGCATCTCCTGCTCACGGCGGAGAAGAAGTTCTGGCGCTGCGTCGAGACCGGCGAGCCCCCCCGACTCTTCGGGGTGGAACCGCCACGACCACGCCTCGAGGCGGCGCGCGTCGTCGATATGACCGGCTCAAACGTGTGGGCAGAGTTTGCCGATATCTACCGCCGGACGCGGGCGGCCGCGCTGGAGCATGAGCGGTCCAAAAACGGAGCTGAAATCGCTGGTCCCTGAGGATGCCAAGCAGGCAGACGGCCACGGCCTCCGGGCCAAGCGCTCGAAATCGGGGGCGATCAGCTTCGAATTGGTAGGTGTCGATTAGGTACCTCGACATTCGTACACCGAACATTGGGCGCGCCAATTCGAGCATCGCGGGGTCTGTCCATGCAACCGCCATTCGACTTCGTCCACCTCGATCCGTCGCGTGATCCACCGGAGCGGTACCAGACGGCCTTCGAGCTGTTCAGCGAGCTGTGGCAAAAGTTACGCGCCTTTCGATCGAGCTGCGGGCAAGACGACGTCCTCATTGGCCTGGCCGGCCATCTGGAGCAACAGATGGTCATCGCCGGGCTGGTCCTAGCGGTCCAGCTTGACCTCTTGGCCGCGCGGCATCCCTGGAGATAGCCATGCAGCGGTCAAGCGACACGATCAGCCAGATCGCCGGAGCGCTCGCCAGAGCTCAGGCTGAACTGGAAAACCCGGAGAAATCACTGACCGCAACCATCGCCTCTCCCTTCCCGCACGAGGAGAGCCGTACTTTCCGCTATGCCTCGCTCGCCAGCGGGCTTGAGATCGTGCGCAAGTGCCTCACGAAACACGAAATCGCTACCGTGCAAGCTACGGCAATTGAGCCCGAGACCGGGCTGATCAAGCTCACGACCACCTTGTTCCACACCTCGGGTGAATGGATTTCCTCCGAATGGCCGGTGTGCCCAGTCGCCGAAACCGTCGCCCCCCACCGGATGGGCGCAGCCCTGACCTATGCCCGGCGCTATGCCCTGTTCACCTTGGTCGGCATTGCCGGAGAGGACGATCTTGATGCGCCGGAGACCTTGCCGAGTCCTCGGTCGACCGAACTTCGTACGGCCACCGGGTCCAAGAGAAAACCGGACAGGAACGTTCTGCAACGTTCCCCAATCCTGAGCCGAGACCAATCCGCCCTACTGAGGGACCAGATGCTGGGCGAGATCCTTTCCTTAGCCGCCGAGGACGACCTTCTGACTTGGGCCGAAAATGGGCTTCTGCGTAAGAATGCTCTGTTGGAGAACGATGCCCGGCTGATCGAAACCGCGTACCAACAGAGGCTCGGAGAAATCATCCTTTCCGCCGGCTTATTGGACGGCAGCATACAAGGAGAACCTTCCGCGCAGAGTGACGTGGAAGAGCCGGTGGCTAATCTGGCTTTCCCCAAGGAACCTGTCCGCAGGCGGAGCAAAGCGCATCTCTCGTTTGTGCGAAGTCAGCCATGTCTAATCTGCAAACAAGTGCCCTCTGACCCGCACCACCTGAAGTTCGCCCAAACAAAAGCCTTGGGGCGTAAGGTCAGCGACGAGTTTACCGTGCCACTCTGCCGTACTCACCACCAAGATTTGCATCGCCACGGCAACGAGAAGGCTTGGTGGGCGAACATGCAGATCGCGCCGATGCCTATTGCCAGACAACTGTGGGACGCTAGCCAGACCGGCGGCCAAGACGGAGCCGCGGTATTGGCAAACGCCGCACACACAATAATGCACAAGGGACTCGCAACATGAATGCGCCCTTCAGTACCGCTCAAAACCTAATACTATCCAACTTGCCCGCGGAGTCACTCTCGGTTCCGCCCCTGCTCCTGCCGGGTGACTCACTCGAAAAATATGAGCTGATGCGCCAAACAATATCCGCCGACCTCACACCAACCACTTGATCGACTGGCTGCTGGCGATCGATGTGGTGGATTATCCTGGAAGATCCTACGGGTTCGATGACTGTATCGTCCAGGCATCGACGCCAGCCGGCGCGAAATACCGCGCATTCAAGCAGGCGTGCGAGGCCGGCTTTTTCCAAGGCTGCTTTTACGCTTTCCTGGTGAACGGCGTCACCGTAAGCGAGGACCGCCGCGCTATCCGCCACGGCGAAGCATCACCGGAGATCGGACTTTGAACCACACCGCCCGCCTAGCCCGCGACGAGGCGATTGCAGAAGCCTTGCGCGTTGCCACCCAAGTCATCGGCGACGAGCCGGCGACCGCCCAGGCGCTCAAGATCATCGCGGCGATTAAACGCTTGCGCGCCGCTGATCCTGTCCAGGTCGCGGCGCTATCCCGCGTCAACTACATGGCCCGGCTCCAGGACGAGGCCCGCGCCATGTGGACCGCGCACTACGGGCAAGGCGTGACGGGACCGGACCATGATGTCATTATCGATACCCCGCTTGGGCGCTTCCGCACGGTAAGGCGTCGGATCGGTCGCGGATCGCGTTCACGTCTGCGAGGTTCATGACCTCGTGGACGAGGCCTCCGCTCATCAGTTTGGCAAGCGCGTACACCGCATAGACGTTGCCGCGATCCTTGCTGTGATCGACCTTGTGAGTGATCGGTTTCTTGGGGTTCGTCGGCTCGTGCGTGAATTTGTCTTTCTCGCGGACGGGCTCGACCACAAGGCTTTTGATGTGCCCGCTCTGGTAGCCGACGACGATGATGACAACAGCGGCGATGAGAGTAATGACCGTGAGCATGACGGGAACCCCTCCATTGAGAGGCCGCACCATGCATCGGCAACGGTTGCCGGCTAAACTGGCGGGATGTGGAGGCCGCCGCGCACGATGAACGCAACGAGCGCCGCCAGGATCGCGCCGATTATGATCCGAACGGCCCAGGTGATCGAGCTTTCGATTTTCTCGACGCCGCGCCGGATGTAAGGTAGATCGGTTTCAAGGACCGTGACGCGCTGTTTCAAGTCGCTGATCCTCCCATGAACCGCCTCCATTTCCGCCCGAGTGCGCTCATGGTAACGCGCCCAAGCCCCGATTGTTGCCCGGATCGCTTCTAATGTCGAATAGTTGCCCCCACGAAACGGCGTGTATCAGGGTTGCTCTATTAAGGGTTGAGATGATAGGGTTCTCGCCCCGAAATTGGCCGGGGAATTGGGAAATGCAACGTTTTTTTCCGCTTGCATTTGCCGCCGCAGTCGCGGGCTTGCTGTTAACATCAGACCAAGCGGCGGCCCCGGCAGTTGCGTGGCAACGAATTGTAGAAACTGCCGCTTGGCCCGCCCGTGACAACGCCGCAGCGGTCAGCTTCAAGGGGTCGGTATGGCTGTTCGGCGGATGGTTCGGGTCTTATAAAGCAACGCCTCGCGACGTGTGGCGATCAACCGATGGCAAGAAATGGACGGAGGTTACCGCACAAGCCCCCTGGGAACACGGTGGCGCTACGATGGCCGCCACGTTCGGCGACCGAATGTTCGTTATGGGTGGGTGGGATCGCGGCCGACTTCCCGGCGCAACAGCCAGCAATCAGGTTTGGTCAACCGCTGACGGGGCGAATTGGGACTTGGTAACATCTTCCGCCGAATGGCCGGCACGAGTGGCCGGTGCCGCAGTCGAATTCAAAGGCAAGCTTTGGCTCATGGGCGGAACCGCCGATGTTTCAGGTGATCCGCAGCGCCTTTACAACGACGTTTGGTCATCTGATGACGGAAAGCATTGGCAACTCGTCACAGCCGCCGCGCCGTGGCCCCCTCGCGCTTTTCATTGCGCAGTGGTGTTCCGCGATCGTATTTGGGTCATTAGCGGCGGCAACTGGCAGATCGGGGACGTCGATCTGAAAAACGATGTTTGGAGTTCAAGCGACGGCGTGACTTGGACACAATCGGCAGCGCCTCCGTGGTCAGATAGGATATGGACGGCGGCAGCGGAGTATCAAGGAAAGCTTTGGGTTGTCGGCGGCTACACGGAAAATGAAGGCGAAGCTAACGCGGGGCGGAACTTGTCCGACGTGTGGTTTTCCTCGGATGGCGAGCATTGGAAACAGTTCGAGGGGGAATTTCCACCCAGGCACGCGCATAACCTAGTCGTTCATGGCGACAGGCTCATAATGCTGGGCGGGCTCGATGCGGCCCTTTATTCCGACGTGTGGGTCCGGTCTCCACCCTAAGCTATTGTTGTATTGGTGGCAGCCGTGACCCCGGTCGAGCCTGTGGTTTCAACACCGGCCGCGAACGTGCCGAACAACGTGTTATCTCGTATGAGACTGGATGACGCCGTGAACCCGTTGAACGTGATCCCCTTGCACGAACTTGCATTCGCGCGGATCGTGTTCGCTTGAACGAGACAGTAGAACAGCTGGAACGTCGAAGTCGGACTGTCGAACACAATGCCGATGGACGCGTTCGCCAATAGCTGTATTTGATTGTTGCGGATGGTGATGTCCGACGTTGAGACGCCTGTATAGCTGCGGCAAGTAATGCCCACGGTCCCAATGTCGCGGATCAGATTATTCTGAATAACAACGTCTCTACCGTCATAAGTCGCGCTCTCGAACACAACACCGCGATCAGCCCCGCGAATGGTGTTGTTCGAAATGTTCAGGCCAGTGTGAAGCTGCGGTGAGGTGTTGCACCAAATTGCATCTCTCGCCGTGTTGACAATGATGTTCCCGGTAACGCTGCACTCATACGCACCGTTCAAGCAGATACCGCCCTTCGTCAGGGTCACGTTGAGCGTGTCCGGCCCTTGGCTCTCGATGAGGTTATTCGCGATGATGCTGCCGGGGAAGGTATTGGCTTGATAGATACCAATCGAGCGAGGGAACAGAATTTTGTTCCCAGTCGTGCGTCCGTACTTGCCAGGAGTAAACGGCACATTCGCGTAAATCTGTATACCGTAAGCACCGACATCGTTGGAAATGCCTTGCTGCCCCGCATTCCATACCGTGTTGTTTTGGATCGTAAAGTTCTGCACTTGGTTTTGGACGACCGCGCCACTCTTGATGTAATCGGCATAAACTACGTTGTCCTCGATCAGCACCTCAGAACACAAATATCCAGGATCGCCGGAGCCGAACACTCCACAAAACGACGATGCAATCGTGATTGTCGCAGGGCCTCGGGCGTTGCCAGCCATGCTCACCGCAATGTTGTCGCGGATGTTGATGTGCGACATGGCGCGGGTTTGGTAGTTCTCGCAGAATACCCAGTAGTCCGCCTTGAAGTTTTCGAAGTAGCAATTTTCGACTAGGAGACCTGTGGCGTTGCCTCCGGTGTACGTGGTGAACCAGATAGCCGCGCCGTTCGCAAACGCGTTTGCCTGACTGTTGCCGAGGAAGCGGACGTTGCGATAGGTGAGCCAGCTTCTGCCGTCAGAGTTGAACACGGACTTCACCACCGACGTTCCGGTCACCTTGATCGCGCCGCCATTGCCTTCGATATGCACCTTGTCGCGGGTAATTACGAGACCGTTAGCCACAAGCGCCGATGCCAGCGGATAGGTGCCGCTGCCAAGCATGGCCGTGACGTTCGTATCCGTGCTGGCGTTGATCGCTGCCACCCACGCCACCAAAGCCGATGTGTCGTCTGTGACGCCATCTCCAACCGCGCCAAAGTCCTTAATGTGGATCACGTCGTGAACGATGGCCCCGCCCGTTGGCGTGTACGCATCCGACGGGGGCCGTCTTGCGTGACGGGTGGCAATTCGCGAAGCGTGTGGCCTTAAGTCTAGCTTTAAGGTCATCAGGCGATGCGGGTCGAGGTTTTGGGTGGGCTGGAGCGGCGGCGGCGCTGGTCGCAGGACGACAAGGCACGGATTGTCGAGGAGACATTGGCGCCGGGCGCGAAGGTGACTGAGGTTGCGCGTCGCAACGGAGTAGCGGCCAGCTTGGTGTTTACCTGGCGTCGACAAGCACGGACATCGGAACAAGTTGTACCATCTTTTACGCCGGTGCAGATCGCTGCCGTAGCGGCATCGGCTGAGGAAACTCCGAGGCTTTTGCCTACGGTTGATGGCCGAGTTCGCTCCGTGGCAGCCGCGCGTACTGGATTGATAGAGATCGATCTCGGCAACCGACGGTGCATCCGGGTGGATGCGCACGTCGATTCGGAGGCGTTGGCGCGGGTCCTCGATGTGCTTGGACGCCGATGATTGCGATACCGGGGAATGTGCGAGTGTGGCTCGCGACAGGCTACACGGATATGCGCAGAGGCTTTCCGTCGCTGGCACTCCAAGTGCAGGAGGTGCTGCACAAAGACCCGCTCAGCGGTCATCTGTTCGTCTTCCGCGGTCGCCGCAGCGATCTTGTGAAGGCGATCTGGCACGATGGCCAGGGAGCCTGCTTGTTCACAAAAAGACTCGAGAGAGGAAAGTTCATCTGGCCATCGGTTGCCGGAGAATCGGTAACGATCTCGCCGGCGCAGTTGAGCTATCTGCTGTCCGGGATCGATTGGCGTAACCCTCAAGAAACCCATCGGCCGACGCGGGTCGGATAGCCGCTTTTACGGTTTGAATCTGCTGCTTGATCTGATTCAATGGCTTCATGATATCGAAGCCGGACGATCTTCCATCGGACCTCGTCAGTGCCCTGGCGGCGCTGCAGGCCGAGCGTGAGGCACGGCTGCGAGCTGAGGCGGTGGCTGCCAACTGGCAGGCGCAAGCCGCGAATGCGCAGGCGCAACTGTCGGATACCGAGGCGCTGATCGCGCATCTCGAGCTGCGGATCGAGAAGCTGAAACGCGAACTGTACGGGCAACGCTCCGAACGCACGGCACGGCTGCTCGAGCAGCTGGAGCTGGAGCTGGAAGAGCTCGTCACCACGGCGAGCGAGGATGAGCTTGCCGCGCAGGCCGCCGCGGCGAAGACGCAGAACGTCCGCCCCTTCATGCGCAAGCGGCCGGTGCGCAAGCCATGGCCGGATGACATCGAACGCGAGCGCGTCGTCATTGAAGCTCCAACGACCTGTGCCTGCTGCGGTGGATCGCGGCTGGCGAAGATCGGTGAGGATGTGACCGGGACGCTGGAGGAGATCCCGCGGCGCTTCAAGCTGATCGAGACGGTACGGGAGAAATTTACCTGCCGCGATTGCGAGAAGATCAGCCAGCCGCCGGCGCCGTTTCATGCCACGCCGCGTGGCTTCATCGGCCCACAATTGCTGGCGACGATGCTGTTCGACAAGTTCGGCATGCATATCCCGCTCAACCGCCAGAGTGCGCGCTTCAAGGCCGAAGGGATCGACCTGCCGTTGTCGACGCTGGCCGATCAGGTCGGCCACGGGACCTTCGCCGTCATGCCGCTCTTCCACTTGATCGAACGCCATGTGCTCGCGGCCGAGCGCCTGCATGGCGATGACACCACCATCCGTATCCTGGCGAAGGGCAAGTGCACGACCGGGCGGATCTGGACTTATGTGCGGGATGACCGGCCCTTCGCCGGGCCTGCGCCGCCGGCGGCGGTCTATTACGCCTCGAGCGACCGACGAGGCGAGCACCCCCAGAAGCATCTGGCCGCCTTCACGGGTATCCTGCAGTGCGACTGTTACAGCGGCTTCGAGCCGCTGTTCGACCCGCAGCGGAAAGTGCTGCCGATGACGCCGGCGTTTTGCTTTGCCCATGCGCGGCGGGGCTTCTTCGAGCTGGCTGACATCGAGAAAAATGCTCGGGAAGGTAAGAAGGGCAAGCCGGTCTCTCCGATCGCGCTGGAGGCGGTCAAGCGCCTCGATGCGTTGTTCGAGATCGAGCGCGCCATCAACGGCCGTGGCGCCGACGAGCGGCGCGCCGTGCGCCAGGAAAACAGCAAGCCGCTTCTCGATGACATGCGCGCCTGGTTGCTGCGTGAGCGCGAAACCCTCTCGCGCTCCTCCGATGTCCTGAAGCCGATCAACTACATGCTCAGGCGCTGGGACGACTTCGCCAGCTTCCTCGACGATGGCAGGATCTGCTTGACCAACAATTGTGCTGAGCGCGCATTGAGAGGCATCGCATTGGGAAGGCGCAACTGGACCTTCGCCGGCAGCCAGCGTGGCGCCAACCGTGCCGCCATCATGCTGACGATGATCACGACCTGTCGCCTCAACGACGTCGATCCCAAGGCTTGGCTCGCCGACGTCCTCGCCCGTATCGCCGATCTTCCCGCTTCGCGTCTGCACGAACTGCTGCCCTGGGAATGGAAACTCCTGCGCCAAGCCGCCGGTCAGCAGGCCGCCTGACCTTCACGCAACGCCATCATAGAGCCCGCCGCGCCCGCGCGCATGCGTCAATCAGGCGGTCTTCGTCGTATGCGTACGTTGGCGTGAACATCGGTTGCCAAGCAAAGCTTGTGTAAACCCGCAATTCATTGGCGGTAGAGTTGTAATACACATCGCCTTCGGTGAGGGGATTGCCCAACGGATCGACGGCAGGGTTGCTTGGAAGCGAACCATACCAGCGGCCTTTGAAGTCATTGAGGCGCGTCAGCGTGTCCGCTGCGTTAGCCAGCACGGCCGGGACAGCATCGACGGCAGCAGTCACATCAGCCGCGATAGCGCCAACTGCGGCAACGGCACCAGAGATGCCCGCGACTGTATCAATTTCCGAAACATGATCCGCAAGCAGAAGCACGTCGCCAAGCAGCGCCGCAAGCTCTGACGGATCAGCCGAGGCCGGGATGGTGATCGCGCGGTCAATGCGCTCCTCAATTGCTGATCGCGCATGGCAGAGAGATCAAGCGCCGCCTCGATCGTCTCCGCGAAGTATGAGCCCTGGTTCTCAAGGTCCGTGTCTTGGGTGAACGGCACATCTCTCAAGATCGTAATCGTCTGCGCAGCGGTCGGTGCGACGGTCGCGGTGATCGAGCCGCCTCCCGCGTCGCCCACACCGGACACGGTATAGTCAGCACCGAGCGTTAGGACGGTCTCAATTCCGGCCTGCGCCCGAATGACCCTGATATGAGCCTCGTTCAAAATGCGGAATTCGTAATCAAAAACCGTCGTCGCACCGTTGCCGATATAGGGGCCGGATTTGTTCTCTTCGCTCGCAACAGTCATGAGGCCCCGCCTTATCGTGGATTGGCGGAACCATAGAAGCCGAACGGTTATTTCTTCGATTTGCCGAGTAGATACTCCAGAGGCGAGACGTCTTCGCCCTCTGACTGCCGCCACGCGGCATCGACAGCGCGGTTGATCTGCGTCGAGGGGATGCCGGTCGCGCCGATCACCGATTTCACCAGGGCCTTATCAACCTCGCCCTGCGCTGCCTGCTTGAGCGGCTTGGTGATTTCCTCAGTGATCGCCCCATACGCACCACCGCCGCCGAACCCGTCGAGAGAGGAACCGGCATCGCGGATAAACGACAGCGTTGACATCACGCCGAGCGCGGTTTGCTTGGGGTCATTGTAGGGTTCCAGTAGTCATGGTCTTGAGGTAACATGGTGGCAGGGAGGCGCATCACGGATGACTTGCCCTAAAGTCGCCAACAAAGGTTCGCTCAACGGAGGTCTTTTCTCAAAGAGCCTGTCCGCAAGCGAAGGTGCGAAAAATACCTTCAGACCCGCACGACCTAAAGTCTACTCAAGCGAGAACCTGGGGCCGCAAGGTCAGCGACCAATTCACGGTGCCACTCTGCCGTGTTCACCACCAGAATCTGCATCAGCACGGCAACGAGAATCCTGGTGGGCGAATCTGCAGATCGCACCGTTACCTATTGCTAAGCAGCTGTGCCCGTGCAGCAGGACGTCTGCGAATGCGTCGGGCAACCTCAGCACCTTTGCAGTATGCACTTGGCCTGCGCGAAAGCTCGAGCCGCTAGACTTGCTTTGCGCCGGCGGAATTCGGATCGCTGGCCCGCCCTTACTGCTATACTCTGGAATGTGTACCTGATTCAGGGCGACGAAATGAAGAAACCAGCAGTTTTCTTTGATAGGGACGGAGTGCTGAACGAGGACAGCGGTTATGTTTTCGAAATCGGCAAGCTTAGGTGGATAGATGGCGCACGCGAAGCAGTAAAGATCGCTAATGACGCGGGGTACTTTGTATTCGTGGTTACGAACCAGTCAGGGGTGGCCAGAGGCCTTTACGAGGAAACTCACGTTGAAGCATTACATAAGTGGATGGCCGACGATTTGGCTATTATCGGAGCTCACATCGATGCGTTCGAATACTGTCCCTACCATCCTGACGCAGTAATAGAGCGGTATCGTCAAATAAGTCTTCGACGCAAGCCTGCACCAGGCATGATCAACGATCTCTTGGAGCGCTTTTCAGTGGATGTCGGTCGCAGCATTCTCATAGGCGACAAATCCACTGATCTAGAAGCGGCAAGAGCTGCTGGCATTCACGGTTGCCTGTATTCGAGCGGCAATCTTGCACAATTCTTGAGACCCCTCTTGCATCTCCATGGGAGCAAGAGTCGCTAGCTCGAACTGTCAGTTACCGTTACATGACTCCGCGCTGAGCTCTGCCTGAGCTCGCAGGCTGATTGGCAAATACCGCCCGCGCCCCCCACACCCAACACGTACATCCAACCCTCGTGAAAATCGAACAGGTGGGAATCAGAAGCGAACTAAAGAAATTCTGACAAACTACGATGGAGCCTACCCACCCCGCCAAACTCGCCTCTCGAAACAAATTGAGATGGAAGTACCACATTGCGTAGAGGATGGTGCAGCCCAAGACGCCCCACTGCACGGCAACCGACAGCGTTTGATTGTGCGGATTTCTGATTGAATCAGCCCAAGCCCCGCTCTTCCCTTCGGCTTCCCTGTCAAATAATAGCTTTGTTGCGCCTGTGCCGTGACCAAACAGCGGGGCTTCAGCAATAGCCCGGATCGAGACGCGCCAGTACTCAAGCCGTTGACCGGTCGATGTTGGCTGGCTGCTCTCTCGATAGTCCCTATACTCGATTGCAATGTACTGGACGCGTTCGCAAATAGCTCGAACCAAACCAGGCGATCACCATCGCAATCGGCAGTCCCATGAACAAGAATAGCCGCATCCTGTTTTGAAAGTGCCAGAACACAAACATTGCCGCTAGCGGGATGATATAGGCGATCGACGTTCGTGCCAGCGCGACGAAATGATGTTGCCTAGGAACGTAGCCGAAAGAAGTCCTAAAGCGGTGGCAATTGCGAAATGGTGTCGTCGGACCTCGGTTACTGCTAGCGAGGCGCATATGAACAAGCAGAGGGCAAATTCTTGATTTTGATCTATGGCATTCCTCACGGGAACGCCTGTCGTGTCAAAGCCGTGAGCGATCGTAAAGCGCCAGGCGGGTGCGACGTAGATTATCCACGAATAGGTGAGTAGCAAAGTACAAGAACTCAGGAAAGCTATGAGCACCCAATTCGCGCGGGTAGAACGCACGAAATGATAAAGGGGAGGATGAGCAACTTCGCTACCGGATTGAGCCCCTGGACTCCCACAGACCATGAGCCATCCACCCAAAGCACCCCGAGGGCGGCCAGAGCGAAGAATGCCAATGGCAACCAATAAGCCTGCCGCCTCAACGAGAGAAGAAATGAGCATGGTTCAACGGTCGGAAGCAATGCAAAGAACCAGACAACCGTGAAAACGGAGACAGCGCTCGTTGACCAGGGTAGCGATGCTGCTACCACGGCCGGGTAGAGGTCGACGCACAGGAGCCAAAATGAGGATCGCGGGGCGAAAAGGAAAACAGAAAGCATCCGACCAGATGCCTTCTTAGTTTGCGTCGCTTCTTCCATTGGTTACTCGTATTGATTCCGTAGAGCTAAGTCGCGTTTATTGGGTATGCAGCTAAGTGTCGGCTTCCAAAATGGCCCAACAGGATCTCTTACACAAGGGACAGACTAAGCTTCAAAGAGCACGAACTCATCCGTCTGCGCACTGTTCGGCGGGCTAGAAAAACTTGTGTTGAGCGGGCCAAGGAATAGAACGGACGCTCCCTCGCGTGTCCTTGAAGAACCGCTTGTCTTATACCGCCATGTGCTTCCATCGGTCTGGCATTCTAAGCAACCCGAATATCAGACAGCGACCCGCAAGCGCGACGGGAAACTGTAAAATTTGGTTACTTCGTACCAAGTTGCACGGATTAACGGAGCCGTGTAATAGGAGCTTAACAATAGTAAAAGGGACTTTCCTTGGATCCTCAGGTTTCTAAGCGACGTGTTGCACTAATCACTGGGATCACCGGGCAAGACGGTGCTTACCTCGCTGAATATCTGCTCGGTCTCGGTTACACCGTGCACGGCATCAAGCGGCGGTCTTCATCATTCAACACGGCGCGGGTTGATCATCTCTACAAGGATCCCCACGCCGGCAACGTGCCGTTCCTGCTGCATTATGGCGACATGACCGACTCGACCAACCTGATCCGGCTGATGCAGCAGATCAGGCCGACCGAGATCTACAACCTCGCCGCCCAGAGCCATGTCGGCGTCAGTTTCGAAAGCCCGGAATACACCGCCAACGCCGACGCCATCGGCGTGCTGCGGCTACTGGAAGCGATCCGCATTCTCGGCATGGAGAAGCAGACGCGGTTCTATCAGGCCTCGACGTCCGAACTCTACGGCCTGGTCCAGGAAGTGCCGCAGAAGGAGACCACGCCGTTCTACCCGCGCTCGCCCTACGGCGTCGCCAAGCTGTACGGCTACTGGATCACGGTGAATTACCGCGAGGCCTATGGCATGTTTGCCTCGAACGGCATCCTGTTCAACCATGAGAGCCCGATCCGCGGCGAGACCTTCGTCACCCGCAAGATCACCCGTAGCGTCGCCCGCATCGAGGTCGGTCTCGAAGACACGCTCTATCTCGGCAATCTCGACGCCAAGCGCGACTGGGGCCATGCCCGCGATTATATCGAGGGCATGCACAAAATCCTGCAGGCGGACGCCCCCGACGACTTCGTGCTGGCGACCGGCGAGACCCGGTCGGTGCGCGAATTCGTCGAGGTGGCGTTTGCCGATGTGGGCCGCCGCATCGAGTGGCGCGGCCAGGGCGTCGACGAGACCGGCGTCGACGCAAAATCCGGCAAGACCATTCTGCGCATCGATCCCGTCTACTTCCGGCCGACCGAGGTCGATCTTCTGGTCGGCGACGCCAGCAAGGCGCGGGACAAGCTCGGCTGGAAGCCCAAAACCTCCTTTGCGCAACTGGTCAAGGAGATGGTCGCGAGCGATCTCGCAGAAGCCCGGCGGGAGGTCGCCAATGGCAAGCCTGCCGTTTGAGCTGAAAGGCAAGACCGTCTACGTCGCCGGCCATCGCGGCATGGTCGGCGCGGCACTGGTGCGCCGGCTGGCTGCGGAACAGGTCGAACTCCTGACCGTGACCCGCAGCGAGGTCGATCTGCGCGATCAGGCTGCGGTCAACGCGTGGTTCGCCGCCAAGCGCCCGCAGGTGGTGTTTCTGGCGGCGGCCAAGGTCGGCGGCATCGTCGCCAACAACACGCTGCGCGCCGAATTCCTCTACGATAATCTGGCGATCGCGGCGAACGTGATCCACGCGGCGCATGTCCATGGCGCCGCGAAGCTGATGTTCCTGGGCTCGTCCTGCATCTATCCCAAACTGGCGCCGCAGCCGCTGCGCGAGGATTGCATGCTGACGGGGCCGCTGGAACCGACCAACGAGCCCTATGCGATTGCCAAGATCGCCGGCATCAAGATGGTGGAGGCCTATCGCAGCCAGTACGGCGCCGACTTCATCAACGTGATGCCGACCAACCTCTATGGCAGCGGCGACAATTATCATCCCGAATACAGCCACGTCGTCGCCGCGCTGATCCGCCGTTTCCACGAGGCAAAGCAATCCGGCGCCAGCGAGGTCGTGGTCTGGGGCACCGGCACGCCGCGGCGGGAATTCCTCTGTGTCGACGATCTCGCCGACGCCTGCATCCATCTGATGAAGACCTATTCGGATAGCGACCTGGTCAATATCGGTACCGGCGAGGACATCACCATCGCCGAGTTCGCCCGCGTGGTCGCGGCGACTGTCGGCTACACTGGCGAGATCGGTTTCGACACCTCACGCCCCGACGGCACGCCGCGCAAGCTGCTCGACGTTAGCCGGCTGGCCAAACTCGGCTGGCGGGCCAGCACCTCCCTCGAGGACGGCATCCGGCTCGCTTACCAGGCGTACTTGAGCCAATCCAAACAAGCGTAAGAGTGACGCTCGTCGGGCTAAGCTCGCTTCGGTAGACCGGCCGCTGTATGGATCACAACTTGCTCTGGATAGAGGCGCCCAGACCGCTGAGATGGGCAGCGCTTGATTAGGCCAACCTCCGATCACGCCGATGGAACCGGCGCGGCAGGCTACTCTGCTTCGACAGAAAGATCGGCTCGGCACAGTCAGCAAGCTCGCCCCAGCAAACCCAAACTGGTGCGAAAATGAGCGACCGTAAGTGGTCTGCCCGTAGAAACACGGCGGCGACGGTGCTAAGGCTTCCGGCCATCGTCCTTCTTCGTCCAGTACTTTAAGATGATGTCAATGAGCGCACCAGGTAAAATCGTCATTGTGAGCCAGTATTACGCTCCTGATCCGAGTACCACAGCGACTTACATGACTGCCATTGCCAATGGGCTCGGGACTGTTAGCGACGTTCTTGTGATCGCCGGAACGCCTAATTCCGCATCGGTGGCCCACGCCGGGAGCGGGCGACCCGTTGTCGCAGAGATAAGAACCCGTACTCCGGAAAAAGATGCGCTGGTACGACGTGCAATTGCCATGGTGCTACTCACTCTCAAGATGTTCTTTGCAACCTTCAAACATGTCACCAAAGATGACGTGGTGCTCTGCGTCACTGCGCCCTTTACACTCCCTTATGCGGTGGTGCTAGCGGCTAAGTTACGCAGAGCGTCAGCAGTTGTTGTGATCTACGACCTCTATCCTGAAGCCTTGATCATGGCAGGTTTCATCCAGCCAACGTCTTTGGTCGCGAGGTCAATTCGTTTTGCCAATGGTATTCTGTTCGGCGCACTCGACTCAATCATAACGATTGGGCGCGACGTCGAAGCGCTTCTGCTCACTTACAAAAGCGTGGTCGATCGCCAGAAGATCAAATTCATTCCGAACTGGGCACTGTTGCCCATAGGATATCGCGAACCAGCCATTGGCAATTCCTTCCGTCGTGGGCTCGATGATAAGCTTGTTGTTGGACTATCAGGGAATTTGGGATTTACGCACAGTCCAAGTACCGTCTACGAGGCCGCCAGATTGTTAAAGGCTGAGACGAACATCCACTTTTTGCTTTCCGGGTGGGGGAGCGGATGGAAGCAGCTGACAGAGCTTTGTGCAACGACCCCCCTTAGCAACGTTACACTGATCGATCCCGTTTCGGAATCCGAACTTGAGCAGTTCCTATCTGCGGCTGACGTCTGGATAATCCCTTATCGCCGCAATGTTGCAGGCGTGTCAGTTCCGAGTCGAGCTTACAATCTGCTTGCAGTCGGACGGCCAATCATCGTTGCTTCCGAAGCTAATTCAGAGGCAGCTTTGATGTTGAAGGAAGAGGATATTGGTTGGGTCGTAAAACCGGAAGATGCGCTCGACCTCTCAGAGGCCATTCGATCGGCGGCGTCCGACCGCGCGGAGACGCTAACAAAAGGTCGCCGCGCCGTTCTCGCTGCACGACGCTATACCCACGATCGTGCACTCGCTTCATATCGACAAATCATGAGCGATCTCATGCTTAACCGCTCATAACGTGCCATGGCCCCGACCGTTCTTGTAACTGGCGCCGATGGATTTGTGGGACGTCACATGGTATCGGCCTTGACCCGGGCTGGCTGGCACGTCCGCTGCGCCCAACGCTCGGTCGGATCTACAACCCCAAACGCAAACATTATATCGGGGCTGGAACTGGGGTCGTCGACCAATTGGCAACCGGCCCTTACCGGAGTGCAGGCGGTCGTGCATCTTGCAGCGCGTGCACACCGATCCAAAACCACTCAGAAACGTGAGAGCGATTTATATTTTTCTATCAATGTCGAGGGCACCATCCAACTTGCCCGCAGCGCCATTGCAGCCGGTGTACGAGATTTCATTTTTCTCAGTAGTATCGCGGTCAATGGCAGCACAACCGATGGACGAAAGCCGTTTTGCGAGCAGGACAGCATCGCGCCAGATACCGTCTATGGAAAATCAAAGGCCATCGCGGAGCAGCGTCTTTCGGACCTAGCCTCAAACAGCAAAATGTCTATAACTGCCATTCGCGCACCGATGATTTACGGCGCCGGCGCAGTCGGTAACTTTGGCAGACTTAGGTCGGCGGTCCGTGCCGGCGTACCGCTCCCCTTTGGGTTCATTAGAAATCGGCGCGCCTTCCTCGGAATAGACAATCTGACTTCGTTTGTTCACCATCGCTTGGGGACATCGGATCTCTCGAACTTTGAAGTCTTTCTTTTGGCCGACAATGAGCACGTTTCAACGCCGGAGTTCGTTCGGCTGCTGGCCCGAGCATGCGCGCGACCGCCCCGTCTCTTGCCTATTCCGGTTTCATTGCTACGTGTACCAATGAACTATTTGGGACTAGGTGACGCTCTGATCGGCTCCCTGGAAATGGATGCAAGAAAAGCAAATGCAACCGGATGGCATTGTCCACTGACCCTGGCTGAGGGACTTTCGCGCTCTATAAACCCATAGCCGGATCGTATTGGATTTGTGTTCACTCCGAGAATGTTGAGTACGCATGCTCCTTCGGCTGATGTTGCAAATGCGTTCAATGAACAGGCAAGCTGTATCCCTGCATCGCCGTGTTGCTTCCACCGAGTTACAGGCTACAATGTTCTGCTGGTCGGCTGTTCTCGCTTGGTGCGTTCTGCTTGAGACGTAACTCACTGCGCCGTCAAGCGGCCTAGCGGATACGCCCCTTACTGTGCGGCCGCGTTTGGACTGCTTATCAGCTCGCGGCGTTTCTCAATGGGCAAACTTAGACGCAAACCAGCATTGGCGCGCCAACGCCGCCAAAAGTCGATCAACGAACTGGCCTTGTAAGGCGAATTGAAATTGACGGGCAATTGAACCCCGAACATCCAGGCGATACCAATCGCCATTTCCGAGTAGGACGAAAAGTCAAAAAAGATCTGTAGTGAATAGGCGAGCAGAGCTGAAATGGCATCGGCTTGGCTGGCCATCCCGCCGCTCTGCAAATTGGATACGGTTTGATCGACCATGGGGCCAAGCCCGTCCGCAATCACCACTTCTTGAACAATGCAAAGCAGAACAGGCACAGTCCAGTAGTCCAGTGAAAAACCCGCTCGGATGAATTGACCCCAGCGCAGCTGAGCTGAGGGAGCAGTTCACGATAACGGATGATCGGACCGACAATCAGCTTGAGGAAAAATGTGACGAACGCGAAGTACTGGAGAAAATCGCCTCGGGCGACTTTCTTGGACCGCACATCGGAGAGAAAGGAAATTTGCTCGAAGGTGATAAAGGAGAGCGCGAGTGGCAGCACGATATGCGGGAGCGTCCAGCCGGCGTGAAAGAGGCTGTTACCATTGGCGACGGCAAAGTCGGCATACTTGAAGACACCCAAAAGGAGTAGATTGAAAGCGACGCCACATCCGAAGAGGGCCTTGCTTCGATTCTTCTCAAGTCGGGTAGCGATCGCAAAATTGACGCCGGCCCGACAAGAATCAAGGCGTAGTCGGCGCGTAACCAACCATAGAACACCAACGAGCAAACTATCATAGTCAGAAGGAAGGCTCGTTGGCCGATGCGCCCGGCCAAGGCGAGCACAACAATCGTTGTCCACAAAAATACAAAAAAGTGGTAGCTCGAAAACAGCATTGTGTGTCAAGACGCCGTTCTATTCGCACTTCATCGTGATTCGGCGTATCCCTCCGCCAAAGGCCGCCTTGTTCGACGAACGCGATCGCTGCAGGTCCTAGGGGTAATCCTAGGAGAAGCGCTATGACGATTTCGCGTGCGGAGGTGATCACATCGGTCGAGCGGCGGCGCCGGTGGTCGCAGGATGAGAAGGAGCGGCTCGTTGCAGCATCGCTCGGGCCCGGAGCCAGCGTTTCCGAGGTGGCCCGCCTGGCCGGCCTTCATGTGAGCCAGCTGTTCAGGTGGCGCAAAGAGCTTTGCAAGCACGGTGAAACGAGTAGAGCGCCGTTCGTGCCGGTCGCGATTGGGCCGTCTGTGCCGCCGCCGGAGGTGGCCGAAGCGCCGTTGACGACGACGGCGGCGCGTCGACGGAAGAGCCAGGGCATCATCGAGATTGATCTTGGTAGCGGGCACCGGATCCGGGTCGATGGCGACGTTGATGGAGACGCACTGCGTCGCGTTCTCGATGCTTTGGTACGCCGATGATCCCGGTTCCGACGGGCGCGCGAGTGTGGCTCGCGACAGGCTACACGGACATGCGCCGAGGCTTTCCGTCGTTGGCACTCCAAGTGCAGGAGGTGCTGCGCAAGGACCCGCTCAGCGGTCATCTGTTCGTGTTCCGCGGTCGCCGAAGCGATCTTGTGAAGGTGATCTGGCACGATGGCCAGGGGGCATGCCTGTTTACCAAGAGACTCGAGAGAGGAAGGTTCATCTGGCCAACGGTTGCGGGCGAAGCAGTGACGATCTCACCGGCGCAGATGAACTACCTGTTGTCCGGAATCGATTGGCGCAACCCTCAAGATACGCTGCGACCAACGCGGGTCGGATAGCCGTTTTACGGTTTGAATCTGCAACGTGATCTGATTCAATGGCTTCATGACATCGAAGCCGGACGACCTTCCATCGGACCTCGTGAGTGCCCTGGCGGCGCTGCAGGCCGAGCGTGAGGCGCGGCTGCAAGCCGAGGCGGTAGCCGCCAGTGCGCGGGCGGAGCTGTCGGCCAACGAGGCGCTGATCGTGCATCTTGAGCTGCGGATCGAGAAGCTCAAGCGCGAACTGTACGGGCAGCGCTCCGAGCGCACGGCGCGGCTGATCGAGCAATTGGAATTGGAGCTCGAAGAACTTGTCACCACGGCGAGCGAGGACGAGCTTGCCGCTCAGGCCGCCGCGGCGAAAAGCCAGAGCGTGCGCGCCTTCACGCGTCGGCGGCCGGTGCGCAAGCCCTGGCCGGACGACATCGAACGCGAGCGCGTCGTCATCGAGGCCCCGACGAGCTGTGCATGCTGCGGCGGATCGCGCCTGGCGAAGCTGGGCGAGGATGTGACCGAGACGTTGGAGGAGATCCCGCGTCGGTTCAAGCTGATCGAGACGGTGCGGGAAAAGTTCACCTGCCGCGATTGCGAGAAGATCAGCCAGCCGCCGGCACCGTTCCATGCCACGCCGCGCGGCTTCATCGGTCCGCAACTGCTGGCGACGATCTTGTTCGACAAGTTCGGCATGCATATCCCACTCAATCGCCAGAGCGTGCGCTTTAAGGCTGAGAGGATCGATTTGCCGCTATCGACACTGGCCGACCAGGTCGGCCACGGAACCCTTGCCGTCATGCCGCTGTTCCAGCTGATCGAGCGTCATGTGCTCGCGGCTGATCGCCTTCATGGCGACGACACCACCATCCGCATCCTGGCCAAGAGCAAGTGCACGACCGGGCGAATCTGGACCTATGTACGGGATGACCGGCCCTACGGTGGGCCTGCGCCGCCGGCGGCGGCCTATTACGCCTCGAGCGACCGACGGGGCGAACATCCCCAGAAGCATCTGGCCGCCTTCGCCGGTATCCTGCAGGCGGATTGCTATAGCGGCTTCGATCCGTTGTTCGACCCACAAAGGAAAGCGATGCCGATCACGCCGGCATTTTGCCTGGCCCATGCGCGGCGGGGCTTCTTCGAGCTGGCCGACATCGAGAAAACCGCCCGGGACCCACAGAAAGGCAAACCGGTCTCCCCGATCGCGCTGGAGGCGGTCAGGCGTCTTGACGCCCTGTTCGAGATCGAGCGCGCCATCAACGGCCGCAGTGCCGACGAGCGGCGTGCCGTACGCCAGGAGCTGAGCAAGCCGCTGCTCGATGACATGCACGTCTGGCTGCTCCGCGAGCGGGAAACCCTATCGCGCTCCTCCGAGGTCCTGAAGCCCATGAACTACATGCTCAGGCGCTGGGACGACTTCGCCCGCTTCCTCGACGATGGCAGGATCTGCCTCAGCAATAACGCCGCTGAAAGAGCGTTGCGCGGCATCGCGTTGGGCAGGCGCAACTGGACCTTTGCCGGCAGCCTGCGCGGCGCCGACCGCGCCGCCATCATGCTGACCATGATCACGACCTGTCGCCTCAACGACGTCGATCCCAAGGCCTGGCTCGCCGATGTCCTCGCCCGTATCGCCGATCTTCCCGCTTCGCGTCTGCACGAACTGCTGCCCTGGGAATGGAAGCTTTTGCGGCAGGCCAGCGAGCCCACCGATCAGCAGGCCGCCTGACCTGCACGCAACGCAATCATAGTGCTCGCCGCGCTCCCGCGCATGCGTCAATCCGGCGGCCTTCGTCGTATGCGTACGATTCGGCTTGGAGAATTCAGTTTGGTTGCCTCGACCTCTAAAGGGCCTTCAGGCTTGGTCTGAGCGGCTCGGGGTCCTTAGCTTGACGACTCTTGCTATCTTCATCGATGGTCCGATTTCGCGTCGGCGAAGCCACAAGTAGGTTCCATCCATAAAGGCCGCTGAAGATCGACTTTGTTTTTTGGTCAATTCGATCGATCGCGGCCATTCGCGCTCTGCTGCAAATTCTTTCGGACAAAGCGAGAGCATCCACGTGCACGCCGAGCTTCCGAAGTATTCTGCCGCCAAGCGTCAACGGCAGCTGCACAAGGGCGGCCGCCGTATTGGCAAGAAAGCCAATTTCCATGTCATGCTGAAGGACCTCATATCCAGCGCTTTCAACGATCTCTTTCCACTTTTTCGGTGAATTTCGCTGCAAGTGAGGCTCACCGGGTCGCATGTAGCGTTTAGTGGCTCGGGCAAGTAGAAGATCGAACCGAAACGCTAACTCGAATAGCGTGCGGCCATTTGGCACCGTTATAAAAATCTTTCCATCGTCAGTTAGGTGAGGTTCAATCAGGCGCAAGACAGCTGCTGGGTACTGGAGGTGTTCGAGAACATCAAAACATGTAACTAACGCAAACTTTTGGTCAGAGATTTGGGAAAGCCCATCGGTCAAATCGCTCGCAGCTATTATACGGTGCAAGCTTCCATTTGCTGGCCAATCATAACCGCTCTTATAAGCCGACATTAACTCGCTATCTATGTCGATCGAGGTTACATTGAAGCCCCGCATGGCAAGGTCGAAACTTTCTCGTAGCGATCCAGCGCCGAAATCAAGCGCGTTCTGTCCGACAGGAATGGTGGCAATCACCTTCGAAAAGGTCGACCATCGATACTCAATGCCGCGAGTATTGCAGCCTTCGATCTTGGAGATGTCGTCTACGCGATCAAAAGTCTTGGTTAGCGTCATCGGATTGCCCCGAACGAGCGATTCTCACAAGAATGCAAGATCAAGGAAAGACCATCTTTCCTTCAATTCCGCAAGGTTTTCGCATTTGCCTCGAAATACTTCAATTGCTAGCCCGTCGAAGGCTTTATTTGATTTGAGCGCTGCGCTGCCCGGATCTCTCGAGATGGATGCAAACAAGGCCCGCCCGGCGGGGTGGAACCATTGTTCACCTTGAAGGAAGGCCTTGTGCGGGCTGTAACGCACGCCGGATAGTATGCGCAAAATCTGCAGCGAACATCGATACCCGTGCATCGAGGTCCGGGAGGAGGTTTCGGACTGATACGGGCTCAGGATCCAGAATGGCAGCCATGAGATGGTCCGCCAAGGCAACAGGATCGTCTGTCCCGAAATAGCGTGCGCTGCCGGCCGTCTGCTCGCGATGAACGTCGAGGTCGGACAAGATCATTGGCACACCGAATGACTTCGCCTCCTCAACGGTCGTGCTCCAGCCCTCGAAACGCGACGGATTAATCAGCGCCGCCGATGCGCGCAGCAGCGCATAGACGTGAGGTAACGGAATCATTCCGAGGTAGCGGAATTTCTTTGCAAGCCCGCGCTCATCAACCTGCGTCATAATGCTGGTGAAATAATCGGGTTCGCGAGGATCACCCCTGCTGCCCGATGTGGCAATGACAGCATCGATCCCGCGTTTCGCCAGAATGGTTAAGGCATCGACGACGACCTGATGATTCTTGTGGCGCCAGAACTGGTTCGGCAGATAGAAGTATTTCGCGGGTAGATCGTATCTCTTGATGACGTCGAGGGGGTCCGCGATAAGAAGTTCGGGTGCCGGTTGCGTCGCGAACCGGACAACGGACGTCTTACCTACCACCGCCGGATAAAATCTCTGGTAGTCGCGCAGCGCGCTTTCGCTGCTCAGCATGATGGTACGGCCGGACGCGATCTGTACGCGAAAGCCGATCTCGCGGCGCCATCGTGCTGTTGGGGAAAAGAGTTGTGGCAACCGCCGATGCTGAAAATCCGGAAACCAGGCGACGGCCGGATAAGGCAGGCGCCAGCCAAAAAAACGCGCGCTTTCAAACACAACGTCGATGTTCTGATCCCGGAATGCAGCAACCGCCGCGCCGTCCAGTCCGAACGTCAAGGCTGTGGAAAGACCGGCGCTACGCCGGTCAAATGCGCTCGCTTGCACTACCTCGACATCGGGTACTTCAGAAAGGCCGGCGAGATCATTGGCGTCCGCGGTAGTGCCGGCAAAAACCACCGGTGCCAATTCGCCGCGGCGATATCGATGCAGTGCCGCAAACAGATTGCGCTGGTAGTTGTAGCCACCGGCCCAAAGCTGGCGCGAAATAAACGTAAATGCTAGGCGTAGCGGGCCACGATCGTTCAACGGACCTGATCCTTGAACCAGGCGACATAGTCCGCAAGCCCCTGCGTCACCGGTATCTGCCAGGCAAACGACAGGGCACGCATCTGTGTGCCGTCAGCCACCAAGCTGAAGGGGTCGCCGGGCCGGACCACGCCGGAAAACCGCACAGCAATGTCGCCTCCCCAAGCTTCCGACAGCATGCAGGCGATGTCGGCCACCGTTGTGCCAACACCCGATCCACCATTGATGACCTGAAAGCTTTCGCGCTGCGGTTGCCCCTCGATCATTACTAGCAGCCGCGCCACATCACGGACGTCGGTCCAATCACGCACTTCGGCGCCGGTTCCACCCAGCGTCAGCACTTGTTCGCCGCCGTGCAAGCGCGAACACAGATCCCACAGCAATTGTTTCCGCAGATGAGGCCCGTATACTGAGAACAATCGGGCAACCGTGCTGTGCAATCCAAACGTCACCGCGTAGCTGCGGCACAATTGCTCCATCATCAGCTTGTGCTGACCGTAGGGCGACATCGGAACCGTCGCGGCGCGCTCGGAGATCGGCCCCTTGTGTTCAGCGCCATAGACCGCCGCGCTCGATGCAACGATCAGCCGGCATTCCGGCGCTGAGCTGCGCAGCCACTCCAGCAGCCGCGCGGTGCTGGCAACTGTACGAGAGAAATCCTCAAAGGGTTGCGCGATCGACTGCCCGACCGAAGACCCGCCGGCCAGATGGAAGATCGTCGACGGCAATCCGCCGCGCGCGGCCAGAGCGTTGAGATTGGTAGCGTCGATCTCGCCGTTCAGCCAGAGTTGCAGGCCAATTCGGTGTTTCTGGGGGTCCTCAAGCGCACCATGCCCGACACCGTGGACCGTATGCCCGCGGTCGGCCAGAGCCCGCGCAAGGGACCGGCCGATGAAACCGTTCGCGCCCGTAATCCAAACCGTCATACCGGCGCCTTATGGGCCACAAAGGAGTAAAGCCGACCGGGCCTATGGTCGAAACGTTCTGCTACCGACAACATCACGTCAAAGATGCGATCCGAACGAAGGGCCGCACGCCATAGTGGAGCAACTGGCAATTTCCGCGACAGTTTTTGAACAACAATATCGTGCAGGCTATCAAGCGTGTACGGAAACAGATTGATCGGACTCTTCAGCGGCTTGAGCACGTCGACAGGAGCGAAGCCTGCGCCGGTCAGTGCACCGATATATCGCTCAAGCAGAAAAGCGTGTTCTCCGCCATAAAGATGGTGCAGCGGATGCTGATCAAGGAATTGTCCGAGATCAGCTTCCCTGCTGATCACGTGCTCGCGTGCCGCGATGAAAATTCCACCTGGCTTGAGCACACGATGCATTTCCCGGCATGCGCCCTCCAGATCGCTAGTATGGTGCAGGACAGCGCGCGCAAACACTAGGTCGAAGGCTGCATCGGCAAACGGCAAACGTTCGGAGAACTCCTCCACCACTTCGATGGGTAGCCTACTGTCGACCGCAAGCTGGCGGATCGCCGCGGCGCCGACCATGGCGCTGGGATCTGGCTCAAGCGCAGTCACTGCAAATCCTTCCCGCGCGAGCGCGTAGCTCGCGATCCCGCGACCCGCGCCCACATCCAACGCCGTACCGCTGCGGCCTTGGAGAAGCTGGGAGACCGCCTGCCACTCGCCGCTGGCGCGATAACGCTGCGCCGCCGCGATTAGCGGATCGTCGTAGAAAGCGTCGAGAATCAACTCGCGTCGTTCCGGCTGATCGCGCAGCCAAGCCACGGCGGCTTCCCAAGTTCCAAACTGCGCCTCACGTGCCATCAGTTTCCCCTTAGTCCCAGCAAGTGCAAGAAAGAACTGAGCAATTGCTCATACCAATTCTGCTCATACCAATTCCTGGAATTTCGTCGCCCAATGACGTTCTTTGCTATAGCGGTCCAGGACCATGGCGCAACCCGCTTTAGCGACTGAATTTACCCAGGAACCCTGCTCAACGAGGCGTTTGATCCCCGGAATACGGAATATGTAATGTCAAGTGTCGGCTGAAACCGCCTTACTGCGGCCTCCCAAGTCCCAAAGCGCGGTGCGGGGCATAGCGCTTCAAGTCAGCTTGAGGGACACATACCTCAAACCAATCCCTGAAATTTCGCCCACTGGCGTTCTTTGCTATAGCGGTCGCGCACCATGGCGCAGCCCGCTTTAGCGACTGAATTTGCCCAAGAAGCGTCCTCAACGAGGCGTTTGATCACCCCCGGAATTTGGTTAGGTGACGAATAAGTCACCACGGTCTCGCCATCGACGAAGCCTTCGGGATACCGCCCGGCATCCGTGAGCAGAACCGCGCCACAGCCCGTTGCCTCAAAGCACCTCATATTGCCCCGGTCGGCGCCTGCCATATCAACAGCGCCATTGAGCACGATTCGCGTCCGCGCTAGCGCCGCATACAGGTCTCGGCCGTAAAGTGGTCCCGCACGGATAACGCGGATTTCTGGCGGATGCCGGTATGCACCAAGCCCCGGCATGAACGGCAGAATATTGGCCAGCCGTGTTAAGCGCGAATCTTCGAGATGAAAACGCGCGCGAATGCCCGGTGTAGATGCTGCGGCTTGCAGAGCCAAACTGCGATTCACGTGGTGCCGGGAAAAACCGCCGACAAAAATGAGATCGAGATCATCGCGCCGTGCATTGGCATAAGTGTCCATGACCGGGTCATGGCCCGGGAAGAAATATTCAGCTTTGCATCCCTTCCGCCGCCAGTCATCCAGAATTGACGGAAAATTACAGACGACCAGATCGTAACCTGTCAGATCAAGATTTCCCGACGGAGCAGCGCGCCAGCACAGAGTTGTTTTTACACAACCGGGCAGCTTTCGCACGAAAGCGCTGTCGTAGCGCATCGGATCAAGATTGTAGAACACGTCCGTACGGTGGTGTTCGATCTGCGCAAGCAGGATTTGCTCTAGATCGTCAGACGGCCTCCCCTGCTCGCGCGCCCATAGCTTCTGCAGATGCTCATCATCGCCATTCGTGTAGAAGGCTTCAGGCTCTCCTGCCAATACAGGCGCGAGGATGTGCGGGGCAGAGAATCGGGTATCCAGAAATCCCGCCAATTCGAGTGCAAAGTTCTGGCTTTTGCGCTCTCTTGCACAGCTCTCTCGAAAGCCGCGCGACAAGCCATTATTCTGAAACACTCGCATGCAAAAACCATATACGGATTAGGAGGGGCTTAAGGTTCGTATCACTCTTGCAGGGTTGCCTACTGCCAACGAATAAGGTGGAACATCTCGCGTGACCACCGAACACGCTCCTATGACAGCGCCCTCCCCAATCGTTACTCCCTTCAGAATGCTCACATTAAAGCCGATCCAGGCCTTGTTGGAAATAGCCACCGGGGCATGGTCAATGTGGTCCCATTCTTTACGGCCGCGAGCCCAGTCGCGCACGTCATTCTGCCGCTTCTCCCATTCGATACTGTGAGAATCGTGATCAACCACGGTAATGCCCCACGACATAATGACGTCGTCGCCAATGATGAGTCTTCGATAGCAAACAAGATTGCTGCGTCCAATAAACGTTCGGCTTCCAATGCGAATTTCGCCTCCATCATCCTCGAAACTTATGTCGGCATGAATGATCGATTCATCTCCGACCCACAGTCGATTACCTGAAACTCGCCTAATGCGCCGCCAAGCTATGGTCGTCCCGTGGCCAATGGTAACGGCTCCCGAACTCCGGCTGCGCCAGCCAAGAACAGCGTCAACTATGCGAACAATTGACCCTCTCAACATTCCAACCTCGGAAACAAGCGATTAGAACCTTCTAATCTGGAACGACGTCGAACAAGACTTCGGCAACAGTCATGCTATAATTATCAAGGACATGGAACAATGATGGTTTCTTGCTAAGGAATAATGTTGGTCATGAACCAAAGTCTTGAGCTTAGATCGTTCTACGAGGACTACTATAATGATGAGGTCGCCCGGAAGCGCGTGATTGCTGCCAAACAGACAGTTGACCACATTTCGGCTCTTTGTGGCGGCGCATCGCTGGGAAACCTCCTTGATGTCGGCGCGGGCGACGGGGCGGTGTTAGCCGAGATTGAAAAGCGGGGAATGGCGTCCGAATTGCATGCAGTTGAAATTTCGAATTCAGGGATAGAACGAATCAGACAGAGAAAGCTGAATACTCTTCAATCCGTTCAGGAATTCGATGGCTACAAGCTGCCGTTTGCCGACAATAGCTTTGATACGGCCCTTGCAGTGCATGTACTTGAGCACGTTGAACACGAACGCTTGTTCTTGCGTGAGCTTTCGCGCGTGGCGCGGCGATGTTACATTGAAGTACCGTTGGAACATACGTTCCGGGTACAGCGCGCAATCCAAACAAGTGCGCCTTACGGCCATCTTAATTTCTACACGCCGGAAACATTTAAGAATTTGCTTAGTACCGTGGAATTGTCTTTGCTTTCCATCGCGGTTTTTCCAAACTCTTTGGACTACGAGGTTTTTTTGAGCGGACCCTTTGTAGGCAAGGCAAAGTACCTGATTCGAAGTTTTGCGTTGAAGTTGTTCCCGAGACTTTCACCAGAACTTTTTGTATATATTTGCGGGGCGCTCTGCGAACGCAAATAAAAAATGGTTCTCAGATTAAACCAACTGGTTCGGCCGTGGTTGTTGCCTGCCGCGACGGCGCGTCAGTAACTTCTGACCTTCTACAATTGTGAATACAAGAAGCGGCGGCAAAATTAGCCCGCCCGATAACATTGAGGTCGGCAGCGCCGATATCATGAGGTTGTAGATTCCCACAAAGGCCGCGGCCAGCGCGGCCACCGCCGCCACTGCCTTGCCGCTGGCCAGCAGAACAATGTCGATCGCACGACAGATCACGCCAACGACGATGCTAAAGCCAATCACACCGAAATATGAGAAGTCAGCCCAGGCATCTGCGATGAACATCGCTGTAGTGGTCGAGCCCCCAGAAAAACGCCAGAGACGCGAGACGACGTCGAAAGATGGCGTATATTGAAGTCCCCAGATCGCCGCAACGGGGCGGATATTGGCTCCCCACATGTGAGGTATTCGCTCAGGGAAGGCGGCAAAATACTCGAGCAACGCTTGGTTCGAGACGTCAAACGCCCGATAGTAGAAGAAGCCCAAGGCCTCCATTTGGTCGACTTCTGGAACTGCAATACGGATAATCGGATAGAAAATGATCAAGGTGACAATGACGCTGGCAAGGGCAACACGCCAATTGATGTTGTTGCGAAGAACCAGATAAGCAACCAGCATAAGCTGAAGGAGAAACAGCGCAATCGGTGCCTTACTGAGAGTTTCAAGCTTGCCCAGCACCGTTGTGACCGCTAGGAGAGCCGTCACGGCCAAGAGCGGCCACCAGCGCAGTATCCATCCCGAGAGTCCGCCCCAGACAATCATCATTGGCGCGATCGAGGCGACGACGACGTTGTAGAGATAGACGTGGCTTCCACCATATTGCTGCCGGTAAGCGGTCTTAACAGCCTCGTTGCCGGAGACCGAAAGAAATCCTGCTATGATTCCAAAATGGTCCTCCTTCAAGGATATGCATGCCATGAATAGCCCCAGAGCCAGGATTGCGAACAGCAACGGCCAAGGCTTAGAGCGGCCCCCGCTCAGGGGCTGGAGGTTCCAGCCTGAAATCGACTTCTGAAGCGCTTGGGCTGAGCGCGGCGCCAGACGATCGACGAATTCTATGCCCGCGATCACGCAGGCAAACATTATGGCAATTGACAGGTTCAATGAAACTACGGCGTTATCTAAATTCAAAGAATTCGAAATCCGGAGGTCGACCACCGAGATCGGCCTGCGAAATAACATGTAGGCAAGATAAGCGGGTCCATAGACGAACAGAAGGAACCCCAGCAGCATTGACGATGCTGTGAGGTAAAGTCTCAAGCGATAAATAAGATAAAGGCCGGCGGAATAGATAGCCAAAGCGGCAATCACGTAACTCGCGGCAACAATCATCGACGGCTCCCGACGATCTTGCGAAATCTTTGATTAATCCGGTAAAGCGTCTGGTTGTTGGCAAAACGTTCGTGCGGCACCACCGGTAAGGTTATCAGGCGCTCCAATTCTGAAACGGTAATGCCGAGTTTCTTAGCTACGAACCGCTTGTCACGGGCTGCCTGCTCCTGCGTTGTCAGCGGAACTTTAAGCTCCTGCAAAGCCTCGTCGCGGGTCATTTGCCCGGAGACAATCAAAGCCGATAAATGCAGCCGCCGCTTGTCAAAGCCGTAACGCGCCGGCAGATAGATCTCCTGATAGAATTTAGTAAACCGGCTCTCTTGGTGTTTGCTGCCGTAGTCGACGAAGCCATAGGTTTCGAGCAGCTCGCGCTTGGCGGCCTCCTTATCATATGGCAAGTAGTTTAACGGCTTCAGTATCTGTATTTGCTTGCGAATTCTTGCCAACCACAAATACTCAAGTGAGCCGAGCGTCGGGAATGTTTGAAGGGCGATCGAACCATGAGCCCGATGAATTGCGCGGAGATTCCGCGCATCCATCGCCGGATATCCGCCCTCTGGAATGTAAACACTCTCGCTGCTGAAATTCATCCCGCCCAAAAAGTATCTTTGGCCATATTTATGGGCCAGACGATACAACGCCGAAAAGAATGCGTGATCCTGAGGCGCGTCCTGATTCAAAACCGAGGCCTTGAGATAGGCGAGCTGCAAGTCACGCATTTCATGCCACTCCACCACGTGGGTGTGGAGATCAATGTCCAGTTTGCGAACGAGCAACTCAATGTTGCGGACCGCAGCCTCCGTATTCCAGCCGCCGTCAACATGAATCGCCAAGATACGCAGGGCAAAGTCGCGACGCAGCATATGCGCCACGTACGCGCTGTCGACGCCGCCACTCAGCCCGATAATGACGTCGTACGGCCTATCCGCCATTTCCCGCTTGATGCGTTCAATTGTCGAATTCAGGCGGATCCGGCCCTCATTCGTCGGCCACCATTCATGCGGCTTACGGGCCAGCGCGTCACGGCAGCAGGTGCACTGTCCGCTATCGTCAAATGTGACGCCCGGATTGCTGTTGTCCATAACACAGTATGAACACACCTGATGTGATTGGGCTAATTGCTGCATTATGAAACCGCGCCGCCATTCGTAAATATTTCCTTGACGTTGTGTGGGGATGGATAAGTGATCAGCACCGCACGCAACCGACCTATGAAGACGAAGGCGCTGCCGGATGCGACTGCACTAGCGCCAGCCCGAAGCCCTTCAGCGAGATGCGAGAGTTGCCCCGCGCCTCCCAGGGCAACGACAGGCACATTAACCGCGCCAGAAACTGCGCGAACCAGATTGACGTCATATCCGGTTCGCTCGCCATCTCTGTCAATATTCTGAAGAATGATTTCACCCGCGCCGGCCTGTTCGACCGCACTGGCTTGAGCGACAGGATCTCGGCTTGTCACGGCGCGCCCGCGATCGAAAACGACACGCCAATCGTTGTGGATACGGCGGCAGTCGATGCAAGCTGCGACCGCCTGGGATCCAAAGCTATCAGCTAATGCCCTCACAGCGACTGGATCGTTGCTGGCACGGCCGAGCACCACTTTCTCCACACCCGCCGCGAAGATCGGCGTTGCGTCGGCAACCGACTTTATTCCCCCGCCATAGCTTAGAGGCATGAAACATTCGCTAGCGAGCTCCGCTAAAAATCCCACATCGGGAGGACGCTCTTCAATGCTGGCGTTGATATCAAGAACGCAAACCTCGTCGACCTCCTTCTCGTTGAAGATACGAATGACATTGAAGGGATCACCGATATAAACTTCCTCGCTGAAACGGCGGGTTTTGACAAGCCGCTTGCGGCTATCCAGCAACAGTACTGGTATAATACGTGGCCTCATCAACGGCTTCTTTCGACGAAGTTGCTTAGCAATCTCATCCCGAACCGATGGCTCTTCTCGGGGTGAAATTGTACGCCGAAAATATTCTCTTGCTGGACCGCGGACACAATTGGCCCATCAAATTGATAAATTCCGGCGACGTCCGATTGATGATCGCATCGCATTTGATAGCTATGTGTGAAATAGAAACGCTGTTCGCTACCTGCGTCGAACAGTCTTGCGGTGGGGGAGCATTCAATCTCGGCCCACCCCATGAACGGAACCTTGAGGTTGAACGACGGATCAGGCTGCATTCGTACCGTGTCAGCCGAAATCCAACCAAGCCCTTTTGTTGAACCTTCCTCACTTCGGCGTCCGAGCAACTGCATGCCGAGACAGACCCCTAATAGTGGGACCTTGCGTTCCAATACCGCTTGCTCCAGCGACGGAATGAGCTGGGAGTTCCGCAGACAGTTCATCGCTGCGTCGAAGGCTCCCACCCCCGGCAGCACCAGATGGCTGGCACCCAGTATGCTGGAACTCTCGTCTGCGATGCGCGCATCGTAGCCGATGAATTCGAACATGTTAACGAGAGCGCCTGGATTGCCAACGCCGTAGTTGACGATCGTGATCATTGCAATTCTCTCCGGACCATCAACAAAATGACAATCGTGATCGACATAGCGGATGCGGCACCGACAAGAAACACACCAGTCTGAGGCAGAACCAGCGAGACCAAGACCAAGAAAACGTAGGTTGAAGCCCCAACAGCAAACGCCACGCACAATGATTTCACGAATCCTGAACGGGGCCAACCCGCGATTCCGTAGCAGATCCAGATGAACCCGATATAGCTGAGCACCAAGGCCACGCTCTGCAGGAGAACTGCTACCGTGAGAGAGTAACCGGCCGCAAGCGCTAGCCAAAGGACACCAACAGAACTGAGACCAGCGACCGTCTCTACCTTGAGGTTCACATCCTGCCGGCCGACCGCGTCGAGCAGACGATCCATCCAATTGGTGATCGTGAACAACGCGGCGGGGAACACGAGAACGGCTGCCAAATAGCCCGCATCTAGCCATTGATCTCCGAGCACAAGAATGAATAGTGCATCATTGCCGAACGCGACAATCGCGATCCAAGGACTGCACGCAAGTAGCAGCCATCTCACAAACCGGTCCACCGCCCTGCCTTGTGCCGTCAATCCTTCCGTCGCGGTGCGGTGAAAAAATACCGGCCTAAGTGCGGCGCTCGTCAAGCCGGACGGAAAATGAGTGAGACGCCAAGCCTGGCTATAGAGGCCAACCACCGCCGGTGGACTGAACGCGCCAATGATAAAAATCGGAGCGCGATCGCGCACAAGCGAGAGCACGGTAAACGGAAGTGAGAGCTGGGGAAACCGTATATACTGGCTCAGTAGCCGCGATGTTTCGCTAAATGTCAGCCATCGCCAAACTGGCCGCTCATCTCCGGACACGATGCTCCAGATGCAAAATAGAGCGGCCGTTGCCTGACCTGCAACGCTTCCAACGATCAACCAGATCCCGTGCCCCGAAACACCGCCCGCTAATTGTACAATATTTGTGACCACAGCATTGAGAACGATCGCGACCGAGATACTCGCAAAAGCACCTGCGCGCATGAGCCAGCTCTGAAGGACTACAGCCAAGCCGACCAGCACCAGCCAGCTCCAGCCCAAAACTGCTGTGGTGCCATCAATTCCCGCGTAACCAAGAATCTCAATGGAAATGCCGATCAAGAAAGCGCAGACTATGCAACAAGCGACGACCACGCCGATGATTGCATAAAACAGGGGGCACGCCAACTCTAAGTTGCGTTCGAGCACTAACGCGAGGTCAAATCTTAACGAAACGAGTGAGCCCGCAATCATTGTGATTGCCTGAACGGTAGCCCACATTCCAAAATCCTGAGGTGTGTACAGGCGAAATAGCAACGGTACTGCTGCTAGCGCAAGCCCTTGGGACAGCACTGGACCCATTCCTGAAGATACAAGACTCCGCCTCAGACTGCTTTTCGTTTCTCCTTTCAATGCGAGTCCTTTTAGCTACTCAAAGGCATGATGAATGAGATCGATGACCAGTTCTTGCTGATCTGCTGTTATCTCCGCGAACATCGGCAGCGACAAAATGTTGCTTTGCTGACGATGTGCATTTGGAAACTGCTCTGGCCGATGACCAAAGCGCGAGTAAGCTTCAAGAAACGGCAACGCGATTGGATAGTTGATCGCCGTTTGCACACCATTCGCGCTCAGATACTTAGCTAACTCGTCACGATGAGGGTGCTGGATGGTATAAAGGTGATAGACGTGGGTACGGTCAAAAGCGACGTGGGGAATTTCAAGGTCCTTCACCTGATTAAGTCCCGCGTTGTAGACGGCAGCAGCTTTCTGACGTGCCCGCGTCCATTGCTGAAGATGAGGAAGTTTGGCAGACAAAATCGCTGCCTGTAGTCCGTCAAGGCGACTATTGATACCTTCGATCTTGTGCTGGTGCTTTGTCAGCCCGCCATGTCGACCCAACATTGCCATGCGCATCGCGAGATCGTCATCGTTTGTTACGACTGCACCGGCATCTCCCATCGCCCCAAGATTCTTCCCCGGGTAAAAGGAATAGGTTGCTGCGTTACCGAATGTGCCTACCTGCTGATCCTTGTAGCGGGCCAAGTGGGCCTGAGCACAATCCTCGATCACCCAAAGTTGGTGCTTCTGTGCGATAGCCATGATCGCGTCCATATCAGCCGATTGCCCGTAGAGATGGACCGGAATGATTCCCACCGTTCGAGGCGTGATGGCGTTTTCAACGGCTGCAGGATCGATTGTGAAGGTGTTGGCGTCCGTATCACAAAAAACGACGGTGCCGCCGGCATGCGTAATCATGGCCGAAGTGCTTATCCACGAGTGCGCGGTAGTAATGACTTCATCACCCTCTTTAACGCCCAACGCTGCCATCGCGATAAAAAGAGCGTCGGTCCCGTTGGCGCATGAAACACAATGTTTCGCATCTATTGCGGCCGCAAATGCGCTCTCAAACGCGTCAACATAAGTACCGCGAATGAATGCGCTGTCGCGAATAACCGCCGCAATCGCAGCGTCGATGTCAGCCTTGATAGTCTGATACTGAAGATGAAGGTCCGCGTAAGGTACAGACATCAGCGAGATCCATCACTAGATTTGCAGGTGAAACCCACCTATTTGCGTACGAGCCTTCGCGCGGGATTTCCGACGTAAGTACCGATCTCGGTGATATTCTTCGTCACCACGGCACCAGCGCCGATTACGACATCGTCGCAGATCCGAATTGGAAGAATCGTAGCATTCGAGCCGATCGATACGCGGTTACCTATGGTGGTGGAGCGCCAGATCTCTCTCTGACCTCGCGCCGGACCGCCTATGGAGAACGTATCGTTGATGAACATTACGCCGTGACCGACAAAGCAATCCTCGCCGATCGAGACCATCTCACAAATGAAGGCATGAGACTGGACACGCGTCCTTGCTCCAATGCGCGCAGTTTTCTGAATTTCGGTAAACGGGCCGATAAAGCAATCGTCACCAATATCACATCCGTAGAGGTTGCAAGGCTCGACGATTTTCACGCGCGCGCCGAAAGCTACATCCTTCACACTGACATGCTGGACGCTCAAGGCGTTCATGGCACCGCCCCTAGTCGGCAAAGTTGAGGGCTAAAGCGCAATGCTACCTCTCGGCCAGTTTCGATCGACTCGTACAGAGCCGATATCAATTCAAGGCTTTTCCGGCCTTGAAACCCATCAACAAGCGCGGGACTTTGATTCTGCAAGCAATCAACGACGTGCTCGTAGTAGGCTTGATGACCAAAGCCATAGACATTTGGGGGATTCACCGAATAATTCTCAACGATTTCCTTATCCGACTCGAGCTCGCCTACGAAACGCCAATGCCGAATCTGATTAACGGCGAATCCTGCGATTTCGACCGCTCCATTTTCTCCCAGAATTGAGAGAGAGCCTTCTAGATCCTTTGGTCGCACGGCTGTGGTTGCTTCGATAATTCCTAGCGCGCCATTGCGAAATCTCAATGTTGCAATCGCCGTATCTTCGGCTTCGATTTTGACCAGCGCTGTAGTTGCGCGCGCATGCACACTTACAACGTCGCCGAAAAACCACTCGAGCATGTCAATGTGGTGGCTGGCTTGATTTGCAAGGACGCCGCCGTCATACGCCCAGGTACCGCGCCAAGCGTCCTGGTCGTAGTACGACTGGTCTCGGCACCAGCGAACACGGACTGTACCTAAAACTAACCGCCCGAATCTGCCCGCATCGAGAGCTTCACGAGCCTTTACCACCGGAACATTGAATCGGTTCTGCTTAACAACGAACAGCTTGACGCCAGCGGCATCGCACGCCTCGATCATGGCGTCGGCGTCCTCCAGCCGCAATGCCATAGGCTTCTCAACAACCACGTGTTTCCCGGCTTTCGCTACTGCGATAGCATGAATCGGATGTAAACCACTTGGGGTAAGCACAGACACGACATCGACATCTCGCCGCTCCAGCAGTTGTTCGAGATCGTAGTACGTCGGGACATGATATTGTGAACCGATCGCATCTGCCCTTTCGCGAATCACGTCACAGACGCCGACCAATTTAGCGCCCTTAATGTGGCCGCCGCCGAGCAGATCCGAATGACGCTTGGCGATGCGTCCGCACCCAAGCAGAGCGATCTTGATCATGGGAAAAAAACCAAATGTTTAGCGCGTTTGTCTACCACAGGCATGCGAAATTCGATCATAGCTGTAGGTCACATTTCTGTATCTTCGACGCTTAAGTTGTCAGCTGTCTAACAGCTAACATTCTTTCGAGGCAAGGGAACTGGTTCTCAATCCCAGCATTTACGTCACATGAAATTTCTTAAATCTTTCCAGTGACTTAGATGGAAGTGAATGAAATGAGTACCAGCCGACCGAGCACCGCAAGTGTCCGCGATTCAGCCTTTCCAACCCGGCGCGCGATTATTGGAGGAGCCGCAGTCGCCGGCGCGGTCTGGGCGCTGACATATCGGCCAACTCCCGATCCGCCTTGGACCCGACTCACGGACAAAGCTCCTTGGTCACCGCGGGATGGAGTTGCACTGCTCGTCCACAACGGTAGCCTTTGGGTGTTAGGCGGATCGGCCCCAAACCAAATGTTGGATATTGGTGATGGCTGGAGCTCCGTCAATGGAGTTGACTGGCGCAAGGAAGTTGATCGGGCCGCGTGGACGCCGTCGGGACAGTCGATGAGCGTCTCCTTCGCTGGTCGCATGTGGCGCATGGGCGGATTCGTGGAAAACGAGAGCCGACTTCTTCCTATTGGCGAAATATGGTCGTCGGTTGATGGTCGCAGTTGGACCCTCGCCACAGCGGCTCCCACGTGGGGACCGCGCGGCGGTGGAGCACTAGTTGTGCACAATGAAAAGCTGTGGTTGCTGGGAGGGACGCAGCATCCTCGGAATGAAGGCGATCAGCCGGCGTTGAGCGATGTCTGGTCAACGGAAAACGGTGTCGACTGGGTGGAGGTAGCGGCCAATGCACCATGGAAACCACGCGCGTTTCACTCGGTGATAGCACACAACGGCCGACTTTGGGTCATAGGAGGCGGTCATTGGGGCAAGAACCCGAAGTTTTTCCGAGATGTGTGGTCCAGCTTCGACGGGGTCAAATGGAAAGAACATTCGAGCAAGGGTGCGTGGCCCGGCCGTATCTGGGCAACTGCTGCATCCTACGAAGGACTGCTCTGGATTATGGGAGGCTTCATAAACACGCCTCGCGGCGGCGCCAATGACATCTGGTATTCAGACGACGGCAGCGACTGGTATCCCTATTTGGCGGCAAAGCCATGGCCATCCCGATTGGCGCATTCCTCTATCGTTTTCAACGATCGATTGTGGGTGCTGGCCGGATCTAATGGCGACTATTTCAACGACATCTGGTCGCTCAAAATTGGTAAGGAGGAGGTGTTCCCGGGCTCAAGCCTGACCAAGGCGAAAAAAAGGTTTTACAGGTGCTTTCGCTCCCTAACAGGCCAAGATTGGGCGCTGTTGTCATGAAAGCGTTGAAGGATTGGAGCACAGGGCAATTTAACGAGCCCGTGACGCTGCGTTCACCTCGGTCCGTTTCAATTGAGCTCGGTTCGTCTCAATACCCTTTACTCGCTGCGCGAGCTCATCGAGACGGGTTTCAGCACCATCGACGCGAGCGGAAACTGCGTCTGCCACGGCGGAAACCCGCGATACGAGATCGACATTTCGCTCTTCCTGCGACGCTCGCATCATTCGGGATGTGGCAGTCATCAATTCTGTGAGCTGGTCGATTCGCTGGCGCTCGACGATCACCTGAGATCTCGTCTCGGCGAGAACGCCACCGACGACGATCAGGGTACCAGCGCTAAGGGCCAACGACGGCAAAGTTAGAAAAACGCCTAATCGGAGCCAATCTCTGGTGTTCATTGAGGTGGGTCCCCCCTGCACCGCTTGGTTGAGTTTTACCCTCGATTCCCCCACCATACAAGCCGGTTCAGCCGCTCGATATGGCTGACCATTTTTTTGGTCAGTTCCCGGCGGGGAACCGTCGTATTCGCAACAGAATTTGGCTTAGGTTCCATTCGAAGATTTTCCGGTAATTTTCGAGTGCCAGAAATGCGTACCCTCGGTATTTCCGCGATCGTGCTAGCCGCGGGCCTTGCCACAAAAGTTGCGGACAGGAAGCGGTGGGGGACCGAATTACTTTCAGCCCTGCTCATCGACGCCATGCTTCTGGTAGCGGTCTGGGGCCTCATGGTGTGACGGACGAGTAAGGCCGCCTTAGCTGGCGGCCTCTGTCGCATACCGGCTTGCGGTGAAGGACTGGTCTGTACTTGGAACCGCGAGCCGCGATTTTCTGTCATCAAAGGATGGTTTCCAAGTTTAAGGTTGCTGTGGCAGAATTCTGCTTGAGGGGACAGATTCATGAAAACCTTCGTTCTCTTTGGCGTGTTCGCCGCGGCGGGGGCTTATGCCTCGCCATTGGCAGACAGGAAATGGCTATCTCGCATTCTTGGTGCTGCCGTGTTTTGCATAGTCACCACTGCTGGCGTGCTGGCGATGACGACCGATGAGTGAGTTGGCTCGCGGCAAGTCTGGCTCATCGCTCGCAAACAACCCTGATGTTGTCATCAAACGTTAAGACGCCAAGCGCCACCCATCCGGCAAAGATGCCGGAAATGATAAGAACTATTTTTAGCCAGCGCGCCATCTCTTGAATGCTCCAACAAGCGATTCTAGAAGCGCGCTCTTTAATGCAGAACAGCCGCGCAAGCTGGCGAGGGACCGATGACCCCGCGCATTCTGATCGGAATTTACTTGTTATTTGCCTTTGTGATTATCGCATTCGAGCAAGGCGCAGCGGCAGCGCCGCCTGCTATGCAGTATCCAGGGCAAAGCTGCGATCGCTGGGAGCAAGAATGTACAAAGCTTCATGGGCAGACCGAGCGCTGGTATGTATGCATGAACCAGCGCCGAGCAGTGTATGATTGCCAAGACCCAGCGGGCTATGCCGGATATCCCCCGCCAGAGACTGCGGACTGCGATATGTGGCGTAGCGAATGCGCGCGCGAATACGGTTCGGCGACGCGTAAATACGGCATCTGCATGCGACGGCGGGAAGCGCTCGTCGCTTGCGGACGCTATTAGCTGGCCGCCTCTATCCGACGAGGGGACCAGCGACCGTGCTGATCTACGTCCAATACGAGCAAGCAGGTTGGAGACCCCGACGACCTCAGGGTGTTCGCAAATGCGGACCCCGCGGAGTCGTGACGGCACCAACTTCAGTTGCCGGTCAGCATCCTCGCCTCGAGGTGGGTCATGCCGGGCGACGTCGACGCATGCCACCAATGGTCAACCTTGTATTTTGAGCCGCGAGGCCCAATTTCGGTGGGGGTCAGGTTCTGCACCCGATCCAAGTAGTTCAGTGTGCAGCCGGATGGATTTGCTGTCCCGAGGCTTGTCGCCGCGACTTGGGCCGCCTGCACAACCTTGTTGAACTGCGTGCCGGTGATCGTTCCGCAGGCACCGACAGCCGTGAACATCGCGACAGCGCCCGAAGTTCGGTTAATGAATTTGTTGCCGGCTGTGTGGATCGTCGCGGAGCCAGCGACGAGAGCATTCCCCGAGACGCCCGCGATGGAATCGAATACGTTATTCGTAATGGCGATTGCCGATCCTGTGTTGCCGGCCACCGACATCATGAAGCTGCTGGCGACACCGCCAAATTTATTGCCACTGATGATGACTGATCCCGAAGCGAACTGGCTTGAAAAGTCCAGTCCATTAAAGCCACCCATGATCGTGTTAAACGAAATGTCGACGTCGCCGAATCGGGCACCTGTTGCCGAGACGCTACGGATGGTGGTGGTCGAAGAGGCAAGAGTTTCGAGATAATTCTGCTTGACGACGTGCTTTGAGGTATTGCTGGAGCCATTGGCTGCGCCAACTTTTACGCAGAACGGGGTTGAGGTGCCCGCGCCGACGCCTGTCGAGCAGGTGTTTCCGCTGATATGAATCGTGCCGCGAGACTGGCTCACTGCGGCAACGCCGCCGAAGCTGTTGACGATCCGGTTTCCATAAGCGTTGATGTCCGTCAGCCCATTGATCGCGATCCCACCCCTCGGCAGGGTCGTATCGTCCTGAGACGTCTGTCCATCGATGAGATTGTTAGAAACGATGCTGTTACTGCTGCCGGTCCCCACCATGTAGATGCCGGCCGAGGTCGGAGCAATCACGGTGTTCGATGAGACAATCCCATCGGAAGGCGGATTGTTGTCGCCATTGATGTCGTAGACCAAAATTCCATAGGAATTGCTCGCCGTTCCTCCGGCGTTCGAGCAATGACCCGGCGTCGTGTTGCCAGGGTTGAGCACCAGATTGCCTGTGATCTGGAATTTGTAGTGGTTGGAAAATAGCACGAGCGGGAAGCACATTCCCGTCGAGTCGGCGCGGTTATCCTTCACCAACGTGTTCTCGATGCGGCCGTGGCCAGCATTGCCGCTATAGATCGTCAGCCCGAAATTGTTGTTTTTGGCGGGGTTTTCATCGGTCGGAATGTCGGCCGATACGCTTAGGATATAATTATTGGCAAACGTAATATTGCGAAGTGGGAACGTCGATCCGACGGCCGAAAAATAAATCCAATAGGTCGTGTTGAAACCCGCGAACTTCATGTTCTGGATATTGTAATTAGTGCCAGCCGCAACAGCCGATCCATCCTGCACGATCCTCACTGGACCGTAGGATGAAGAGGTCCATGAGGTCACGGAATCCGTACCGAGTATCTGGAAATGGCTGAGCGAGATGTTCGACTGGTTCGCAGCCGAAAGTGCCGGATTTGCCGTGCTCTTGAGTATCGACACTTCCCTGCCCGCGCCCGTGATCGTCGTGTTCGACGGCATCGTAAGCGTCGATTTCGTCAGGCAGGTGCCGGCTGGCATGAAGATCGTCTTGCCCTCAGCGTCATTGAGCATGTTCTGCAGGGCCGCGGCGTCGTTCGTCACGCCATCGCAAAAAGCACCGTAGTCGTGCGGTCGGACGTAGAGCGCGGGCGCATCGGCCGTCGCGCTGACCGAATTGGTGATGATGTAGGAGGTTCGCCGCTCGGTGTCGGGAAGCGCTGGAACGGGCGGCGGAGCTTGGGCGAAAGCCGAGCCAAACCCGGCAATCAGGGCGAAAGCGAGAACTGCGCAGCGTAGCCCACTCATGCAGTGCCTCCCTCGGCGCCATCGGCATCGAACGCTGGAATGGCACAGATGTAGACCGGGCGTATCTCTACGTCGCCGGTGAACCATCGGCCGTCTTCGGGTTGATAGCCAATTACGACGGGATCCAAGGTGCCGCTACCAAATCATAGACGCGAAGGTAAGAAATCCACTTTCCGTCCATTTTGACCTCTGTAACGAAACAAGGCTATCTGGTATCGGTCAAGCCAAGAAACCGCCCGGGCTGACAATCCCGATGCCGCGAGGGTTTCTCATGTCACCGGTCTTTGTCGTTCAACTGGTGGTCACCAGTTTGAGGGGTGTGACGTTCTCGTTATTCTCCTCGGTGTCACCGGCCGTCACTGCTTTCCGGTACCGCGAGACGGACGCGCTTGTCACCACATCGCACTTGCACCCGGCTGTAGCCTTGGGCTCTCAGGCATCGGGCAACGCGGTCTTGCTCGGTTTGCGACCAGCGTGTCTGATCCATGTGAAGGGCGTTTCTGGTTCAGCGATGAGCTGCCGGCTCGGCTTCATTCCAACCTCTCTCCGAGGTGATAGACTCTCCCAATTTTTGGAGGAGATTCTGGGGTTCTGGTCAGCTCTGCCGACGCATGCTAATGAGTGCGCTCTTACATAGGGCAGGGCCCGCGCTGCAGTCCCGATGCCGTCATACTTAGCTATGCGGCGACAATTCAGCTAAACATTTAGGACCGCATCGGGTTCGGAGAGAAACAGGACATCGATGTATCCAATCTGAGCAATTCTCGCATGAATTTCTGTTGCGCTTGTTCTTCTGTGCGCCTCTGCATTCATTAGCTGGTAAGGTTGATATCCGTATTCTGAAAGATGATTTAGAACTGCCGATACAGAAGTCCCAAACTCGCATAATCCCTCTTCGTGAAGCTCAATGAAAAGAGCCGGCGCGGCGCTTTTGAGAATGTTGGTCGCTCCCTTGAGCACCAACATCTCTGCGCCTTGAACATCGATTTTCACGAGCGCCGGCCGCAGATGCCGTGCGTCCTGGACCAGTTCGTCCAGCGTCACGGCATTCACAGCCAAACCGGTGCCATCACGGGAGAGCTTGTGATCTGCGGGGTGAAGCGGATTAATCTCGAGAAACATTTTACCTTGCGCGTCGGCGGCAACCGCCTTCAGGCTATCAACCCGGTCCAAGAGATCTTCCCGCCTCAGCGCAGAAATCAAGTGGTCGTAATTTCGATCCTCGGGTTCGATCGATATGACCTTCCCCTCATTTCCTACCCATTTTGCGAACCGGAGCGAAAAAAAGCCGACGTTTGCTCCCACATCGATGACCAAAGATCCGCTTGGAACAAATTCCTTGAGTCGGTCGATTGGACCGGCCTCCAAATACTGCTTGTAGACACGATAAAGCGCAAGGAAGATCCGATCAGCGAAGGGTATTCGATGAATTCCGAGCTTCGTGACTAGTCCATATGACGCAACCGCGGCATTTCTCATGAAGCTTCGAAGCATCGAAGTCGACTCCCGTATTCTCAATCTTCCCACTGGCCTGCGGATGCCCCGAATTTACAGCGAATGCGCTATCGATTAGGAGTACTCTTCGTTCATTTGCCTGGGCTTCGCCATGAAAACAACCCACAAGATTGCTGCTGCACGTGCAATCTATCACGTCATCCATGCGGGACGGATGCTTTTTGGCCGAACCGACCATGAGATTGTTCGCCGGGATGGCGTCACTTACGATCTGGATCTTTCCCAGGGTATCGATTTTGCAATCTTTCTCGGCAATTTCTATGAGCGTCAGACAAAGGCAGCGCTGCGTAAATTGGTTTCTCCCGGCACTCTAGTGCTCGATATTGGAGCGAACATTGGAGCGCACACCCTCCACCTAGCCCAACTCGTTGGAGCAGACGGCCGCGTGATGGCTTTCGAGCCGACTGATTTTGCCTTCAAAAAGCTCAGTCGCAACTTGGACCTGAATCCGTTGCTGGCGAATCGCGTGGAAGCCCACCATTGCTTTCTCACCGCCGGCGATGGAGCAAACGTTCCGGAGGCCATCTATTCGAGCTGGCCTCTCGCCTGGCAAGCTGGGCTGCATGCGAAGCATCTTGGCCGCGAAATGCACACTCAAGCGGCGCGAGCACGTAGCCTCGATAGTATCCTGAGCGAGCGGGCCGATCGCAAGGTACAACTGGTAAAGCTTGATGTAGATGGGTTCGAATGCGACGTGCTTCGCGGCGCAACTTCAATGCTCCGCAACATGCGACCGACCTTTGTCATGGAGCTAGCCCCCTACGTGCTGGAAGAACGCAACACATCGTTGGAAGAACTACTTTCGTTCTTCGTTCCCAACGGATACGCATTTTATGATGAGCGCACTCAAAGGCCACTTCCATCATCGGCCAGGGAGCTGGAGGGGATGATAGCCAATGGTGCAGGCATCAATGCGATTGCCATCGCCGCCTGAAAACCAAGCTACCAGCTAAGAGACACTCGCCGACGGATTCTTCGAAGCCCGAAGAAGTCCGCGGAGCCTCCACCAGCGGTTCGCGAAAAACTCATCCGCCACCTTTACGAAGCCGACGATGACTATTGGAATCAACGGGTGGGCGTGCCGATTGTCGCCAAAGATGTGGGCATAAAACGCCGCGACATAGATGACTGCAAAAGGAGCGGCCAAAGCCAGGAGACCAATCCGTTGTCCACGCCGGAAGCAAAGCAACAAGCCAAGCCAGCTCACGATGATCAGCGGATCGCTAACGAGAAGCGTAAGATGCAGGGGATCGCGGAATGACTTTAGCGAGTCGGTCACATAAGGACGAATTCTGGAAACATAGAAATTATCCGCTGCGTCGGTGAAGACATGCGTCGCCCTCGTGATTTCCGAGAACCTGTCGAACAGCTCCGTATAGTTCCCGTCGTCCACGCCGGAATTCCAGAGGAAATAACGTCGAATGTGGCTGAGCATCGCCGAGCCGGTTAGCTCACGTGTAAGTTGCCGGCTTGGTTGGCAGCACATGGGAGCAATCTGAAACCCGATCGACGCAAGCGGAAGCTGGAGTTGCCGCTCCATGATCCACATAGAAGACGTCCGGATGCGCCAGGCAGCGGATGCAATTTTTTGCCTGGCCTGATCGGAAGAAAGGCCCGCTCCAATCAAGTCATCATAAATGCGCTTCGCGTCATCATAGTTGACTGGTTGATTTCCAATCAGCCGCGTGCGGATCTCGGCGCTTAGAACGACTTCTTTCAGTGCGTGCGCCGTATCCTTGTCGAGGTTCCATGCGACATATGATGTATGTGTGAGAAGCAGCGCACTCGTGTTTGGCAGGAAGAAGCCTAGTCCCAGTGCGGCTCGGTAAAGCGGAAAGGCCAGTGTTCCAGCGGCCAAAGCCAGCGCCGTGACCGCATACAGAGGAAAGCGCCATGGCTTCCCTCGCCAGTACACAACTAATGCGGCAAGGAGACCTCCGACGACTCCCAGATAGGGCCGGAATTGCGCGGCAAGGATCGACAGCAGCAGCAGCACGAGCACGGAACGGCTCAGGGAGAAGCGCCCGTCTAGTGAACGGAGAGCCACTCCAAGCGACACCAGCAAGATCGATGCAGAAAAGGATTCCGTCATCGCAGCATTGTGAAACGAGGCAAAATAGGGATGAAGGCCACAGAGGATAACAGCGACCAACTGCGCCGGCCGGCTGAGCTTGTCCTTGAAAGCCAGAACAAAATAAGTGACGGCTGACGCGCTGAATGCCCCCTGCAGAATGGCCAACGCCGGCCACAGCCGTTCCTGAAAGATTGACTCCAACGCGTGAATCAGAAGCGGCAGTCCAGGAGTGAAGTGCTGATACAGGAAGCCAAACTGGGAACCATACAGTTGGCTAAGTTGGTCAACATCGAACAGAGCCATCCCGAGCTGAAAATAGGCGATCGAATCGATCCAATATTTCGCGCCGGTAACCAACATTGAATAAGCATGGGCGGCGCTCGAAAAAAGCAGCAGAATAACGCACCAAACGCGCTCGCTCCTATTGAAGAAAGTGCGCCACATCGTGGGGTCAGTCCGACACTGGCTTACGTGCAACCGTCTGCTGATTAGAGCTTTTCAAGCCAATTCCGATCGCCGCCATATCCAGCAGCGTGAAGCCAGCAAGAGCCACGATGTTTTGAAGATCGAACAGTCGCGCGGTCCAAGTCCTCGGACCGAAACGCTCTTGCAGAGCGGCTTGCAAGGAGTAGCACCAAATCACGGGAGCCGGTAAGCTTTTCTGATGCACAACTTCAAAGCCTGCTTCTTTAAGCAGCCTCGCGAGCCGTTTGAAGTTGTAGAGGTTGAGATGGCGCGGGACGTAATACCCGCCCCAAGTGCCATTCAGGAACAAATTTCGATCGTACCCGTCAGTGTCGGGCGTTTCGATGGCAATAACGCCGCCGGGCTTTAAAGTGGTAGCGAGCTTGGCTAGTCCTATCCTTGGCTCCCAAAGATGCTCGACCAGTTGATACATCAGTATCCGATCGAAGAAGTTCTCAGGCAGGGCTGCGTCCTCGAGCGTGCCCTCCACAAGATGAATGCCGGCGGCCTCCAATTCTTCCCGGGTGGCTGCCGGAAAATGCCAATCCAGACCATAAAGCTCGAGGTCCGGCCGAACGGTTGCCAAGGCCCGCAATAATTCACCGTTGCCGCATCCGACATCCAGTATCCGCATGCCTTTCGCAAGCACGCCGGCGACCGTCTTGAATCGCCTGAAGTTCACCGTGTTCTTAATGACCGCCAGCAGGTTGTATCCGCTGCGAAATTTGGAGGAGAAAGTCCCGTAATTGCTTGGGTACATCACTGGCAGCGAACTGATTGTCGGCTGCGGGTTCAGGTATATGTGCTCGCAACGCTCGCAGGTGACGAGTGAAAGATATACGTCGCTTGCCTGATAGATGTAGTCACGTCCGCACGCGATCTCGCGCGAAGTATCGAACCCGCAACAGGAACATGTTGTCGGTCGGGTTTCGAGAGTGCGTTCGGAGCCTTGCCCCACGGGCTTAGAGTCGCATTGCATCTTCAATTGCACCCGAGAAATCGTCATGCTGCTTGTTTCGCGCTAGCTGCAGGAACTTCAGAAAACCGCTGCTCTGCAGCGAACTAGGGAACTGCCGGTAGAAACCGTTCGCGACGAGGTGGAGATGCAGTTTTCCGAGGTTATGTCGAGGTACGGTTGGAAAAAGGTGATGCTCGACGTGATAGTTGAAGTTCGCCTGATACAGCATCCACTTCTCAAACCGGCCGGGCACCGTGGTGCGCACGACGGGTCGCATCGCCGCCTCTACACCGTCGCGAAATTGGGGGAAATCTTCGGGCTGATGCTCAGCGACCGAACGCACGATGTTAAGGGCGACCGCGACCGCAACGATCGGATACACCCAAAGCACCGCGTAAAGGTACCAGCGACCGGAGAGTACGCATAGCGACACCAGGGTTAAATTGAATACGACCGTTATCAATGGACCGACCCATCGCGGCGAAACCGGCGGCACAGACTCCGAGCGCCTGCCGATGTACTTGGTCCTTGCCAACCAAAGACCTGTCAACCCAATGAGTGTCCGGCCCATGGCCGCCATCAACGCCCGTCTGCCCCGTACGTCGATGTGGTAGGGGTAGCCGTCCTGGTCGAGGTCCGTCCCGAGATGCGCGTGATGTGATGAATGACGCTCGCGATAGGCGGCCACAGTAATCCCGATCGGCCCTGCAAAAAAAACGTCACTCCAGATATCGTTGACACGACGATCGTCAAATAGGGAAAAGTGAGAAGCTTCGTGCACCCAAAGCAGCATGGCTTGCGCGAGCGCGCACGATACAAGAAAGGGAATGAAGACTAACCAAAGCGGCCCTAGAAGTGCCAAAGCCCAAGCCAAAATCAGTTGCAGCCAAATAGCGGCCGTGGCCACGAAGATCGCCGCCGGCCGCTTCTCTTTCAAACCTGCAAGAAACTCCTTGTCAACCGCCTGGTGGGCAGCTCGCGCCATTTCTGAATATTTTGGATCCACCTTCGCCTCCGGCATGTTAACAATCAACCGTCACATCGCTAAATTCACGCTGTACTGTCGAAGCGCTCGCCAGGTCGACAAGATCTGGGTTCCGGTACCGAGGTTGTAATGATTTTAGAGAGAACCGTCCATTCTGTCCTTCCCTCGTTCAAGAATGCGCGCAAGCAGGAGCTGCTCGAGCACGTTGAGGCCCATATCGATGAGCAGGATCGCTGGCGCCGTATAAATCGTGCGTATTACGACTCAGATCATAAATTCATGCAGTTTCTGGTTCCCCCGGGAAAGCGAGTACTTGAGTTGGGCTGCGGTCGTGGGGACTTGCTCGCTGCCTTGCAGCCCTCTTATGGCGTTGGCGTTGACTTCAGCAGTTCGATGGTCGCAAAAGCCAAAGCGATGCATCCGCATCTGCAATTTATTCTGGGTGACGCAGAAGAGCAGGCGACGCTGGCTTCGATCGAAGGTCCTTTCGATTATATCGTAGTCGCCGATACAATCGGAATGTTCGAAAACATCGACGACACACTGAGGATGGCGCATCACCTGAGTGCACCTTCTACGCGTATTATTATCTCTTACTACTCTCACCTATGGGAGCCAATATTAAAGCTTGGCGAATTGCTGAGGCTGAAGAGCCGGCAGCCAAAGATCAACTACATCGCGACTGCCGATTTTCTAAACTTGATGGACCTGGCGGATTTTGAAGTGGTCAGGCAGGAGCAGCGGCAACTATTGCCGCGGCATCTTTTCGGATTGGGTCGATTCGTCAACCGCTTCATCGCCCCATTGCCTGGGATACGGCATCTGTGCTTGCGGACCTACATCATCGGTCGACCGGTGCGGCGGTTTCCTGACCGGAATTTTTCGGTAAGCATCGTCATTCCCTGCCGCAATGAGACGGGCAATATCGAGAACGCCATTCTACGGATGCCGAAGTTTGGTGCACGGCAAGAGATACTGTTCGTCGAAGGCAATTCCAGCGACAATACGTTCGCGGAATGCGAAAGGGTTCGTGATGCCTATAAGGACACCTGGAACATCAAGGTGCTGAAGCAGGACGGGAGGGGCAAGGGAGACGCCGTGCGAAAGGGCTTTGCAGCGGCGACCGGTGACGTCCTGATGATTTTGGATGCCGACCTGACCATGCCGCCAGAAGCGCTCCCAAAGTATCACGCGGTAATAGAGACCGGAAAGGCGGAGTTCGTCAACGGAACCCGCCTGATATACCCGATGGAGGAGGAGGCGATGCGTCCCCTCAACCTCATCGCTAACAGGTTCTTCGCGTATTTATTCAGTTATCTCGTCAGTACCCGGTTGACGGACACGCTGTGCGGCACCAAGGCGCTGATGCGAAAGGATTACGAGGTGCTGGCGAGGGAGCGCAACTATTTCGGCGACTTCGATCCGTTCGGTGACTTCGACTTGATCTTTGGTGCGGCGAAGCAGAACCTTAAAATAGTCGAAACGCCAGTCCATTATAGAGCACGCACCTTCGGTGAGACTCAGATCTCGCGTTTTCGAGACGGCTGGCTGCTGTTGAAAATGGTGTGGTTCGCGTATCGCAAGCTCAAAGCCGTCTGATTGTGTCATGACAGACGACCTAGCCGGCTTGGACCAGCGTCAGATTGTTCATCGGGGCGCGTGGGAAAGGAAGCCCTCAGTCCGTTTGATCTACAGGGATTTCCACGAAAGACTGCTTCGAGCCTGTCCTGAAGGCCGCATTCTTGACATTGGTGGTGGAACCGCTCATGTCAAGAATTTCAGGCCTGACGTGATTTCCACTGACATCCTTTCGTTTCCGGGGATCGACGTCGTTGCGGATGCGCATCGGCTGCCGTTCGCGGATGATTTCTTTTCGGGTGTGGTGATGTTAGACGTGCTGCATCATCTGGAACGCCCGGTCGAATTCCTAAAGGAAGCTTCGCGCGTGCTGAAACCCGGCGGACGTCTCGCGATGATCGAACCGGCGATGACAACTCTGGCGCGCCCGTTCTATGAGCGTTTTCATGAGGAGCCGGTGGATATGACCACCGATCCTTTTGCTGAAGTGGCGATCAATTCCGATCGCGATCCGTTCGACGCTAATCAGGCTGTCCCGACGTTGTTGTTTGCAACTGTAGCGGCTCGCACACGGGTCGAAGAAGCGATTCCCTCCCTCGCGGTGAGGAGCGTAACGTGGCTAAGCCTGTTCGCTTATCCTTTGAGCGGAGGATTTCAGCCCTGGTCCCTCATGCCGGCATATTTAGTTCGCTCGATGCTGGCCTTCGAAGAACGAGTGCCCGAAGTTGTAAGAAAACACATTGCATTTCGTATGATGGTCGTATTGGAGCGACTCTAGCACTGATCAAACTGAAGCCGCGGCTGACATTCATATATGACACAAGCATCAGTTTCCAAGGCGACGTTCATAACCTTGCGACTGCCCAATGCAACGACGCCTTTTGCTGGTCCAAGACCGATCCTGATGCGTTGTTGGAGCTGCCACGTTCATAGATGGTGCCGAGCAGCCCCCCGCTCCCTTCGCTGACCTAGAGGAAGTGAAACGCGCTCAGGTTCGCCAAAATTGCATTATCCTGATCGACGACATTGACCGCAGTATCATGCTCGCCGTTTGTTTGCGCTCGCGGCCATTCCAAATGTCCGTTTTGTATCTCGTCCAAGAGAGCCTTCAACTGCTCGTCGATAAATGGCGCAAATCCATTCGGAATTAGATTCGCGCCATCAATATACGCCGCAGATCCCGCCTCGATGCCTGCGCGGAATGCGAATTGTTCTTTGCTATCGATGGTGAGTGGAAGCGCCTGCGACGAAACACCTGGAATCAAGCCGATCCCACCGTTTGCTGCGATCGCCTCTGAGAGAGGCCCAATCGTCCCATCCCCATTGAGGTCTTGATGAAACCTGACTTCTGTCGACGCCAAGGACGTGCTGGTTCCCGACATCACCCCGGAATTGGAGATGTAGTTGCCGTTGTTATCTGTATACCATAACCCATACTGATCTGAGGCTTGGTCCCTCCAAGCGATTTCGTATCCAGTTGCCGTCTGCTCCGCACCGATCGGTTCGAAGGTGCCAAACTGACCGGCGACGACTTCCGAACCAGCATACTTCAGCGAAACCTGCGATCCCCCGATATCAAGATAGAAATTGTTTCCAATATGGACCAGGTCTGTCGCACCTGAAGATTCGATTGTTGTTGCTGCGGAAGGCGGCATGCCTATCACGCCATCGCCATTCAGATCCTGTTGGAAGCTGGTTTCACTCGACTGCAGCGAAGCACTGGCGCCCGCCATAACGCCGCTATTTCCAAGGTAATTACCGTTGCTGTCCGTGTACCAAATTCCATATTGATCAGCACCTGTGACCTTCCAGGCAATTTCATACCCGGTAGCGGACTGCTCTGCGCCGATTGGTACAAACGCTCCGAACTGGCCCGTTACTACGGCAGCGCCAGCGTATTTCAGTGATGGACCCGAACCGCCATTATAAAGATAAAAATTGCTCCCAACCTGAGTTAGGCTGGTCGCTCCATTCGCTTCAATGATCGTGGGAATAGAGCCAACTACCCCATCGCCGTTGAGATCTTGGACGAAACTGGTCTCAGATGATTTAAGCGTAGCGCTGGTCCCGGAGAGAACTCCGCTGTTTGAAATATAGTTGCCGGCGTTATCTACATTCCAAATTCCATAGCTGTCGGTACCGCTGACTTTCCAGGCAATTTGGTATCCAGTAGCTATCTGCTCCGCTCCGATCGGCACATATGCGCCAAACTGACCGGCAACCACGGCAGCACCCGCATATTTCAGCGTAGGCCCCGATCCGTTGTTGTAGAGATAAAATTGATTCCCGATCTGCGTGAGGTCGGTCGATCCAAATGCTTCGATTACGATCGGAGGAGGCACGCCGATCCTCCCGTCCCCGTTCAAATCCTGATCGAAACTGTTCTCAAAGGACGAGAGTTCGGCTCCCGAGATAACTCCGGTATTCGAGATGTAGTTGCCGTTGCTGTCCGTGTACCAAACCCCATATTGATTCGAACCCAGCACTCTCCAGGCAACCTCATATCCGTTTGCCGTCTGCTCCGCAGCAATAGGCACATAAGGATCGAACTGCCCCACAACGATCGCGGCGCCACCATATTTCAGCGTCGGGCCGGACGAGGTGCCGTTGGCATAAAGATAGAAATTGGCACCGGACTGGGTCAGCGTCGTCGCGCCCATCGCCTCGATCACGATGGGCACGGAGTAAGCCCCCACCACATCGGCCAAGCTTATTGCAACGTTGCCGGTGAAATCGATCGCGAAATCGGCGACGCCGTTGCCGTTGGTATCGCCCTGCAGCGTCGTGAGGCCGGTCGAGCTGTTGTAGAAATAATTGAGTTCGCCGGCCGCACCGCTGAAGCCGGCGGTCGCGATGAACCTGAACTGATCGTAGCTGCCAGTGCTGCTGATCGCGTCGTACCCGCTGAGGTCGACGTGGTCCGTGCCGGAAGCGAAATCGGTGATGCGGTCATGCTGACCGCTCGTGGCCGAGCTATCGCCGAACAGGAATACGAACGTGTCGGCGTCGGCGCCGCCGGTCAGGTTGTCGACGCCGGAGCCCCCGATCAGCCTGTCGTTTCCGGCGCCGCCGATCAGCGTATCGTTGCCGCCGCCGCCATTCAACGTATTGGCGATCGCATTGCCGGTGACGGCGTCATTTCCCGAACCACCAATGGCATTGTCGATATAGGATCGCGCGTCGCCGTTGAACAAATAGGCGTTGTAGATATTCCCGGCCGCATAGTGGCCGTTTCCGAGATAGGCAAGCTGCGTGCTCGACGTGATCGAGGATGCGCCGGGATTGAGATTGATCGTTACGGCCGTCGTGTAGTTCGACAGGTCATAGGTATCGACGCCGTTACCGTCCCAGACTGTCTCGAATACACGGTTCGCCGAACCTCCGACACCATTGCCCGGCGCGAGCTGCGCAACGCCATTGATGAACGCCTGCCCCGTCGCCGGGCTCCAGGAGTAGACGGTGTTCTCGCTATGGGTCGAGTAGTTCGCGCCGTAAAGCGTCTGCAGGGCCAGGATATCGTTGGCCATGTAGGTCTGCGAGAAACCGTAGGATTCGGCTGTGTATCCCGTGAGCGGCGCACCGGCATAGCTGCGATAGCTCATGACGGTATATTCGGAATTGTCGTGTGCCGCGGGCACCGCGACATTGGCGACACCGCCGGTTTCCTGGCTGTGCTTGAGGCCCAGAGCGTGGCCGAGCTCATGCAGCGCGGTAGCGAAATAGTAATTTCCTAGCGCAGCAAGCGAGTAATTATATGCGGTTCCGAACCAGACATCGCCACCGGCCGGCACATTAGCGGGGTAATAGGCGTAGGACGTCGGATTGGCGGCAGGCGACTGGGCGATCGCGATATCCGCTCCGTTCGTTCCTGCGTACTGAAAGCTGGCATTGGTGTAGCCGGCAATCAGCGAAATGGCGTAATGGATGGCTTGCTGCATCGCAGCCGGCGCCGACGAAAAACCTGAGGTGGTCGGCTCGCCATTGCCAAAATAGCTGGCAGAGTAATCGCTCGGGGAATCCGGGAAGCTATAGGAGATCGTGCCGGACCATTTCGTGCCGCGCAGCAGACCATCAATTTCCGGATTGTTGGTTTGGGTAACCCCTGCAGCCGTTGCCAAGTGTATCTCCGGGAAATTCCTGCTTTACCTGATTCGGGCGGCCTTCATTTCCAGGCGATTCAGGTTTCGATCAAGTTACAATGCGATGCTAAAACTGTTTGGGTGGGTTCCGGTGATCGGAAATGTCCAGAATACACCGTGGGTTCAACCATGCGAAGACTGTTCCGCGTTAGCGCTGCGCCAGGGTTGTTTACCGCTTCTTTAGCATTTACGATCTCTTTACTGACCGTGGCAGTCCTCCTGCCGGATTCGGATCGGTTACTTCGAAAAGGTCATTTGTCCATGGCCAAAGCCATCGCTTCGGATGCAAGGCCTGACACGGCTCCCGCAAGGACCATGCCGCCCGCACGCGATCCAAAGCTGGCGGTGGAGGAAGAATATCAAATAGCGCGGCGACTGAACACGGTTCAGTCGCTGGAGCTCTTCATCGCAAGGCACCCCGACGACCCCCTCGCTGCGAGAGCGCGAGCCGATTTGCGGTCGTTATCGCGCTAACCCCGACATGCCATGCATCCCGGCGCGGACAGCATCCGCGATGATGGCATGACAAGCCCATGTATTTCGCCGATAATTTGAGCTTGACCAATTGTTGGCTGGAGATTTCTTGATGCCCTCCCCCCGCGCTTCACAGGCCCTTTCCCGGTTCACCGTGCTCGATCTGACCCGCGTTCGCTCCGGGCCGACCTGTGTTCGGCAGCTGGCGGACTGGGGCGCCAACGTCATCAAGATCGACGCGTTGCTGGAGGACGGCGGCGGCGAGCAGCCGGGCGGCCCGCGCCAGGGCTCGGACTTCCAGAATTTGCACCGCAACAAGCGGGCCATGACGCTGAATTTGAAGGATCCCAGGGGTCTGGAAGTGTTCAAGCGCCTCGCGGGGCAGGCCGACGTGGTGGTCGAGAACTTCCGTCCCGACGTGAAGGCCAAGCTCGGCATCGACTATGAGAGCCTGCGCCAGATCAATCCGCGCCTCGTCTATGGCAGCATCTCCGGCTTCGGCCAGGACGGCCCCTATCACAAGCGGCCGGGCTTCGATCAGATCGCGCAGGGCATGGGCGGGCTGATGTCGATCACCGGCGCCCCCGGCGAGGGCCCGATGCGGGTCGGCATTCCCGTCGCTGACCTCACTGCCGGGCTGTTCTGCGCGCTCGGCATCCTCACGGCACTGCTGGAGCGCGACGTCTCCGGCGAGGGCCAGTGGGTGCAGACCTCGCTGCTGCAGGCGCAGATCTTCATGCTGGATTTCCAGGCCTCGCGCTGGCTGATGGAAAAGGACGTCGCCAGGCAGGCCGGCAACAACCATCCGACCTCGATCCCGACCGGCGTCTTCAAGACCTCCGACGGTTACATCAACATCGCCACCACGGGTGGGCGGATCTGGGAGCGCTGCGCGCAGGCGATCGGCGCGCCTGAGCTGATCACCAATCCCGATTACGCCACCGCGCCCGCGCGCTCGAAGAACCGCGACGCGCTCAATGCCGCGATCGGCAAGCTCACCGAGAAGAAATCGACCGAAACCTGGGTCAGGGAATTGAACGAGGCCGGCGTGCCCTGCGGCCCGATCTATTCAATCGACCAGATGTTCGACGATGCCCAGGTCAGGCATCTCGGCATCGCCCAGCACGTGCCCAACGACGAGAATCGCCACATCCAGCTCGTCGGCCAGCCGGTATCGCTGTCGCGCACGCCAAGCACGATGGCCGCGCGGCCGCCGGAATTCGGCGAACAGACCGAGGAAGTGCTGGCCGAGTTCGGCTTCGCAAAGGACGAGATCGCTGAGTTGCGGCAGCGCAAGGTGGTGTGATCCGCCCGAACCGTCATTGCGAGCCACGAGGCGCCGCCGGATGACAGGCTCCGCGAAGTAATCCATCTAACCCGTTGAAATGGATTGCTTCGTCGCGCTGCTCCCTTGCACGAGCGCTTCGCGCTTGTTGCAGGCAATGACGCGGTGAGAGCTCCGCCCTACTTCGGCAACGCCGTTGCCAGCGGCTGCTCCATGCAATTCTTCACATGCGCGATCAGCGTTTCGGTCACGGTCTTCAGATCACGCTTTAGCGCGGCTTCGAGCAGGCCGTAGGGCCGGGCTGACATGTCGCCACCATCGGCTACACTGCCCCTCATTTTCCCGTGAAAGGCATTCCATGCGCATCATGATCCTCAATGGTCCTAACCTCAACATGCTCGGCATCCGCGAGCCGCACATCTACGGCTCGACCACGCTCGACGCCATCAAGGCCTCCTGCGAGGAGTTCGCCGCCTTTGCCGGCGCGGTGCTGGCGTTCCACCAGTCCAACCATGAGGGCGTGCTGGTCGACCTGATCCAGTCCGCGCGGACCTCAGCGGACGCCCTCATCATCAACCCCGCCGCCTATTCCTTCACCTCGATTGCGATGTTCGACGCCATGAAGATCTTCGAAGGTCCGATCTACGAGGTGCATATTTCGAACATCCATGCCCGCGACGAGCTGCACCGGCACTCCAAGCTCTCGGCCGCGGTCAAGGGCGTGATCGCCGGCCTCGGCCCCTACGGCTACATCGTCGCGATGCAGGCCGCGCTGCAGGGCGCCGGCAAGCTGCCCGCGGCCCTCCCGGCCGCCGTGCGCGTCGGACCGAAGTAAGGAACCCCGCCATGCAGGGAGCCGGCTATCTCGCCATCTGGAGCGATCTGACGCCGCAGGACGAAACCGACTGGGCGCACTGGATCACGCGCGAACATGCCGCCGAGCGCGTCGGCATCGATGGTTTTCTGGCGTGCCGCATTTTTCGCGCGCTGGGTGCATCAGTGAACCGCTACTTCATCCTCTATGAGCTCGAGGATAAGCGCGTCGTCGGCGGACCGGATTATCTGGCCCGGCTCAACGCGCCGACGCCATGGTCGCAGCGCATCATGCCCCGGCTCGGCAATTTCGCGCGCGGCGGCGGCCGCGTTGCGGCCTCCGCCGGCACCGGCCAGGGCGGTATCGTCGCGCCCTTGCGGCTCGACGCCGTCCCGCCCTGGGACGCCGCCGGAATCGTCGCCGAACTCGCCCGCCTCGACCGGATCATCGCCGCACGCGTGCTCCTCACCGACGTCGCGCAGACCTCGATCAAGACCCGCGAGAAAGGCATGCGGGCCAACGACGGCTCCTTCGCCGCGCTGCTGCTGATCGAGGGACTCGAAGAGCCCGCGGTCCGCGACGCCCTCGCTCACTTGCGCAAGATCCTTCCTGCCGAGGAGCAAGGGGCCATCGATGCTCTGCCGCTCTACCGGCTCGCGTTCAGCCTGCCGAAGCGGCTGTTACCGGGCTGAAGCGCAGACGATGAAGGCAGCTCGCTTTTGCGCCGTCAGAAGCAGTTACCCCGACCTCACCACATTTCGGCTACAATAAAGGAGGCATACTTTCTCCGCTGCTCAACCGGTGAACACCGGCCTTTCGTTCGATCCCTCGACTGCTTCGCGAAAAGAGGAGCATGATCATGGCGATAACGACGCTGAAGGTTTTGGCGAGCCTCCTGCAACTGCACGGTCCAGGCGCAACAATACAGAGCGACCACCAAGGCATTGACGCGTTGCTGAATGACCTGCGTGGACAGGGTGCCGATCCCGTGGCAACCGAGGTTGCCTTCAGACGAGGCGCATTTGCCAGAGGGCCGCGTGCAGGTGCTTTTCGCAGAGCGGGGGGATACTATCCGGGTGCCGGCGCGTTCCGCAGAGGGGGATTTCTCCGAGGCTACTAGGCTAGAGCCCCTTCGGTTCTGATCAAATCAGAACCGGCTCTGGATTCTTGATTTGACGCGTTTTCTTAACGCGAACCGGGATCCACTTCGCTCGAAAGCGCTATGGTCGAAGACTGGTAATCATTTCATCCAGCCCATTTCGGTGCCGGCATGTCGGCTGACGATTCAGATTCCACTGCCTTTCGGGACCAGCCGATCACCCAGTTGCTGGTCAAGGTAGCAACGAGGTGCAACATTGATTGCTCCTATTGCTATTGGTTCCGCGACGCCGCTGTCTACGACAAGCCAAAGCTGATGAGCAGCCGCGTGTTGCATCAATTATTTCAGCGCATCGAACAGCATGTCGCGAGACACTCCCTTGTCGATTTTCCCACCGTTCTGCACGGCGGTGAGCCCTTGCTGTGGGGCGTTGAGAATTTCCACCGTTTTGCCGAAGCCTGTGAAGACATTTCATCACGAACAGGCTGCGAAATACCGATCGCGGTTACAACGAATGGCGTGCTGATCGATGATGAATGGCTGGACTGCTTCGAGACGCGCAACATCTCGGTTGCGATCAGCCTTGATGGACCAGAACATATTCACGACATTCACCGCCGCACGTTTCAAGGCACGGGCACCCACGCCGCCGTGGAACGCGCTGCCCGCATGCTGGTATCGCGCGACATTGGCGTCATGGCATTGGCCGTCTGCAATCCCGCCTACCCGCCGGCAGAGTATGTCGAGTTCTTCGCGAAGTGCGGGATTTCAAGCTATGACATCATGATTCCCGATGCGACGGTGGATGAGAAGCCCGCATCCATCGCCTCGTTCTATAATGGCCTGTTCGACCTGTGGCTGGCGGCCAATCGCAGCGCGCCGACAACCAGTATCCGGATCGTTTCCGACATGATCACCGCCCTGCTCGGCAACAATTCGCCCACCGAGGGCGTCGGGCACAAGCCGGTCGAACTTTGCACCGTCATGACCGATGGCACCGTGGAGGCCCACGACGTGTTGCGGATCGCGGGCGACGGATTCACCCAGACCAGGTTCAACATCTTCGATCATGCCATCGATGACGTCAGGAACGAGCCTCGCTGGCAAGCCGCGCGCGATGCTTCAATCTATCTTTGCGAAAAGTGCCGAGCGTGCAAGTTCATGAACGCCTGCGGCGGCGGCTATCTTCCGCATCGTTTTTCCAGGAACAATGGTTACGACAATCCGTCGGTCTATTGCGACGACCTCTATTCGATGTTCGAGAACATGCAATCCATATTGGAGAGCCAACTTTACGTCAGCAAGCCAGGCGGGGAGCGCATCAACGTGCGAGGCACGCTGCCGGGCACCGAGTTAGAACGTGAACTCATGCCATCGGCTCCGGCACACGATTCATAGCCCGATTGGGAACTGATTTGCTTTGCACGCAAGCGCAATTTCAATGCGCAATTGCGACCGCCGATCACAAACATCCGCAACACATCATCGCCGCACTGGCGCGGCTCGCTCAAGCCGGAGAACCACTGCTTGGTCCCCGCTAACAGCTTCTCCAAGTGAGGGTGATGGCGGAAGGCTGCGCGACGCCGCCGATTACACGGTCGCCGTTCCTGGGAAGACATCTGGGCAGGAGCGTTGGCAGATCGCTGTCCATCACCTGATGCTCGCAGCCGAGCGCGGCGGCACCGTCAGAGAGCATGCAGCCGCCCATGTTCGAAAGCATCTTGGCGAGCCCGTTGATCACTCGCTCCATCGTGATCGCAGTCCTTTCGACCGTTCTCGGTCACCGCCGCGTCAAGGAGCGCGAGACGGGCAGCAAAATCAGCATTCTTGAGCAACGCGAGAACGCGGTCCTGGCCGCGCGGTCCACCGGAAAACCCACCAAAAATCCTGGCGTCCGCTAATGGCCGGACGTCAGTTTACCCAAACGCGACGGAACGGTTAAGATACCGTCTGTGCGGGAAGCTAGTCATGATCGAAGCTATCAGAAGATATTGGGCCGAAGCTAGACGAGCGCATATCATCTCGCAGCAGGTCAACAGTATCTTGAGCCGCTATCGGCGCATGAACCGCGACGACAGGTACTGGGTCCGTTCCGCGTTCGTTGCAGTTCGTAACGAATTTGAAGACCAGTTCGGCCCGGTCGGAGAATGGCCGATTGGTCGGAAAAAGGCGATCGCGGAGCAGATAATGAAAGCTGCCAAGACTGCGGGCAACAACCTAGCGTCCGAAACCACACGTATCAGCGCCAATGGCAGCGCACTGCTTTCGCTCTATCTAGAGGCAAAAGCATTGCCGCGAGCAAAGGCGCTCGACGCAGTTGAGGCCGTAGAACAGTGGTTGGCGGATGAAAGCTAAGTGCGTCAGAGAATATCCAAAGCTGTCATCGATAGGCATCCCTTCTAGTGTGTGCAATTTTGCCCGAGGCACACCGGCGTCCGGTTTAACCTCGCCGGCGAACATGATGCGTTTCATCCGAGCTGGCGTTAGCCGCCCCGGTACAAATCGAATTCGTCAACCGGGTGCCGCAGGCCGCTGGAAAAGCCAGTCGACGTTCCATTGCAGAGGAGCAACACGAAGCCGGCATCTCGGCTGCGCGTGGGCGAGCTTCGGGGGCACTCGGTTCAGCGGGTTGCGATTGTCCTGTTCATCGCAAGATGGCATGGACTCGGAATAGACTGGCCACAACAAAGTTAAACCGCGCTAGTTGCACCTGGTTTAAGTGGACCGCCGGCAAAATTGATCGGCAGAAAAAACAAAAGAACCCGGTAATTTCTCTCGGGGTCGTGGAAAGCCGGCCAGCGGAACGCCTTTAAGCAGGCAACCCTTGCACCCGAGCCGGTTCAGGGATTGGATGATCTGCGAGCAGACCGATCGGGAATAAGGGCCATGGTCAATGCGCTCGTCATCCGCCGCAATACGCAGCTGGCAAAAGCCCAGAAGGCGCTTCGTGCGGCACAGTATGTGCGAATGTCGACCGAACTCCAGCGGTATTCGATTCAGAATCAGGCGGCTGCCATTGCGGCGTACGCGCAGCAACGCAACCTCACTATTGTTCGGACTTATGTCGACGAAGGACGCAGTGGTCTAAGGATCAACGGACGATCGGGCCTGATCGAGTTAATCGAGGATGTTCAATCCGGAAACGCGGACTTCGACCACATCTTAGTCTACGACGTCAGTCGATGGGGACGCTTCCAGGATGTCGACGAGAGCGCGCATTACGAGTTTGTCTGCAAGCGAAACGGCATCAAGGTTGCCTATTGCGCTGAGCAGTTCGACAATGACGGAAGCCTTCTGTCGAGCATCGTCAAGAACATCAAGCGCGTGATGGCGGCTGAGTATAGCCGCGAACTTGGCGTGAAGGTGCACGCCGGTCACTGCCGGATAGCAGGGTTAGGCTATCGAGTGGGTGGCCCGCTCACGTTCGGGCTGTACAGGGAGATGGTGGACGAGAAAAAACGTTCGAAAGGCAAGTTGGCGAAGGGGGAGTGTAAGGCACTGAAAACCGATCGCGTGCGGCTTCGGCTCGGGTCTGACGAAGAGGTCGCAGTCGTCAGATGGATATTCCACCAGTTTGTTATCGAGCGAAAAACGAACGTCGAAATTGCACGACAGCTCAATTTTGCGAGCATCGCCAATCAGCATGGCCGTCCGTGGACCGACATCATGATCCAAGCTATTCTCAAGAACGAGAACTATGTTGGAAATCTAGTCTACAATCGCACCTCCCGCCGCCTTGGGCAAAAGTTGATAAACAACCCTCATCAATCTTGGATTCGGAGTACGGGGGCGGTGGACCCGATAATTGAACAAGACCTCTTCGCTCGTGCCCAGAAAATTATGTCCGACCGGTACATGGTTCTCCCTGAGGACGAGATGTTGCGGCGGCTACGGCTCACGCTTGCTCGCAAGGGAAAGCTTTAGCGATGGCATCATCCGAAATACGGCCGGAATTCCGTCTACCCAAAGTTACGTCAAGCACTTTGGCTCTATAAGGAAAGCCTATGCGCTCATTGGCTACAAAGCCTCACGTGACTGCGCTTGGTATGATGCACGACAGCATTGGTCTGATGCTCTCTCAAGTCTTGCAGCGCGGGTTGCTGAAGCACTGAGAACCGACCTTGGCATTCCGGTGGACATAACAGATGGCCCAAGTCTGTCACTTGGGCGACGACGAAAGATTCGGTTTCAGGTCGTTCGCCAGTTGGCGAAAAGGGGCGCAAATCATGCTGCGCAATGGCGAGCCCACCGCCCGAAGCCCGATGACGACGTGCTCGTTGTCCTGCGATTGAATGCCTCCAACATAGCGATTCAAGATTATGTGCTCGTGCGTGTGTCGGACTGCCCGAGGTATCTGACGCTTTCCGACAGCTCTTTGGCCCACCACAGGGCGGCTCGCGTTGAGACGGTGGACAAACTAATTGCAGAGATCAAGGCGAGATTTGGATGGTCCAGCCATGCCGCACCACCCACGCCAACACTACGGAACCAGCGAAGGAAACCAAGCCCGCCCAAAACCAAGTGCGGCCGCGCGCGGCGCTGACGGATCGCAAATAGAGATAAGCGCCTAATAGCTTGCCGTAGTTCCTTCTAAAATCGCCGTTGAGTTTCGAAATCGCGAAAAGCTCGGAATGATTGGTCGGACATTACAACCTCCTGGAAACGTCCCAGGCACTCTATAGAGCACTGATTTGCCCGACAGGTCAATCTAAATTTCTGATTTTCCGAAACGAGAGGCCGCTGCACAGGAAGCGGCAGCCACCGCCCGCTCCCTACCACGACCTAGAAAGCCGCGTCGCCCAATGGAGCACGCGCACGCCTTCAGCCCATACAGGATGGCCGGATCTACATCGAGAAGATGAACGCCCCTTCCTCTTCAGCGACAAAGGCATGCAGTGCGGGTGTCAAACTGGCGACGGGCGTGGCTGGCCGGAAGTGCACGGAGAGCGGCACATTCGTCAGGCTAACGCAGAGCGGCGCTGTAGGGCGTGTAATGCGCAGCAGCAGGCGCGCATAAAAGGCTGCGCCCGCGTCATACCGCAGGTAGAAGCTCGCGAGCAGCGCCATTGCGGTCGCCAGCGCGTTGCGATCAGGAAATTGCGACGGGTCAGTTGCGAAAGAGGCGTCATTCCAAAGGTCGGCTGCACAAACCGGCGGGCGGATTCGTGGGCGTCCCGAGTCCGCTGATATCTCATCTCCGGCGCGCAGGCCAGCGATCATGGTCGAACAATTTTGGAAGGTTCCCCCGCCTCGCCGCGGGATCTGGCCTGGAGCACCATACCGCCGGCCACTCCAACGCCGAGCACATACATCCAGCCCTCGTGAAAATCGAACAGATGCGAGTTGAACAGCGAACTGAACATGTTCTGCAGCACGACCATCAGACCAATCCAAGCCGCCAGACCGTGGCCGCGAAACAGCGCGAAATGCGAAAACCAGATTGCGTACAGGATCACCACCCCGACAGCACCCCACTGGACCGCGACGTTGAGAGTCTGGTTATGCGGGTTCCCGATCACCGCGCCCTGCGCCAGCACCGCAGGCCCGGTCGCGGCCGCTTCGAACAACCCTCGTGTCGATCCCGTGCCATGGCCGATCACGGGCGCCTCGGCGAAGAACCGCAACGACTTCTCCCAGAATTCGAGCCGCAGCCCGATCGACGTCGGCTGATTGAATTCCTTATAGATGCGGTAATCCCGCGAGAACTTATCCGTGGTCGCCTGCAATTGCGGCGATAAGGTCCAGGCCAGCGCGCCGAGCATGACGGCGGCAACGAACAGGAGCACGTTGGTTCGCCATCTCAAATGCGCCATCGCGAATGCGGCGAGCATCACCGGCAGCGTGACCAGCGCGGTGCGCGACACCACAACGAACGTCATGTTAAGGAAAAAATTCGTCGCCAAAGCCGTCAGCAACAGTGCCTGCCTGATTTTCCCATCGCGCAGCAACGTAACGATGGGGAAAGCGAGCACCACAGTGCACAGCACGAATTCCTGGCTCTGGGCGATATAGTTCTTGACGAAGATGCCGTGCCCCCCCGCCTCGCCGGGAGCCTTCAGCGAGAGGCTGGGATAAATCGCGACGAGCCAGGAGGCGGCCGTTAGCAGCGTGCAGGACGCCAGGAATGCAATGAATACCCACATGCCCCGCGTCGACCGCTCGAAGTGATAGAATAGGAACGGCAGAAGCAGTAGCTTCGTCGCGGGACTCAGGGCATAGAGGCGCGCCCCCCAGGACGCGTCCGACCACAATGTTCCCGCGACGGCAAGCGCAACGAGCGCAATCGGCAGCGCGCTGATCGGCCGTTGCAGCGAGCGCAAGAACGGACGCAATTCGAGCCTTGTGGCCAGTGCAGCCAGCCAGACCACCATGCCGATGCTCACCCCGCTGGTCGACCACGGCAGCAGCGCCGCCACCACGACCGCGATGAGGTCAACGTTCAGCATGCGCGCGAACGGATCGCGCCGGGCAGATGCCATGATCGACAACAATGAAGACACCATTTCGTGGTCGCCAGATTAAAGACGTAGCAGATAACGATGAAGACGACGAAGAGCGTAAGGTCTTCAGCAGTGGCAGGCGGGGCATAAAAGGAGTCGCTCCCCTCGAGAGTGCAGGCAGAAGCTTGCGAACAGCGCAAGCGCCGTCGCCAGCACATCATGCAATGCGATCAGGTAATCGCGACGGGGAGTTGCGAAAGAGGTGTCATTCAATGGTTGGCTGCGGAAACGATGGAATTCACAGGGTGTCCCTCGCCCGCTGATATCTTATCCGCCGCGTGCGCGCCAGCGATCATGACGGGATAATCAGGAGTGTTCCACAGCCTCGGCGGATTAACGGTCGGCAGTACCATTGGCGCCAGTCCAACCGTCATTGAGACGACTTATCCGCCGTAGCTCGAACAGCGATGGGCGGAACGTCTATCCCCGCCGCTACGCCTTCGCCGGCCGCAGCATGCGCGAGACGCCGCTGAAGGCCCTATCGATCACCGGCCAGAACAGCAGCACGATCGCCAGCGTGGTGATCGACCCGACGAGGCCGTTCGACCAGAACACCTTCAGATCGCCGCCCGAGCCGATCATCGACAGGCGGAACGCGTCCTCGGCGCGGTTGCCGAGCACCAGCGCCAACGTGAACGGCGCCAAGGGAATGCCGATCTTCTTGAAGACGTAGCCGACGACGCCAAAGCCCAGCATCAGCCAGATGTCGAACATCGCGTTCTGGATCGCGAAGGCGCCGATCGCGCAGGACACCACGATCATCGGCGCCACCGCGGCGAACGGCACGCGCAGGATGGAAGCGAAGATCGGCACCGTCGTCAGCACCAGCACGAGGCCGACGACATTGCCGAGATACATCGACGCGATCAGGCCCCAGACGAAATCCTTGTGCTCGACGAACAGCAACGGCCCCGGATTAAGGCCCCACACCATCAGGCCGCCGAGCAGGATCGCGGCGGTGCCGGAGCCGGGAATGCCGAGCGCGAGCATCGGCAGCAGCGCCGCGGTGCCGGAGGCGTGCGCGGCCGTTTCCGGCGCGAACACGCCCTCGATGCGGCCCTTGCCAAAGCTGTCCTGGTCCTTGGAAAAGCGCTTGGCGAGGTTGTAGCCCATGAAGGACGCGGCGATCGCGCCGCCCGGCGTGATGCCGAGCCAGCAGCCGATGAAGGACGAACGAAACAACGTCACCCAGTATTTCGGCAGATCCTTCCACACCGAAAGCACCACGCGCAGGGAGATGCCGGCAGCATGGCCGCGCAACGCGAGCCGCTCCTCCATCGTGAGCAGGATCTCGCTGATGCCGAACAGGCCGATGACGGCCACGAGAAAGTTGACGCCGCGCAGCAGTTCGGCCGAGCCGAACGTCATGCGCAACTGGCCGGAAACGGTATCCATGCCGATGCCGGCGAGCAGCAGGCCGAGCGACATTGAAATGACGGTCTTGTGCTTGGCCTCGCGGCCGAGGCCGACAAAGGAGCAGAAGGTGAGCAGATAGACCGCGAAGAACTCCGGTGGTCCGAATTTCAGCGCGAAGGAAGAGATCATCGGCGCCAGGAAGGTGATCAGCATCACCGCGACCAACGAGCCGATGAAGGACGAGGTGAAGGCGGCAGTTAACGCTTCCGCCGCCCTCCCCTGTTGCGCCATCGGATAGCCGTCGAAGGTGGTCGCGACCGACCAGGCTTCGCCGGGGATGTTGAACAGGATCGAGGTGATGGCGCCGCCGAACAGCGCGCCCCAATAGATGCAGGACAGCATCACGATCGCCGAGGTCGGGTCCATCGTGAACGTCAGCGGCAACAGGATCGCGACGCCGTTGGGGCCGCCGAGGCCCGGCAGCACGCCGACGAAAATGCCGAGCACCAGCCCGGTCATCATCAGCAGCAGCGTCTTCCAGGTCAGCAGCACGGCAAAACCGTGCATCAAGAGGCCGATGGCTTCCATGGCGCTATCCCACCGAACCTGTTAGCGGCCGAGCGCCGCTTCGAGCGGGCCCTTTGGCATGATGACATCGAAGGCGACGTCGAAGGTCACGAACATCGCGGCGGTGAAGATGAAGGCGGTGAGCAGCGACTTCCACAGCGCGATCTTGCCGACCAGGCGCATGAAACCGGAGATCAGGAGGAAGCTCGCGACATAGAGCCCGAGGTACTGCGTGGCGAGGCAGAACAGAACCGTTGGCACGAATACCGCCATCACGCGGCGAAGCTGCGCCCGCGTCACGAAGGTTTCAGTGGCCTCCGTGCGCGACAGGAACGCGGCGACCAGCCCGTAGAGACTGGCGCCACCGAGGATGATCGAGAGGTAGAACGGGAAATAGCCGGGCTGTGGCCCGGTGGATTCCCAGCCGGCTCCAGCGCGCCAGTTATCGAGACCGAGCGTGATTGCGAGGGCGAGCAACAGCAGCGAGACGACCACGTCGACGACGCGAACGCTGACGACCTGAGGCGAGTTGGCCTCCGGCGCGGTCGGATCCTCGACGACGATTTCGATGTCGGTATTGGACATGGAGACGATGAACCCCGATACGACAGACGCAAACGGGGATACGTGCCGACGCCGCTGGCGTCAATGTCCGGCGCTGCGCTCCGGGAATGCGCTCGCAAGTGCAGCACGATCGGGCCGCAGCAGGCCACGCTCGGTGATCAGTCCCGTGACCAGCCGCGCCGGCGTGACGTCGAAGGCATAGTTGGCCACCGGCGACCCGTCGGGAACTACCCGCACCGTCTCGACACGGCCGTCGGCGGTGCGGCCGGACATCGTCGCCACTTCGTCGGCGCTGCGCTGCTCGATCGGGATCTGCCTGAGACCATCATCGATACTAAAGTCGATGGTCGGCGACGGCAGTGCAACATAGAACGGCACGCCGTTGTCGTGCGCGGCCAGCGCCTTCAGATAGGTGCCGATCTTGTTGCAGACATCGCCATTGGCCGCCACCCGGTCGGTGCCGACGATCGCCAGATCGACCATGCGGTGCTGCATCAGATGGCCGCCGGTGTTGTCGGGGATCACCGTGTGCGGAACGCCGTGGTGGCCGAGTTCCCATGCGGTCAGCGAAGCCCCCTGATTGCGCGGCCGCGTCTCGTCGACCCAGACATGGACCTTCACGCCGCGGTCATGGGCAAGGTAGATCGGCGCTGTTGCGGTGCCCCAGTCGACCGTTGCGAGCCAGCCGGCATTGCAATGCGTCAGGACGTTGACCACCTCGCCCGGCCGCTTGCTCGCCGCGATCTGCTCGATCAGCGCCAGACCATGCCGGCCGATCCCCTGGTTGATCGCAACGTCCTCGTCGGCGATTTCGACCGCCCGCCGGTAGGCCGCGGCAATCCGCTCGGACGCCGACAACGGCCGCAGCAAGCGCGCCATCTCGTCGAGCGCCCATTTCAGGTTGATCGCGGTCGGCCGGGCCGCCAGCAGCATGGCATAGGCGCGGTCGAGCGCCGCATCGGAAGCATCGGCGCGCATGGCGAGCGCCACGCCAAAAGCCGCGGTCGCGCCGATCAGCGGAGCCCCCCGCACCAGCATGGAGCGGATCGCCTCGGTCGCGTCCTCGGCGTGGGTGATACGCGCCACCACGAATTCATGCGGCAGCCGGCGCTGATCGATCGCGGCGACGGTGCAGCCGTCGTCCTCGAGCCAGATACTGCGAAAATGCCGGCCGTCGACGTTCATGTTCTACGTCCTTCGCGTCGCGCGCCCGCTGGAAGGCATCCTCACGACCGGAGCACCCTGCCCGCGACCGCATCGAGCTTGGCGAGCAGCTTAGCATCGCGCGCTTCCGGCGCCGTGATCAAGGCGGTGTCGAGCGCCTTGTCCGAACCGATAGGACAGGGTTCATGCTCACGCGGAAAATCCCTGGCGAGACGGGCAACCAGCACCTTGGCCTTGCCGGCATTCGAGTTCAACACGCGAATGATGTCCTGCACGGTGACGGCGTCATGATGCGGATGCCAGCAATCGTAATCGGTGACCATCGCCACGCTGGCGTAGCAGATCTCGGCCTCACGGGCGAGCTTGGCCTCGGGCATGTTGGTCATGCCGATCACGGCATAGCCCTGCGCCTTGTAGGTCATGCTCTCGGCGAGGCTGGAGAACTGCGGGCCCTCCATGCAGACATAGGTACCGCCCTGCACCGGCGCGATGCCTTCGGCCTTGGCTGCGGCCACGAGATGCACGTGCAGCCGCGGCGACACCGGATGGGCCATCGAGACGTGGGCGACGCAGCCCTTGCCGAAGAACGAAGTCTCGCGCTTATAGGTGCGGTCGACGAACTGATCGACCAGCACGAAGGTGCCGGGCGCCAGCTCCTCCTTGAACGAGCCGCAGGCCGAGAGCGAAACCAGGTCGGTGACCCCTGCCCGCTTCAGCACATCGATATTGGCGCGGTAGTTGATGTCGGAGGGCGACAGCACGTGTCCCTTGCCGTGCCTTGGCAGGAACACGATCGGCAGGCCTTCGATGACACCGCGTGTCAATGGCGCGGACGGCTCGCCCCAAGGGCTTTGGATGATCTCCTCGCGGACGTCCTCCAATCCCGGCAGGTCGTAGATGCCGGATCCGCCGATGATGCCAAGCACGGCGCGCGTCATGACTTCTCCACTCAACTATTCCAGAGACATGTTCGACTATACTGCGACGCAATAATCAAGCATTGTCCATCCCCTTCAAGAGGGCTTGACATGCCGACCACCAAGGACCGGGACAAACGCCAATCCATCATCGATGCCTGCCTGCGCATGAATACGCTCGGCATCAACCAGGGGACGTCAGGCAATATCAGCCTGCGCCATGGCGATGGCATGCTGATCACGCCCACCAGCACGCCCTACGAGGCGATGAAGCCCGACCAGATCGTCTACATGCATCTCGACGGCAACCACGATCCCTCGCAGCGGCCGTCGAGCGAATGGCGCTTTCACCGCGACATCCTCAAGGCCCGTCCGGAGGTGCAGGCGATCGTCCACGCCCATCCGCCCTATTCGACCATGCTGGCGATCATGGGCATGGAGATCCCCCCGGTGCACTACATGGTCGCCGTCGCCGGCGGCGACACCATCCGCTGCGCGCCCTATGCGACCTTCGGCACCCAGGAGCTGTCGGAACATGCCGTAAAGGCGCTGGAGGGACGGCTGGCCTGCCTGCTCGAGCATCACGGCATGATCGCGGTCGGGCCTTCGCTGTCGAAGGCAATGTGGCTGGCGGTCGAGGTCGAGACGCTGGCGCGGCAATATCACGGCTGCCTGCAGATCGGCACGCCGCCCTTGCTCTCAAAGGAGGAAATCGAAAAGGTCCGCCTCCGCATGGCCGGATACGGCCACGCGGAGGAGTAACTATTGTAGATGGATTATTTCGCGACGAAGCCCGCTTCGTTCATGAGCTGCGAGTTCAGCTTGTCGTCCTCTTCGAGGAATTTCAGCATGTCCTTGCCGGTGAGGAAGATCGGCTTCAGCGCCTGCTTCTCCATATATTCCTTGTACTCCGGCGTCTGCGTCACCTTCTGGAACAGGTCGACATAGAACGCCTGCTGGTCCGGCGTCACCTTCCCTGGCAGGAACATCGCGCGCAGCATCAGATACTGCACGTCGAGCCCTTCCTCCTTGCAGGTCGGGATGTCGTTCCAGGATTGCGTCTCCGTGACCTTGGTCTTGTAGGAAATCCGCTCCTTGTCGAATACGCAGAGCGCGCGGACCTGACCGGCGCGCCAGACTTCCAGATTCTCGGATGGATTGTTGACGTTGGATTCGGTGTGCTTGCCGACCAGCTGCGTCGCCGCCTCGCCGCCGGACTTGTACGGCAGATAGGAGAATTTCGCGCCGGTCTTCTGCTCCATGAACACGGTGAGCACGTGGTCCTCCCGCTTGGAGCCGGTACCGCCCATCTTGAACGGCGAACTCGCCGCCTTGGCTGCGGCGATGAAGTCCTTCACCGTCTTGGGACCCTCGGCGTTGTCCCACAGCACGAACTGATCGAGGGCGACGACCGACACCGGCGTCAGGTCGCGCCAGTTGAACGGGATTTTCGCCGACAGCGGCAACATGTAGATCAGCGAATAGGCGATTAGCACCTTGTTGGCGTCGCCGTCGCTGGACTTCATGTACATCAACGCTTCGGCGCCGGACGCACCGCCCTTAAGCGACACGACCATCGGCTGCTTCATCAGATTGTTCTTCTGGATGGCCGCCTGCATCATTCGCGCCATCTGGTCGGAAGCACCACCGGCGCCGGCTGCGACCACGATTTCGACCGGCTTGGTCGGCTCCCAGGCGGCAAGCGCTGGAGTGGTTGCGATCATGGCCGTCATGGCGGCCGCGGCTTTGAGGATATGTCCCACGAGTTTCATCCCTATGTGATTGTTGTATTTAGAAAAATAGACACTGTCCGCCGCACCATTGTGCTGACTAATGCAGGCGAGTTCAAGCCGGTCTGCAACCTTACTGCGTATGACTTTCGCATGAGTAGGCGACATACGCAAAAAGGCGCGGGCTCGCCGAAAGCCCGCGCCTCCAGGGAGGCACTCACACGCCAGCGAAGGCTACTTGCCCTTCCAGTTCGGCGAGCGCTTGTTGAGGAACGCGTCCATGCCTTCGCGGAAATCCTCGCTCATATAGGCGCGCAGGATCAGGTCCTCGCCCTCGTCGCGCGTCAGGGTCCTGCGGATGCGGCGTACCGCCTCCTTGGTGACCTCGAGCGTGATCGGCGCGTGGCTGGCGACGAGTTTTGCGGTCTCATCGGCGCGGCGCTGCAGGGTCTCGACATCGGGCACGACTTCGTTGAGCAGCCCGAGCGCCAGCGCTTCCGGCGCCTCGACCAAGCGCGCCCTAAAGATCAGGTCCTTGGTCCGCGCCGGGCCGACCAGCGAAACCAGCCTGGAGATGTTGGACATCGACAGGCAATTGCCGAGCGTGCGCGCGATCGGAAAACCCATCCGCGTCGTCTCGGTGCCGATGCGGATGTCGCAGCACGCCGCGATCCCGGCGCCGCCGCCGGTGCAGGCGCCGGCAATCGCCGCGATCGTCGGCACCCGGCACGCTTCCAGCGTGCCGAGCACGCGGTCGATCCGCGCTTCATAATCGAGCGCGTCCTGCGCCGTCTTGAAGGCTCGGAACTGCGAGATGTCTGTACCCGACGCAAATGCCTTGTCGCCCGCGCCGGTCAGGATCATCGCCTTGATCGAACGGTCGTTGTTGATGGTCTCGCAGATCGCCGCCATCTGCTCGTACATGGCAAAGGTCAGCGCATTGCGCGCCTGCGGACGGTTGAACGTCAGCCGGGCAATCCCGTCCTCGACGGAATAGATCAGGTCTTCAGTCGAAGCTACCGGCGCGTTCATCGCAGCTCTCTCTATTGTTGTTTCGGTCAAACGATCTCAGGCGACGGCAGCAGCCTTCGGCATCGCGACGACATCGCGTCCCTTCAGCACTTCCATCGCCGCCAGCACGCCGCCGCTGCGGTGCGGCACCTTGCCGAGGTCGAGGCCCATCTCGACGCCCGACAGCGTGCCCATCAGCATCAGGTCGTTGAAGTGGCCGATATGGCCGATCCGGAACACCTTGCCCTTGATCTTGTTGAGGCCGGTGCCGAGCGACATGTCGAAGTTTTCCAGCACGACCTTGCGGAAGTTGTCGGCGTCATGACCTTCCGGCATGACGACGCCGGTCAGCGCCGGCGAGTGCGCGCCCTGCTCCTGACACTGCGTATCCAGGCCCCAGACCTTGATGGCGGCACGCGTCGCGGCGCTGTGGCGCTTGTGGCGGGCGAAGACGTTCTCCAGCCCCTCCTCCTCGAGCATCTTGACCGCTTCGCGCAAGCCGAACAGCAGGTTGGTGGCCGGCGTATAGGGCCAGGTGCCGGCCTTGTTGATGGCGATGACTTCCTGCCAGTCCCAGTAGGAGCGCATCGCCGGATTGGCCTTCGCCACCGCGAGCGCCTTTTCCGAGATGGCATTGAAGCCGAGACCCGGCGGCAGCATCAGGCCCTTCTGCGATCCGGCCACCGACACGTCGATGCCCCAGGCGTCGTGCTCATATTCCAGCGAGCCGAGACCGGAGATGGTGTCGACCATCAGCAGCGCGGGATGACCCACGCGGTCGAGAATCTTGCGGACGTCCTGCGGATGGGTGACGCAGCCCGTCGACGTCTCGTTGTGAACCACGCACACGGCCTTGATCGTGTGCGCCTTGTCGGCCGCCAGCCGGGCCTCGATCTGCTCGAGGTCGGCGCCGTGGCGCCAGTCGCCGGGGATGAAATCCACTTCGAGCTTGAACTTGTCGGCGATACCGCGCCACAGCACGGCGAACTGCCCGGTCTCCGCCATCAGCACCTTGTCGCCGGGCTGCAGTGTGTTGACGATGGCCGCCTCCCAGGCGCCGGTGCCCGACGACGGGTAGATGATCACCGGTTGCTTGGTGCGAAACACCCGCTGCATGGCCGCCAGCGCGGCGTATCCGACCTCGGCAAATTCCGGACCCCGGTGGTCCATGGTCGGCATATCCATGGCACGCAGCACCCGGTCCGGCACGTTGGTCGGTCCCGGAATCTGCAGAAAATGCCGTCCAGTATGCACAGTCATGGGCGTCCTTCCCGGTCTTGGCGTTTCGAGCCGCTCGAATATCACCATTTGGCGGGCTTGTCGCCCGCCGGACGGAGCACGTCAATGCATAAGAAGCGGGGCTTGAGCGCGCCCCCGGGGCCTGGCGCGAGTTGCCGGCTAGCTGCCAACGACCTTGAGATGCGCCGGGGAATTGCCTTGCGGGCGCTGCTCCAGATACGTCATCGCGGCATCGACGCCGCCGGCCCGGTACGGAATACCGGCGACCGACAATCCCATCTCCACGCCCGTCAGCGCAGCGAGCAAGGTCAGCTCATTGCACTCGCCGAGATGGCCGATGCGGAATACCTTGCCGGCCACCTTCGACAGTCCGGAGCCGAGCGACATGTTGAAGTTGTCGAGCACGACCTTGCGGAACTGGTCCGCGTCATGCCCCGGCGGCATCAGAACGGCGGTGAGAACAGGCGAAAAGTCCTTAGGCTCCTGGCAGAGCACTTCCAGTCCCCAGTGATTGACGGCGACACGCGTCGCAGCGGCAAGCCGCTGATGGCGTGCAAAGACCTGGTCGAGCCCCTCCTCAAGCAGCATCGCGATGGCCTCGCGCAGGCCGTAGAGCAGATTGGTTGCCGGCGTGTACGGGAAGAAGCCGTTTGCATTCGGCTTCAGCATTTCCTCCCAATCCCAATACGACCGCGGCATTGTGTTGGTCTTGGCGGCAGCGCGGGCCTTGTCCGAGATCGCGTTGAAGCCCAGACCGGGCGGCAGCATGAACCCTTTCTGCGAGCAGCTCACGCTGACGTCGACCCTCCATTCGTCGTGCCGATAGTCGGCCGATCCCAGCGAGGAGATGGTGTCGACCATCAGGAGCGCCGGATGACCGGCCCGGTCGATCGCGGCGCGGATTTCGCCGATCCGGCTGGTGGCACCGGTCGAGGTTTCGTTATGAACGACCATCACCGCCTTGAGCGCATGTGACGTGTCGCGCGTTAGCCTTTCTTCGATGACCGCGGGGTCTGCGCCGCGGCGCCAGTCGCCGGGCAGGAAATCAACGTCAATTCCCCAGCGCGCGGCCATCTGGCGCCACAAGGTGGCGAAGTGACCGGTCTCCACCATCAGCACCTTGTCGCCCGGCGACAGCGTGTTGACGATCGCGGCTTCCCAGGCGCCGGTGCCCGACGAAGGAAAGATCATGACCGGTCCCGAGGTTTGGAAAATCTTCTGGGCGCCCTCCAGCACCGTGCGCCCGAGCTGGCCGAACTCGGCGCTGCGGTGATCGATGACCGGCATGTCCATCGCCCGAAGAACACGGTCGGGGACAGGGCTCGGGCCCGGAATCTGCAGAAAATGCCGTCCTTGCCGCATGATGACCTCCCGTCGTCGCCCCCTCCGATCATTTTGCATTCATTTTTTGGTTTGTAAAATGATATTTTACATGCATTATCGGTCGTCGACGTTGATGGCTCCGCAAACTACCGTTGCAACTATGAAATCAACGATTCCCGAATCCGGGATGCCAATCGCAAAGCCCGCCGACAACGGCGCGGAGCGCACTGAGCCTTCGCTCCACGGCGAAATCCTGTCGCGGCTTCGCGACTACGTGGTCGAAGGCAACATTCCGGACGGCGGGCGCGTTCCCGAACGGCAGCTCTGCGAAATGTTCGGAATTTCCCGCACCCCCCTGCGCGAGGCCCTCAAGGTACTGGCTGCCGAAGGACTGATCGAGCTGCTGCCCAACCGCGGCGCGCGCGTGCGCCAGCTTGGCCAGCGCGATCTGGAGGAGCTTTTCGACGTGATGGGCGGCCTGGAAAGCCTCGCCGGGCGGCTCGCCTGCGAAACCATCACGGATGAAGAAATCGCCGAGATCGAGCGGCTACACTACGAAATGTACGGCCACTACCTGCATCGCAACATGCACAACTACTTTCAGGCCAACCAGCGCATCCATGAAAGGATCGTGGCGGCATCCCGCAACGAGACGCTGCGCACCATCTACACCAACCTGGCCGGCCGGATCCGCCGGGTTCGTTATTCCGCCAACTTCGCGCGCGAACGACAGCGCTGGACCGAGGCGATGCGCGAGCACGAAGCGATCCTGGATGCGTTGCGGCGCCGGGCCGGCAGCGAGCTCGCTGACATCCTGTTCCAGCACCTGCGCAACAAGCGGACCGCGGCAGTCGAGCACCTCGGCGGGATGCCGGAGGCGGTGATCGCTGAGGCCACAGACGGCTAACCCTCAACACATTATGAATTCACAATTGACGCCGCCCCAAGATAAATTGCATCTGCTTCCTTGAGAGATTGCCGAAACAATCCTCTTGGACGATAGGATTTGGGATGAAGAATGCGTCATCACTTGAGCGCCGGCTACGGTCTAATATTACCGGCGACGTCCTGTTCGACCGATTTAGCCGCGGCCGCTACGCGACCGATGCCTCGTTCTATCAGATCCTCCCCCTTGGCGTCGTGGTTCCCAGGACCATGGACGAGGCGCTGCGGGCGCTCGCCATCGCGAAGGACGAGGGACGAATCGTGACCCCGCGCGGCGGCGGCACCTCGCAATGCGGCCAGACCGTCAACGAGGGGCTAGTCGTCGACTTTTCGAAGCACCTGAACCGGCTGCTCTCGCTCGATGTAGAGAACCGGACCTGCGTGGTCGAGCCTGGCATCGTGCTCGACGATCTCAACCGCCAGCTCAGGAAGCACGGGCTGTGGTTTCCGGTCGACGTCTCCACCGCCTCGCGCGCCACCATCGGCGGCATGGCCGGCAACAATTCCTGCGGCGGCCGTTCGCTGCGCTACGGCACCATGCGCGACAACACGCTGTCGATGGATGCGGCGCTGGCCGACGGCACGCTATTGCATTTCGGCGAAGTGCCGCGAGATCTGGCCCGGGTGAATTCACCGCAGAGCGGGCTCGAACTATTCCGTGACATGCTCGATCTCGGCGAGCGTGAGGCCGCCGAGGTCGCCGAGCGTTTCCCGAAGGTGCAGCGCCGCGTCGGCGGCTACAATCTCGATGCGCTGGTGCCGCGCAATGCGCCGAACAATTTGGCGCATTTGCTGGTCGGCTCCGAAGGTACGCTGGCGTTCACGACGCAGGTCGAACTCAAACTGTGGCCCGTGATCCGCAACAAGGTGCTGGGCGTCTGCCATTTCGGCAGTTTCTATGAGGCGATGGACGCGGCGCAGCATCTGGTGAAACTGCGTCCCATCGCGGTGGAGTTGGTCGACAGGACCATGATCGCGCTCGGGCGCGACATCGCGATGTTCAAGCCCGTGATCGAGGCGACCGTGCGCGGCGATCCGGATGCACTGCTGATCGTCGAATTTGCGGAAGAGGATCAGGCCGACAATCTGCAGAAGCTGAAGCAGCTTTCCGAATTGATGGCAGATCTCGGCTTCGGCTGGAACCATCCGCAGCGCAAATGGGGCGGCGTGGTCGACGTTGTCGAACCCGCGAGGCAGACGGCCATCGCGGATTTCCGCACCTCCGGCCTCAACGTCATGATGTCGATGAAGCAGGAGGGCAAGCCGGTCTCCTTCGTCGAGGACTGCGCCGTGCCGCTGCCACATCTCGCCGACTACACCGAGCGGCTCAACGCCATCTTCGCCAGGCACGGCACGCGCGGCACGATGTATGCTCATGCCTCGGAAGGCTGCCTGCACGTGCGGCCCGTTCTCAATCTGAAGCTCGAAAAAGACGCCAAGGCGATGCGTGCCATCGCCGAAGAGGCGTTCGAGATGGTGCGCGAATACAAGGGCTCGCATTCCGGCGAGCACGGCGATGGCCTGGTTCGCTCCGAATTCCACGAAGCGATGTTCGGCGCCCGCATCGTCGCCGATTTCAGGGAGGTCAAGCAGCGCTTCGATCCGGAGAACCTGCTCAATCCCGGCAAGATCGTCGATCCGCCCAGGATGGACGACCGCAGCCTGTTTCGCTATCGGCCTGACTATCGCGTCGGTGACCTGAAGACCGCGCTCGACTGGTCGGCCTATCCCGGCGCCGGCGGCGGCTTTCAGGGCGCGGTCGAGATGTGCAACAACAACGGCGCCTGTCGGAAGCTGGAGGGCGGCGTGATGTGCCCGTCCTATCGCGCCACCCGCAACGAGAAGGACGTCACGCGCGGCCGCGCCAATACGCTGCGGCTGGCGATCTCGGGCCAACTCGGGCCGGATGCGCTGGCTTCGGACGAGATGATGGAGACGCTGAAACTCTGCGTGTCCTGCAAGGCGTGCCGCCATGAATGCCCGACCGGCGTCGACATGGCCAAGATGAAGATCGAGGTGCTGGCTGCGCGCGCGGCGACGCACGGCCTTTCGCTGCGCGACCGGCTGGTCGGCTATCTCCCGCGCTATGTGGAGCTGGCGTCCCGCTTCGCGCCGCTCGCCAACTGGCGCAACAGCAGCCCGTTGCTGCGTGCACTGTTCGAGAAATTTGCCGGCATCAGCGCCAAACGCGCCCTGCCCGCGTTCCGCCGCGACGTGTTCAGGCCCGATGCCGAGACATATGGTGCGTCGGATGGCCGCGAAGTCGTGCTGTTCGCCGATACGTTCAATCGCGCCTATGAGCGGGAAAATCTCGACGCCGCCTTGCGGGTGCTGGTCGAGGCCGGATATCGCGTCCATATCCCACGGCCTGCGGATCGCGCCCGGCCGCTGTGTTGCGGACGGACGTTCCTCTCAGCGGGATTAGTCGATCAGGCGCGCAGCGAATTGAACAGGCTGGTCACCACCTATGCGCCGTTTGCTGCGCGCGGGGTGCCGATCATCGGGTTGGAGCCGAGCTGTCTCCTGACGCTGCGCGACGAGTTGCTCTCGCTGCGCTCGGATAATGAGGCGAAGAGCATCAGCGCACATGCTCTTCTGTTCGAGGAATTCCTGGTCCGCGAGGCGGAGGCCGGACGGCTGGAGCTGCCGCTTGGCGCGATGCCGGGAAAAGCGCTGATTCACGGCCACTGCCATCAAAAGTCATTCGGCGCGTTCAAGCCGGTCGAAAAGGCGCTTCGCCTCATTCCCGAACTCAGCGTCGAAACCATCGAATCCAGTTGCTGCGGCATGGCCGGCGCGTTCGGCTACGGCGCAGACACTTATGAGGCTTCGATGGAGATGGCCGAGCTGTCGCTGCTGCCGGCGGTCCGCCGCGCCGATGCTTCCGCACTGATCGTGGCCGACGGTACCTCGTGCCGGCACCAGATCAAGGATGGCACGAGCCGTGCAGCCCTGCATGTCGCCCGCGTGCTCGCGATGAGCCTCGACAGCGCGCAAGTGAAGCATTAATCCCCACTCAATCGCAAAGGACCTGATTTTATGGCTGAACTTACCCTCGACGTCGCCCGCAAGATTCTCGATGCCGCCCTCGCCAAGGGCGTCGAGAAGAAGCTGAAGCCGCTGGTCATCACCATTCTGGATGCCCGCGGCTGCGTGAAGGTCACGGCGGCGCAGGACGGCACCAGCCTGATGCGCGCCGAGATCGCGCATGGCAAGGCCTACGGCGCGCTCGCGATGGGCATGGGGTCGCGGGCATTGTTCCAGCGCGCCCAGGAACAGGCCTATTTCGTCAGTGCCGTGAATGCGCTGGCGCAGGGGCGCCTGGTGCCGGTGCCCGGCGGCGTCCTTGTCATGGACGGCACCACACTCCTCGGCGCGGTCGGTGTCAGCGGCGACACGTCGGACAATGACGAGATCTGCGCTGTCGCGGGCATCGAAGCTGCTGGATTGAAGGCGAATGCGGGATAACGATCCCCGCGCATTGCGCAGGTCGGTGTCCTGATCGCTTTCCGTCAGAGTTTGCTGACCATCGACATGATGAAATAAGAATCTGCTTCGATCGAAAGTCATGGTGCAACGTCAGGATGACCCGCCAGCGTGAACCAGCGGGCCACCGCAGAGCCATTATGTGCTGCGAGTGCCGCAGCTCCTAAGTCGCTAAAATCGCCCGCATCAACGTACTCACCAAACGCCCGCGATTTGTAACTGCCACGTCGGAACGGGCGGCTAACTTCGTGGCCCGAACACAACGTACAGCAAAAACTTTTGCTGTTGAATTCGTAGAGACTTGCAGCAAATTCCATAACGGGTCATTCCGCGAACTGCACTCTGGGCAATTGATCGGCGTAAACTTGTGTTTGCCGAGCGAGATTACTCCGTGCCCTAAACGTAGGCCCGCCGCGGACACCGAAGCACGTCCTGGTCAGCCTGCTCACGTTACCCGTCGCTAGATTTTCTTTGATCCCTCGGCGCACACATCGTGCACACGGCGCCTTCCAACTAATTGAAAAACTTAACCCCCCTCGAAAGTTCGAATCGAATTACGCATTCGCTGAACGAAGGGATTGGCAAAGTCGAATGTCCGCCGCAACTACGAAAGGAGCATCTTCTCTAGGGAAAGTCACCCTGCGAAATCAAACAGGTGCGCCCACGAGCGCCACCGAAGTAGGTTCGAGGGCGCCAAGCTAATTCTGTCGTGACGAGAGCGATGATTTCCAGGGAGTGACTTCGGCAACATGAACGACCTAAGACGTTCCGGAAAGGCGATCGAGCTCAAGCATCTTCGTTTGGCTTTACTGACCTGCGATTGCGGCAGCTTTCGACGGGCGGCTGAACTATTGTCCGTTCGGCATTCGGCGCTAAGCCGCTCTATCGCTCAATTGGAACACCTGCTTGGTGCAACTTTGTTCGAGAGATCGAGCGGAGGAATAAGACCTACCGAGGTCGGCCGACGATTCTTACACCTCGCGAGCGGGATTTTGACGCAGGTTGACGACCTGGTCGACGCGGCAGGCCGCGCTAGCTCCGGCCAAGTCGGTCGTATTGCAATTGGGCTTTGCGGACCGCTGCCGGGAAAACGAGCGCAGTTTGGCGAGACGTTGACGGAGTTTAGGGGCCGCTTTCCCAAAATTGAGCTGGAAGTCATACAGCGTTCACCGCGGGGTTTGTTGAGATGTCTGGACAATCGGGCCGCAGACATTGTCATAGCTCCAGGACGGCTTCGTTCAGCAGACATGCAAACCAGAGCATTATGGACGGAGCGCATTTTTGTGTTGCTCAACAAGGACAACGCGCTTGCTGCGCGCGATATTATCTTCTGGACTGATCTTCTCGATGAAACGGTCTTGTTTGGCGGATCTGAGGATAAAGGAGAGTTGGAACATTTCCTTTGGTCCGCGCTCCCGCACTTTAGCAACCGGCCAGCTGTACAACGGCACGATGTGAGCCAGCTGCTGGTGAAGAATCTCGTGAGTCTCGGCTTAGGCGTTACTTTCGCCTGGGAATCCGAAATTGGAACTCTTGATGAGAACGTCGTCTATCGCGAGTTCCGCGATAGCGCGAGCTCCATCGAGGTGTGTTTCAGCGCCCATTGGCTCACGCGAAACAAGAACGCAGCTCTTGCCCACTTTCTCAGCTTGCTGGTGGATCATCGCCCGTCTTTGGCAACCGCGGGATCATTAGCCGAGTGACTTGCCCGTCGCAGCTTCCTGAAGCCACGGTCAGTGGCCATGAAGCGTGCGAGCATCAGCGGAATTAGCTTTATCGGGTCTACGCGCTGTCCGGTCTTCCGCGTTAACGCTTCCGCATAGGCTATCAGATCCCGATGAACCGGCGCAGTCAGTTCGATCATCACCTTTGCGACTTTATCATCTGGAATTGCTTCGATCTTGAGCTTAGCCATATCTTCTATCGTCCTCCATACGGCTGAAGAACCAGATCGCGATTGACAATCACACGAACTGGGAAGCCCGGTCGAATTGTAAGCGTTGGTTGGATGTTGAGACTGCGTCGAACCACCTGCCGGCCAGTCTGATTCAGCGAATCGGTAGCACCACGGCGCAATGCCCGAACGATTGCACCGTTGTTGCCATTTGTGTCGGAGCCCTCGCCCAGTTCGGCGCCGACTCCCAAGAACGTCGATAGCGCGGCGGCTTTGAAGAGTTCGCCCCAGTGATTGTCTATCTGGTCCTCGAGGCCTGCATAACCTGCGGCATCAGCGCCGGGCTTTCGCTCAAGGACGATCGAACGTCCATTCGGCATGATCAGCCGCGTCCAGACGAGCAGCACACGTGATTGGCCGGCAGTTACTTGACTGTCGTAGATTCCGATGAGACGTGCCCCCTGCGGAACTAGAAGATAGCGTCCCGTTGGTGTGTCGAATATGTTCTCAGTCACCAGCGCTGCGATCGGTCCCGGCAGATCGGAGCGAATGCCCGTAATCAGAGCTCCCGGAATCACGGACCCAGCCTGCACAACGTACGGCGAAGCCGGCATCGTCACGCGATCGGAGCTCGTCGTCCGTCGATCTACTGAGGCATTGACGAAGGCGAGCTTGCGATCCTGCCCGTTCTGGGCATAGGCCTCATCGGACGAGGACACCGCGTTCGGAACAGTCTCGGCGGGAGCGGCCGCCGCGGAGGGTCGAACATTGGTTGACGCAAAGACCTTGCTGATGCGAGCGGCCTCGCTTTCCTGGTTCATTCGCTGCTGTTCGGCGTCGGCAACAAGCGGTCCCGACTGAGCTTGAGCTGCAACGATCGGGCCGCCGAGATCGCCCGGCAGCGGTGGTCCGAGGCGCGGCACGTCTCGCGGTACACCTGCATAGTCGCGCGGCAACCCGGCCAAGCCATCAGCTACGTTGTGATGATCTGTACGATAGAGTTCTTCTGATGCAGGCGTCCGCGTGCGATTGTTCTGCATGGCCCAAAGGACGGCTGCAGAGACCAGAAGAAGCGCCAATGCCGTCCCGCTGGCCAAAACCTTACGCGACAGACGCGTAACAAGCGGGCGTTCTGGACGGAGCCGCAAAGAATGAGCAATTTCCTCGGATGTCTTCGGCGCGGTCGAATGAGAGCTGCCGGCATTATTCGCTTCGGTGCCGGTCATCAAGACCTCCCGTCGCTTCTAACGATCCGAACCCTTTGCTGGGCATCGCCACCAAGCCGCAGTTCCGCCGCGGCAAACAGCCGATCGACAATCAGCACATTATGATGGGTTCGGTAGTTGACGATTTCGGGATTGCCATCCGGGCCGATGACGAACAGCGGCGGCATCTCGCCTTGAACGATTCCTTGTGAGAATTCCACATAGACCTTGCGGCCATCGTCATAGGCACCGATCGGCCGCCAGGGCGGATTGTCGCCCTCGAGGGTGTAGCGATAGCGCCGCTGAGCGGGGTCGGGAAGAACTGGCGTTGGCGGAACGGCCTGAGCACGCGTCGTCCGATCCTCCGGATAGAACCAGGCCACCGAAGGCATATAGGACTTCTCACGCGATCGCAGCTCGATCAGATAGGTGCGCCGGTCAGTGTTGACCACGAGATTGGTCTCGATTGAAGGCCGTGTCGGCTTGACCATGATATGGACGCGCCTGGTGTCGCCACTTCCGCTTTCGGTATCGCCGACAACCCAGCGTACGGTGTCACCGGCCGACACCGGACCTGAACCCGTGAGCTGCTCACCGGGCTCGAGCGCGATATCGGTAATCTGTCCGGGCGCAGCGTAAATCTGATAGAGGGCACCGGGACTAAACGGAAACACCTGCACGGCGTTGAAGTAGCCCTGCTTCCGGGGTTCAACGCGCGCGGCATCATTCGCCGTCTCAATCCGGGCAATCGGCTCTTCGGCCTCCTTCGCTCCTTTCCTGCCGCCCTTGGCTGGGATCCAGGAGGGTGGAACATGCAGTGATCGCGGACGCTCCTCCGCCAACACTGTTGGATTGGGAAGCGGCGGTATATCAGCGTCGTAGCTGATCTGCGGGGGTTTGAAGGTGGTGCAGCCGCTGAGCGTAACCATGCAAACGAGCAACATCGGACACAGGATGTCGCCCACACGAGAGCTAGTAATTTTGGTTATCGGCCCGTTCACTGCCCGACCTCCTTCGACCAGTTGATGGCATTGACATAGACGCCAAGCGGATTTTTGCGCAGACGATCGGCATCGCGCGGCGTATCGATCACGATGGTGAGGATGGCAGTCCAGCGCTCGGTAGTGGCAAGCTGACCATTGTCATAGCGGCGCTCGATCCAGGCGACACGAAAACTCTCCGGCGAAGCGCGGATGACGCTCGATATTTCGACGGCAATCTGCACCTTACCGAGATTGGCAAAGGGATCGTTGACCCGAGCATGGTTGTTGAGAGCCGCCGCGCCGCGGTCCGTGGTAAAGTCATAGGCTCGCAGCCAGTCCTGACGCAGTACGACGGCGTCGGCCGGAAGCCCGCGTACGTCTTCGATGAAGCGTGCCAGATGGAACGCAATCTGCGGATCGGTCGGCTGATAGAAGGGATTGGCGGGGCTAACGCCCTGTGCCTGGCCGAGACGATCGACCTCGACGACCCAGGGCGTGACGGTGCCTTGCGTCGACTGCCAGACAAGAGCGGATGCGAGTCCAGCCGATAGGGTTAGTGAGCCGAAAGCCATCAGCCGCCAGTTTCTCGCTTGCACGCGCGCCGAACCGATGCGGTCGTCCCAAACTTGGGCCGCCCTTTGATAGGGCGTCACAGGCGCGGGCGTGCGGCCGTAATGAACGGCTGGTCGCTTGAACATCATTGCTTTCCTTCCGAGAGATCGACGGAGGCACCTCCCCCATTTCGATCAGCAGAGCGTACGGCGTTGCTGGCGGTTGATGCTCCATGGCGTATGGCCTGCATGCGCCTCATACGCGAAGCCCATTTGGATTGAGTGTCTGCAGATGAGGCATTCGCAGGGGCCTGGACTACGCCAGCTTCGCCAACCGTAGCACCGCCGGTTGATGCCGAGCTGCTACCGGAACTTGTCGCAGCGCGACGAAGCGGGCTCATCATCGCGGACGTGGCGGCATCCCTGACGCCGGACAAGCCACCTGCCCGAAACGCACGGCTCGCACTACCCGATAGCGCGGCAGTTCCACGCGCAGCCCCCGCGAGCGCGCCAGCGCCGGCTGCAGCAAGTCCGGCTCCAGCCATCACAGCTCCGCCGGCAGCTAACCCCGTGCCAATGACGGCTCCGGCGCCAAGCTGCGGGCCGCCGGACACAATGCCATTGGCGATGCCGGGCCCAAAGATCCCCAGGCCCAGCAGCGCCAATGCTGCGAGCACCAGGGCCAAGGCATCTTCAATTCCGATCTGTGCCCCGCTTGATCCCGCCGTAAACTGCGAAAACAGCGTTGAGCCGATACCGACGATGACCGCCAGCACCATGACCTTGACGCCGGATGAGATGACATTACCGAGCACGCGTTCAGCGGCGAAGGCTGTTTTGCCAAACAGCCCAAAAGGGATCAGGACAAAGCCAACGAGCGTCGTTAGCTTGAATTCAATCAGAGTGACAAAGAGCTGGATTGCCAAGATGAAGAAGGCGAGCAGCACGATCACCCAGGCGAATAGCAGCACACTTATCTGGATGAAGTTCTCGAAGAAGCTGACGTAACCCATCAATCCCGAGATAGAGTCCAGGATCGGCCGCCCCGCATCTATGCCGACTTGGGCGATCCGGCCCGGGCGTAGGAATTCAGCCGAGGACAGTCCCGTGCCGGAGGCCTTGAGGCCGAGACCCGCAAAGCTCTCGAAAACGATACGGGCAAGATTATTCCAATTACCGATCAGGTAAGCGAAGACGCCAACAAACAGCGTCTTCTTCACGAGGCGAGCAATGATATCTTCATCCGTACCCCAGGCCCAGAACAGGGCGGCCAGCGTGACGTCGATCGCGGCGAGCGTCGTCGCGAGGAAGGCGACTTCGCTTCCGAGCAACCCGAATCCGCTGTCGATATAGCGGGTAAACGTTTCCAGGAATCGGTCAATGACGCCGGTGCCACCCATCCAACTTACTCGCGTTCTGGTGCTGCAATGGGCGGCCAGCCCTGGGGAAGACGATCGAGAAACTTGGGCTGCGCCAACGCCGATGCCGGACTGCCTGATTGATCATCGGCGGACGAAACGGATGACGTCTTTTTTGATCCCAGGAAGCGACGGCGGTTCTCCGCCCAGATCAGACGGCACTCCCGGAGTTCTGCCGCCTGCTCGGAGGTCACCTTCCGGCAGTGTTCGAGTTTGGCGTCAGGTGGATGGGTCGCGCGGGATGCCGAGGATCTTGTTGGTGGACTCTCCCTATCGTCGCGAAGCTGGATCGTGCAGGCCGCGACAACCAGGAGAGACACGACAGCTGCCGTGATCACAAAGATCATGCGCTTGAGCTCATCACCTTTGTTCATTGGTGAAACATCCGAACCGTTGAAGGCTGATAGCCTCGAGCGGATGCGAGAAAGCGACGAAGCTGCTCCCTACCCTGGTCTTGGGCCGCAGTACGCTGGGCAATTTCTAGATTCTGTGCACGTCCTTGCGCGGCAACAGCCGCCGTGAGGTCAGCGAGTTGCTGCGCCTGCAGACCAAGCAGCTGATTTCCGGCCTGACTGGCCTGTAGCGCGCCAGTCGCGCCCTGGCTGGAGCTGACAAGGGCGGACATCTCTTTGCGCTGGCCATCGAGATTGCCGACCACGGTCGCTTGAACGCGTAGAGCATCCTGCAAGCCGGCCATAGAATTCCGCCAGCGTGTTTGCGCATTCGCCATCAAGGCTTGATCTGTCTCGCTCGCCTGGACTGACGCATAGGTCGTCGAGAACGCTCGATCGATCTGATTGATGTCGTAGGCCATGCGCTGTGCTTGGGCGAGCAGTTGTTGCGTTCGCTGGAAAGACCGCTCGAGCTGCTGCAACGAGGTATATGGCAGACTGGCGAGATTTTTACCCTGGTTGATCAACATCTGAGCTTGGTTATGCAGCGAAGTGATCTGGTTGTTGATCTGCTGCAGCTCACGCGCGGCCGTGAGCACGTTCTGCGCATAGTTGTTGGGATCAAACACGACCAATTGGGCGGATACGGGCGAAGCGGTATCTGCGATCGTAATGGCGAGCGCACTCATTGCTGAGAGGTGACGGCGAGACATCATGACAGGCCTTCCTGCTTGATAAGACCCGGAATAAGATCGGCGGCCCAACCTAGCCCGCGCGCGGCGAGCCATCCGGTGACAAAGCCGTCACGGCCATGTTCCGCCAGCACACGCTCAATCATTGCCTGATCGGACTTTGATGAAGCCGCAGTGAAGGCGAGCGCGAACTCCTCAAGACCCAGCTCGAACAGGCGATTGCCGCGCCGTGACTGGCAGTAGTAATCGCGTTTTGGGGTGGCGCGAGCCAGGATCTCGATCTGGCGATCGTTGAGACCGAAGTGCCGATAGATCGCCGTGATCCGCGGCTCGATCGCTCGCTCATTCGGAAGGAACAGCCGCGTCGGGCAACTCTCGATGATGGCAGTTGCAATCGCGGAGCCATCGATATCCGAGAGCGATTGCGTGGCGAAGATGACGGAGGCATTCTTCTTGCGCAGCGTCTTCAGCCATTCACGGATCTGGCCGGCAAACCCTTCATCATCGAGTGCAAGCCAACCTTCGTCGATAATGAGTAGCGTGGGCCTCCCGTCGAGTTGCCTCTCAATCCGATGAAATAGATAGGATAGGACTGCCGGTGCCGCGCCGGTTCCGATCAACCCCTCGGTTTCGAACACCTGGACCGAACTTGTTCCAAGCCGTTCGGTCTCCGCATCGAGCAAGCGCCCAGACGGGCCACCGAGGCAATAGGGTTGAAGGGCCCTTTTCAGGCTCTGGGACTGCAGCAGAACGGACAGACCAGTCAGCGTGCGTTCGCCCGCAGGCGCCGAAGCCAGCGAAGACAGCGCCGACCAAAGATGCTCTTTTGCTTCGGGTGTGACGTCGATCTTTTCGCGGGTAAGGATGGCGGCGATCCATTCCGCGGCCCAGCCGCGCTCGGCCGCATCGTCGATCATGGCAAGCGGCTGCAACGCTACGGGTTGGGAGGTGCCGTCGGAGAGCGCGCCGCCGAGGTCGTGCCAATCTCCTTTCATGGCAAGGGCTGCGGCCCGGATTGAGCCGCCGAAATCGAAGGCAACGATCTGGGAGGTAGGATAACGGCGGAACTGCAGCGCCATCAACGCAAGCAGCACCGACTTGCCCGCCCCTGTCGGACCGACCACCAACGCGTGTCCGACGTCCCCAACGTGCAGGGAGAAGCGAAACGGCGTCGCCCCTTCCGTCCGTGCAAAGAACAAGGGCGGCGCCCCAAGATGGGCATCCCTTGCTGGCCCTGCCCAGACCGCGGACAATGGAACCATATGGGCGATGTTCAGGGTCGAGACCGGAGGTTGGCGTACATTGGCATAGACGTGCCCAGGCAACGACCCCAGCCAGGCATCGACGGCGTTGACGGTCTCTACCATGGAGGTGAAGTCGCGCCCCTGAATGACCTTCTCGACCAGCCGCAACCGTTCATTCGCAGTGTGCGGGTTCTCGTCCCAGACCGTGATCGTTGCGGTGACGAAGGCTTCGCCGACCATGTCCGAGCCGAGTTCCTGCAACGCGGCGTCAGCGTCGATAGCCTTGTTGCTGGCGTCGGTGTCGATCAGGGACGACGGTTCGTTGGTCATTACCTCCTTGAGGATTGCGGCAACGGATTTCCGCTTGGCGAACCATTGCCGCCTGATCCTGGTCAGGAGCCTCGTCGCATCAGCCTTGTCGAGCATGATCGCGCGGGTCGACCAGCGATAGGGAAACGCCAACCGATTGAGGTCGTCCAGGATCCCCGGCGTGGTCGCGCTTGGGAACCCGACAATCGTAAGCACGCGCAGATGCTGGTCGCCAAGCATCGGCTCGAGGCCGCCGGTCAACGGCTGATCGGCCAGCAACGCGTCGAGGTACATGGGAATCTCGGGGACACGGACGCGGTGGCACTTGGTTGAGACGCACGCGTGCAAAAAGGTCAGGGTCTCGCCGTCATCGAGCCACCGGCACTCCGGCATGAACCCTTCGACCAGTTGCAGCACGCGGTCGGTCCGGTCAACAAAGCCGCGCAATGCTTCGCCGGCGTCGGCAGCCTGCCCGCGCTGCCGTCCCTCATAAAGGAGGTGCTCGGCGCGGGCCGTATCCTCTACCGGCGGCAAATACAGGAAGGTGAGGAAGTATGCAGATTCGTAGTGAACGCCCTCCTCCTCGAATTGAGCTCGGCGTTCAGCATCGACCAAGGCCGAAGCGACATCCGGACAACTGCTCGGCGGATAAGCGTTCGACTGATATCGCTGCGCCTCCACAAATACGGCCCAACCTGAACCGAGGCGGCGAAGTGCATTGTTGAGGCGGCCGGCAACAGCAACGAGCTCCGCTGGAACGGAGGAATCAAGGTCGGGCCCCCGAAAGCGCGCGGTTCTCTGGAACGACCCGTCCTTATTGAGGACAATGCCTTCGTCGACGAGTGCGGCCCATGGCAGGAAATCTGCTAAGCTCACGTTGGAACGGCGGTATTCGCTGAGGTTCATCATTGCCTGCTCACACGTTCAGATGGGTGGGGATACGCAGATGCCGCCTTGCGACTTCGAGAAACAGCGGATCACGCTTCGCTGCCCACACGGCGGCGGCATGGCCGAGCACCCAGAGCAGAAGACCGGCAATCCAAAGCCTTAAGCCGAGGCCAAGCGCTGCGGCCACGGTGCCGTTGAGGATGGCGACCGCCCGCGGGGCGCCGCCGAGCAAGATCGGTTCGGTCAACGCGCGATGCACCGGCACCGCGAAGCCTTCCATGGGCCCGTCCATCAGATCAGGACTCCGCCGCCGAACGAGAAGAATGCCAGGAAGAAGCTCGACGCCGCGAACGCGATCGACAATCCGAAGACGATCTGGATCAGGCGCCGGAAGCCGCCGGAGGTATCGCCAAAGGCAAGCGTAAGACCCGTGACGATGATGATGATCACGGCCAGGATCTTGGCGACCGGTCCTTCGACCGATCGCAGAATCTGGTTGAGTGGCTGCTCCCACGGCATGTTCGAGCCGGCGGCATCGGCGTTCGAAGCAGCTAGTACAGTCATAAGAGCGGTGGCCGCGCCCAGCACCACGCGTTGAAAGATGATCCGCTTCATGGTCGATCTCCTTGCCGTCGAATGAGGTAGTCGCCGTCGGGTGTCAGGCCCTCGACATGCGCAAGTTCTGCCAGCCGCCGATCCACGCCGCGGCCGGAGAGAACAGCAATTACATCGATCGTTTCCGCGATCAGCGCCCGCGGCACGGTGACGACCGCTTCCTGGATCAGTTGCTCGAGCCGGCGGAGCGCGCCAAGCGCTGTGCCAGCGTGGATGGTACCGATGCCGCCGGGATGGCCGGTCCCCCAGGCCTTGAGGAGATCGAGCGCCTCAGCGCCACGTACCTCACCGATCGGAATCCGGTCGGGTCGCAGCCGCAGCGAGGAGCGGACGAGATCCGAAAGCGAGGCAACGCCGTCCTTGGTACGCAACGCTACAAGGTTCGGCGAGGCGCATTGGAGTTCGCGTGTGTCTTCGATCAGCACGACACGGTCGGTCGTCTTGGCGACTTCGGCCAGGAGGGCATTCGTCAGCGTGGTCTTACCGGTCGAGGTACCGCCCGCCACGAGGACGTTGCGGCGCTCCCGAACAGCCTCACGGAGCAGCTCTGCTTGAACTTCCGCCATGATGCCGGCGGAAACGTAATCCTCGAGGGTAAAGACGGCGACTGCAGGCTTCCTGATCGCAAAGGCTGGTGCGGTTACCACGGGTGGCAGCAGCCCCTCGAACCGCTCTCCGGTTTCCGGCAATTCGGCCGATACTCGTGGACGTGCCGAATGAACCTCGGCGCCAACGTGATGGGCGACGAGCCGCACGATGCGCTCGCCATCGGCCGCAGCAAGGCGCTCGCCTGTGTCCGCCAAGCCGTCCGAGAGCCGATCGACCCAGAGCCGGCCGTCGGGATTGAGCATCACCTCAACGATAATAGGATCCTCGAGCCAAGCCGCAATCGACGGTCCGAGCGCAGTGCGTAGCATGCGCGCACCGCGCGATATCACTTCGGACTGGATGGAATGAACTGCCACCATTGCCCCCAAAGCGTCGAGCGCAAACGGCCTCGACGACTGGGATCATTAGAAAAAGCAGGTCGCGTGTCTGCGCAACAAGACCAAGTCGGACGGCGCGCTGTGGCGTAGCAAAAGAAAGAGACGGCGCACTCACTCTTCGGGAACGATTGGAGTTGCCGTGGCTGCCTCAATGTCGAGCGATATTTCCTGCGCGAGGGTCTGGCCTCTGGCCAGCCGGCGCCCGAGTGCCTCGACAAAACCTTCATACCGCTCCCGCCCCTTGGTCTGTGCAGCGAGTTGCGCCGTGTCAGGCAGCGGCGGCGTTGCCGTTAGCCAGAATCGCACGAACAAGGCCAGCGTCTCATTCGATATCGTGATGTGACGCTCGAGCCGCTCGACGTGTCGGGTCAACCGGTCAAGACGGCGGCCGAGCGCGGCTTCCATCCGCTCGGAACTATCAGGCGACAGGAATGACGCCAGTGCGGTTTCGACGACGAGCGCCTGGGGCACTCGCTTGCGGCTGGCATGGTCCGCGAGCCTGCCCGCAAGCTCCGGAGGCAAGCGAAACGTGTGTTTTGTCCGCATAATCTCGCACCCTAAAGTTTTAGACCGTCGTCCGGGTCCATCGCGGCCCGTCGCGCCAGGCGGGATCCGTTGGTGCGCATCACGCGAGCGCGGACGGCAACACCGTCATCCTCTTCTGGAAAGTCGAACTCAGTCGGCGGCTTCGAGACTTCCGCCGCGATATCTTCGTGCCCGGGAAGGCCAGGCTCGCGACGAATGCCGGCATTTGCGGGGTCATTGACGGATGGACGAACGCCCGACGCAGATATCGCCTCGGGCACACTCCTGATCGTTGGAGCTGGCAAGCGGTTCCAATCGTCCGTCGGTGCGCTACTCTCGCGGTTGAGAGGCGCTGATTTTAGCGGTGGCAGCACACGTTCAGTCAAACGCGGATCCTCAAAATACCTTGCCTTCTTGGCGCGGATTGGCGGCACGCCGGAGACCAGAACCAACTCATCATCCGGCGGGAGTTGCATGACCTCCCCCGGTGTCAGCAAGGGTCGCGCCGTTTCCTGGCGAGAAATCATGAGATGGCCGAGCCAGGGACTCAGCCTGTGACCAGCGTAGTTCTTCTGTGCCCGCAGCTCGGTTGCCGTCCCGAGCGCGTCCGACACGCGTTTGGCGGTGCGTTCGTCATTGGTCGCGAACGATACTCGCACATGGCAGTTGTCGAGGATGGCATTGTTCGGCCCGTAAGCCTTCTCGATTTGATTGAGGGATTGGGCAATGAGAAAGCTCTTCAGGCCATAGCCGGCCATGAAGGCTAGCGTGGACTCGAAGAAATCAAGCCTTCCAAGCGCCGGAAACTCGTCAAGCATGAACAGCAACCGATGCCGGCGTCCTTGGGCGGCCTTAAGATCCTCGGTGAGACGGCGACCAATCTGGTTGAGGACCAATCGCACAAGCGGCTTGGTGCGACTGATATCAGACGGCGGCACAACGAGATAAAGCGTCGTTGGCTTTTCGTCCTCAATGAGATCCCGGATGCGCCAATCGCAGCGGCGCGTTACCCGGGCAACAATGGGATCACGATAGAGACCGAGGAACGACATCGCGGTCGAGAGCACGCCTGATCGTTCGTTCTCGCTCTTGTTTAGCAACTCCCTCGCCGCAGATGCGATCACCGGATGTGTCCCGGCTTCTCCAAGGTGCCGGGTCGTCATCATTGCGCGAAGCGTAGTCTCGATCGGACGTTTCGGGTCGGACAGAAAGCTTGCGACCCCGGCAAGCGTCTTGTCCTGCTCAGAATAAAGAACGTGAAGGATGGCTCCAACCAACAAGGCGTGACTGGTCTTCTCCCAGTGGTTCCGCCGTTCCAGCGACCCCTCCGGATCGACAAGCACATCGGCGACATTTTGGACGTCGCGAACCTCCCATTCCCCTCGTCTCACTTCCAAAAGAGGATTGTAGGCCGCACTCCCTGAATTCGTCGGGTCGAACAACAGCACCCGGCCGTGCCGGGCACGAAAGCCTGACGTCAGGGTCCAGTTTTCGCCCTTGATGTCGTGGACGATACAACTCCCGGGCCAGGTTAGAAGCGTGGGGACAACAAGTCCGACGCCCTTTCCGGACCTGGTTGGCGCGAAGCACAACACATGCTCTGGCCCGTCGTGTCGCAGATATTGCGCCTCGATACGTCCGAGGATTACGCCGTCAGGTCCGACGAGGCCTGCCCTTCGCATCTCAAACTGGCTCGCCCAACGTGCGGAACCGTACGTGGCCGCCGTCTCCGCCTCCCGAGCCCGCCACACCGACATCGCAAATGCAACTATGATGGAGATGATCCCGCCCGATGCGGCAACGCATGCCCCTTCGACGAACACTGCGGGTGCATAGGCATCATATGCATACCACCACCAGAAGAACGCCGGCGGATGATAGATGGGAATGCCCGCGGCGAGTTCGAACCAGGGTTGGCCAAGCTGCGACTGGTAGCCGAGCCGCCATGCTGTCCACTGTGTCGCCGCCCACGTCGTGACCAGCACGAGGGTCAAGACGACAGTAATCTGGCCCCAAAGTATTCTGGTTGCGGACATAGCACAGGAACTGAAATATCCCACGTAGCCCGCAAACAAGCGATCTTGCTGATCGCGAGTATTTTCGGACATCCGGGCGAACAAATCGGCGCGTCAGTTGCCGGGCCGATTGCGACCTTGATACGGCACAGCAGCCGACCCGGACCCACCTGTCCGTTCACGTCCGGCACCATTGCGGATAGCTCCTGCGGCTCGCAATCGCCGAGGCTCAATGGAGACACGCCCAACATACGACACCCCGCGCCAGAAGGCACAAATTAGTCCCGTGGTCGTCTCGTCCTGTGGTCTTGGCGATACTCGAGAGCCGGCCCGGGTCCTGCCCGGAATACGCCAGCACGCGTCACATTCCGGCTCATACGACGGTGTCACGCCGCAGTCCGAACTGACGTAACCGGAACGAGCGCTGGCCCGACAAGCCCTGCGGCTTGATAGAGCGCCTGCAACGCTGTCTCCGAGGCGTGCAGATAACCGGCCAGCGCCATGGTCTGTCCGATCCGGTGTGGCGAGCCGAGCCGCTCGAGTGGCCAGCCCGCGCGACGCAGTATCCGTTCCATTCGAACGTCAGTAACTGTTACGATGCTGTCCGCATTTTTCATTCTCAGGCTTTCGATCATCGCAGCGAACAGCATGATGGTCGCGCGGTTGATGCCGTTGTCCGCAAGTTGCGGCGCTCGCTTGGTATCTACGCAAAATCTGGAGCTTTCGAGGATTTTTTCGTGCCTCGGCATCGGTCGATCGCCCAACAGAAGCGGAAACGTGTCTGCAAGCATCGTCGGGCCGACCGTGGGCAACAGCCTGACGCTGCCGACGACAGCGCCGTCCTGGGTTAGCACGAGAAGATAGGTCGGATTGAGCGCGTCGAAGAGATCAACTTCCATATCGCCGGAAACCGCGACCGACCAGTCCAGTCGGTCCTTGAAGACGTTGCGGCGCAACCGGTACATATCGGCAAGCAAATCGACATGCTTTCCGAACAAGTCATGGTCGAGGGCTGTGGCGAGCATATGACCTCCGGTTGAATCGGGCGGTCATCACAACAGCAGAAACGGTGGATCGCAGCGCCTGTGCTTTTTAACAGGGGTATCGGCGAAAACCGAAGTTCTGGGAGATTTCGGCAAGCAATTCCGGTGCCAGGTAGCATATCAAGCCACGTGGGCATCCATGTCGTCGGCCAGAACAACGGGTTCAAGTCAGCAGGCGACGACGAAGCGCCTCGGCTACGCATTGCGCAATTGAGGTCGCATCCAGCTTGTGTCGGGCGTTCTCCAAATGGAATGCCACGGTTCGAGGCGAGATACCCATTAGCACCGCGGTGTCCGAGGCGGTCTTGCCTCGCGCTGCCCATGCGATGCACTGCCGCTCTCGCGGGCTCAACACCGGAGCGGCGAGTGGCGCTTGCCGGGATTGCCGCACGGCGAGATGCGTATGAAAGTATAATGCGATTAGGTGTAATACGTCGTTTGAGTTCGTGATCAAGCGCTCAGGACACAAGCCGCGGTCATCGGTAGCGAGCGTGAAGGCGGCGATGCCGCCAAAGCCGCCGCGAAGCGGGATCGTTACGCCGCCGCGAATACCGAATGACGCGGCCTCCTCGAAGAATCTGCGCTGCTCCTTCGTGCCTTGTGGCATAGCCGTGCCGCTCGTCCAGCCGAACAGGTCATGATCAAGGCGCGCCCTCTGAATGACGGGATCAAGTCGCTCGTAGTGCAGATCGAAATACCGGCTTGTCCAGGATTTGGGGTATGAGGAAATCAGCTTCGGGGCTCCGTCAACGATCTTCAAGTAAGCAAACCAGCGAAAACCGAGACGCGCGGCAACCCGAGCCGCGATACGCTCAAAGTCCCGATCATCGCGCGCAGTCACGATCGAATCCGTAAACTCCTGAAAGGCATTATCTGATAGCTTCATGATGCCTCATCCCAGCGCGCAAGCATCGTTGCTGCCGAAACATATGTAACCTCTCCAGATGCGCGCCGAGCAACGCGGGGCCCATCTTGACCCCCTCGAAGCTCGGCCAACACAGGGCTTTCGCGCTCAGCGAGAATGTGGCGATAATTCCAGAAGCTCTGATCAATGAGTTGGTGTGGGATGCCCGCCCTGGGCCACACGGTGGTGCCGGGCACCGCTCCCCTCATTGGCTTGGTCCTGCCGTTAAAGAAAAAACTTTTTGCCCATTCCACCGTCAGGCTGGTGGCCGCCGGGTCAGAGCTCACACCAGCGCCGTCGGCAGGCGTCAGCTCATCCGCCCGCAGGAGGTGCGTCTGACCCCTGAGTTCGGCTATCTCCACAGCTGCGACCATCCTCAGCGCCGAACGGTGTGTCTTTTCCACCTACCCACAATTCCGCTGGACTGGTTCTTCCGCGAGCCAATCCAGCCCCAGCCTCCGGGCCTCGACGCTTGGGCACGCCAAGCGAAGGGTTCGCTCCAGTTCAGCGACGGCCTCGAGCGCGCGCTGCCGCGTCGCCCAGATCCGGTGGGTTTCGCGCAGACCTGGCATATCTTCTTTCCTCAGTACCTCAAACAGTTGGAAACATGCAGCAAAGGTCCGTTCGCTAGCATTTTCTACTTCGGCATTTGAACTAACCAGCAAGAGCAGCTCCTTGAGCTGGGTCACGATCCTGGCCCGGCCAACATTCAGTCGGACATGACGTACGCACGACAATTCTTCGCGCAGGAGTTCAACCTGTATCGCCAATACGAGCGGAATACACATCGATAGATTCCCAGATGTTTGACGGGTGGTCAGAAGGGATTGATCCGGCGTGCTTGAAACAGAGGAGTCGCGAAGGCACCGGACACCCCCATTCGTATTTGATGATCGGATCGATGAGCGCATCGAGCCTCGTTCTCCGGATGTTTATAGATCCGCAGGAACGGGCTTCTCTGCCGCAAGCATTGCAGTCGTATTACGGCTCTGGCCGGGGTCAATCCATTGAGACCCCGCGACGCTTCCGCTGAGCTCGCGAGACGTCAGAAGCACCGCGGCTTGCCGACGCGCCAATCTCCTACCTCATCACTCTTCTGCGCATCAGACAATCGCGAATGATGGAAGCACCGTTTTCAGCCTAGCTCGCCTAGTTGCGACTTTCATCAGCGGAGCATCACGTCGCTGAGTAGGCAGCAAACCAGCGATGTAAGGTTATCGCAATGTTCGGGGACTTCTAACAAAGGCATCGATGCACGGACGATTCGGTGGGGACTTGGGGGCATCGACATCTGGCGGAGGGGCTGATGGCGATCGATGCGAACGCGGCAAATAGACTCCGCTCGGCTCCGTCTGCGGCCTCAGGTCCGGGCATGGCGGGTTTGGGCGCTAACCCAAGCCAGGCGAAGACGCCCGGAATCGCCGAAAACTTTCAGACATTTTTGACGCTGCTGACGACGCAGCTGAAAAACCAGAATCCGCTTGATCCCTTGAACACCAATCAGTTTACGCAGCAGCTTGTGCAATTCGCGCAAGTCGAAGCGCAGCTCAAGAGCAACAGTCTGCTGTCAGGGTTGTTGGACAGCCAGAAGGCCGCGCAGTCGACACAGGCCCTGGCGTTTGTCGGCACCACTGTTGCGGTGGATGGCAGCAGCGCATCTTTGGCACAGGGCTCGGCGAGCTGGACGTTGAGCGCTCCGAAGAGCGCCACTGCTGTCTCGATTACGAATTCCGGTGGTCAGACCGTCTATTCCGGGCATGTGTCGATCAAGTCGGGCCGCTCCACCTTTACATGGAATGGCAAGGGCAGTGACGGCACACCATGTCCGGACGGCCTTTACAAGCTGAGCGCCACCGCGCAGGACGGCAACGGTCAAGGTGTGGCGGTGACGACCGAGACCGAGGGCACCGTCGACTTCATCGATCTGACCGCTAACCCTGCTTTGCTGTCTGTCGGCGGTCAAATGTATCCAGTGGACAAGATCAAGCGCGTGGTGGCGGCTTTCGCCGATAAAGCCCGTGTGTGACGGATGCCCTCAGACCATGCGCGCGTGATCGAAGACGTATGCGACAGACGCCGCTACAGGATCGCTCGGTTTTGACACATTTGTCTCCGTGCACTTGGCTTAGAGCTTTGGTTTCCAGAGTACGGCTCTGGTTGTTCGCGCACCTCCTCCCCCGGACGTGTCAAGGATGGACGCGCTGGGCTGCAGACCTAGCTCGATCGGCATTTTACTTCGAACGCGGCGGGGCGCCTTCTCCGCATCTTGGGCTGTTACTCGGCAATCGCACCTTGATCGGGCGTAGAAGCTTTAGGCGTGCGCTGCTCATTTCGAACGCGGTTGGACTGAGCCTGCTGGCGGCCAATTGCGCGGCTGTCAATCGCCTATCGACCGTCGGCGAGAAGCCGCCCCTATCTTCTATTGAAAATCCGACGACACAACCCGGCTATCAGCCTGTGCAAATGCCAATGCCGCCCCCACAGCACGCCTCCTATAACCCAAACTCGTTGTGGCGCACCGGGTCGCGGGCGTTCTTCAAAGATCAGCGCGCAGCGCAGGTAGGCGATATTCTGACGATCAACGTCAGGATCACTGATAGAGCCAATTTCGCCAATGAGAGCAAGCGCAGCCGCAGCAGCAAGGAGAACTCCGGCATCAGCAATCTTTTTGGCAGCAGTCTCATCGGCGGCCAGGCACCACTGCCCGGCCGGCTGCTGACGGCCGATGCCGCGGGGTCCAGCGACGGCAAGGGATCAGTGGTGCGCCGCGAAGCCCTGCAGACCAATGTCGCCGCCGTTGTCACGCAATTGCTGCCGAATGGCAATCTGGTAATCGAAGGCAAACAGGAAATGCGGGTCAATAACGAGGTCCGGGAGCTGATCGTTGCTGGCATCGTTCGTCCCGAGGACATCCAGAGCGACAACACCATCGAGTGGTCAAAAATCGCGGAGGCCCGCATCAGCTATGGAGGCCGTGGTCAGATCACTGATGTGCAGCAACCGCGCTACGGCCAGCAGGTCCTTGATGTGTTGTTGCCATTTTGACGACGAACTGACAGCTGATGTGGACGGACAGCGCTTCCCGAAGTACGGCAGACCGGCGTCTGAAGTAGACACAACTCACTTCAAGTAGCGTTGTCTTGTAAACATCTCCCCAAAACCTTGTGTCGCATGAGATCGGAAATCGTGTCCTTGTATAACTTTGCCCTAATCTGGCAGCAGCAACCAGTGTCTCATCACAGGTTCTGTATCCACGAGGCGAGAAGCGCGCCCCTCTCGCGAATTGCCACAGCCTGGAACGCTGTGTTGACCTCACGCGGATTGATGCCATAGCGGCGATGAAACGCGCGGCTGAACATCTTGGCTGACTCATAGCCGCAAGCGTAAGCGACCGAGGAGACACGCTGGCGCGACCGGCCTTCCACGCCGGCCAATATCCGCATCGCGCGGGCCAGCCTCCTGTTGCGAATATAGGTTGCGATCCCGCCATCCACCTCAAACATCTTGTAAAGAGGGGTGCGGGAGAGACCAAACTGCGTGCACAGCAAATCGACCCCGAGATCCAGCTGTTCAATATTGTCCTCAATGAACTGCCGGATTTCGATCGCGGCAATGGCGGGTTGGTTATATGCGCTGTCTTTCGACGGGGTGAATGCCGCATTGCAAACCGATAGGGCCGCCGATGTCAGAAGATGCCTCTGTTCGTGCTCAACGTGATCGAGGCAGGCCCGCATGCTGAAAAGGTGGTCCGACAGCAACTTTAAGAGTGGCTGGGTCCTGGAGGGAAGAACTTCCATGTGCCAGGCACCGATCTTTCTCCCTCGGCTGTCGAAATGTCTTCGTGGAATGCAGATATGAATCGCCGACGACCCGTCGGTGACTGATCGAAATGTTTGCGCCAGATCCAGAACTACGAAATCGCCGGCGGTAGCCACTGCGTCACCGTCGGAGCGCATCAAGCAGGTCACTCCGAAGGTATGCAATCCGAGGAGGATGTGATCCACCCCCTGTGAGACGATTTGAGCTGGCGTTCGTTCAGCGTCGTGAGCGCCGATACTGTGGTCAAGGAAGAGTAACCGATCCAGATTGAAGCAGCGAAAGGAGGGCTCGCAATTGGTGCTCGCCGGCTCTCTCTTCTTGGATACGAATAGACTTGAGGTGAGATCCTGCCATGCTGCAAATCTTGATTGATCGTCCTTGACCTCCGAAAGCCTTGGATCGATGAGCTTGAGTGTCATGGGCTGGTTGAGGCTGGCCTCTCCGAACGCTGCCCATTTTTCGGTAGAAGCTTGCAGCTGCATTACACGGCCGCCAAGCGCTCGTGTTTCTCTTGTCCTTTTCAGTTCCGCGTGGGAGGCTTGCACTGCACGCGCTCTATCGCAGAAAGTTCACGAGCGATAATTTTGAGAGCATCGCTGTCACTTGGTAACTTGCCTGTAATCTATTCTGGAGGTCGAGCAGCTTGGCGACGATGTCCTGCGGAGAGACTGATTCGATGCCGTCGAGCTCGGACTGGAGGATGCCTCGGGCAGACCTGTTGCGTGCTTGAGCTTCCGAAAGGGAGCTCGCCGCTAGGCTGAAGTCAGTCGAGATGGCCTCGAGTGCTGTGGTCTGTGGTAGAAGCGACGTCGTGCGTTCGGCAAGCGCTTTCCAATGATCCGCCGACGGTTTGGCGCTGGTACCGCCGTCGCTGATGGCGATAGCGGCGAAGCCTGACAGGATGTTACGGACCTCCGGCTCGTTAGCACGAGCCCCCATCAAAACTGTGCTCGTGGCGCCGGTTCGCACCGCAAAAGACCCGCGCGGATCGGTGGCGGACGCCTCGCCCCTGTACCAGATCACCGTTGAAGCTGACGGCGTCTGTGCGTAAGCCGGCGCTGATCCGCTAAAATCGATCCGTCGTGGCGCGAGCCCAACCGCGGTGGAACCTGCGAAGAAGTCCTGCGCGGCGCGCACTGTCGAACTGGCAGCGAGTGTAGTCTCGGCCGCCACGCTCAGCGCACGGCGGAGCGCATCCGATAAGTTCTGGGCGGTCGCTGTGGCCGTCGCTCCGATTGTAAAGTCGGCGGTCGAGGCGGGATCGGCTGTGACTTGGGCACGAAGGGCCAAGGTTGTCGTGGTGCCGTCGCGCATGGCGAGCTTGATCGAAATCTGATCTCCGCTTTTAGGCTGTGAGGCGACATTGATGGTGAAGGAAGTGGGCGCAGTCGAATTGGCAAAGGACGCCGTCAGACCGGGGGGCGTCGCGCTCTGAACGCTGGCGATCTTATCGCTCCCGATCAAGGCTGTTAAAGACGAGGCCGCATTCGTAACGGAGCTGACGTCGGCAAGGTCGGCTCCCGTAAGGTCATAGATCTTTTGACCTCCGCCGACCCGATTGACGACAACGCGGAAATGATCATTTGCGCTCGGTATTTTTGCGAAACTCGGCGTCGCTCCTTGCAGGGGGCTCGGCGAATAGCTGATCGCAGCGAATGCGCTCGAAGCCGTGGGCGCCTCGGCGATCGTAAAGCCAAAGTTGGCCCTGGCGCCGGCATCCGCGTCTTCGCCCACCGCAATGCTCGTCGATGTCGGAGGCGACAATGTCAGGCGCCCGAGGCCAGTACCGCGATCGGCCCTGATCTGCTCATTGACGAGTGTCCTGAGGCCCGCCAGCGGCCTTGCTGGATCTGTCGCATCTCCATCAAGCAGAACGCTCGCTGGCAGGACAGGTGGCGTGCTCGACGCCCGACCAGCAAACAGGTAGTGTCCCCCCGCCTGCTGGTTGAGGGCGTCGACGATGTTCTCCAGGCTGGCGCGTGCGAGCGCCCGATTGGCGTCGCTATCGCTGCGATTGGTCGTTAGACCCTTGCGGAGAGTCGTGGTCAGGTTCGCAATCTGGGTCAGGCTGGCGGACGCCAGCTCGACGCGAGGCCGGACGGTTACGATGGTGGCATCATAGCCATCAATCGCGCTGAGCATCGCGCGCGTGCTAAGGCTCTCGGATCGTCGGCTGCCGAGCTCCGCGTAAGTCTCTGCCGCGCGGCCTGTCGTCAATTGCCGTGTTAGCGTCTCAATCTGATTCTTGAGGGTCAGGAGGTCGGACGTATTGCGGCTCATGACAGGCGCGCTTGCGGCGAAGCCCGGTATGAATGTCATGGTCACCCTCAGCTTCGGAGCAGGAGATCGAGCATCTCCTTTACGGCGGTCAGCACGCGGGCATTTGCGCTGTACGCCGTCTGCAGGGCCAGAAGGCGAGACATCTCGTCATCAACCTTGACGCTTGCGCTGGATGCGAACCGTCCCTGCGCGGCGGCCAGGACAATACTTTGCCCTTCGTTCATCTTGGTCGCGACGGCTGCAGCTGTGCCCTGCGCGACGATGACGTCTTGGGCGAAGGACGCGACGGTGGCGATGCGCGGGATCTGAGTGCCGCCGATGCCGCTCGCCGATGAGAACGTCTGCCGGGTGCTTGTCAGCGCGTCGTAGACGAATTGCGGACGCGATGGATTGGGTGAAGCCCCAGCATCACTGGCCCGCGTGAGGACCGAGGAATCGGCAGCTAACGCGCGGTTGACCGAGAAACGCTGGGCGAGCCCGATGCGTTGAGATCCGTCATCGAGCGAGCCGGTGACGAGAGTGTTGTCCGAGCCGTCAACGAACAACGGGATCCGCGGGTGGGCGCCAGAGAGGTCATTCTCCGATTTCGGTTGTGTGATCATTGCGATGACGCTCTGAATGCCCGGGCCGGAAAACGTTACCCTGCCCTGCGTGGTGCTTGTCACTGTCACGTTCGCTGCAACGACAGAGAGCGCTGCCGAGATGGCCTTGGTATAGTCTTGCGATGCTGCCGGAGCAGGCGGTATCGTGAAAGTTCGTACCAGCGCGTGGGAGTCGATGGTTTGCGTGGCGTCGACCGGCTTCGAGCCGAGCGCTGACGCCACAAGGATGACGTTACGGACCGAACCGCCTGAGCTGATCGGAATCGTGATGGTGTTGCCAGGCTTGATATTGGCGAGCTCATTGACGTTGAGATCGAAGCCGGCTCCACCCTGTGTTGCGATCGTATTTTTGTCGGTAAGCGATTGAGCCAAGCCAAAGGCAAGATCATCGAGTTGGCGCTGAACCTGCGGCAGCGCCGTGTCGCGGAGTTCCAGCCCTGCTGCGATCGATCCGGAGCGCAAGGCACCGCGGGAGCCAAGATCGATGACACTACCGCCGGGCATCGTCGCGCTGATCGTTCCGACGCCGCGCAACGACAGATTCGTCGAATATGTGGAAGTCGGGCCTAAGGTGCCACGGTTGTCGAACGACAATTCCGTCGCCGCGCCGCGATCGACCAGAGCGACGCCTGATGTCGTCATCAGGGTTACCGCTCCGTCGCGCTGCTGAACGCCGTGCACGTCGAGAAACGAGGAAAGTTGCGTAACCTTTTGATCGCGCTGATCGACGAGCGAAGCGCGATCGGAGTCATCCGACGCTGCGGCTATCTTGACGTTCAGGTTGGCGATCGAACTGAGCAGACCATTTGCTGTTCTGACGTCCGCAGCGAGACGGTTCTCGATGCCGCTGCGAAGCCCTTGTACGTTGCTCGCGATGTCGCGGATCTGCTCCGAAAGAACGGAAGCTGCGTTTAGTACCGTACTCCGCATTGCGACCGACGCCGGATTTGCAGCGAGGCCCTGAAGCGTCTGCGTAAAGGCATTTAGCCGGCCGTCGAGGGCTGCCGAGTCGCCGGGCTTGCCGAACAATCTGTCGATCTGCGAGAGGACATCCGCTTTTGACGAACTGTAAGCGGCACCCGATGTTTCCGAGCGCAATTGTTTGAGCGCAGCCTCTTCGAAAATGCGGCTCGCGGAGGCGACGGCAACGCCCGAATTGCCCGGTCCGGGCGCGAGCGTCGTCACCGTCCGTCGCACGTAACCGGCTGCGCCGGCATTGGCTACGTTTTGCGAAACGATACCGATGGCTTTCTGCGTGGCCTGCAGACCGGCTGCCGCCGTGCTAAAAGCGTTCGTCAGCATCCTAGTGCTCCCGACGCACGTGTCTTTGGAAGTTAACGCATTGCATTGAGCAACTCAGACATCATCTGCTGAGAGGTCGTCATCACCTTCACGTTCGCGCTGTACGCCTGCTGAGTTGCGATGAGCCTTGAGAATTGGCTGGCGAGATCTGAATTGGATCCCTCAATGTTGCCTCCAACGATGGTGCCGCCGTTCAGTCCGGCGATCGGCGGACCAGAGTCGCGGGTCTGCTCGTAATTGCCGCCCGAAGCAGCCCTGAGACCGTTCGGATTTGTGAAGTTCACGATGCCAGCCGTTGCGACTGGAGCGGTCATCTCGTTGGAGAAGGCGCCGATGATTGTGCCGTCCGCCGACACGGAAAGGCTCTTTAAGGTTCCGGCCGCGTAGCCATCCTGTGTCAGGGTGCTGGTCGTCGCCGTTCCGGCGGATGCAGCGTACTGGGTCAGACCGCCTGTGCCGAGGTTCATCGTGATGTCGCCGATAATCGCGCCGTCGACGGTCACTTGCGGAATCTTGACCGACGCGTTGCCGTTACGGGTTACGTTTGCGCTGGCTGGAGGCAGGAATTTGCCCGAAGAGTCGAAGGAAAAGGCGGATCCGACGTTGATCCAGTCGCTGTCCTTGGATGCGCCGGAGCTTGATGCGTAGAACAGATTCCAGATCGCATTTTTCGGCGGTGCCGATGAAGGAGCCGCGTCCTGCACCTTGGCCCAGCGCGTCGACAGTGAAACCGGAGCTCCTCCGGACGTATAGATTGCCAGCGACGGCCCCATGATGGACTTGTCGAGGAAGGCTGACACTTGCGCAGTGCCCGTGACTTTCTTGGTGAGATCCGGTGCGGACAGCGATGGGTCGGTCACGACCGCAGCCGGCACCGCATAGGGTGCTGAATCGCCGGCGGCCGACGCGGTCGTGATGGGCATCTTCGGGAGGTTGGCGGCATAATCAATCTTGGTGGTTTGCCGCCCGGGCAGGCTTGCGTTGGCAATCTTGATCAGACCAGACGACGTTATCCGGCCCGAGACGGGATCAAGATTGTTACCGAGCAGGTGGCCACCGGTGCCGTTGACGAGATAACCATCCTTGTCGATTCCGAAGTCACCGCGGCGGGTGTACAGAGACTGGCCGGCTCCAGAATCGCTGGTTCTCTGCATGACCGTGAAGAACCCTGAACCATTTATCGCCATGTTTGTGGCGACGCCCGTGGAGTTGAGTGGACCTTGCAGAGAGGTGGTGAACCTTGCTTCTGCAAGGACCGGTCCGGCCATCGCGCGCTTGGGACCTTGGTCTGTGACGAGATCGGCAAAGCTAGTATCGATGCGCTTGTAGCCCGGCGTGTGGGCGTTCGCGATGTTGCCGGAGATGTTGCCCATCGCATAGGACTGCGCGGTTAAGCCACTGATCGCGGTATTCATTGCGGCGGTGATGCTCATTGTTCTGCCTTGTCGTGGGGGGCGTAGTGGTCGCAGTCGTTCGTTGAACAGGTGGCGCCGTGAGGGTGCTTCGGTGGCGATCAGATTCGATCGCGACCGGCACCCCGCACTCAGCCGAAGGGCTTCTGACCCGTCCTGGGCCCGGTATTGTAGAAGCGCCGTTGTGAGTGCGAGGTACCGGTTCGCGCCCCGCTAGAAAGAGAGCTAGCGGAGAAGCTGCAGGATGCTCTGTTGCGACTGATTGGCCAGTGACAGAGCCGAGATCGACAACGAATTGCGGAGCGCAAGGGCCTGCTGGTTCGCGGTTTCCTCGTTCAGATCGGCTCTCGTCAGATCGGACGCGCCAGTATCGAGGATATTGACCATGTTCTTGGTGAAGCTCTGCCGATTCTGCACGATCGTCAGATTCGATCCGAACGTTGACGCTTGGCTTCGCAGATTCGAGGCTGCATTCGTCAGCTGACTTAGCGCGGCCTTGATCTCGTCGTTCGTTGCGAAGTTGCCGCTCGCTTGCGTGACCCCAAGGCCCGCAGCGTCGAACTTCACACCCTTAATCTCGAGAAAGCTCGAGTCTTTTTCATTGAATTGCAGGCGCAAGGTGTTTTCCTTGGCATCACTGCCCGAACGATGGAGCAAGTTCATGCCCTGATAGCGTGCATCCTGCGCGGTCATCGTGATCTGGTTCAGGATGTCGTTGAAGTTCTGCGCAAAGGCAGCACGCTGATTGTTGCCGTTCGCGGCGGTAGCGCCCGCCCCAGCACCTGTCTTAGCTTTGGTGGTGTCGGCGGCAATGCCGAAGCCGATATCTTTTGTGCTAGCAGAGGCCGATGTCACCGTGAGCTTCTGATCGCCGCCAGCTGTCGTGGTGCGGAGCGAAACGGTGCCGGCCGTGTTGTCGTAGGTCGCCACGACCTTGCCCGAAACGCCTGTATCGGCGTTGAGCTGCTTGTTGATGGCAGTGGCAATGTCCTGCGCCTTCAAGGTAGCCACGTTGAGCGCCGCGTCGGCAGTCCTGTTGAGGTTGATGGTTTTCGAGAGGCCGTTTCCAAGCTGTACGGTGATCGAGGCGTCGCCGCTCGTGAGATCGAAATTGCTCGCAGCGCCAAGCGCCGTGACCGCCGTTCCGGTGACGCTTGCCTTGGCTGAGCCGTCGGTTGCGTCGATGCCAGTGGTGGCCACTGTTGTGATGGCGCCCGTACCGAAGCCGACGTCGACGGTATTCGTCGCGCCGCCACCCGAGATCGTCAGCTTGGCGTCCGAACCTGCGCCGCTCGAGGTGAAGGTCAGCCTACCGTCCGTCGTCAACGAGGCGATAGCGAAGCCGCCAGCCTGAGCGAGCTGCTGGTTGATCTGACCGAGGATCTCGGTCGAGGTCACTTTGGTGATGTCCCGGGCGTTCTGAGCCAGACGGGTTCGGTCCAGCGTGATGGTGGCCGAGCTGCCGAAACCATCGGTAAGGGTAAAGACCGAAGCCGCCGAAGCTCCACTGTAATCATGTGTGCCGTCAGCCGCCGCACCCGTTCCGGATCCCAGCAGAGATTTTCCGCTCGCGGCGGCCACAACGGCCCCGGTTGCGGCCGATCCCGATGCGGTATTCTGAACAGCGAGCGCCTGTTGCGCGAAGCCCTTGGCCGCGTCGACAAGGCCCTGAATTTTGGTGATGCCCTGGTTGGCCGCCTGGATGGTCTGGATGCCGTTTCCGATGCCATCCATGAGCATGTTCAGATCGGCCGCACGAGCCGACAGGCCTTGGGCTGCGAAGTAATTGACGGGATTGTCGAGCGCCGAGTTGACCTTCTTCTGGGTCGACAGGCGGTTCTGGGTAGTTGCGAGCAGCGCCGCCGTGTCCTGCAGCGAGAGCAAGTTCTGGCGCGTGGCTGCGGATAGAGTGATGTCGGAGGGCATTGTTTGAGTCCTTCTGTTCTCATCGCTTTCATTGCGCGACAAGCAAAAGGCTAGATCTCGATAGTTTAACGCTTGGAAATATCTGGACTTTCTGCAGTATTATTGAGGGACTTACTGTCCTGTATATGGTACTTTTTGTACTTTTACTTCGAACGTCTCCATTAATACTACGAGCGCCGATCTTTGGTGAACAATGCTTAGGGGAATGGGAGTGGGCTCAGGTCGCGCGCGAGCGGATTTTCGCCAACGTGCCGCCGGTTCATGCGCCGGTGAGCAAGGCAGCAGCCCAAGCCCCTGCGGCCAGACGCTCGACGCGATATGTTTGTGGACAGTTTGAGGGGGATGATGAGCCGGAAGTCGGCTGCAAGCTCGCTGCCAACGGGAAGTCCGTTCTGTTGGGTGCGCATGCTGATTGCGGCGCGACCATCATCAATGTCAGTTCGGTGAATAGCCGAATGCCGACGCAAGCGGTCTCAGTCTGCAACTGGGTAAATCGGTGATTGTTGGCATCACCGTTGCGCGCGTGAACAGGGCCACGCAGCACGGGCGGGCGACGCCGTCGCGCCGGAAAAAACCCTGAGCGATAGGCGCGGTCTTACGGCCGAACCGGAATCGACAACGATGAACCGGACAGGGCTTATGCGTCTCGGCAACGATGCTCCATCGCCAAGGCCGTTGTTTTCTTGCGTTCGATAACCCGGTTTGCATCACTGGCGTGCGGCCAACGTGAACCGCGATCTACGATGACGATAGCTTTAATTGCTTTCAAAAGTTAAGGCGATGCAATGGGCTCGGCACCGCCAAGCGGATCATCTGCTGTCATGAGAACTCTTTGGCCGGCTGATTTGCGAAAAGCCGGCTTGCGCCGGCTTTTCATTAGGGCCGCTGGTTCCTGAGCCGATCTATCTTACTTGAAGCGGTAGTTTAAGCCTACCTTGACAGAGTGCACGTTGTTGTCGAACGAACCAGCCGTCACAAGCCCGGCCGGTGAGACAGCGACAAAGCGCGTGCTTCCAAAGTTATAATACTGGTATTCGATCTTGCTCGACCAGTTCGAGGCGAAGAGGTACTCGAAACCGGTTCCGATTGTGTAGCCACCATTCTTGTTGTCGAGAGTGAAGCTGTTCGGCCTTGCGACCCCATAAGTCGTATCCTGATATGCCCATCCGCCCTTGACATAAAGGAGGGTCGGACCTGAGACATAACCGATACGACCAGTGATGGAGCCCAGAGCGTTCCGGTCCTGCCTCAGGTTAACAGTGCTGAAACGCGCGGCCTGTGCGCCGCCGGAAAGCCAGCTGTACTGGCCTTCGACACCAACGATCCAGTTTGGTGCCAATTGATAGTCGCCGCCAACCTGAAGACCGCCAGCGAAACGAGATTTATCGAAAATCGAGCCGCCGCTGAATGCGCCGCCAAGGTGGCCGCCGACATAAAAGCCGGTCCAGCTGTAGACGGGTTCAGCCGGAAGATAAACTGGCGGTGACGACTTGGTGTAGGTTCGCCCGAGATCGGCCGCGAGCGCAGAGTTCGTGCCGAGCACCGCGAGCGCGAGTGGACCAAGCATCATCTTCTTCATCAGATTCCTCAATTCGTTAGGCCTGTGATCGTGCACTTCGGCCGCTGTGTTGCTTTCGCCCCTCCATTAGCCAATCGAACATTGCGACAACGTTACGCGAGTAGGCCCGCGGCTCGGGATAACGCCGAACGGCCAAACATACGCAAGTCCACGGGCAGGTCAGTTTTGATCGCGACCTTCAGGACTTTGATTGTGATTTGTCATCTTTGATTCCCAGCAATGAGAGCGTGCCGGTTTTCACCTGCGGATCGAATGAATCGAAGGACAAAAGATGCCGCCGATCACTTCATCCTCGACGATGATTTTGTAAGCTGCGCCACGTTCACCGAAAAACTGAGGATCCGGATGATGGTCTTCCTCATCATCTTCTTCCGGAGGTTCTTCTTCAGCGGAATGGTATGCATTGTATGTCGCGGTCAACGCACCTTCTGCGATCGCTTCCACAGCGGGGATCGTCCTCTCTGAGTTCCACGATCACGACACTTCCTAACTTTAATTGTTTCAAACCTTGCGTTCCCAAAGCAGAAAATTCGCTGTGGACCTCGTCCTGCCTCACGAAGAGGGAGCGCGCAACCTTCAGTGCCCGACAGCATTCGACAGCAAGTTCAAGATGGCCACACCGGCCACGATCAGCCCAATCCCCACACAGGCCCACAGATCGAGCGCCTGCCGGAAGACAACAACACCGACGATGGCCGTCAGCACGATACCCAGCCCCGCCCAGATCGCATAGGCCACACCGAGCGGAATCATCTTCAACGCCACGGAGAGCAAGTAGAACGAGGTGAGGTAGCAGAGCCCCATGGCGACCGTCGGGACCAGCTTGGTGAACCCGTCGGATCTCAGCAGGAAAGCGGATCCCGTGACCTCGCAAATGATGGCCAGCGCGAGAGCGCCATGTGCGACAAGGGCGGGATTCATGATCGCTCCTATGAGATGTGGCCGAGCTGGACGCTACGCTTTAGATGGCTTCGCAAGCGAAGCCTCGACTGCCGCGCCATCATTCGTCGTCGGCCTCCTGGTCCGCAGCACCCGCAGAACGAAAACGAAGAAGGCAGGGACAAAGAAGATCGCAAGAACCGTCGCCGAGATCATGCCGCCGAGGACGCCCGTACCGATGGCGTTCTGGCTAGCCGCGCTCGCGCCCGATGCGATGGCGAGCGGCACGACGCCGAGCGTGAAGGTGAGCGAGGTCATGATGATCGGCCGGAAGCGGATGCGAGCCGCGTCGACCGCGGCGTCAGCGAGCGATCTGCCTTCCGCGTAGTAGTCCTTGGCGAATTCCACGATCAGAATGGCGTTCTTCGCCGACAGGCCTATGATAGCGATCAGCCCGACCTTGAAGTAGAGGTCGTTCGGCATTCCTCGGAGCATCACGGCCAACACGCAGCCTATCACGCCGAGCGGCACGACGAGCATGACGGAGAGAGGGATCGACCAGCTTTCGTAGAGGCCGGCGAGCAGCAGGAAGACGAAAAGAATGCTGAGGCCGAATAGAATTGGCGCCTGCGATCCCGATTTGATCTCTTCAAGCGACTGACCGGTCCATTCGAAACCGATACCGTTCGGCAGCTCCGAAGCAAGGCGCTCCATCTCGGCGATCGCCGCACCCGACGAATGACCTGGAGCCGGTTCGCCAGCGATGCGCACTGTCGGATATCCGTTGTAGCCGACGATCTGCGGCGATCCCTTCTGCCACTGAGCCATGGCAAATGAGGACAGGGGCACCATGCCGCCGCCCGCATTGCGGACGTTGAGCTTCAGAAGATCTTCCACCCGCAGGCGACCATGGTCCCGAGCTTGGATGATGACCCGCTGCATGCGGCCGGCGTTCGGGAAATCGTTGATGTAAGACGATCCGAGATTGGCCGTGATGGTGTTGTTGATATCGGCGAAGGTCACGCCGAACGTGTTGGCTTTCTCGCGATCGATAACGAGCAGAACCTGCGCCGCATCCGACAATCCTTCGATGCGAAGGCCCGCGAGCAGCGGGCTCTTGCCGGCCTTCTCCATCAACGCCGCCGCCGCTTCCGTAAGCGCCACCTGCCCCAGGCCATTGCGATCCTGAAGCCGGAAGGCGAAGCCGCCGGTCGTGCCGAAGCCCTCGATCGGCGGCGGCGAGAGCGCGAAACTGGTGGCGTCCTTTAGTGCAAACAGTTGCGCGTTGGCGCGATCGGCAATCTCTTGGGCGGATTGGCCCGCGCCCCGCTCGCTCCAGTTCTTGAGAGTGACGAACATCAAAGCGGCGTTCGCGCCGTTGCCCGAGAAGCTGAAGCCCTGAATAGCCACGATATCGCTTATGGCCGGCTCCGCCTTGAAGATCTCCTCGATCTGCTTGATCGATGCCAGGGTCCGGTTGGCGCTGGCTTCGGGCGGGCCCTGGATGTCAACAATCAGATAACCCTGGTCCTCGTTCGGAAGAAAGGCGGTTGGAAGGCTGACGAAAAAGTAGCCGAGGCCGATAACTAGGGCGAGATAGATCACCATCATGCGTCCGGCCCGCCGCACGATGCCGACGGCAGCGCTGGTGTAGCGGTTGGTCAATGCTTCGAATTTGCGGTTGAACCAGCCGCCAATTCCCCGCTTCTGGTGGTGGCCATGCTTGATCGGCTTAAGGAAGGTCGCGCAAAGCGCTGGCGTCAGCGACAGTGCCAGAAATGCAGAGAACAGGATCGAGACGACCATGGTCAGGCTGAACTGGCGATAGATGATGCCCGTCGAACCGGGGAAGAACGCCATCGGGACGAAAACGGAGGAAAGAACGAGCGTGATCCCGAGGATGGCGCCCGTTATCTGGTTCATGGCCTTCTTGGTGGCGTCCTTCGGTGAAAGTCCCTCCTCCGCCATGATGCGCTCGACGTTCTCAACGACGACGATGGCGTCATCGACAAGGATGCCGATCGCCAGCACCATCGCGAACATGGTCAGAACATTGATCGAAAAGCCGGCCGCCAGCATCACCGCGCCGGTGCCCAACAATGCGATCGGCACGACCAGCGTCGGGATCAGCGTGTAGCGGAAGTTCTGCAGGAAGACGAACATCACCGCGAAGACGAGCACGACCGCTTCGAGCAGCGTTTCCAGCACCTTCTCGATCGATGCGGACACGAAGGGACTGGTGTCGTAAGGCACCGAATATTTGACGCCCGGAGGGAAGAATCGCGACAGTTGCTCGAGCTTAGCCTTGACGGCACGTGACGTCGCGACCGCATTGCCGGTTGAGGAAAGCTGAATGCCGACGGCCGCACTCGGTTGGCCGTTCAGGCGGCTGGAAAAGTTGTAGTTCTCCGCGCCGAGTTCCAGGCGGGCGACGTCCTTGAGCCGAACCGTGCTGCCGTCCGGGTTTGCCCGCAGCACGATGTTGCCGAATTCTTCTGTGTTCGCGAGTTGCCCCTTGACGAGAACGGTCGCTGTCAGATCGGTCGTGACGGGATTCGGCGACGCGCCGATCTGTCCAGCCGCGACCTGGGCATTCTGTGCCGAGATGGCGGCGTTGACGTCGGCGGCGGCCAGTCGGAGACCGACCATCTTGTCTGGATCGATCCAAACGCGCATCGCGCGTTGAGCGGCGAACAACTGCGCGCGTCCCACTCCGCCAAGACGACGGAGTTCGCCAAGCACGTTGCGATTCAAGTAATCGCCGAGCGCAACTTCATCGAGCTTACCGTCGGTGGACGTGAGCGACACGATCATAAGGAAGCCGGCAGAGGCCTCTTCCACGGTCACACCCTGCGCGGCCACCGCCGCTGGCAATCGCGATTGAATCCGCCGGAGCCTGTTTTGCACGTCGACGGACGCCTGCTCGATGCTCGTGCCGGCCTCGAAAGATACGTTGATGCTGATCGATCCCGACGTGTCCGACGTCGATTCGAAATACATCAACCTGGCGGCACCATTTAGTTCCTCCTCGATCAGGCGTGTGACACCCTGATAGATTTCCTGCGGCGAGGCCCCCGGATACGACGTCGAAATCGTCAGTTGCGGCGGGGCGACCTTGGGATACTGCGCCACCGGCAGGAGCGGAATCGAGATGGCACCGGCAATGGTGATGAACAGGGCAAAGACCCAGGCAAGCACCGGCCGCCTGATGAAAAACTGAGCCATCGAATTACCTCGCCTGGCTGTTCGGCTGGTTTGCGGTGATCCCCGCCTCCCGATCCGTGAGCTTCCACGGCTCCGGGACAACTTTGCCGCCCGACCGGACCTTCTGCACGCCATCGACGACGACCCGTTCGCCCTCCTTCAGGCCGGACTTGACGACCCATTCCGAGCTGAGTGCCTGCCCAAGTTCGATGTCCCGCGTCTCTGCAATCCCGCCTTCCGATACGAAGTAGACCTGCGCCCTGCCGTCGCGTGCCCGGATCACCGCACGCTGGGGTATCGTGATTGCGCCCTCGCGAACGGCCTGCGCAATGCGCACACGAACATACATGCCCGGTAGCAGATCATGTTTCGGGTTCGGGAATTCCGCGCGCAGGGTCACCTGCCCCGTGGTGGAATCGACGCTAGCGCTGGCAAACAGCAACCGCCCCGCCTTCGGGTAGAGGCTGCCGTCGTCGAAAACGAGTTCGACCGGAGCCTCTCCCGGCGCCGGGCTGGCGAGCTTGCCTTCCTCGACGGCGCGCTTGAGTGCCAACAGATCCTGCGCCGACTGCATGAAGTCGACATAGACGGAATCCACCTGTTGGATCAGCGCCAGATTCTGGGTTCCGTCGGCAGTGACAAGCGCGCCCTCGGTGACGAGGGCGCCACCGATGAGGCCACTGATTGGAGCGCGGACTTCCGTGTAATCGAGATTTATCTTTGCTTCCGCGAGCGCGGCTTCGGCCGATGCGACGTCGGCATCGGACTGGGCAAGGGTCGCGGTTGCCGCATCGAGGTTCACGCCGCTGGTGGCGTCGCGCTCGTGAAGGGTCTTCTGCCGCTCGAACTGCTGTTTAGCATTTTGCTGAACCGCCCTGGCTCGCCGCAGCGAGGCTTCGGCGCTTGCCACACGCACCCGGAAGAGCTTCGGATCGATGCGGTAAAGGATGTCGCCCTCGTTGATGGGCGTACCCTGCCTGAACACGCGCTCCTGAAGGATTCCGGAAACACGCGCACGAACCTCTGAGATGCGCGTCGCTGCAACGCGGCCCGGAAGCTCGCTCACGACCGGAACTGGACGCGCTTTGAGTTCGATCACACCGACGGCGGGAGGAGGTAGCTCCGCGCCTTGCTGCGCGGCAACCCCATCGATTCCCAAGGCAAGGAACGCCATTGCCATCAGATACGTTCTCGCACGCGGCGAAAGCCCGCTGCTGTACATTTTCATCTTCCTTGAGTGTCGAACAATTGTGGGGCGGTATCAGCTTTCGTCGGAATAGGACGCATAGATCGCCCTGATGCCCGCGAGGATTTCGGATCGCTCGGCTGCGCCCCATTGGTGGAAGCCGAAGAGTTCGGTGCAGTAAAAGCCCGTTAGCGCCAGGTAGGCCATCAGTGCCGCCTTGGGCCGCTCGCCCTTCGCCATCGCGCGGAGGTCCATAAGTGTCCAGTCGCGCATCTGTTGCTGGACCTTCGCCTCGCTCGACATCGCGGCGCTGATCGCAAGCGCCACCGCCTTGTCCCGATCGTCGGGAATCTGCTCGGCGACCGCGATCCGGCCGAACAGTTCGGGATGCGGCGTCCCGGCGCTTTCCGCCACCGCCGTATCGATGCGCTCAAGCTCCGCCTTCACGCGGCGGTCGATCAAGGCCTCCAACAGCGCGCTCTTCGACCCGTGGTCGTAAACGACCCGCGATTTGCTCACGCCGGCCTCTTGGGCGACCGCATCGATCGAAAGCCCCGCCGCCCCGAGATGGACAACCACCCGCTCGGCAGCATCGAGAATGTCGTCGGTCGTGATTTTGCGCGTTCTGGACAATTTGTTCCTCACTGGCGACCAATAATATACGAACGTTCGGACTTTAATGCAACCCTGGACGCTCATACCCAGTTCCTCAAGCAGCCGAGACTGGATCGTTAGTCCGTGCTTCTGGCATGGTCTGAACGACCTTCTCCGAGTTGGCTGAAGGCAAACTTGCCTGACGGCAAGCAATGGGAAAATTCAGCTCGACGGTCGTCCCGCCTCCCGGCGTCTGACAGAGAGAGACTGCCGTTGTGTGTGAGCATCACCTGGGAAACAATCGAAAGCCCAAGTCCCATGCCTTCGGCTCGCGTGTTTCCACGCTTAAATGGTTCGAGCAAAAGGTCGGGCTGACTGAGTTGCAGACCCGGTCCAGAGTCGATCACACTGAGACGCCCAGACGGCCCTACTTTGACGAGAATGGGACCGCTGGCCCCTGCATGACGCACAGCATTCCGAATGAGGTTCGAAAGCGCAATCGCGATAGCTGCCTCCGACCCGCGTATCCAGACCGGGCAGCCCGGCTCGGTGAACCCAATATTGATCCCGCTCTTCAGTGCCATCGGGACGTGCTCGGCCGTAACTCTTCGTGCAAACGCGACGAGATCTACTTCGGTGAGCTCGGCGGACTCAATGGAGATGCGCGCCAACTGGAGTAGCATGGTGACGATCGATGATAATTTCTGGTTCTCGGCAACCAGTTTGGCGCGCAGCTCAGGATCCTGGACTTGCTCAAGCGTGGTGCGCGCATTGGTAAGCGGCGTTCGGAGTTCATGCGCCGCGTTGGACAAGAAATTTCGTTGAGCCTTCGAAGCAACGTCAATGCGCGACAGCGCTCGATTGAATGCCTTCACCAGCGGCAACAATTCGGCTGGAGCATCCTGTTCCGGAAGCCGACGACCGTTCGGCACTCCATCGATCTTCTCGGCGGCTATTGCGACAGCGCGGACCGGACGCGCAATGAGTGTCGGGACGAAGACCAAGGCTGTGAATGCCGTCGCAACCAGGACAAACAATACTGGGAACGCGACAAGCGTCGCGTCGGTGAGCGTTCCGACCGTAAGCTGCGTTGCGGTATAAGCGACACCTCCTGTTTCGATCCAAACCTCGCCTACGGACGTATTTCTGACGGCAGCCATCTTCTTGAGATTTAGATTTTTGGTCTGCCCGTCAATCGCATAGGCAATGAAACTCGTCCCTTGCTGCGACATCGGCGTCTTCTGGGGACGCCACTTCGGCACTGGGCCATAACTGACCTCTGCACTCTTGTCGGACACGACATACCAGAACGTTGGGAAGTCGCGGATAATCTGATCGAGTCGCGGGGTCCGTTTGACAATCAACTGACCTTCCGGGTTTCGCGCAACCGCCGCCTTCAATGCGTCGGCCACATCGGCAGCTCCCCACGTGCCGTCATCGTCACCGCCAAATCGAATCAACAGAGCGGTAGCGCAGATCAGCATGATGCTGGTGACCACTCCGATGAGAGTCGCAGATAAAACGGCGATCGAGCGGTGAATACGTCTAAGTTTTTTGCCACACTTCAAGATCATCATTCGCCACTCAGCAGATATCCGAGACCTCGGACGGGTCGGATGGCTACCCTGCAATTGGCTTGGCGAAGGCGACGGCGCAGCCGGGAGACATGGGCCTCAATTGCGTTCGATTGGATCTCGTCCTCAAACCCATAGGTCGCTGCTTCAAGAGTTTCGCGCAAAACGACGCGTCCGCTGCGCCGAACCATGGCCTCAAGGATCGCCAGTTCGCGCCGCGGGACCACAATTGGACTCTGATCGATGCTGACCGTGCGGTTGACGATGTCGTAACTCAAATTTCCGATGCTAACCACTGCACCCCTATCGAGAAAGAGACGTCGCAGCACTGCCTTCGCCCTAGCAACCAGTTCGATCGGTTCGAACGGCTTGGCGATGTAATCATCTGCGCCCTCATCGAGCGCGCGCGCGATATCGATCGGATCGTCGAGTGCAGTCAACACAAGCGTTGCCGGGCTCGGCTTCTGTTGCCTCAGGTCGGGCAGCAACGCCAATCCATCGCCGTCCGGAAGCCCCCGATCGATCACGACAAGTTCGAAATTCCGCACGGCCACTGCGGCTCGGCCCTCGTCCAGCGTTGTGACCATATCGGACGAGCCAAGAGCCGTCGCGAGCGCATCCCGATGCCACGGCCCCAGCTGCGGATCGTCCTCCACGACCAAAACTCGCACCACAGTCTCCTGAATCATTTGCATCCGCGCTCCAATCATTACTGGCAGGTTACAATAGGATTACGGCCAGCGCGCAAGAGCTACATTATTTTAACTATTTGATATCAAATAACATTCAGCGCGCCTCTTAAGATGCCTGACGAGTGTTCACCTGCGCTAGCGTTGGGTCCAAGAATTTTGTTCACACTGCTGATCGGGTCGAAGCAACCGGATGCCGACTTCACGGTTGCACGCAATCCGCCGATCCGCTTGAAGACGGCTCACATTTGTTCGGATCCATGCGCGAATGTCTCTTCGGCCCGCCAATCAAGACCCAGCCTCCGAGCCTCATCACTGGGCATCGCAGAGCAAAGGACACGCTCCAGTTCACCGACAGCATCAAGAGCGCGCTTTCGCCGTTCCTGGACAAGGCTAGTTTCTTCCAAACCGGGAAGGTCATCTTGGCTCAGTGCGTCGAACAGCTCGTAGATTGCAGTGACCGCATTCCTTCCGACACGTTCCACTTCATCGGTCGGGCCAATCAGCGAGAGCAAATGCCGAAGCTGGGTGCAAATACAGGCCCGACCAAAACCCAACCGCATGATGCGGACGCGCGACACTTCTTCACGCAGCAGGTCGACGTGCATACCCAGCATGCGGGGGACGTTCATCGTGGACACTCCAGAGTGCGATTGCTAGGTCCACCAGTCTGCTCAGAGTGACCTGCTCTTCGTGACGACCAGATCGGTCGGCTCGTTTGCGTGATGTCGAAACCGGCATCCGTCAACGTGAATAGCCTCGGCTCTACCATCCTCTTCAACTTCCGATGGACACTCATTTGAGTGGTTTCTCCGCCGCCGTGATTGCAGTCGTATTACGTCGGGATCATCAGCCGCTGTAAGCATGCCGAGCTTACACGCTGGTCGCTCGCGGGCACGATGCCCGTGACGATTGCCGACTGCGAGTGTCAGGCTATCGTAATGGTCCCCACCAACATCTTGTCGATCTTGCTGCCGGGACGAGGGTTGTCCGGCGTATAGCTGGGGCCGGCACATGATCGAGATCGAAACGTCGGGCAAGGATGTTCATTCCGCCCACTCGCCAGGATCTGTGTGCGCGCCGACTCGCCGCGCACGGCGCAAAAACGATATTGGGTCGATCGGAGCACGGCTCGCCTCGATTGTTATTCAAATTCTCGGCAAATCGCGCTTCCCACTAAACGACTTGCCGCCGGATTTTTCGTTTTCGGCCATGGCCAAACGGTCGGATCGCTGCCCGGCGCCGTGGCGCCGCCCTTTCATCCGGTGGCTCGAGGGAGTTGAAGAGGGATGGTCCGTGCCATTTCTGCTCGTCCTGTTCGTGGCAATTTGGACGACGTACCTGTCGATCAGCTATCTTGGAGCCGGCCTGCATCCCGATGTGCTGGAAACCTGGTCGCTTGGACGACACTTCGCGTGGGGTTATCCCAAGCATCCGCCGCTGATGGGATGGGTCACCGGGACTTGGACTTCCATTTTTCCTCTGACCGATTTGTCGTTGCACCTGATGGCGATGACCAATGCGGCCGTGGCGCTTTGGTTTGTTGACCTGATTTCAAAGCGATTTGTGAATGGGGACAAGCGAGTGCTCGTACTGCTTCTGCTGATGCTGACGCCCGCCTACCAGTTTCACGCGCAACGCTTTAATGCCAACGCGGTGCTGTTGGCGATATGGCCCCTTGCCACATACTGTTTTCTCCGCGCTTTTGAGACGAGAGCGACACTCTGGGCGATTGCTGCGGGGTTCACGGCCGCCTTGGCGATGTTGGGAAAATACTACTCAATCTTCCTCGTCGCGAGCTATGCACTTGCGGCGATTGCCCATCCGCTAGGGAGGGCCTATTTCGCTTCCGCCTCACCTTGGATCTCCGCCGGCGTCGGGCTGGTTACCCTATCGCCGCATCTTCACTGGCTCGCCACGACAGGTGCCGCGCCCTTCCATCATGCGTTAACGCATGCCACCGCCGACGTATCGACATCGTCCCGCGATTCCATCTCCTTCGTGATGGGGCTTGCAGCGGCAATGAGCGTATCCGCCATAACCTGGATAACGATTGCCGGTTACCGGATAAGACGTTTCTCACGAGACTTCGCTGCGATGAACTCAAGCCTCAAGCTCCTTTATTGCATCGCAATTGGTACGATTGTGCTGCCCGTTATCACTTCGCTGCTCATGGGTACCGACTTGCCGTCCTTGTGGGCATTGCAGGGATTGTTTCTGTTTATCGTGCCCGTCGTGTGCGGCACGAGCTATCGGATAGAACGCTTCTATACGGTAAATGCAATTGTCCTCGTTTCCGGTATCGCCATTGTAGCGGTCGTAATCGCGGCGCCGATCCACGCCCTCTATCGCAACAGCTATGGTTATGAAGAAGGCCGAAGCTTCTATCATCAAGCAGCAAACGAGCTTGCTCACCAGTGGCACGAACGGACGGGAGCTTCACTCCCAGTCGTCGGAGGCAATGACAGCCTTGGGATGGCAACTGCGTTTTACAGCCCCGATCATCCGCATTAGGGGCAGCCCTTCGCACATCTGTACAATTTGCAATTGCCTCCCAAGACAACGGTCGAGCGAGGCTGGGCGGCACTTTGCTTTCGCGACCAAGTTGATTGCATCGATGCGATGAGGCGACTGGCGATCCAAGCCGGAGACCTCGTCGAGCGCGAGTTTGCGCTTCAATCGAAACTGTTCGGTTTGCCAGGCATCAAACGAAATGTCGTTGTATTCATGGTAACGCCGCACCAGTCAACGCGCAGCGCCATTCCGAACTCGGCCCGGGAGTTGGATTGACGCTAGAACGCAGGTGAGCAGACGCCCTCTCGACCGCGACATTGGCCTTTGCGTAAGGCATGGACGATCTGCTGCGTATGCGCGCACCGTATGATTTTAAGTTCTTGTTGAATGCCGCGCTTTGAGTTCGGTAACGCTCGATTTGCGGCGGTTGCCGGCATCCGTAACCAGGACCATTCAGAACTCGATCGCGCGTCGAACATTTCGAACAGCACAAATAATCGATCCAGCCGTCAGCATGCAGCCTCACGCATTCAGATCGTACCGCATAACCGGTCGTTCCAGAGTTGGCGAGGCAACCAGCTTGAATCCTGCACGCTTGAATGTCGAGACATGACCGGTACTCGAGGTGCTCAGCGATTTGCTCGCCTCAATAGGATAGGCTTCGACCGCGGGAGCTTGCGCCCGTTTTGCCATTTCCAATGCAGCTGCGATCAGCGCGGCGTGACACGTGCTTGCGCCATCCATTGCGAACGTAGAAGCACGAGATCGACCAAATAGCGGCATCGTCAGTGCATATGAGCCGCCATGTGCGGTCAATCCAAGGAAGGGAGATGCGTGGTGCGATCTGGCAGCCCCCACCGCCATAGCGCCATCGAAAGCGAGCAGGCCGCGTGCTGGTCCCTGGTCGGCATCTCCTTTGAACGCCTTCCTGTTGTGGTCCGGCGGTCGCCTTCGGTAAGCACTGCCAATGCGCTACGATATGCACCAGCATCCGCCTTTTGCTCCGTTCTGACCGAACAGGTCTTCCAGCGCCGGCCAAAGATCGGTCGCGAGGGGCCGAATGATAAATTCTTGCAGTATACAAGCCTCCTCTGACGGTACGGTTGCGAGTATCCTTATTGATTATTCAGTCCTGCGCTGGAGATTTGCTGGGTCGCCAAACAGGGATTCCCACAACGATGAGAAGGATGTTCCGAGCACAGATCCCTCGGTGCGATCCGCCCCTTCTCACCACCAACTCCCGCATTCACTGCGATACCTGCGGCAATTTCCTTCTCCAACCTCGCCGCGTTCTTCCTTGTAGACGCAGGCATGGCGTAAGCGCTCACAGTACGAGGTGCGTCCGCCACACTCGCTACGATATCGACGGCAATTCCCCTCTCCGGTTTCGCCGAGCTCTTCCTTGTACATGCATGCATTCCGCAAGTGCTGGCAGTACCGGCTATCGGATACTTCCACGACAAGCCCCATGGGAGCATCAAGCCCCTGCACTTGGCGGCCCATCGTCGGTGCGGCTGACGGCGCCTCCAGTCCGGCGACTGCAACACCGACGATCGCGAGTAAGCCAAGGGCTCGGTTCCGCATAATCTCTCCATTCCGCTTTTCATAGGCTGAAGGCCGCGCCGCTTAACGCCTTCGGACGCGGCGCACGAAGGTGCTGCTCCGAGCTAACTCTCATTGATTGCAGCAACGTTACATTCAGCTTCCCCCAAGGGCCGAGAGCTCGTTCGGTTTCGCGAGATCGCGCCGCCGAACATGTAATTGCGGCAATTCTTGGGATGACAGTTCGGACGCACTCGGTCCCCCCCCCGCGCGCTTAGCGACATCTGTAATACTTCGGTAACCCCGAGAGACGACGCAACCGCCTCACTGCTCGACAACGCGCATCTGCGCAATGTCGCGAACCAGCAAACAGTGGAGCTGTGCCCGATGACCTCTAAGACTAGCCGCTTCATCATCTTGTTAGTCTCATCGTGGCGATGATGGCCGACGTTACAGTTCTCTCGATGGCGGGCCGCGCGCAAACCGCGCCGAGGGACCGCCAAGCGAACGCCGAAATCCTGCTTGTGAATATGCGCCGCGCTCTGGCGACGGTCCTTGTCGCCTATAAGGCGCCAGAAACGGCAAAATCGCATGCTGGCGCGATCGTTCTCAACGGAACCAAAGAAGCAGCGCTCGAAATCGATCGGCTGACGTCGGTGCTGGCCTCTCGGCAACCGCGCGCGATTTCGGAGGCGACACGCAAGACCGCCGAAGCAATCGGTAGACTCGATGGTATCTTTCGTATGGCTGGCACCACCGATCCGCGTGCCGCGGAAGGTATGCGGGCCCTGTCGGCGAACTGGGCGACTTACACCGCCCGCTATGCGCTGGCGCGGCCGGCGCAATCTAAGGCGAAGGCCAACCCCGCCCAGGTCGCCGAAGTTCGGAGTAACGTTGCACGCCTGCGAAGCGAGGTCCAAAATCTACGCACCAAAGTTCGCGGCAACGCTGCCGTAACGCGCGATCTCGACGCGCTCTACGCCCGCATCGATCGATTGGAGCAACGCCGGATTACGGAAGAGACATATCATTCGACTTTGGTGGCGTTGTCGGCCATCAACGGCGTGTTCGTCGGTTATGAGGTGGTGTCTCGCGTCTACTATCCGGATGTCTATGTGATCCTGCATGATTGCCGCGAACAGTTTGCCTATTATCAGGGTTATTGGGATGGCTACTATGATGCATATTATGAAAGCTTGCCGGCAACCTACTACGAAGCTCCTTTCGAAGCGCCGGATGCTACGGTCGTCAACGTCGACGTGACGATCAATCAGCAGGTCGAAAACTACACGACGCAAAACATCGACGTCTTCGTCCAGGAAACCGGAGCTGCTGAAGCGGCATTTGAAGTCACGCCGGCGGCGCAGGACATTCCAGAGCGCTCAGCCACCACCGGCATGGAGCATGCTCCGGACGCAGCAGAACTTGCCGAGACCGTGAAGCCAAATGCGGAAACGTTGCGGACGCTTGAGGTCGACGGGGCGGTTTCCGAGGCGCCTCGGTCGGCTGCCGACCGCTCTGTACCTGCCGATGCCGACGCGACGGCGCAGCCTGTTCCACAGTCGCCCGGCGCAACGCCAGCGGGACGCGATAACGATGAAAAAGAGTCTTCCGCCGCGCCGGCAACAGCGCCCGCGCAGATCAAGCCCGGAGTGAAACCTGCAACGAAAAACGAGGGCGATTCCGACGCTTCGGATCCAAAGATCCAAACTCCTGCCATCCAACCGATAGAACCCGTCTAGCCCCGCCAAGACCCTGCTGCGCCTACTGAGTATGGTGAAAATGAAAGCCATGATGGTGACGAGGCACCGCAATAACTTCACCACTTGAGCCGGGAGGACAAGGCCTTGCAGGCCAATGCGCCCGCTCGGTACCAATCCAGGACCTTCGTCAGGGCCCGACGCTGTAGATCGAGCGGCGCGGAAGCAGAGTGCTGGCAAGCAGCGATCGATTCCCTTTGGATGAACGCAAGATCGAAGGATGCGAACCGAATTGTGCGCGAGATCTTATCGCACACAGCGAACCACGCATCCGTTGGGTCGCGGGCGCAAAGTCGAATCTCTTGAGAAGTTCCTTCCACAAAGCCGACGCGATGTCGCACCGCGAAGGCGCTTCCAGTTTGAAGAAACGATTGGTGCAATCGGCTCTGATCGCTTCAGCCGCGGCATTCGGTCGCTTCCAGCTATTGCACGTCCGTTCGGCTCGAGCTCGCGAGCAGCGCTAACGCAATTCAAGCAGCGCCTTTTCTGACATGGTCGCGGACATCGGCTCAATCAGCGTGATGCACTTTGCTTCCGACCAGGCATTTGGCTGGATCCGAAACGCCCTCAACGTTTGAGAGACCTAGATTGGTTCGGGCTCTCTGAGTTCGGCTTCCGCCAAACCGCATACGTAAGGCTATTGCAATATCAGACCATATGGTCAGCCAGTCCGCTTGACCATGCGAGAAACCGGCGCACGGACAGGTTCGGGATCGATCACATCACACTCAAGGTTTACCAACGATGCAACATGGCCTTCGCTCATCACTAACTTCTACGTCTGCTTTCATTGCCGCCCTCGTCTTTGCGTGCAGTAGCTCAGTTAGCTTGGCTGGATCGACTGTCGATCCCGCCGGTATTTGGCTGACCCAGGCTGGCGATGCCAAGGTACATGTGAGCCGGTGTGGGCAAGCTATCTGTGGTCGGGTGGTTTGGCTGAAGCAACCGATCGACGGCGCCACAGGTAAACCTCAGACGGATGACAAGAACCCAGATCCATCCTTGAAGAAGCGTCCGATTATTGGTCTTCAGCTCTTCGCGGATATGCGTCCCGCTAAAGCAAATACGTGGTCGGGTCGCATTTACAACGCGGATTCCGGCCAGACTTACGCCAGCACCGTGACTCAGCTTGATCCTGCACGCCTGGAAGTACGTGGCTGCGTTGGAGCTCTCTGCGGAAGCGAGTTGTGGACGCGGACATCACGATAGTTAATACTCGACGAACTTCCCCCGCCCCTGCCGTGCAGATCGCGACGAGAATCGTTCCACGGCAGGGGAACGTGCGGTGCTGTATTTCCATCGATGATTTCTGGGCGAGAAACGTCGAGCATACCGTCCCAGCCGCCGCCGAGTGCCTTATGGAGCGCGATATAGTCTGTCGCGATGGCAATTCGGGTTTGAATTAGAGCTTCCTCTGCTCCGTAAAGCGAGCGTTGAGCATCGAGAACATTCAGGAAGCTCGCGGAGCCGCCTTGATAAAGCGATCGCGACAGCGTTGCTGCTTCACGATATGATGTAACCGACGCGGCCAGCTTTTCGCCTCTAATTCGGCCCTTCACGAGCGCTAGAATTGCGTTCTCTACTTCTTCGAGCGCTGTCAGCACGATGCTTCGGTAGGCGAGGAATTGTTGGTCTCGCCGCGCTCCGGCGACATCCACAGCGGCTGCCAACCTGCCGGCATTGAAAATCGGTACGGTCAACGTTGGACCGAACGACCAGCCGATTGACGAGTTCTTACCCAGATCGCCGATCTTCGTTCCGGACGTGATAATGTTTCCGGTGAGGCTGACGTTCGGATATCGCGCAGCTTCCGCTTGGCCGATCCGCGCTGTCGCCTCCGCAAGTTGACGCTCGGCAAGACGGACGTCTGGTCGGGACGACAGAATGTCGGCTGGTACGCCAGTCGCGATCGGCAGCCGTGGCGAAGGGATTGGAGCGCCCCCTCTTAGTAGGCCGACGACAGCCGCAGGCTCTCTCCCGATTAATACCCCGAGCCGATTTAGAGCGTTTGCGTGTAGTATCTCGATCGCAGGAATATTCGCCTCGGTGCTGCTCGCCAAGCCTTCCGCATTTGACAGATCAACGGCCGAGACAGCCCCAGCCGCGAACCTAGTCTGGGTCAGCGCGGCGGTTTCGCGTTGCGCCTGCGCGGTCCTGCGCGCCAACGCGATTCGGGCTTCATGTCCGCGGGCGTTCACATAGGCCGTGGCGACGTCGCCGATAAGGGTCAACAGGGCGGCATCAAGCTGCTTCTCGGCCGCTTCCATGCCATACCAGGCGGCCTCTGCGTTTCGCCGATTTGCCCCGAACAGGTCGAGTTCCCAACTTGCATCGAAGCCAACCCGAAAAAAATTACCAGTCTGATCGACGCCACCCGCGCTGTTGCCTGGCGTGGCCTCCAGCGAGGGAACGTTAGGAGGACTCACGGCTACGTCACCAGTGCTGCTTCGGGTCGCCGCGGCCCTGCCACTGATCGTCGGCAACAGACCGGCGACGATTTGCCGGTAGCTGGCGCGCGATTCTCGAACACGCGCCATCGCTGTTGCGACATTGAGATTGCCTGCGACTGCTTCATCAATCAGTGCGTTCAACACTGGATCGCGCAAACGCCGCCACCATTCTTTCAGATGAGTCGGCGCAGTCGGCCGCGCATGCTTTCTATTGCTCCAATGCGCTGGAACCTCGAGCTGCGGCGGGACGTAGTCCGGACCTACCGCACAACCGACGAGCGACAGGGTGCAGACCGCGGCCAGAACGAGGGAGCCAGCACAATACCTTCGGCGGTTGCCAGGATCCGATGATGTCGTCGCTCCTACCGGAGCGCCCCGTTCCATCAGTCCCGCCGTCACTTTGCCAGCGATACGTTTGCAGCTGTTCATCGGTGCATGGGCGGCGGAGCCCGCCGCAGTTGCAGAGCGCGATTGCGCCAGCGCGCGACTCGTCGGACGAAGCCAATAATGAAGGTGAAGAACTGAGGCATTCGTTCCGATTCTCTCCCGGAGTCGCGCTGTGACCGTTGCGATGGCGCCGAACTGGCGGGCAAAGCATTGCGGGTAGATTACGTTCTGGCATTAGTTTCGCGTATTGCGTTCGCAATCCAGACGTCGGAAAATGGTTGGGGAGGATTTCGCAACGCGAGGTCAACACACGAATGCGCGTTCCTCTTATGAGTACGGACAGTTGCGGATCGATGTTTGACAAACTCAGGTGCAGCTGCAGCGCGATGCGTACGGCCGGCCACCGGCCCTTCGCTCAGGGCTAGTCTTGGCCAACAACTCCGTTTTGCCAGCCAACTACCGGACATCGACACGTCAGACGATCAGACAGGTTATGGCGGCCCCCACCAGGCTGACGGCCGAGCGCCATCTAGCCGCCGGAACCAATTTGCTGCTGGGCGGTGGACGAAAGGAAGGAGGCGTTGGGTTCGAAGTCTAATGGCTGCCCGGAGGGTCGCCGGCAGTCCCGCATTGCGCCGCGCACGGGCCAGTCGTAATCCTACTGTAATGTTACGGTCATCTTTCGACCATCTGTACTATTGTGGGAGAACGAGTTGCGATCGTTGGTCATCGAGGATGACGGGCACTTGGGGCCTTGGTTGAGGAAAACGCTCGCGACCTCTATCGGCGGAGCCGAACTGGTCGCGACCCTCGATGAGGCCTTGGCGGCTATCGCGGTTCGTCAATTTGACTTGATTGTGATCGATCGGCGGCTTCCGGATGGTGACGGTGTCGAGCTGCTTGCACGGCTGCGAGGGCTGCAGCCTCGTCCCGGCATACTCGTTTTGACAGCGCTCGATGATCCGATCGACATTGCCCGAGCGCTCGACGCGGGCGCCGACGACTACCTGGTCAAGCCTTTCGAACCGATCGAGCTCATCGCGCGCGCCAAGGCGGTGGTCCGGCGGCTTCAGCTCGATCAAGGAGGCCTAGTCGCCGTGGCCAATTTGACGTTCGACCTGGCGTTGAGAACCGCTTACATCGACGGTGAACCCGTTGTCGTTCCAAGGCGCGAACTCGCCCTGCTGGAGGCGCTCGCGCGACGGGCGGGACAAGTTGTCTTGCGCGAAACGTTGGAAGCTGCGGCGTATGGTTTTGACGACGAAATTCAGTCAAATGCCATCGACGCTCATGTCTCCCGCCTGCGCCGGCGGCTTCGCGAGAATGGATGTAAGGCAGCAATCAAGCCTCTGCGTGGGCTCGGGTACTTGTTGAGCGACACGCGATGAGAGGGTTTCGCCGCTCCATTACTTTGATTACGGCCACGCTCTTGAGCGTCGTCATCACGATCGTAGTGGTATGTACTGCTGTCTTGCTTCTTGGCCTCGTCGGCGACGACGGCGGCTACGCCCAGTATGATGCTGCGACGGCCATCAAGGCGGCAATTTCTCGGAATGAACGAGGCGAGCTGGTCATCAACGAGCATCGCGCTCAGACCGCGAAGCCCACGCCAACGGTCTCAGAGTTTAAGCGGGACTTTCCAGGATTTTGGTTCGTTGTCTCGGATGGCCACAACGTCCTCCACTACGGACCTGTCCCCGAGCGCATAATGGCAGGCCTAGCCCATCAGGGGGACAGGGCTTCGTCTTCTGGATACGAGGTCCACGGGGAGTCGATGCAACTGGTTCGATCGGCGTCGATCGCCCAGACAGACGCTGGCAACGTTTTGATTGAGGTCGGCGGCGTTGCTTACAGCGGAACACAGATTGCGATAGGTACGATTAAAGACACGTCTTTCATGACCATTCCCATTCTTGTCGTCCTGATCACCACGGTTCTCGCTGCACTTGTGATCGTACCGGTGCTGATCGCGCGCCCCGTACGCCGCGCCGCGGCGGCCGCTGAGATGATCGACGGCGCTGGCGAGGGAGTTCGCCTGCCCGAGCAAGGTGCCCCTTTGGAACTGATTCCAATGGTCAGTGCTTTCAATCGCGCACTGGAACGGATCGATGCGACGGTTGCTGCGCAGCGCCGTTTCTTATCCAATGTTGCCCACGAATTGCGGACACCCTTGGCGCGAGTCCGGACGCGCCTGGAAGATATCGATGACAAGACATTGAAAGCAGCGCTCGTTGCGGATCTTCAGTCGCTTTCCTCCACCGTAACAATGCTGCTGCAGTTGGCGCGGCTCTCATCGGGTCCTGCGGAATCCGCCGACGTGGATCTTGTAGAATTGACGAAACGCATCGCCGCCGAACACGGCCCAACAGCTCTGTACTCCGATATCGAGATTGAGTTCTCCAGCCCGGCGGAGATCGTCAAAATCAAGGGCTCCGACCAAGCCATTGGTATCGCACTCTCCAATATTGTTCGTAACGCGTTGCAATACTCGCGTCGAGGTCAGCAGGTCCTGATCGAGGTGGACCGAACCGCGACGGTGCGCGTCGTCGATCATGGCCCAGGGATTAAACCTGAGGACAGGGCCGCGGTGCTTCAGCCTTTCGTCCGGCGTCGGCAGGATGGCGATGGCACCGGACTTGGACTTGCAATTGTCGCGCAGGTAATGGCCTTGCACAAAGGCTTCGTCACGATCGAAGACACTGTCGGCGGAGGGACGACTGTCGTTCTGAAATTCTCTCCTTTGACCCCTTCTCAAAGCCAGCTTCACTAAACGCAGAATTGAAGATGTCTGAGTTGGTTCAGCTGCGCTACCGCGCGGGGTCCCAGCGTCAAGGCTAGTATTTCGCTTGTAAACGCAAGACTTATGACCGTCAGCAGATCTTGCAATCCGTAATGTTTGCGCAAGGTTGAGCGGAGATTCATTCAACCCGGATGATGGCTAGTCCAAAAGGAGCGCGCGGCAAACGCAGCTTCTAGATTAGCGACGATGCGGGATCGGTGAGGTTGGCTCCAAAGATGTACTCAGTGAAGTCCGAAGACAAAGCCCAGGAGGGCATGGAACTGCTTCTCGAATCGCCACGTCTCGACACGGCAACCGACCAAGTCGAAGGCGAAGGCGGAGTGTTGTCCAAGGAGGCCCTTCTCGCTAGTCACCGGCCCTCTCGCTGGTTGCGCTGGGTTGTAATCTGTGCCGGGCTTTTGATCGCCGCGGGGGGTATGGCTGCGCTGTGGCTCGCGTCGTCTCCAGATCCCGGCTATGTCACGGAGTCGATCCGGCGTGGGCCGCTGAAGGTTACGGTATTGGCGACTGGAAAGCTCGCGCCCACCAATCGGGTTGATGTTGGAACGGAGTTGTCCGGAATCATCCGTCGTGTCCTCGTCGAGAATAATGACCGCGTCGCCAGAGGGCAGCTTCTTGCCGAGCTCGACCCCTCGAAGCTCGATGATGCTGTCGTTCGAGCTCAGGCCGCCCTACGCGTCGCCGAGGCAAATGTCGAAACGGCAACGGCAACCATCGGCGAAACGCGAGCGACTTTGACGCGTTTGCAGGAGATCTGGCGATCGTCGAGTGGAAAGGCACCCGCCAAAGCCGAGTTGGAGACGGCTGAGGCGGCGTTCGCGCGCGCAAAAGCGGCACTCGTGTCCGCCACTGCGGAAGTCTCTCAGGCGCGTGCTCGGTTGTCGACAGATGAAACAGACCGGGCAAAGGCTGCCATTCGGGCCCCAATCGATGGCGTAGTTCTGAGCCGTCAGGCGGAACCTGGCCAGACGGTTGCGGCGTCATTCCAAACACCCGTTCTGTTCACGATCGCTGGCGATCTTGCCGCCATGAAGCTTGAAGTCAGCATCGACGAAGCTGATGTTGGTCAAGTGAAGTCTGGGCAAGCGGCTACTTTCGCCGTTGACGCCTTTCCCGATCGTAGCTTTCCAGCGACCATCGTTAGCGTCAATCTCGGTCCAAAGACGACGAATAGTTCAGCAACGCAAGGCGCCGCAGCGACGCCGGCCGCATCAGCGGCCCCGACGTCTGTCGTCACCTATACGGCCGTTCTGAACGTTAGCAACACGGATGGCAGCCTTCGTCCCGGCATGACGGCGCTCGCAACGATCGTCATAAACAACAAGGCAGATGTGCTGCTGGCTCCCAATGCAGCATTTCGTTATAAGCCAGCGGCCACGCCGGAACTGCCGGCATCTGGCGGATTCCTCGGTTCACTGTTCGATGATGCAGCGCCTGAGCAGCCGCTCGCGGACGAACGTCCTGCGGCCAAGCACGGCGAACAGCGAATCTTGCACACGATGGACGGCAATCGCCGCCTCAGGCAAGTGAAAGTAAAGATCGGCCCAACGGACGGACGACTGACAGAAATTCTCGAAGGCGATCTCGCGGCCGGAACTGACGTCGTGACTGGTCGACGGGCCTCCGGCACATGACAGCACCGGTCATCCGTCTGCGAGATGTCATGAAGAACTACGGCTCGGGAGACGCCCCCTTCCGAGCGCTTCGCGGCGTCGATCTCGACATCGCGACAGGTTCATTTGTAGCCGTGATGGGACCCTCAGGATCCGGAAAATCGACTTTGATGAACATTCTTGGCTGCCTGGACGTTCCCACCAGCGGATCGTTCCGGTTTAAGGATGTCGCGGTCGAGCGTTTGGGTCAGGACGAAAGAGCGTTGTTGCGGCGGCGACACCTCGGCTTCGTGTTTCAAGGCTTCAACCTGCTCGCTCGCACCACCGCCATCGAGAATGTCGAGTTGCCGCTGGTCTATCGGCGGGACGATCGACGCCGGCGCCGCGCGGCGGCCATGGAAGCGCTTGAGCGCGTTGGACTTGGTCCCTGGGCGCAGCACACGCCTGCTGAGTTGTCCGGCGGTCAGCAACAACGTGTCGCAATTGCGCGTGCGATCGCGACTGGGCCCGCAGTGCTGTTGGCGGATGAGCCAACCGGGAATCTCGATAGCCAGCGGTCCGTAGAAATCATGATGCTGTTGCGCGAGTTGAACCAAATTGGCGGAATTACGATCGTGATGGTCACGCATGAAGCAGACATGGCTGCATTTGCGCAGATTACAATTCACGTTCGGGATGGCCTGATTGATCGGATCGATCGTGCCGGCAGCACAAGGTCGAGCTCGTGCTGAGCGCCAGCGTTGTACTGGCAATCCGGGAGATTCGTCGCCATCTGCTGCGATCGTTGCTAACGGTGCTCGGCATCATCATCGGTGTCGCAGCGGTGATCGTAATCGTCACGGTGGGCCGCGGTGCAACTGTCAAGATCGTGAAGCAAGTCTCTGAACTCGGCGCTAATCTCCTGATCGTCGAACCGGGCCGCCTCCGAATGGGCGGCACCGAAAATCCACCGCCTTTTCACATCCAGGATGTGGAGGCCGTTCGCTCCCAACTCCGCGGAGTCCGTGCCGTTGCACCCCAGGTCCGAACCGCGGTCGTTGCTGTTCGGAGCGGGATAAATCGAAGGGTGTCTGTTGATGGCGTTACCGATGAATATTTGATCGCGCAGAGTTGTACGCTCGCCAGCGGACGCCGCTTCACGCCCGAGGAGGAGGAACTGGGCAAGACGGTCTGTTTGATCGGCGCGGAAATCAGACGCAGCTTCTTTCGTGACGAGGATCCGCTCGGAAAGCCAATCAAACTGGAAGACTTGGTTTGCGAGGTTGTCGGTGTCCTCACTGCTCGCGGACAGAGCGGCTTTGGCGACGATCGGGACTCGACAATCGTGCTGCCTTTGAAAGCGGTCCAACGACGGCTGAGTGGAAACCGCGAGGTCCAGACAATCTTGATCGCCGTCGACCCGACCTATTTGACTGCCGATCTCAAGAGTTCGCTCACCTCCTTGTTGCGCGAGCGGCGACGACTGGCCACCGGCACACCGGACAATTTCTCGATCACTGACACCAAGCAGATCATCGATGCGGTTTCCGGTGTTTCCAAGGCGATGACGGCATTGCTAGGAGCCGTTGCGGCGGTGAGCTTGCTGGTTGGCGGCATCGGCATCATGAATGTCATGCTGGTCTCAGTGACTGAGCGAACGCGCGAAATCGGCATTCGCATGGCGATCGGTGCGGTTCCGCGTGATGTCCTGCTCCAGTTTCTCGTCGAGGCAATGATCCTCGCCTGTCTCGGCAGCGTCGCCGGGATTACGTTTGCGCTGATCTGCAATCTCCTGCTCGCGTCGATCTTGACAATTCCCTTTCTATTCGATCCTTGGATCAATCTCGCCTCGTTCCTATTTTCGCTGTTCCTCGGCATCGGATTCGGATATTTCCCGGCGCGACGCGCCGCAACGCTCAATCCAATCGAGGCGCTTCGCCATGAATAGAAACGTGGATCGGATTCCACGATCGGCAAATAGCAAAGCGCTGTACGCATGCCCGCTCGCCCCAGGCCGGCCCTGGTTAAACGTGTAACACTACGGTAACGCGGCAGCCCTAGCACGACACATGTGTCTTTCGATGGTGGCCCTCATTATCGCCTCGCCTGTGCCAGCGTCGATTCGAACCGGCGTGACGATGATCGAGTTTGTGCATGTTATCGAAGGTACAACCGATGAGGCTTACGGTCGCCTCGTAATCCGACACCTATCGCCCTGGTCACTGCGCACCGGCAAGCCTGCTGGCAAAGTCACCAGGGATTGGCAGTCCCGCCTCTGCTGCGCAGGGACCTAGTGGAGCAAAGCAATGACTGTTTCCGCGCTTGTAATGATCATCATCTTAGCTGCCATTAGTGCAATGTCACTCGTGATGTTTCTCCATCCACAGCACCGCTCGCCTTCGCAGAACAGCGATCTCGATCGACGTCAGCGCGTCCGCGTGCGGTCAGCACCAACACCGCCAGGACGGCGGAGTTGACAGAAGGCCTCATGCTCTGTGGGGAACGGTCAGGCAACAACAGCATCTTGGCGGCAGCGACGGGCTTGATCATGCTTTCTGCCCCGCCCGACCGTGCAGGGACGGCCGCCATCAGTGCCCGGTCGCACTCGTCATAATCGACCTGTGGGCACTCGCGCTTTTAGCCTTTTGACCGAGCGTTCGGAACCGTGATCGGCGTTGCGATGCCATCTTCTCGTGACGGCCATTCTCATCTGCCTCAGGGCCCGGCGTTCTCGTATGCTCCAATGGAAATGATCAATGGAACGCGAGGATATCCCATATGACGAGTTGGCGGCTTCGCATGTTTCCGCGCGCCGCGTGCTCGGTCTGTTCAAGCCTTATGTCGGCCACGTGCTCACTGTGCTTGTTCTTATCCTCGCGTCGTCGATTGCGGGAACCGTTGCGCCTTTTCTGTTGCGGGCGATCGTCGATGACGCATTGCCGCACGGCGACCTCCGCCTGCTGGCGCTGCTAGCTGGTGGCCTCATCGCGATCGCTTGCCTGGGCGCTGCGATCACCGTGCTGCAGGCCCTGGTTACATCCAAGGTCGGTCAGGCGATCATGCACGACTTGCGGGTGCGGGTATACGCGCATCTGCAGTCGCTCTCACTCGGGTTTTTCACCGCAACGCGGACAGGCGAGGTCCAGTCACGCATCGCCAGCGACATCGGCGGCCTGCAGGCACTAGTCACTCACACCGCCGGCGACCTGACGCGCAATGTCAGCACTGTGGTGATGACCACCATCGCCATGCTAGCGCTGGAGTGGCGGCTGGCGCTCTTTTCCTTCCTTGTACTGCCGATAGCGATATGGATCAGCCATCGTGTCGGGCGCATGCGCGAGACGATCACCTACGAGCAGCAACTACGGATCGCGGATATGTCCTCGGCCGTGCAGGAATCGCTTTCGGTTTCCGGCATCATTCTCGCGCGCACGATGGGTCGCACCCATCACCTGACCCGTCGGTTCGCCCGCACATCGGAAGGCGTCGCAGCGCTCGAGGTGCGCTCCCACACGGCCGGGCAGTGGGAATGGTCGCTGATCGATCTGGTACTTCAGGCACTGCCGGCGCTCACCTTGCTGCTCGGCGGCTGGCTGATGAGCCAGGGCGCCGCGGTGACCATCGGCACCCTGGTCGCCATGATCGCGCTGCAGGAGCAGCTTCTCTGGCCGCTGGAGGAAGTTCTGCAATCGGGCGTCCAGATCAGGACGACCCGCGCGTTATTCGCGCGCATCTTCGAGTATCTCGACCGACCGGTCGAGATCACGGAACGCCCTGATCCTATCGTTTTCGACCAAAAAAAGATCCGTGGTGCGGTGCGACTCCATGAGGTCTGCTTCTCCTATAACAAATCCGGGCCGCCGACGATCGCCGACGTATCGATCGACATTTCCGCCGGCTCGCACGTGGCGATCGTTGGTGCCACGGGATCTGGCAAGACCACGCTCGGCTATCTTCTGGCACGACTCTACGATGTTGATGCGGGCTCGATCCTCTATGACGGTGTCGATGTCCGTGATCTGAGCTTTCAATCACTGACGGAGGTGCTGGGTGTCGTCACCCAGGAGCCATACTTATTCAACGCAAGCATTGCCGACAATCTTCGCTTCGCCAAGCCGGATGTCACGGACGATGAACTGGTTGCTGCGGCCAGGGTAGCCCAGATCCACGAGCTCATATTGGCGCTCCCAGATGGCTACAACACGCTGGTGGGCGAACGCGGCTATCGTTTCTCGGGTGGCGAAAAGCAGCGACTCGCCCTGGCCCGCACGATCCTGCGCAATCCCCGCGTACTGCTAATGGACGAAGCGACCAGCGCCCTCGACACGGCCACCGAGCGGGCCATGTCGGAGGCGCTTGCAGTGCTAGCCAAGGACCGCACCATCATCACCATCGCGCACCGGCTCTCCACCGTCCGATACGCCGATCAGATCATCGTGATAGACAAGGGGTGCGTGGTTGAACGGGGTAACCATAACGAATTGCTCGCCCTCAATGGTGCCTACGCCCAATTGGTGCGCTCAGCAAATTGAGGCCCACTGCTAGATCGCAACCTACAGCGCCCGCCCCACGAACGGTCTTTTGGACGAGCATGTGAGCGCCCGCATCATGGCCACTGATCGGACCGTCGTCCGCCGACAACAGGATGGCGACGGCACACCGGACTTGGGCTCGCTGTCGTCGCGCAGGCATGGCGCTTCACAACGACGGCGTCACAATCGAGAATAAGTCGGGCGGTGGAACGACCGTCATGCTGATGTTTTTCGCCCTGAGCATCTCAGTGGTTAATCGCTAAAGAGCGCAGATCCGCTCGAGCTTGGAATGCGCGAGTTCCTGCCAGAAGCGAATGCGGTTGCCGAAAGGATCGCTGACTTCCATGACATCACCCTCAGGATCTTGCTCGATCCTCGGTCGGCCAAAGCCGAGCTTCTTGCCGATAAGCGTGAAGCTTCACGCCGGCTCGCGATACGCCCATATAGAGCGGCCGACGAGCCTCGAGTCGATGCTCGAACTCTACCGCGAAACCAAGAAAGTCACAGTAGAACGCGCGCGCCTTGGCCTCGTCGAAGATGCGTAGAATCGGGACGGCCTGCAAGAATTCGAGACCGCGAGGCGGTTCGACGTCCATCTTGACTGATGCTGTGATCCAGTCGTCATGACCGAATGTGACAGCGATCAGTTCCAGCGCGATCAACTCAGACACATCGATGTTGCGGGCTGCAAGCGCAAAACGCAGTCGCCTGGCCATTGCTTTGGCCTGATCCATTGTGGGCACAGTAACCTCCTCTACCAGCGAAGCCAATCCATGCTCGTGTGACGGCCACAAGGCGGCAAAAGCCATCATTGGAGCGCGAGGTGGAGGGTTCGCACCAGCTCGATCAGCAACCAAGATTACCGGTACATTACAGATTCACAGTGAAGAGCGGCTCGGCCGGTGGTCTTGCTTTCAAGCATCTCGCCGCCTTGGCCATCGGACGTAATCTTCAGGCAATGCAGCCAACCTACGTTCCGAGCCACAACTTGTGCAAGGAGCTCTCCAGATGAAAAGACAGATCGTGATCGCGGCCGCGGCTCTCATTGCCGCTACCTCATTGTCGCCATCGACCGCACAAGCCGGTGATGGCGCAATTGCGGCGGGCGTGATCGGCGGCCTCGCGGTCGGAGCCCTCACCGGCGCCGCCATCGCGAACTCCCATCGTGCACCCGCCTACGTGTACGACGAGCCTACCTATGTCCCCGTCTATCGTTCACCTCGGCGGGTCCACGTGTATCGCTATTATGAAGCCCCCTATTACTCCGGCCATGGCTATTCGTCGGGTTATAGTGACGGATACCGCGACGCCTCCTGGGATTGGTAAATCCTCGGTGGCCGTTGCCTCCATGAGCCGGCGAGATGTGCTTCCCCGCTTCGGGCCGTGCACATGGAGGCGACGCGTTCTGTCATTCAGTGAGTTTGCGGTCTAGATCGCTCGAGGAGGCCAGGCAAAAGGTTTGGCCAACGCGCCGGGGGCGATGGCGCCGTCGCATCCTCGCAGCGTCCACTCTGACTCGAGCACGTGCGCATCCGAGCCCTCGAAGTTATCCAGAATCAGACGCCTCCATATCCCTCCCCAGCTTCTGCCATTGTCGCCGACGGGATCGGCGAACTCAGAGTCGATGTGTCCTCTATTCGTCAACGTTTCCTCGAAGCTTTCCGGCTGCGCCACGACGGCTTTGAATGGCCGAGGGCCCAAGCAAAGCGGCGCTTGCTGCCGAGAGGTACGCATGGGGGTAGAGGTACTTGGCAATGCGAACGGCGTGCCGAAGGACTGTCGCGTCGGCGTCGTCTTCGGGATCAATATAGATCCCTCGGAAGAGCTGGATGAGTGGGCTCCGCACCAGGAGTAACGAGGACGACGATGTCCGTCGGCGCTCTCACAATTCAACCGGCATCCAAACTCCTCCGGCCGCGCTTGAGCGCAGGACGGCGTCCACCATCGCAACACCGGCGAAGCCATCTTCAATGGTTGGAAAAGTCAGCCCCGGATTGGCGAGGGAAGCAGTACGACTGGCCACGATAGCTGTGGCCACTTCGGCATAGATCGTCGCGAACGCTTCCAGGTATCCCTCAGGATGGCCAGGTGGAATACGATTGACGCGTTGACCGGCGGCATTCATGGACGCCGTTCCGCGGCGAATCAATCGTGGTGCGTCACCGAGCGGCGACCAGGTGAGCAGGTTCGGGTCTTCCTGCCGCCAATCCAAACCGCCCTTCTCGCCGAAGATCCGTAACCGCAGCCCGTTATCGTTTCCGGGTGCAACCTGGCTGGCCCATAATGCGCCCCGCGCCCCGTTCCCGTAACGCAGCAGGATCTGCACGTTATCATCGACACGGCGGCCAGGCACGAAGATGGTCGCCTCGGCCAGAATCTGCTCAGGCATCATCCCGGTGACAAAGTGCGCCAGCTGATATGCATGGGTACCGATGTCGCCGACGCAGCCGCCAGCACCCGCGCGCGCTGGGTCGGTACGCCAGTCGGCCTGCTTCTGGCCCGCGGCCTCAAGCGGATCGGCCAACCAATCCTGCGGGTATTCGACCTGCACGATCCGGATCGCGCCGAGTTCGCCGCCCTGAACCATAGCGCGTGCATGGCGGACAAGTGGATAACCGGAATAGTTATAAGTGACGGCAAATATCAGTCCGCTCGCGCGCGCCTTGTCGCGCAAGCGGCGCGCCTCCTCAAGGGTTGTCGTCAGCGGCTTGTCGCAAATAATATGAACGCCGGCATCCAGGAAGGCGGTGGCGACAGGTACGTGCATATGGTTTGGAGTGACGATCGCAACCGCTTCGATACCGTCAGTTCGCGCGGCCTCGGCCCGCGCCATGGTCCGAAAGTCAGGATAGGATCGATCGGACTCAAGGCCGATAGCCGCCGCCGATCGGATCGCCTTATCGCGTGAGGCTGAAAGCGCGCCAGCGACGAATGCGTAACGATCGTCCAGGCGCGCGGCGATACGGTGGACGGCGCCGATGAAGGCGCCTTCTCCGCCGCCAACCATTCCAAGTCGAATGCGTGGCTCAGCCATGTCGCGCGCTCCCTTCGATTTATTCCAGCGCTCAGATGAGGCCCAATGTTCGTCGGATCTGCGTCTCGTCGCTGGCGCCACCGGCGAAGTCGTCGAAGGCTCGTTCCGTGACGCGGATGATGTGGTCACGGATAAAGGCGGCGCCTTCGCGCGCGCCGTCCTCTGCGTTCTTCAAACAGCATTCCCACTCCAGCACCGCCCAGCGGTCGAATCCGATGGCAGCCAGCCGCGAGAAGATTGCCTTGAAGTCAACCTGCCCGTCGCCGAGCGAGCGAAAGCGCCCGGCGCGATTAATCCAGGGCTGGAAGCCCGAATAGACGCCCTGCCGCCCAGTCGGATTGAACTCCGCGTCCTTGACGTGGAAGGCGCGGATGCGCTCGGCGTAAATGTCGATGAAGGTCAGATAATCCAATTGCTGCAGGACGAAATGGGACGGATCGTAGTTGATCGCGCAACGCGGGTGATTGCCGGTGCGCTCGTAGAACATCTCGAAAGTAATGCCGTCACACACGTCCTCGCCCGGGTGGATTTCATAGCAGATGTCGACGCCCGCTTCCTCATATGCATCGAGGATCGGGCGCCAGCGACGCGCGAGTTCGTCGAACGCCGTCTCGATCAGGCCCGGCGGCCGCTGCGGCCAGGGATAAAGAAACGGCCAGGCCAGCGCGCCGGTGAAGCTCACGCTGCCGGTGAGGCCGAGACGGCGAGACGCCTGTGCCGCCTTCATCATTTGATCTACCGCCCAGATCTGACGTTCGTTCGGCCTGCCCCTGACTGCAGGGGGTGCAAAAGCGTCGAAGGATTCGTTGTAGGCCGGGTGAACCGCAACGAGCTGCCCTTGCAAGTGGGTGGATAATTCCGTGATCACCAGACCGTGGCTCGCGGCCACGCCGGCAATTTCATCGCAATAGGCCTGAGAGGCCGCGGCCTTGTCGAGATCGATCAGGCGTGGATCGGAGGTCGGGACCTGCACGCCCTTGTAACCGAGTCCAGCCGCCCAGCCGCAGATGGCATCGAAGCTGTCAAACGGCTGCGCATCGCCGATGAACTGCGCCAGAAAAATAGCGGGCCCCTTCATGGTGGCCGGTCGGAAAGTTGCTGACATTACATTTCTCCGGGTCAGGCCACAGGTGCCGGCGAGATGGCAACAGGAGAGACGGCCCCAGTGCCAGGCAAACTATCGCACAATCTCGAGCCACGTTGCTTGTTTGCTTCATTATATCCTCCCGCCGTTTCTGCCTGAAGGGCACTGCTATTAGGCATGTCTCCAACAGCCGCTCGGCGAACATCTCCTATAACAAGTTCCTGGCGAAGCTCGCTTCCATCACCGCAAACCCAACGGGCAGTACGTCATCTCGCCATGGGACCGACTTTCGTCGAGACGCTGGTCGGGAAGTTTCACGGCATCGGGTCGGCAACCGCTGCCAAATTCAACACCTTCGGAATCTGGACCGGCCTCGACATTCACAACCATTCCCCTCGCTTTCCTGCAGGAAAACTTCGGCAGGTCCGGCACCTATTGCTACTAGATTGAAGCAGTTCCGTTCGCCAAGCGAAAGACGAGATCAGCCTCTCAGTGGCGGGTGGCCATCATTCGATCGTCGCTCGCTAACCCGACGTCCGCATCGTCCTCAGACTGCCAAAAGTCAAAAACGGTCCTGCGCATGACTTCGCTGATTTCGTTCTCAGTCACCGGCGGCGTCGCCGAGCTTCAGAAAATACCGTGTATGCCGCAGCTCGCCTGTCTTGGTGAGCGCGCCTTTTTCGACGAGGTCTTGCAGATCGCGCGTGGCTGTGGCGCGCGAGGTCTTGCTGATCGAGATGTAGTTCTCTGCCGAAAGGCCTCCTTTGAATCCGTCGATGCCCTCCTTGAACATGCGGGCGATGACCCGGTCCTGGCGCTCGTTGAACTGACCGCGGAAGGTTTCGTAGAATTTCGCCTTGATGACGAAGAAATCAACGCGTTTGATAGTGTTGCGCTGCGCTTCAAGAATCGTGTTGGCGAAGTATGTGAGCCAGGCCGTGATTTCCAGCTCCTTGTTGTTGCGCTCCAGCGCCGCGTAATAGTCCTTACGCTTGCGCTCGATCGTGTAAGCGAGCGCGATCAGGCTGGGCTGGCTGAGATTCTGTGCGAGCGACTTTTCGGCAAGCGCACGCCCGATGCGGCCATTGCCGTCTTCAAACGGATGGATGCACACGAAGTAGAGATGCGCGATCCCGGCCCGGGTCAGCGCCGGCAGCGGGTTTTTGCCGCCGGGCGCCGTGTCGTTAAACCAGGCATTGAAGCGGGCCATCTCGGCCTGCATGCGCGATGATGGCGGCGTGTCGAAATGCACCGTGCGCTTGTAGTCTGGTCCGGAACCGACCTGCATGGGATCTTCATGCGTGCGGTAACCGCCGATAACACTGATCTTCTTGTCGCCGGCCAGCAGCATCTTGTGCCATGCGAACATCGTCGCATCATCGAGCGCGGGGCCGAAATTGCGATAGAGATCGACCATCATCTCCGAGATGCCGCGCTCCGCTGGATCGATACCGGGTCTGGCTGGCCCGAGGCCGAGCTGGTGGCGCAAGGACGACTGCACGCTGTCGCGGTTGAGAATCTCGCCCTCGATCTCCGAAGTCTTGACCGCTTCCTCGCTAATCAGCTCAATCTTGAGGGTCTCCTGATCGTCCGCCCCCATATGTTTGCAGGTCCCGACGAATTCCCCTGCCTGGACTAGGAATTGCGGTTCCAGAGACTCCAAGGCCTTCGAATCATAGGAAAAATTAGGCCAACCGGGCTGTTTCCAGTTCCAAGTCATGAGCTATAGGCCCCTCCCTCTATAGCTCACCAATGTCAGGTATTATGAGTTATAGGGTATCATTTATAGCTCAATGGCGGCCCCTCCCCAGAGCGCCTGACTCGCGGAACACACAGTGAACGTTCCATTAAAACCCTTATTTGCAATTTTCCGGCACAGGCGTCGAGGGGACGATGGCCACTGATATCACCCCAGCTGAGACATCGACCAAGCCTACCCTACTTGGACCCTTCCTAGGCTTTGTCACCCCAACCAGCATTTCTGGCTGCATCTCGAAGGCGACAGCGATGAAATCTATGTGAGCCTCTACGCCTCTGACGTTGATGCGGCTTCGACAGCCAAGGCCAAGCTCACCTTCACCAAGGACCGACTCTGGACGGATTGCGGGTCCAGGGCCTCACGCCTGACACCCGCTACTTCTACAAGCTATGGACGAACGTGGCGTGCGCGATCCCGCTCGCCTCCAGGGTCTGGCCGAGAAAGAACTCTGCTTCCGTACACTCCCCGAGAACGATGACGGTCAGATCGATTTCCTGATGATGAGCCTGTCACACTCCAACTGTTTCGCATGAGGACGGATTCGACGGCCACGCCGTCTGGGCAGACATTCCACAGATCATCTCCAGCGAGAGCAAAAAAAAAGTCCGCTTCGCGCTGCTGGTCGGCGATCAGGTCTATGCCGACGATTGGCAGGACCGCGTTCTCGCTGCCAAGACCCATGACGAACGGTTAATGCTCTATCTGGATGCGTACCGGCGCTTCTGGAGCCACATCCACTCAGCGATACCTTCGTACCGATGGGTGACGCTTTCATCCGGTTCGCGGGATGCTCAAGTTTTGCTGCACGGCTACACGCACGCTGCTAACCACCCTTCGCAAGCGCGTCTGGACCCCGGTTAGAGCAAACCAGACTGCAGCTGCGAGCTGAAGACCGATGTTGCAAGCAAACGCGGTCTGGTAAGCGATCTCAGGATAGTGCCCATCTATAGGCGTCCAAAACTGAACCACCAAGCCTGTCATATATTGCACGACAAACGCACCACCGACATGGAAGAGATTCAGCGCTGCATTGGCCCTGCCCGCGAGTTCGCTTCGGAAATAATCGGCCATGGTCGCGTAGCTCACGACAGTACCAGCACCGGCCGCTGCCACGAAGATCCACGGCACATACGACGGGAGCGGCAATCGCAGGATCAATACCAACTGGGCCAAGATGAGCATCGTGGCGACGAGGCTCAACAGCGTCCGCGGTGCGACAGCGTGCCGGCGCAACCGATCGACCGCGACACCCCACAGAAGTGCGCCCAAGCTCAATGCAACTGCCATGATCAGCAGATGCCAGAGCAATACCGGCCGGTCGAGTCGCTCGACATCGCTGAGCCATGGCGCCGCCCATAGTCCCTGCAGCGCCCAGGCGGTCCCAATACAGGTCGCCGAAAGTGGGGCCAGGCGCCAGAAGCGTGGATCGGCGTAAATCATCTTTAGACTGGTCGTTGGCTTGCCTGCCACCGATATGGCCGTCGGCGTCCTTGGCACGACAACATAGATGATGAGCGCGCATACGGCCGAGCCAATGGCGAGCAATTCAAACAGCCCTCGCCAGCCTACCGAAACCAGCAGGAATTCCGCAGGCAAAGTTGCCGCCACGGCCCCCAATGCTCCCAGCATCGTCATCATACCGTTAAGTAGTGGGATACGTTCGCTGGGAAACCAGAGCACGAGGGCTTTTAAGCCCGCCGTCAACGATGCAGCGACACCAAGGCCGATCAGTGCTCGACCACCGAGAAGCAGCCAAAAATTGTCCGAGACAGCAAGTAACGCCGCTCCCAGAGCCGCGGCAACCATTACGCCACCCTGAACCCGCCCGGGACCATACCGGTCCAACAACGTGCCGATCGGAATCTGAGCGACCGCGAAGGTCAGGTAATAGACGGACGTCAGCAGGCCAAGATCGCCGGCGCTAAGGCCAAATTCCGCCGTCAGGGGTCCAGCGACCGTCGCGTTGATGGTCCGGAACAGAAATGAAAGGTAGTAAGCAGCAACAAACGGCAAGAACACGCACAGAATCAGACGCCAATTTTTCGTTGGGCCTCCGATATTGCGACCAGCGGTCTTAAGGTCATCCGATCGAGGCGGTCTCGGTGCGTCGACAGATTGCCGCCTAGCATGCGGTCTGTTGCAAGGGTATTCCTGCCTTGCCTGGAAAGCTGAGAAGGCTGCCGCCCTCCCGCACGGCAGCGGATGACCTTGCTTTATCACCAACTGACATGCGGACAGCAGGCTTTTGAGCTGGGGAGCATGGCTGCGGCGCTGCGCCTGCGAGAGAAATCGTCCGAGGGTCGTGTATCGGAGTGCCGAGCCGATCCATCGTCTCCTGCATGAGCGACGTTCCTGACTGAACGCGGCGCCTGACTTGCGCGGCGAATTCGTCGAAGCGCTCGGATCCAAGGACACAGGCCGCGCGTTGCTCCGCTGCGGGCAGCACCGGTGTTATGGCGAGATGGAAGCGCGCCTGAAGTGCAACGGTCTCATTTACAATTCTAAGGCCGCGGTCGAGCTCTTCGAGTTGGCGGCTCATACGCGAAATGCGAAGGTCTAGCGGGAGGCCGTCGGTGTTATCGTCGGCACCGAGGAACTGAGCGAGGGCCGCCTCAACGAGTGCCGACTTGCTTGTGCCGGCGCGTTTGGCCGCTGCCGTCAACCGCGCGGCCATTTGTTCCGATAGGTAAGCGCCTATTCTGGGTTTCATGAAGGGCCTTGCGCTTGCGTTACGCATCCGATGATTGGCTGCCGAAGTACCTTGGCCGCCAGGAACGGGACCACAAAACGAGGCATCGCGTCTTTAGGCAACCGCTCAACCGCAGTTGTCGTACGTTTGGATAGACTCGCGCACAAAGACTGATCAAGCCGATATGGGACCTGAAGCGATGATGAATCGAAGTGTGTCGCGGATCAGCGCGAAGGTCTGGCACGGTTGCGATCAAATACCGAGACCGATTTTCCTCTCAAAGCTCCAGGTCACCCGTTCCCCTCCGATTGCGACGCCTGATACCTCTCGACCAAGATGCCGCTCCAATGCCGGTCGCCACGGCACCAGCTGCAAGCCAACGCCGTCGTCAATCATGGCGAACCGGCCCGACGCCAGCACAAGGCGTCGACGATAGATGCCAGCCACATGCTCTCCCTCAGAACAGGGGCGATGCGGCAACCCTGTCTCGGCTGAAAGCCGCGCGGTAGCTGCATCAAGTTCTCTTTGCCTCAAGGTGTCGAGCAGATCGCGAGCGAAGATGACCCGCTGCCCCTGCCGCCGCGCAAGTCCTTCGCCTGCGAGATGATCTATCCGGCGTTCCATCGCATCTCGTGCTGCGATGCCAAATCCAGCGCTGCTGATCTCCGAACCTCTGCCAATCAACTGTCGGTCGATCCAGGTCGCTCCCTGCGCCGTGACCTGGGCCTCAATACTGAGATCCGACCGCGTGGCGAGCGTGAGATGCTTGCGCCCCTGTGCATCCTCATGTGTCCGCGCCTCCACGATCGCGCCGGGCGTAGCGTCGCCGGTCATTTCGATATCGATAAACCTGATATGGTGCGTTCGTCCATCGACGCCTTCGACGATTGCGTAGGCCGACCCTTTCAGCTCATCCTGTAGCCCGCGCTCGACGAGGCGCCCGAGTACGGTATCGACCGGCTCGTCACCGTGCAGGGCAAAGCCTGAAACGTCGGGCTCGCGGTGAAAACCGCTCATCGCCCGATGCATTGTTTTGATGATGTCGCCACGAATCGCGAGATCACGCAGCTTGTCCTCGATGCCGGGCTTGAGGGTCCAGCAACCGGGTGCGATCTGCTCGGCAAGACCGAGACGTTCCAGTCTGGCCGCCCGTCCGAGCATCAGGCGGCGGAGTTCGGGGTCTTCGCCAGATGCACTGGGGCGAAGGTCCGCCACGCCGGCACCTTCGTCGGCGGCAACGCGCAGCGCCCGATCGAGGCTTGTCCAACGTTCGACCTCGACCTCCCTTTCCAGGGCCGAGCGGATTTCCTGCTCGCTGCGTGGTCCAAGCTCAAGGGTAACGCGCTCGGCAGCACGATCCCGAAAACCACGGCTGATGTAATCCCGGCTGATGACCAGGTCCTGACCATCCTCGGAACGTCCCCGGATCAGGACATGAACGTGCGGATTGTCGGTATTCCAATGATCGACCGCGATCCAATCCAATTTCGTTCCGAGATCCCGGCTGACATCGGTCATCAGCTCACGGGTGAAGGCGCGGAGATCGCCGAGCTCGGCAGCGTCCTCCGGAGAAATGATGAAGCGAAAATGATGCCGGTCATCCCTGCAGCGCTCGGCGAAGGCGCGTTCGTCCGCCGCGTCCGACGACACGTCGAACATCCGGGCTTCCGCTCCGTCCCGCGTCACGCCGTCTCGCTTCAAATAGGTGATGTGCTTGGCGAGGGGCGCCGAGCGAAAGCGGGTGCCCTGATGACGGACCACGCGCGCCTTCATCACCACACGTCGTGAGGTCGATCGCTGCGACAGGGAGAGCGCAGCACGCCGGCCCCGACCAAAGCGGGATCGGCTGGCACCGCCCTTGCCACGTCCAAAGCTGTGGCCGACATGGCCAGCCTTCTTTGCGGCGCGCATGACCTGACCGACAAAGCTCTTCGGACGCGAGAGACCATGCCCACTATCGCGAATGCGACCCGGACGGATACGAAACTCATTGTCGCGCTGACTCATGACGTCTCACCGCGTTTTCGAAGGCCGACGGCTCTCGGCGCATTGATTTCTTTGAGGCTTCTGAGTGGAGCGATGGCATGACCAAACTCGTCGCGCCGCAGAACCTCAACGCCATCAACCATATGCACTGAACCGAAGGCGGCGCTTTTCCCTTGCCATGCGCGGTTGATCGTTCGGGTCATTGCGGAGGGATCATCCAATAGCGCCTGACCGAACACGTCGGCTGGTGGCCGATCTGTTGCGAAAGAGCGGCCGCGACTTGGCAGTTGACTTGCGAAGCCCCCACTGTTTTGCGAGCGTTTGCGATAGCGATCGTTACCCGAAGGGCCGAGACACCCGTAGGGTGGCTCGGTGAGGAGCGAAGCGACGAGTAGAGCGCGGGCCGAAGGCATCGCCCGTATGCCATCAGCACGGCATTGTCGCACTCCTCCACGAACTCTTGGCTGCGTGAGCGAGGGTTCCTTTAGTAGCAAACCCGAAAGTCTTAGCGTCATGATCGTGTTGCAGCGTTTCGAATGCAAACCGAATGTCCGTCACGGGGCGCCAGCGAATCTGGAAACTGACGGCTGATATCACGAGCTGCCCGATGTGCAGCCGCCGGACGCTTACGGTTGATCGGTTGATCTGCCCCTGCTCGTAATCACCACCGCTGAGATTGCGAAGAACTTCGACAGAAGGCGATTCAGCTCATTTGCTGCCGATGCGAGCAAGAGAACTGCAAACACGAGCGCTACCACCACACATGAAGCGCAATCCCGACAGACGATGAGCGTGCCACCGTGCTCGCGACCGTCCAAGGTGAAGCTGCTTCGCGCCGGCCGTTCGGCCGTCCTGGACCGCCGCTGCGCGCGACGGCACGGCCAATTGTTGGTCGGGACGGAGGAATGGTCCCGCACTCGATCGAACAGAGGAATGGAGGATCGGAAGCGCCGATCAAGCACGGTCACTCCTCCCAGGTCCACACCGGAAGCGCACGGCCGATCACAGCAAGCGCAGGCAGAAATCCGAAGTAGCGGCCGTCCAGCGACTCGCCGGACTGCCAGTTCATGAGAAAAAGCTGGCCTTCACCGACCACGCGGCACCCCTCCCATTGGGGTAACGGCCGACTGCGCCCGTCGCGATCCTTGGCCCCGCCCACCGCAATGCCGTCGACCGAAATCGTGCCCCCGGCTCTGCAGACCGTCTGCCCCGGCAGCGCCAGCACGCGTTTGAGCATTGGGGCGCCGATAGGCAGATAGCCATTCGAATCGAGAAAGATCGCAAGCGGCTTCGGCGGCTGAACGGCAACCAGTTCCGTGACTGCGAGATTTTCCGCGGGCTGCAAACGATAGAGGCCGATTGGAACGCTGGCGGATGCATTCCAGATGTAGAGCGGACTTGGCTCCATGATCATGGTCGTGACAAGCGCGGCAGCAGCGCCACCCACGGCGGTCATGATCATCAGGCTGCCCGTCATCGCGTGGCCCTCTGCCGGTGGAGCCAGGCCTGATGTCGCGCCTTCGTATACGGACGGGGGTCCTCATTCACGGAGAGGCGGTTGTGAATATGATGCCAATGATCGGGCGCGACATCGGCCGGATCGATGCCGAGCGCCTCGATCGCTTCAACAATCTGCAGCACGCGCTCGACCTTCGGCCAGCCGGAGAGCCGCAGCAGAATTTCGCCGCCGGGCTTCACATACGGCACGGTCGAGCAACGCTGTCCTGGAGCGACCGCACGCAAGATGTCGATCCGCGAAATAGCGGTTCCAAAGTCGCTGGATGTCCAACGGACGAAGGCAAAGACGCTGCCCGGTGCAAATGACAGGATGCGGCGATGACGATCGATTTTCTTTTCTTCAGCGATGCGACCGAATCGAATGCGGTTTTCGATGCGCTTCTCGAGCCACAGAATCTCGACTAGCGTAAGATCGTTCATGCAGAGACCGCTCGGTTCGGGAGGTAAGGATCGTGTGTCCGGTATTCGTTGAGGAACAGGTGCGGTAGCGAGCCTGGATTGTGAACGTCAGCACGATTAGTGAGGCGCTGGCGCTGGTCGGGCCCAACGCGGTTTGCGGCGTCCGTTAGAGGAAACACGAAGGACTTCTGGTTGCGGCGGCAGCAAAGTGCAGGGAACCAAGGCCTTAAGCCCGATTCCGGTCCTCGATACCGGGGGGATCCGATCCCTGATGGCACGACGATTGCGGTCCCCGCTAGCACGCGTTGATTCAAGGGCTGTCCCCCCGCATTAGAGATGAGATCGCGCCTGCGAAGTCTCTGGAACGGCGTGGGCGCGAGATCGCCGGGCAGTGCCGAAAGAGCTCAAGCTGGTCGCGCTCGGAATTGGGCTTGCGCCGCATGGTCACTACTCTCACGCGGCGATCAGCGACGTTCCTGCCCCGCATACGGGCGCTTCTTGGCCGGCAGCACAGTCCCTTTGCCGGGATCGGATGTCGACGTTTTGGCGCCGAGATCAGCCCAGGCTTTCAAATCGTCCAGCGCATAGACGACACGGCCGCCAATCTTGCGATATGTCGGTCCAGTGCCGTAGGTGCGGTGCTTCTCGAGCGTGCGACCGGAGAGGCCGAGATAACGCGCGGCTTCCGGTGTGCGCAGGAAGCGCGGGGGTAGACCGGCCAACGGATCGGACATTGGAAAGCTCCAGGGTGACAGCGCACTGATGATGGGGGCGCCGGAGTGAGTGCGGTCATCATGGAGAAGCGCGGCTTCGGAGGGGGATGCCGAAGATCAAGGGGTCGATTTTCGATACCCCCAAGCGGATGGTGCTATCTGTCCCGGCGCCTGGGCCGCAGGAGCTGACGATAGCCGCCGCGCACCAGCGCGAGGCCACGCTGCACCAGACGGATGGTCCGATTGCGCAGGTCGTGGGTTTTCCAGGCACGATCTGGGATGCGCTTCTTGCCGAACACCGCTTCGGCGATGGCGCGATATGTACTGCCGGCACTTTGTGCATCGAGCGCGCGAATAGCCTCGCTCAGGCGTTCGCGCCTTTGTTTTGAGAGATCACGGAACGCAGGCCCTGCCGTGCGCCCGTTCATCGCGCGCCACAGCCGTCGTGCAGCATAGGCGCGTTCCTCGAAATCGCCGTCGAACGGCAGTTCGGCAATATAGCGAGCGCCGACAGCCGGCGGCTCTCGCAACCAGACGCGGTGTTCAACCGCACCAAAACGAAGCACCGCGTGCCAGCCGTCGCTTGCACGGCGAACCTGGCCAGCCGCGAGATCGAGTAACGGCTGAGACGCTGCGGCAGCGCTGCGCGGTGACGCGGTCACTGCGACCGGCACGACGGTCGGCAGAACCTCGGGCGCCCAAAAGATACTCTGTTCTGTGAAGGACCTCAGTGGGTCATGGGCGAAAGCAGATGCCCCACCTCCTCCTGAACTCCGGTGTCACTTCGCCATCTGGGCTGCTGGCGATCGTCGCCTCGTAATCGCGTCGGTAGTCCGCGTTACGACGAAGACATTCCCAGGCGATGTCGGTTATCTCTGCATCCTGAAGACTCTTGTAGGATTCCGGCGACCGCCAGTCGAACTCAGGCATTGCTTCCGCCCCATTGCACGCAACTAACAAGGATTGCGTCGCAATAATTACGAACGACGGAGTCGTAGGAAGACCCTAATTTGGCACCACGTGGTGCTCTCAGGTGACCACGCGCCGGCAGGAGAAGAAGATTCCAAAATCGACGACTCGGCCGATGAACTTCTTCTAATTTGATCCAGTGCCGCGCAAGAGACGTCCCTGTTCGGTCATCCACTTAGCGCGCGAAAGATGGCTCTGGAATGCATTCCGCGCGCGGTCCGGCTCGCGATCCGGATCGATATGCAAGACCACACGAGCGACTTCCCGCCAGTCCGCGCCTTCGCTGTCGGCCTGCAGAAGGCGAATGTACGTGACGACATGCTGTTCGTCATAGGACGTCAACGCCGGATCCCTTGGAGCTAGATCGGCAACATCTGGATCACGTGGCGGCGTCTGCATGGTGTTACGCTTCGCGGAATTTGCTCTAGTGACGGTTCGTGTAACCGCACTTTGTTAAGTATATCGAGGTGCAATATACTGAGCAAGCGGCGACCTTGCACCGCATGGATTTGCGGGAGACATTCGCCACCAATTTGCGTCGTCTACGCAACGCGAGGGGATGGTCTCAAGACGAACTTGCTTGGGAAGCTGAGATAAGCCGGAGCTATCTGAGCCAGCTTGAAAAGGGCGTGTACTACGTCAGCATAAAGGTCATTGGTCGCCTTGCCGACAAGCTCAACGTCGAGCCTGACGAATTCCTAAGGCGGACTGCAAAGAGAGGTCGCGCCAAATAAGCGCGCCTTCCGCGAGCCGGCCGTAGGCCGGCGAGCCCTGGACGCGGACACGCGTCACCGCCGCCGATCCGGCTTGCCGGATCGGCGGCGGCGCATCAGGTCGTCTGGCAAGCCGCGCAACCGTTCCCGATTGCGCGGCTCACGGTGTCAGATTGCGCGCTCCATCAAGCGCTTTGCTTTTCCTTCCAGTTCCAGACGCGCATCCTGATGAGCCTTACCGCGGGCAAACGCGGTAATGCCCTGCACGAAATCGAAGATGCTTTCGGGTTTGCGGTGTTCTTCGCCCAAGACGGTCTCGATGATTTTCGACGTCTCGGACTTGGAAAACCCGCTCTTGCGGAGGAAGGTCTCTCGGTCCTCGTCCGTGCGGGCAACAATCCGCTCCCGCGCGGCCTTGATCCCGGCAATGAAAGGGGCCGGTGACGAGTTGGCGAAGCTTGTCAGCGCGGGCGCTGCCTCATGCGCGAAGCGCTGACCTGCGAATTTCGAATGGCGGATTGTGATTTCCTCGAAATTCTCCACGCCCCAGAGATTGCGGTTCATGCAGACGGCGCGGAGATAGAAGCTGGCAATGCCCAGCGTCTTGCTGCCGACTTCGCTGTTCCAGCAATAAAATCCCCGGAAATACAAATCCGGCGATCCATCCGACAGGCGCCCCGCCTCGATCGGGTTGGTGTCGTCGACCAGAAACAGAAACACGTCGCGATCGCTGGCGTAGAGCGTCGTGGTGTCCTTGGTCACGTCCACAAAGGGATTGTGGGTCATGGTCGCCCAGTCCATCACGCCTGGAACTTTCCACCGGGTGTCGCCCGTGCCGTTGCCCGCGATCTTCATGACGGCGGCGACTAGTTCGTGGTCCCAGATGCGGCCATAGTCCGGCCCGGTCACGGCGCGAAGTTCGACCCGTCCGTTATCGGCTTCCAGCGTCTTCACGAGCTCGGCGCGATGTGACAACAAGCCGTGTTGCAGGTTGATGGCCGATAGGGCTGCGGGAAGCTGCCGCAGATAGGATGTCGGCGCACCGACGAGCGTACACAATTGGCCGAAGCTCCAATGGGTCGGCGCCACCGGTTCGTCACGTCCCGGCACCATCAGCGCCAGCCGCTCGGAATTCTCCCGGTTCGCCTCCACCCGGATCGCCCGGCTTTCCACTGTTCGCGTCTGCGCCCGCTCGGCCCGGCCTCGCACCGCCTTATAGAGGTCCGGCAGGTTCAAATACCGCTCGTCGTCCGGCCGCGAGAACCATTCGGACGACACGCGGCTATTCCTTTGGCCTCGCGACACATCAACGCGAAAGCCGCCGGAATGTGGTTGATCGTTCTGAGGCTGAGTCATCATGTTCATGGTCGTTCTCCTATGGGCTGAGGTTGAAGCGCAGCGCTGCGCTGCAACCCTGCCCGTCGGCGAGACCTGGGGTAGCAAGGGCAAGGGCGGCTGGACGCGGAGGGGGATCACCCGCCTGACAAGGGCGCGCGGAAGCGCGCGTCTGCACGCGCCTGACGACGTCGTCGTCATGAAGATCCTTTGCGCGGAAGACCGGGGAAACCCGTCCGGCCGGCACGCATGGCGTGCTTCACCCTTGCCGGCGCGAGGGCGGAGCCCTTAGCAATCTCTTCAAAAAGAAAATGCTCTTCTTCCTGTAAAGCCGCGCAAGAAAAGCAAAAAGCCCCGCCTCCGAGGAGGCGGGGCCGATGGTCCTGGGAGATCAGTCGCCGTTGCGGCGGGACCAGATCAGGGTGAAGCCCTCGTCGCCCTCGACCTTCACCAGCGAGGCGTAGATCGGGGCCGGGAAGCTCGGATCGTCGAGCTTGACCGAGAGGTATTCGCGATCGCTGTCGCGGGCGGTCTTCTTCCAGGCGGCGCCGAACTCAGTGACACCGGCGAAGATGCGGTAGTCGGGCGCCTTGTCGTTTTCCTTCTCGGTTGCGGCGAACCTGGTCTTGATGTTCAGCGTCAGCGTCTTGATCGAGCCGATGTAGCCGTTGTGCGAAGCGGTGAAGGTGCCGATGGTAGCCATGGTAGTCTCCGTTTGTTGCTCGGGCCGCGCCCATCGCGGCCTCGATGGCGATCCTTGGCCCGGGGAGCGATCGGCCCGCAGCCTTCAGGCCCGCAGCGCCAGCGGAGGACGGCGATAGCCTGCTTTTTTGTTTTCCCGCGACGAATGCCGCCCCTTCGCGGCAGGGGAAAAAAGCAGGCGCAGCCGTTGCGGGAAGGCGATCGAGGCCTTGGCCGTCCCTCGGGCCTGATCAGCCCATTCGAGGTTGCGTTGGACGCGAGCCATGAACGAACTGAACGGAGACAACCATGGCGGCCGACACCGACGCAGCACAAGGAAACAGCTGGATCTATCGGACACATGCTGACGGCGGCGCGTCCACGGCAAGGAAGACGCATCCCGGCAAACGCTAACGCCCCCTCATCGCATTCCCGCGTGCCGGGGGGAGCGGCCGGAGTGATCCGCCAGATAGTGATCACAATGCTCCAGTCAGCACGCGATCAAAGCGTCCGGCCTCTTCGCTTGCTGCTGATCGACGAGCACGACACCAACGTCCCTTGGTCCGCCGCAGATGGTGTAGATCAGAGTGATCGAGGTCTCGATCATGGTGGGTTTTCATGCGGCGATCGCCGCTGTGCGCGAAAAGAAGCGGCCGCGCGCCGGTCAGGCGCGGGGCCGAAATTTTGGAACTCGCCGGGGCCGCTCGCGCGGCCCCGGCTCGATCCTCACTCTGCGGCCTGCGAATAGTCGCCGCCGCCTTGCGGATCATCGAGCGCGAGGGGCGGCGCCCCTTGGTTCACTTCCGCAAGGATGCGAATTGTCGTGCCAATGCAAGCAAGACCACTAGGCGGAAGTTCGAACGACAAAGGCAGCCGTAGGAGCGTCAGCATAGCGCCGCCACTTGGCGGGACGCGGGACCGACTGCAGTCGCGAGACCGGTTAAGAAGGCACCCGAACGCGGGACAGTGATAGCGACGCCGGCATGCAATGACGGCGGGGCACGCGAGCGAGTGCCTCCGGCGAGCGACACATTATTCGGGCGCGAGGGATCGAGCCGGATGGCCGGGACGCCATGCGGCTCGATTCACGAAAGCCCGCTGCGGCGACAGCCGTACGCGCAAAAAAATATCTAAGTAAAATTCAAGCCCGCGGAAGCTGGACGTCCTCTCTGGCTCTGGTCAAAGCGTCGTAGATCCTGACCTGAAGCATGGGAAAGCGCTTTTTCAGCTCTTCCGCTCCGGCGCGCGCGCCGTCTCTGGTCGCAAATTCGGCCTTGAATCGGCCGTCAACTTCGAGCGCATAACCAGAAGCTGGCAGTTCACGAGTGGCTACGACCATTTTGTTCCTTTGGCTCGTTGGTCGATCAATGACGACTGCTTAATCTGAGTCGCCCGGAGCAGGCCAGCGTGCGGCCACACTTGCGAAAGCGAAGATCCAACGCGAATCGCTGCCGGCATGCAGAATGTTGGTCACGGATGCGCATTCGAGCCATCCGAGCAGCTAGCCGGGCGACCGCCCAGCCGGATGCATGCGCGATAGAGCCAAGGTGCGACATAGCTGCCCGCCCATATCCCGCGTCCGGCGTGCTCGGCAGCGTGCTGCGCGGCACCGTATTGCCCCCTCGAATATTGGGGCCAATCGAGCGCGAGGCCATTCCGAACCAGCCACTCTCCGAGGTCGATGCGACTGACGAAACATTTTGCCACCGTTCGTCCGTATTGATCATGGGAAACGGGCTCACAATTCACCGGTCGCCGCGCGATGAAGGCGTCAAGATCGCTCGCGGCCTTTGCACCACATCGATACAGATTGCTGTCGGAACCGCGGCAGAGCTGAGTGCTTTCCGGCGCGTCGATTCCCCAGAGGCGAACGCGAGTACCGTGAATTTCCAGCGTGTCGCCGTCGAGGATGCTGGCCCGCCCCGTCAATTCGCTGGGTAACGCGACCGCGCTTGAAGCGAGAACGATCAATGTCGCGAACAAACCAGTGCTTGCGCTCGTCCTAATGCCGATCACGCTCTCTCCCGGATACCAAGCTTCGCCGTCCGCAGCCATTGCGATGTTCGCATACCCGGTGCCACTCTCACGCCAGCGCCAAGAGGCAGGACAGAGCCGCGGCTGACGAGCCTCGGGCCAAGCAAGGCGCCCTATTGACCTTGGCGAGTTATGACCGGCTGCGGCGCACCCTGCCATTCAAGACGCCAAATGCCGCCTTGCCGCAGATTCTGGACAAGGTCGGGACGAAAGCAGGCGAGACAGGTGCCTCCAGCGTGGCGAACCGAGGGATAGATAATTCCGTTACTCGAATGATCGATACGCAAGTGTCGAGCCAGGGTCTGGCCTGCAGGATAGGCAATTGCGGGGTCCTTATTCAGGACCGGGTCGAGTTCGACGTCTACGCCACGCAAATCGTGAAACGAGCCGAAAAAATCGGCAATGAGTTCGGCGTAGTCGGTGACATTTTCGAAGCGCCCAACGGCCTCAAGCTCGCGCGTCAGGTGATAGGAGACCTCGCCAATCGCAGTATCGGCATCGAAGGCGCAATACCAGGCACCTCGGTCGTCGTCATTGAAACGATTGCCACCTGGGCGCGTATGCGTGAATGCAGCGTTGATGAACGTAAATCCGGCCCGGCCAAACACGAGTTCGCGCGGATCGAGCTGCGGAAGCCCTGTCTCCTGCGCGACCAAGCGGCCGTTTGTAGCACTCTCGAGCGCTGCCAGATCTTCAAGCGCACCGTGATTGGCAGCAAGCGGAAGCAACACCGGGTCTTTGAGCCGACCGGTTGAGATCAGCCGCACGGTGTCGCGCTGTGTCAGGTTGAACGTTGGTAGCTGGGACATTCATAACCCGCCACGCAGTGCGTCAATATGTCGACGCACTTCCAGCATCTTCGGAATGCCGCCTTCTATCATCGTATCAAGTGGACGTCGGCCGCCATAGAGCGGTCCCTTGTTGGGTAGCCGCACCCATTCGTCCGACAACGGCTCGGAAAATAGCAAACGGAGGCCTTTGAAGATGCCGACAAGTGCACTGATCCTGGTCAGCGTGTCCTGCGATAGCGTGCCAGACCACTCACCTTTTTTCATGCGGAACCAAGTTCGTTCCGACACGTCGCCGAGCAGCGCGCAGACCTCGGGCCCTGTTAGACGCCAGATTTCGGTCAGACGAACCATGCCGTCGACCGCAGACGGCGTCAGTCGTTCACGTGTGGAAGCATCCGAGAGATTCGGCGCTGATTGCGTCATCCCTGGGTCTATCACCGATCTAATAGCTGCCTGATTCATCGGAACGCTTCCGTCATTTGGCAGACAATATACTGCCAATTGGCAGTTATTTCAAGCTTGGGCCTCCAGATTAGTAAGCCACTGATAAGAAAGAGGATTATCTGGCTCAGCGTCAGACAGTTTCGGGGTAGCCAGGGCTCAAAGGCTAACGGCAACACACGCTAAGATTGAATATTACCTGATGCACGCTCTTCTGGCGGCCGGCACCAACTGGGGCCTTTTCCGATTCGATACGCGTAGATCCCGGTGGTCATGCAGACAAAGAACGGCAACGCATAGATTGCCAGTGCAAACAGTGCCCACAGACGGCACCGAACCCGGCGATATTGAGACGAATACCAATGATGATGATCATGGTGATGGTCCCGTGACAGATATCTCGCGGGTTACGCCACCACCACGGCGCGCCCAGTATGGCCGCGCCGTCGGGGTGACGAGAGTAGCGATTTGCCGACAGCGCAGATTCGCTGCGTTGAATTTTCGCTGCGCATCTGGCCCGGGCGGAAATGTACCTTTGTCGGGAATGGCGGCGCTCACGCGCCGCCATTCCCGAACTTCCAGACAGGGATGCCGAGCTTACGCGCCTTGTCGGCGAGATTGTCCTGGATACCGGTACCAGGGAATACCATGACCCCAACGGGCAAGACGTCGAGCATCTGATCGTTACGCTTGAAGGGCGCGGCCTTGGCGTGTCGGGTCCAGTCCGGCTTGAAAGCGATCTGTGTTACCTTGCGGTGATCTGCCCATCGGGCAGCGATGCGCTCGGCCCCCGTTGGCGAGCCGCCGTGCAGGAGGACCATGTCAGGATATTTGGCACGGACCTTGTCGAGAGTGTTCCAGATCAGGCGATGATCGTTGCAATCGAGTCCTCCGGTAAAGGCGATCTTCGTGCCTGCGGGCGTCAGCGGCTCGAGCGCAATGCGACGCTTGGCGGCGAGAAAGTCGCGGCTATCAATCATAGCCGAGGTCAGCGTGCCGTGACTTATCAAAGATCCCGAGCGTGGTCGCCAGGCTGATCCGGTGTGGCGTTCGAATTGCCCGGCGGCCTCATCGCGGAAGAACTCTATGGCGTTGCGACGTTCGATCAGAGTCATGCCCTCTGCGATCAGGCGTTCCAACTCGACCGAGCGGATTTCCGAACCGTCCTGATCCTTCTGGCTCCGCTTCTGCGCTATTTCATTGCCATCGAGCTCGCGTTCGATCCGCTCAGTGGCGCGGTGGAAGATATTCACGCTCGACCACAGGAGGTTTTCGAGATCGGGTTCGAGGCGGGTCTCTCCGAGTGTCGCGATCAGGGCGTCGAAGATATCGGCGACGGCGTTGGCAATGGTGCGCGCCTCCGGCAGCGGTCTCGGATCGGCTTCGTCCTGGAAGGGGCGATAGCCATGAAGCTGGAGTTCGGTGAGAACGTGATCGGTCGGGGATGTTGTGAGCGCAGGATCGTAGTCCTGTTCGTCGCGATTGGTCGTCATGGCGTGTTCCTTTGTCGGATCGGCCGCGACCATCGCGGCCTTCGTGGCGACGAAAGGCGGCGGGCGGACCGGACCTGCACCGCTGAGCTGGGCGAAGCGGCCGAAGCGGAGCGAAGGATGGTGGCGGCCGGCTATTTTGTATCGCGATGTAAAGCGTCAGTAAGGACGCGACGGAAAATAGCCGGCCGCCACCATTGCGTGGCCGGTTCGCTTGCCGCAGGGTCGCCCTCTCAGAAGGCCAGGGCTGCGGCCTCTCCGACACACTCGGCGAAACGCTCGCGGGCCCGGTCGAGCGAACCCGGAAAGCGACGCGCACCTTTCTCTGGCGGCGTCTCACCGCTTCACGAAGCGCGCCACATCTTCCGGAGCAAGTTGCAGCCGCAGGGACTCCCGAAGCGCATCCTTGCCAAATTTCCGGAGATCCTCGTTGAAGTCCTCGCAGCGCGGCGACAGAGGTATCGCTTCGATCCCGTTCGTGCGAGCACGTGCGGCCAATCTTTCCAGCGCTCCATCCCCGGCAGAATCGCGGTCGCGAACGATGTAAAGACGGCGCAGACCCACGGCGAAAAGGATGGCTGCCAGATGAGCCGCCGACAGTGCGGCGACCATCGGCATGGCCGGCAAGATGCAACGGAGCGACAATATGGTTTCGATCCCCTCCCCAGCCGCCATGACGTCATCCGCGATACCGAAGCGGACGGCGTGACCAAGAAGATGGCCCATCGCGCGTCGTGGTGAGTCGATCGGCGCTTTGCCGTTGGCCGAACGGTCGAACCCTTCAGGATTGAGGTAGGTGCGATGCACGCCGGTGATCCGACCGTCGAGATCGGTCACCGCCGCGATCATCGCGGGGTAGGTCTCGGACGGTTCAGAAGGGCGCGGACGATAGTAGCAGCGCGGATTGAATCGAAGGCTTTCGTTGCCGGGAAGGACAGTGATGCCGCGGGCATGCAGATAAGTCTCTACTATCGTGCCCTTGATCGGATGCGAGATCGCGAATAGCCGCCGTGCCGATTCCGGCGAGCCGGTTGCTGACGCACGTGGCTGGCGCTTCGAATCCGGCTCAGGTCGCGGAAGCCTGAGGAACCGTCGTGCTTCGGCTGCGACCTCGCGGAAATCGACGAGGCCGCAACTTTCTCGAATGATGTCGAGCAAATCGCCATGCTCGCCGGTGGCAGCATCGGTCCATTTGCCGACGACGCGTTTACCGGACACGCCTGACAGGCGTACGAACATCGACCGACCGGCCGTGTTCCTGACATCACCAACCTGCCAGTAGCTTCCTACCCGTCGCCCATTGGAAAGATAGTGACGGCACACCGCCTCGGCCTCGCGCGCCAGACGATCTGCCAGCTCCGTTGCATCGCACGGCATCTTACACCCCCGTGCGATCGGAGATATGTGAGAGCGGATAGCGCGCCAGGCGCAGGCGCTGCTTGACGATTGCCGGCGTCACGAAATGTCGGGCGGCAATCTCCTCTTCGCTCATGCCGCCATCACGGCGGGTCTGGAACGCGCGGAACTGGTCGAGCGGATGTAGGCCGATACGCTGGTCCTTTTCGGCGAGGGAGCCATCCTCGGCAACGCCGTCATTCCTGACCACGCAGGGCCCCGGTTGGGTCTTCGCCATCCGCTTCTGCTTCACCAGGAATTCTAGAGCACGGTACCGCCGACCTCCAGCGGGCACTTCGAACATGCCGGTTCGCAGACCATCGGTATCGACGACAGCGCGAACACTGAGGCTTTGCAATAAGGTGCGGTTCGCGATGCCCTTGGCCAGTTGCGCAATCGAGATGCCGGCCTCGACGCGGCGGACGTTGGAATGGCTCAACACCGGCTTGTTGAAGGGAATATCACGGGACGGACTGAGCTTGATCTTCTGAACGGCGCTTGCCATCTCGAATTCTCCGCAGCGGGCGGCCGAGAGCCTCTCTCTCGACCTCCAACCCGCCGCGAAATTCGACTGCCCTCCTCTCACTCTCTGACGCGCCGCGGCCACAGGAGGCCGAAGCATTCGACGGATCCTCAGGCAGCGGCTTCCTCACCATCGGGAGCGGAGTCGATCCTATGAGGCCAGGAATCGGCCACTCTGGATGCAGCGCATGCCGCCCTCACGACCGCGCGGTTGCCCTTGCGCGGTCTCTTGAGCCACAAGCCGGTGTAGTCGGCGTGTCGTACGGTCGGCGCGATTCCAAACGAGGTGCAACGAACGCGGCGCTACTTTCCGTGATTTGACTCGAAGGTGGCCGGCCGACACCTGAACGAAGTCGCTGGCCGCATTAGGTATGCATACTGCACACGCGGAAGCGAGCGCCGACGGAACAATCTGGTCGGGCAGCAGTGAAGCACTTGAAGCAGCGAGATCAGCTTTTAATCGATCAGCTTCGTCAAGGCTTCCGGTGCTTCCAGGAAGGCGTACGGGTTCAAGAACTGTCGGCGCCAGAGGAAGTTCCGATCTACTTTGCTGAGCTTTGCCTCGTCGCATACGGCGGACCAGCGCTGCACGATCATCTTGACTTGTTTGGTTGCAAGTAGGATTGCCTCAGCATTGCTCATCAGAAACAGCGGCGCCGCTTTCAGCCACAGCGCGATTTGGCTCGCACGCTCTTGGCCCATGATCAGCATAGCTTGGGTGGCTTCGCCACCTGTCCGATTTTGCGGACAGATGTCATATGCGGGGGTCAGAGACAGTTCCTTGCCATTCCAGAAAGCCGCGTGATTGCGCGCATGGTCATCGGTATTTCCACAGAGAATGTTGAACAGCATTCGTGCGAAGAGTTCTTTGAGGGTCTCCCTCGGCGCCTGAAATCGGTGACGAATGACCGTCGCGAGTTGCTCATAGCTGGCATAGCGCGCCATGAGTTCATCGAGCTCAAGCAGCGTGAGGGCGGACACCATGGATTTACGGCTCCAGCCGTCTTCCATTTTCAGGCGATCAAAGCGTTCAATAAGAAGGATGTCCCTTCCCGCCGCACGCTCAAGTCTAACCGGCGCCGCAGTCAGGCCGACTTCAGAGGCGAGACGCATGGCGATGTATTCGGCCTTGACCACGCTATAGAGATCGTTCTGCGATGAGAACTTCGCAATAAATTTCCGGTTGCCCGACGTAATCATCGCCTTGGGGCGGGCACCTCCGATCGAGCTACCATGGAGAAGGGCTCGGTCGAGTTCTTCCGTGAGCGGAACTCCCTTTTCGACCAGCGCAGCGGCATTCTGGAGTTCGTGGAGAGGGACCTCAACTCCTTCCCGAGCCGCGTACGCCGCAGAAGATACCTGAAAATCCAAAGCGCCGATGCGGTCTGAGCCGGATTCCAGCAGAAAGGTGAGCTCATCGACATTGCCCGGATCGACATTGTTGCCTTGCGCTCCGAATTTTCGATTAATAATGATCCGGCGCCCCCAAGCGTCAGGAGCCGCATCGCGAATACAGTTCGGCATGCTCAACCCTGCCGTCAGCGACAAGATTCCGCTCCGCAGTGGCAATTCTGGTTCATAGAGCGGGATAGCGTTCTTGCGCGCGAGGTAGCTTCGCCCGTAGTTGAATACGAGTCGCCTGCCGCTCGCCGATAGAAGGCCGGCGACGACAGGCTCTGTTTGATCAGGAAGCCATACCCAGACAAAGGCCTGGGTGTATTTGGCGTCAGAAATCATCGGCGACCTCGACACGTGAACTGCGAACCGATTTCGGCAGCAGCGTCATCAGTTCGCGATTGGTTTCGACGGCCTTGGTCAATGCCGCCTGATCCGTATCGAATAGTCGCACACCGACAAGTGCCGCGACCTCGAAGGCCACACCGATCGTGCATCCGGGATCGCCCGTCTCGATGCGTCGCAGAAGACCGCGCGAAATCCCTACCCGGTCGGTCACATCGACGGCCTTAAGCTTGCGTTCGATACGCGCCTTGCGAATGAGTTGGCCAAGAAGAACCACGGCGTCGGCGGCGTAGGGAGAAATAGGGCGCTGGATTTTCGACATTCCACCCGATCCATAAACAGACCATAATAAGCATTATGACTTATTTATAGATCATTCCTAGGGAATGTCAAGAAACTGTCCATAAACGTTCCATATAATGGTATATGCTCTAATAATGGACCAAAAACGTCCAAGACAAGCATGATCGGGTCCCAAAAGCGCAAACCTGTCACGATAGCCGCTCATCGTATGAAGCCTTGGCGCCCGTGACCTGCGAGAACGCCGTAGCGAAGCGCCGGCCGGAGAAAGAGGCAGCCGCAGGAGCGTCAGCATCGCGCCGACGCGGGAACGCGGCGGGACGCGGGACCGACTGCAGTCGCGAGACCGGTTAACAAGGCACCCGCAGAGGGGCAGTGATAGCGACGCCGGAATGAAATGACGGCGGGCACCGAAGGCGAGTGCCTCCGGCGAGCGACTCATGATTGCGCGAGGGATCGAAGCCGGATGGCGTGCGCCGTTGAGGCGTGGAGAAGAAGGGAGTGTTCGAAAGAATGGAGCCTGCTGGTTATGGCTCTTACTTGCCCGGCTTACCGGTGTCGGAAACGACTGAGACTCCGAAAGGAGAACGGGACCAAAGCATGCCGGGAAACGTCTCGAAATCGGGCGCCGCAGTCCGGTGGAGAGCACAGAGTAAGGTGTGCATGGTGAAAGCTGTATTGCCTGAATCCCAGTTTCCAGTTGCCAAAGGGCTGGCCGTAGCGAACGCGGCTGACACGCTATGCCACGCGGGGCAGATCGCACCGGCCAGTGCGATCTGCCACCAGTCTGCGTGGGACGACCACCATCCGTGGGTCAAGGAGACGAATGGGACACCTAAACACACCGCAACTTCCTACACACGCAACTACGGGATCGCCTGCAGCAGGCTCTTTCAAAGACCTGTATGGCGACGGAGCCGTCATAGTACCCAAATGCCCGGCGTAATGGCCAGGACAGCCACCGCGAGGTGGACGATCATGCGTATAAGGCCGGGTGACCGGACCGAAAGCGCCTCCGATCGGGGGAAGGACGATGCCGCTAATAACGGTATTTGCAGTATGCGTAGAAGAGATTCTTCGACGGAGAGGTTCTGCTGATGCAGGCCGCTACCATCCAGAGAAGAATTGAATCACTGCCGACTTTGTCGCGGTCGGGTAAGCGCGTAAATGGCCTTCACCGCTTGATGAGATCTCCGCATCTCTTCGAGTGGGCCTACGAAAAGGTCTCCCGCAACAAGGGAGCCCTGACGCCCGGTGTAGATGGCAAGACCTTCGACGGCATGTCGCTGGCGAAGCTCGCTGACATCGCCAGGCGCGTAGCCGATGGCACTTATCGCTTCCGGCCAGTCCGGCGGGTCTATATCCCAAAGGACAACGGCAAAACACGACCGCTGGGTATCCCAACGGTGGAAGACCGGCTCGTGCAGGAGGCGGTCAGGATTCTGCTCGAAGCGATCTACGAACCCGTGTTCCTCGATGAGTCGCATGGGTTCCGCCCGAGACGATCCTGTCATACCGCACTCAAGTCCATCAAGAAGACCTGGACGGGCTGCAAGTGGCTGGTCGAAGTGGATGTGCGTGGGTTCTTCGACAACATCGACCATGACATTCTGCTTGGGCTTCTGAAGAAGCGGATCGATGACGATAGGTTCATCGCTCTGATCGAAGGAATGCTCAAAGCAGGTTACATGGAAGATTGGGTCTACGGACGCACTTACAGTGGCACGCCACAGGGCGGTGTTGTCTCGCCCCTGCTCGCCAACATCTATCTGCACGAGCTGGACCAGCACATGCAGACGATGAAGACGGGCTTCGACAAAGGCCGCGACCGACGTCCATTCCCGCGCTATGCGGCGCTGGAACGGCGCGTCCTCAGTCTCCGCCGGAAAATTGAACGGCTCCGCGCCAGCGGCGCGGATCGGGCCGAGATCGACGCGGCACTCGCGGAGATCAAAGCCATTAATAAGGAGAGACGGAAAGTGCCCTCCGTCGATCCGATGGACCCCAACTTCAAAAGGCTCCGCTACTGCCGCTACGCTGACGACTTCCTCATCGGCGTAATCGGGAACATGCGAGAAGCGTGTGAGATCATGGCTTGCGTCGAACAATTCCTGACGCAGAGATTGAAGCTCACCGTGTCGCCCGAGAAAAGCGGGGTCTATGCCGCTTCAAAGGGAGTGACCTTCCTCAGTTATCGCATCTCGACATACACATCCTACGGGGCTGGACGCAAATCCAACCGCACGGGACCGGATGGACGGACATGGCGCGTGGTACGCCGGCCGACCACCGGGAATGTCAGCTTGCGAGTGCCGCGGAAGGAGGTTACCGCGTTCTGCAAGCGACACGGCTATGGCGATCTCGCCAGAAAAACTGGCCGTCCTCGCGAGCAGTTCTTGGTCACCAGCGATGTCGCAACCGTCCTCGCCTATAACTCAGAGTTCCGTGGTTTTGCGAACTACCATTCGTTTGCTGATGACTTCAAGAGCGCCTTGGGACTGTTGGAGCTTGTTGTGTTCCGCAGCCTTGTGAAGACGCTGGCGATGCGACATCGGACGACGAGAGCGAGAACCATGGCACGTCTGTGGAATGGTACGGACTACGAGGTCAAATCCGTGGTCCGTGGAAAGCTTCGTAGCATCAAGCTGTGGAGACTGAAGCATCTGACCCAAACCTACTGGACGAGTCCTGTGGTCGACAACGTCACGGCAGGTGCGTGGTGGGTCAAAAGCCCAAATGATCTGATCGATCGCCTCAACGCTCGCAGATGCGAAGCGTGCGGCGAGACGAAAGGGCCATTTGAGATGCATCACCTCCGCCGCATAGGAGACCTGCGAAGCGGATCGCTGACGGTTTGGAAACGGTCCGGTTGGCGGCGCAAGACCATCGTCCTGTGTCCGTCATGCCGTGTAACCGTGTCCGGTCGAGAGCATGCGCGTATGGAAAGCCGTGTGCATTGAAAAGTGCCCGTACGGTTTGGGGGGAGGCGTAGGGATATCCTCTGCGAGGTGTCCCGCGCCTACCCTACCGAGACGCCTTGCGGCTCGGTGTACGAGAGCCCGGTCCGCGACCAGCGGGCGCGCCCAACGCCGACGGTCGGCACCCCATCGCTTCAATGCGCTATTGAGAATATGGGTCGCGAACAAGCCGGAATCGCAAGCCCGTATGTACAACCATCACAAATGAAGCACGTCTTTGACCGCGAAGCGTGCGTCCGATTGCCACCAAGCGCATGCCACGGTTCCGCGTCTTTCTTAACCAGTTGCAAACAGCGGCATCCGCGGTATCGGCGACCCGTTGCGAGGCATGCCATTCCGACAAAGCGAAGACTTATCGCGGTTTCAATGGAAGAGCGGCGACTTATTTGTCGGATTGAGCACTGATCCCCCAGTGGAATCCCATGACTCTTAATCAGCGGGTCCCAGGTTCGAGCCCTGGTGCGCCCACCATCGCGAACAAGCATCATTCCAGGTTTGTCACTACGACTGCACGGACCGCCGTCCGGCCAATTTGCACGCTATGCCAGCCGACGCCACCATCAGATTCTGGCTCCCCTTTTTCCATCAAGCCTTCTCGTTTTCCATATCAAGGGGTCGGGCGACAGAAGGCGTGAAAGCATGCACGAAGGGATCGATCGCGAGCTGAAGTATCTGGATCCGTACTTTCTGAATCTACGGCAGCACCTCATCGAACGAATAAGCGGTTCGTCGGCGCCACTCATTCTTGGTCTCAACGATTGACGCATACCGACGAACTGCCGCTCATGCCGCCACGCCCTGCCCTTCCTGCGCGTTATCCACCTGTTGGCATATGGCCTGCACTCATGCGCGCCGATATGGCGGCCGCCTACCTAGACTACCGCGACACCGGCGAGCTCGCACGTGCCGTGGTGCGCGGGGAAGCACCACCTCCAACCGGCTATTATCGAATTGGGCGATCTCGACAGCCAGTTTGGTCTAAGGCCGTTATCGATAACCTCACGACGCCAGCCAAGCCTAAGGATCTAGACAGATTGGAAAGAAAGAATTTGGCCTCCCTAGTATGAAACTACTCGTCACAGAATCGAAGCTTCCTCGCTACTTCCGCCGAAAATCATTGAAGGGCGGTCAGTGGGCATACTTCTTTGAGCCGCCGACTTGGGCCCGCAGACAGGGCTGTCACGTCAGGGCTGAAGCCTTGGGACACGAACGCGTGGCCGCCGTCGACCGAGCCAAGAATGTTCTGCTGCCCGCATTCGACAGCTGGCGCTCAGGAGGATTGACTGACATGATTCCAGCATCTCCTGCGCCGGGCAGCTTTGATTGGTTGATCGGCGTATTCAAGACCCATCAGAAATGGAAGGAAATCGATCACAAAACTCAGCGCTTCTACGAACAAGGACTCGCGCTGTTTTCCAACCAAACCTTAAAGGATGGTAGCTGCGCGGGCTCGAAGCAGATTTCTGATTTCACGAAGGCCTTCGTGGACGCAATTTACGCAAAACTGCTTGTTGTGGACGACGAAGACGCTGACGGTAACATCGTCAAACGAGAACGTCGTCGCTTCGCGAATGCAGCCATGATCGCCTGCCGGCGCGCCTGGTTTGTTGGTCAACGCGCGCAAGAAGCAATGGTGCCGGCGATCAATCCATTCTCGCGGATGGACCTAAAGAGCCGCGCGCCTGGCCAGCCGGCACGCGAAACCCCCACGGCGACTTGGGACGAACTCATTGCATTCAGAATGGCCGCAAAGAGCCTCGGGTACAACTCGGTGGGGACGGCGGCACTGCTGACCTGGGAATGGTTGCAGCGCGAAGAGCATGTGTTTGGCGTCTTTGATGTCTCGCACTACCGGCCCAAAGAGCGGCCGAACAGCGCAAAAATCGTGCATCCGAAGAATGGCGAGGAGGCCTGGTGGCCCTTGTTCGACGACACCGGTGAGCCTCTTTTCCCCGAACTCATGGCGGAGCTCGATGCGATCAAGGACACTATCGTCTCAGGACTGATGATTCGGCGCGACCATGGGCACCGCAGGTCGAGTGCTCAGCTCCCTTGGATGACAGAACGCAAGGATCTTCGCTATCTCCGGCGCGTCGTAAAGAAGATCGTTGCAGCTGCTGGAATTCGAACTGAACTATCATTTACCTCGTTCCGTCACGGCGGCTTTACGGAAGGTGCCGACAGCGACCTTACAGATGCCGAGTTACGGGCCGCCGCCCGTCATCGATCGACACGCCCGCTGCCAGCCTATGCCAAGCGGACGCGCAAACAGCTGATTTCAGGCTCCAAGAAGCGTCGTGAGGAACGAACAAAACCTGCGCTGCTCAGGACCCGGAATGATACCTCACAAGCATCATGAGCCACTAGATTTTTGCTTGTCGGGCTTCCAAAAGTTCATCTACGACCGCAACCAAACTATTTTCCCGTCCATGACGGCTTGCGCTTTTCGCCAAAAGCCTTGAGGCCTTCCTTGGCGTCTTCCGTCATCGCCAGCAGCGCAATCTGGCTCTCGGTGTGGGCGATGCTCTCGTCGAACGACATCGAGGCGATCGCGCGCATGGCATATTTGCCGCGGCGGATTGCGGTCGGCGACTTGTCGACGATACGGCTGACCAGCCATTCGACCTTGGCGTCGAGTTCGGCCGCCGGCACGACGTAGTTCAGGAGGCCGGCCTCCTTGGCGATGCTGGCGTCAAACGGCTCACCGGTTAGCGCCCACTCGCTGACCAGCCGCTTCGGCGCGATCGATTGCAACAGGCTCAGCACCTGCATCGGGAACACGCCGACCTTCACCTCGGGCAAACCGAAAATCACATGGTCGGCGGCGACGGCCATGTCGGTCATGCACAACAGCCCCATACCGCCGGCCATGCAGACGCCGCCCACACGGGCGATCGCGGGCTTGGTGGCATTTTGCGACAGCCGCAAGAGATCGGCGTAGTCGACATTCGGCCTGGAAAAATCCATCGCGAAGGCGGCGCCGCTGTTCTGCAGGTCGGCGCCGGCGCAGAACGCCTTGTCGCCAGCCCCCGTCAGCACGATGACGCGGACGTCCTTGTCGTCATGGGCTTCGCGATAGCCGCGGGCGATGCCGGCGACGACATCGGCATTGATGGCGTTGCGCTTGTCCGGCCGGTTGATGGTAATCCAGAACGCCTGCCCGCGCTTTTCGCGTATCACGCTGCTTGTATCGGTCATAGTCCTGCTCGCTTTTTTGTCAAATGCTGACAAGCATTTGCGGCAGGACGACGGTGGACTGCAAGGGCGTTTTAACTCTTGCGCGGAGTGGCTGGCGCCGCTTTTTTGACCCAGACCTTGTTGTCATGGAACGCCGCGCCGCCGATCGGTGCAATCGTTTCGGCGCCGGTCAGCATATTGATGCCGCGGCCGCCGATATGAGCCTTGTTCGGATGGATGGATTCGGCGATCAGGACGCCACGGCGTACACCGTCAAACAGCTTTACAGTCAGCGTGGTTTCGCCGCGCATGTTGCCGAGCGTCACGGCGTCGCCATCGATGATGGAGAGAGCTGAGGCGTCTTCGGGGTGCATCATCACCGTCGGCACGCCCTCGCGGGCCTGCGATCCCGGCGTCTCGTTGAAACTGGTGTTGAGATAGCTGCGCGACGGTGACGTGGCGAGGCGGAACGGATGTTTCTCGTCCGCTTCCTCGATGATGGTCCAGTGGTCGGGCAGCGAGGGCATCTCGGCCCAAGGCCCCAGGCCTGGATTGCCAACCGGCGGATTCGCCCAATCGGCCTTGAAGTGGAACTTCTTGTCCGCGTGCGCGAAGCCATCGAGATAGTGGGAAGTGCGAAAATCCGGCTGGATGTCGCGCCACAGATCCGCTTCCAGCGTTTCGATATCGCCGTGGCCGCTCTTCTTCAGCGTCGCATCGATCAACTCGCGCGGCGTCATCTCAAATGCAGGATGCACAGCATTGAGCCGGCGGCCGAGGCCCTGCAACACTTCATGGTTGGAACGGCACTCGCCGGGCGGATCGATCAGCTTGGGCCCCACCGAAATATGCTGGTGGCCGCCGCCATAATAGAGATCGTCATGTTCCATGAACATCGTGGCAGGAAGCACGATATCGGCCATGACAGCCGTCTCGGTCATGAACTGCTCGTGCACCGCCATGAACAGGTCTTCACGGGCAAAACCCTTTCGCACCAGCGCCTGTTCGGGCGCTACGGTCACCGGGTTGGTATTCTGGATCAGCATCGCCTTGACCGGTGGTCCGCCCTTCAAGGCTTCGGCGTCGCCGGTCAGGATGCGCCCAATCTGGGACTGGTCGAGCCAGCGCGTCGTGCGATCGATCGCGTCATGCCCCTCGATGATGGATTCGTCGAACTTCCAGATCGACGCATTGTTGAAGAAGGCGCCGCCGCCTTCATATTGCCAGGCACCGGTCACGGCGGGAATGCAGTTCGCCGCATGCATCTGCGCGGCACCGTTGCGGCTACGGGTAAAGCCATAGCCGAGGCGGAAGAACGTGCGCTTGGTCTGGCCGACCAGGCGCGCGAACGCCTCGATCTCCTCGACCGGAACGCCCGAGATCTTCGAAGCCCATTCCGGCGTACGGGTCTTAAGATGCGCCTCGAGTTCATCGGGGCAATCGGTGTAGCGGTCCATATAGGCGCGATCCGCGTAGCCCTCGCGAAACAGCACGTGCATGACGCCACAGGCGAAGGCGCCGTCGGTGCCGGGCCGAAGCAGGATCTTGATATCGGCCTGCTTCATGGTGTCGTTGTTGTAGATGTCGATCGCCGCAATTTTGGCGCCGCGCTCCTTGCGGGCGCGCGAGGCATGCGTCATCACGTTGACCTGGGTATTCACTGGATTGGTGCCCCAGATCACGACGAGATCGGAGACACCCATCTCGCGCGGATCGACGCCCGCGATCTTGCCGGTGCCGATGGCAAACCCGATGCGCGCGACGGTCGCACAGATCGTGCCGTAGAAGCGCGAATACTTCTTTACATGCGACAGGCGATTGATGCCGTCGCGCATGACGAGCCCCATCGTGCCGGCGTAGTAATAGGGCCAGACAGACTGAGCACCGAATTCGCGCTCGGCCAGATCGAACCGCGCGGCGATTTCGTCCAGCGCCTCATCCCAGGAAATCCGCGCGAACTGACCCGAGCCCTTCGGTCCGGTGCGGCGCATCGGATAGAGCACCCGGTCAGGATGGTGAATGCGCTCGGCATAGCGCGCAACTTTCGCGCAGACGACGCCCGCCGTGTAGGTCTGCACCTTGGAGCCGCGGACCCGGCCGATCGAGCGGCCGTCGATCACCTCGACGTCGAGCGCGCAGGCCGACGGACAATCGTGCGGACAGGTGGAATGGCGGATATCGACCTTGGCATGCTGGTTCATGCGTTTCTAGGTAACATCAAACATCGCGGTCGCCGAGAGGCTTTGTCCGGCAATTCACCCACAAAAACGGCCTTTAGCCATGCGTCAGGCGCCCAGATAGGCGCCGCCATTGGCGTGAATTGCCTGCCCGTTGATGTAGCGCGCGCCGGGCCCGCACAGGAACCGCACGGTTGCGGCGACGTCTTCCGGCCGGCCCCGATTGCCGCTGATGGTCTGGTGCGTCAGATGATGCGCCGGCTCCGGCTTGTCCTTCGGCCGTGGCGTACCGATCAGCCCCGGTACGACGCAGTTCACGGTGATGCCGTCATCGGCCAGGTCGTGGGCCAGCGCCCGCGTCAGGCCGATGATGCCCGCTTTCGCCGTCACCACATGCGCGCGGTTCTTCGCGCCCGTATGCGCGCTGAGACCGCCGATATTGACGATGGTTCCCGCGCCGGACTTGCGCAGCGCCGGCAGGCAGGCTTTTACGCAGAGGAACGTGCCGTCGAGCGTAACGTCGAGGATTTCGCGCCACGCCGCATAGCTCATCTCAGCGAACGGCTTTTCGCGCCGCCGCGCGGCGTTATTGACAAGGATATCGATCCGGCCGAATTGCTTCACGGCGGCATCCGCCATCGCCTGCACCGCCACGGCGTCGGCAACGTCGCCGATATGGACCAACGCCTTGCCGCCGGCAGTCTCGATCTCGCGCGCGACGGCTTCCGCCTCAGTGCGATTGCTGCGCGCATTCACCACCACGGACGCGCCGCCTTCCGCCAAGGTCAGGGCGATCGCACGGCCGATATTTCGGCCTGCGCCGGTGACGACAGCGACCTTGCCGGAGAGTTCTTTGGACATGAGCTGCTACCCGCGCAATGAGGAGAGATCGATGCGGCCATCAAACAGTCTGGCCATCAGTTTCAACGCCGCATCGCCTTGTGCAGCGCTCCAGCCGCCATGCCTGACGTTGAGCACAAACTTGTCGGTCACATCCTGCCGCGTCAATGGCTCCTGCGCGCCGCCCCGCAGATGGGGCTGCCGGTCTTCGACCACGCTGCCATCCGCGAGAGTGGCGCGGATGTGGCCGGTATAGTTGCTCGGATAGGGATTGTCCGGATCGATCACGAATTTCACCTTGGCAGCGAGCGCCAGCACGCGCGGGTCGCGGATCGCATCTTCCGTGAACGCGCCGAGGCCGACGCCGCCATGCACGAAGCCAGTGGCCAACAGATAGGGCACGGCGAATTTGGCGGCATAGCCGTTGGGCGGGCGCTGCTTGTCGGCGAGCGGCTCCCAGAGACGGTGCACCGTCCCCTCCGCCACTTCGCAGACCATCTGGACGACATCCTCAGGTTCGATACCGCGTGCGGCCAGCCGGCGCGCGCAATCAATATAGGGCTGCGCCATCGTCCCGCACGGATAAGGCTTGAACGCCAGCGTGTCGGTTACCCAGCGCGTGCCGAAATCGCCGGTCAGCGCGTCGTAGTCACCGTTCGTGGTGTGCGCAAAGCCGTGGAACAGGCCGTGCACGCCCTCGAACACCGTTCGCGGACCGACGAACCCTGCCCGCGCCAACAGTGCCGCACGGATGCCCGATTGCGCCGCCCATCCGGCATGCAGCCGCTTGGTCCAGGCGCCTTCGGCGAGATATTCGATGATGCCGCCGGCCATGCTTCCGGCGATGCCGAGCGCATCGACGATCTGTCTGGCGTTGAGGCCAAGCGCCGCGCCGACGCCGGCGGCCGCACCCATCGCGCCGAAGATCGCGGTCGGGTGGAAGCCGGCCTTGTGAACGGCCTTCGGCACCACGAGGCTCAAGCGGCAGAGCACTTCGGTGCCGACCGCGATCCCGATCAACGCCATGCGGCCGTCAGGATTATGCCGCTCGCAGGCGGCGAGCACGGCCGGCACGATCACCGCGCCGGCATGGACCGGGCCGCCCTCGAACGTGTCGTCGAAGTCCTCGCCATGTGCAGCCGTGCCGTTGACGACGGCGGCGCCTGCCGCATTCAGGGTGCGTCCGTGCCCAATCGCGGTGCAAACACCGTCGTCGTCGCAACCTGCCAACGCGCTTCTGATGTAATCCTGGTTGCGCGCGGTTACGCATAGGCCGACCACGTCGATCAGCAGGTCCTCGCATTTGCGCGTGGTCGCGGCCGGCAACGCGCCGGGCTTCAGCGCGACGACCTTCTCTGCCAGCGTTTCAGCAACCGAAATTCTGGGCAGTCCGGAGGCCATGCCGGTCAAATGCGGAAGATCTTGGTGTAGCGCGCCTTGATGGCCTCGCTTTCCTTCTCCACCGCCGCCGCGTCGTCCTTCATGGTCTTGATGTCCTTGAGCGACGTGCGGCCCGCCTTCTCGACCGTTTGAGAGTGCACCGAGCGGAGACCGCCGACATCAATGATGAGCTGCTGGGCCTCCTGGCTGAGACTGAACTGCTGAAACAATCTTGCTGCGTTGGGATTGGGCGCATCCTTGAAGACGCCGTTCGGCCCGATGATCAGCGGCGACCCCTCCGTGGCATAGACCGGCTCGACCGGGCGGCCCGCCTCCTTCATCTGGAAGATGTTGTATTCATTGCCGTCGGCCATCACCGCGCGCTCGCCGAGATCGAGCTTCTTCGGCGGATCGGCCGATGACTGCACCTGCATGATGTTCTGCTTGGCGAGCTTCTCGAAGTAGCTCCAACCGAGATCGCGCTGCATCTGGTAGGTCGCGGTCATGATGGTGCCGCTGTAGCCCGGATGCGCCTTGACGATCTTGCCCTTCCATTTCGGGTCGAGCAGATCGGCAAAACTCTTCGGCGCGTCCCCCGCCTTCACCAGATTGGTATTGTAGGCGATGATGCTGAGCCAGACGCGGAAGCTCGCAAACTGACCGTCCGGGTCCTTGTGCTCGGCCGGATAGAATTTAGCGACGTCTTCCGTCACGTAAGGCGCCAGAATGCCGTCGCGTTTCCAGACGATGAAATGCGCGGCATCGGACGAGTTCACCACGTCGACGGCGTGGATGTTGCTGGCGTATTCTTGGCCGATACGCTGGAACACGCGCTCGGCGCCGGTGCGCTCGACGCGCACGGCGATGCCCGGATATTTCGCCTCGAAGGCCTTGGCCAGTTTCTCCGCGACCGGCAGATCGGTCGAGGTGTAGTAGATGACCTTGCCTTCCTTCTTCGCCGCGTCGATCAGCGCCGGCGTCACCGTTTCAGGTGGCGGCGCGGCGGCCATCACGCGCGTGGAAAATGCTGCGCCTGCGAGAACGGCGCCGGTGCCGGCCAGCATTTGGCGGCGGGAAATCCCTGGGTGTTGCATGTTTTCGTCCCCCGCGCTGTTGGCGAAGTTAGGTACACCTGAACCCCATGCATTATTCCTATGGATCGGCGGCTGTCCATCGCCGACGGCGCGTTGCTGTCGCGACTACGGCCCAAGTATTACTGCGCCGGACAGGCCGCGCCGGTCTTCACCCAGGCTTCCACCAGCGCGCCGGCCTGTTTCTGCGTGCCCGGCACAGGGCTGCGGTTTCCGCCGGGAGCCCAGGCCCAACCAACCAGCGTGTCCTCGCCGATATGATGGATGAGTTCCTCGACCTTGCGCCCGCCGTTGCGTGCGGGGTCCTTCAGCTGCGCGCAGATTTCGGCAACCGTCTTGCCCTCCCACGCCATTTCGCGCGGCGCCAGGTGCCATTCCGGATGGCCCGGCATGCGGCCGGGTTCGAAGTTCGCATGCTTGTGGCAACTTGAGCAGCGCATCGCGGCAAGGCCATGGCCGTCCGCACCGCGTGTGACCGGCGGCTGATGCAGCCGCCCCTCGTCGCCTTGCCGCGGCCGGTCGGTCGCCGGATGGCAGTTGGTGCAGCGCGGATGCGTGAGCACCTTGCCCAACTCGGTAAACATGGCCGCCGATCGCGCGTTCGTATCGGCGATCGAAGCAAAACTCTCCGGGCTTGCCAGCGCGGGCGGCGCAGTCTGGGAAACGGCGTAGCCAGCGAACATGCTTGTCGCGACCGCGATGACGGCGACCGCGAGCTGAAACCGCAGTTCCGATTTCATGCCGCATTCCCCTCGCGCGCGCTCATTGGTTAGCCACGATATAGCGCCTGGAATCCGCGAGGATCACGTCACGCACGGCTTCGTGGTATTTGATGTAGCCGGTGCAGCGGCAGATGTGACCATCGAGCGCTTCCGCGATGGTACTCTCCAGGTCAGCGCGCTTCACAGGAGCCTTGGCCAGACGCTCCAGCAGGACCTGCCCCTCGTTGAGGAAGCCAGCAGTGCAATAGCCGCATTGGAAGGCGAAGTGCGCGATGAACGCCTTTTGCAGCGCCGAGAGTTCGCCATCCCTGGCATGGCCCTCGATCGTGCGAATGGTCTTGCCGTCAAAGCTCACCGCCGAGGCGACACAGGTCGGGCTGGTGTAGCTGGTGCCATCGGGATCGTCGACGATCACGGCGCAGCTCAGGCACTGCGCGGCGCCGCAGCCGAACTTGGTGCCGGTCATGCCGAGATATTCGCGCAAAAAATCGTTCATCGAGAGTTCGTCGCGAACATCCACCGGCCCAAGCGCGCGGCCGTTGATCGTGAGGCTCAATTTGGTCACGCCAAAACTCCCTTGAGCAGGCTTGCGGTCACCGGCAGCGATTGGAAACGGCGGCCGGTCGCGTCGAAAATCGCGTTCAGGATGGCGGGCACCACCGGGACCATGACGACTTCCGCCATGCCTTTCGGCGGCTCGTCCGGCGTCAGCGGCGGCAGCATCTCGATTTCGAGATCGTGCAACGGCAGGTCCGATCCGCGTGCGACGAGGTATTGCCCGAGATTCCACTGGCCGTTGCCGGGACCGCCTTCGAAAGGCGGCAGCGTCTCAAGCAAGGCATAGCCGACGCCCATTGCAAAACCGCCCTGCGCCTGCCCCATCACCACCTCGGGCACCAGCGCCTGGCCACACTCGAACACGCTGTAGGCCTTGGCGATACGGAGCGCGCCGGACGCACGATCGATCTCGATGCGCACCAGCGTGCCGCACATCGAGGTATAGGTGGTGCCGATCCGGTTATTGTCCGTCGGCGGAAATTTGACGCTGAGGCGGTTGATGCGCTCAAACTTGCCCCCACCCCGGCGCACGGCCAGCGCATCGATCTCGGCGCGATATTGTTCGCCAAAAAGCGGAAAACGGGCGCGCGACCAGTCCCAGCGGGAGAAACTGTGCGCCACCGCCCCGGTCACGAGATTGCGTGCATGCGCTGTTGCGGCGAGCGCCGGCAGCGGCAGCGGCGCAAGGCCTGCCAATACAAGTTGCCCGTCCTTCCACTGAGCCTTGGACCAATCCTTGGCGCGGCGGTCATTCGGCGCGATGCCCCATAGTTGCAGCGCCGCCGGCCACAGACCGAACCGGAAGATGACGCGCGCCGCCTCGGCGGCCGCATGGGTGCCGACATGCGCGCCGATCGAGGCGCTGGTGGCCGAGCTGATCGCGGGCACCCAGCGCGGGTTCTTTTCCGCGGCATCCTGCGTCTTCTGGTCCATTGTGTAGGGATCGCCAGACGTGACCAGTCCGAGGGCGTCGTACGTGTCGACCCGCGCCACCGACACTTCGTCGGCGACTGCGCCGAGATGGAGGGCGACGCGGTTCGCAAGCGCCGTGCCGATGCCATTGCCCATCTCGGTATGATCGCAATAGATCGTGACCTTGCCGTCGGGCGACAGTTCGATACGCCCCAGCGAACAGTCGGCGCCGGTGCCATAGTCCTTGGTGACGCACGCAACGCCGGTGCCGACGAGGACGCCCTGCGGCGCAGCCGATTTGTGCCGCGCTCGCTGCTGCCAGATCGGATGCTTCTCGAGCTTGTCGAGAATTTCCGGCGTGCGGACCGAAACGCCATAGGGATTGCCGGTCATGGTCCGGCCTTTTGGCCCGAGCGCGTTGCGCCGCCGGAACTCGATCGGATCGAGCGGCAGTGCGGTCGCGACTTCGTCCACCAGCACTTCCAGCGCGGTCATCGTCTGCAGCGTGCCGTAGCCGCGCATCGAGCCCGCGGTCACCCCGCGCGAATGCAGCGCCACCGTGGTGACGTCGACTTTCGGAACATCATAGATGCCGATCGCCGCGGTAGCACCGACGGTCGCCACATTGGGTGAGAAATTCGCCAGCCCGCCGCCGTCGAGAACGTGGTCGGCGGCGAAGGCCTGGATCTTGCCGGTCGCGCGGTCAACGCCGATCCGCGATCGCATCTTGAACGGATGGCGCTTGATGCCACCCTGAAACTGCTGGTAGCGGTCATGCGCCAGCCGGACCGGATGGCCGGGGAAGAACATCGCTGCCAGCGCCACGTACAGCACGAACGGCGTGTGGTCGCGGCCGCCGAAGCCGCCGCCCATATAGGTGAACTGGGTGTTGATGCGCGCCGGCTTGAAGGGCGCGCGGGCCTCGCCGAGCAGATGCGCGATCGAGTCCGCCGCCTCATAGGGCGACTGCACGCCCAGCACCAGTTCGAGTCCGCCGCTCCTACCGTCGTACCAAGCGAGCCCGGATTCCGGTTCGAGAAACATCGGATCGACCGACTGCGTCTCGAATTCGCGGTCGAGCACCAGCAGGTTCGGATTTTTGGCCGCAAGTTCGCCGCGGATCCGTTCGCCATGGAGCGCGGCTTTGGCGTAGGCCGCCTCGGTATCCTTGGCGGCAGGCGACCATATCGGCAGCGGCGAGCTCTGCGAACGTCCTGGGCTGACCCAGCCGGCCAGGATGGGCGAATAGACGTCGGGCGCCTCCGGCGTGGCACCGGCCACGCGGGTGAAGCGATAGGCGGCGTAAGGGGCCATCGCAACCGGACCGGTCTCCTCGCCGAACTTCACGAACGTTCCATCGCGCAGAGCAAGGCGCGCCTGATCGAAGGCGTCGAACGTCTCGAAGATCAGAAGCCCGACCGGCTGCCCCAGATAGAGCGGCGTCTTGCCGAGCGGGCAGAACAGATCACCGGTGTAGAATTCGGGAACGCGGGCGCCGATCCGGGCCAGATCGGCTGCGGTAACCACCACGGACGGCTTCAACGCGCCGGTTAGCCGCCCAAGGTCCATTCCAAGATAGACGTGCGTGGCATCCGGCGCGCGGATCAGCATCGCATGGGACGTCTTCACCGGCCAGCCGGGAAGATCGCTCGCCCGGAAATCGGAGGCATAGAGCTTGGCGCCGATGACCTTGGCAGTGCCATCGACCCGGCCCGCGCCATTGGCGGCCGGGTTCCAGTTTGCGCGCCCCGGCAGGGACGCGCGCGGCGGCAGGCCGGCGGCATCCGCCGAGCTAAGAGGTGACAGGCTGAGCGCGATGCCGCCCGCCGATACCCAGTTCAGAAAGTCGCGCCGCGAAGGCCGCATGCTCTCAGTCATTTGCCGGAACTACTTCAGATCGGCGATGGTCGCGGGCCCCGGCCCCGGGGTGACCAATGTCGGCCATTGCTTCGAGCCAAAGGGGACAGCGGGCGGCAGGAACGGCGTCATGCCGCGCTTGGTGGTCTCGGCGATGATCGCGGCGCGCGCGTCACCGCCCATCAGCTCGTAATCCATCAAATGGTAATTGCCGAAGAACAGCGCGCCGACCGAGCGATCGGCGATGATGCGGGTCAGTGATTCCAGCATGTCGGCCGGCGTGGTCGTGAACGAGATCGTCTCGATCAGCAGCAGGCGGGTATTGATCGCCTCGGGCCCGAAGAACTGCGCCAGCACGCTGAACAGCACATTGTTCTGGCGCGCGACGTAAATCGTGTTGCTGGCAGCATAGGTCTTGTCCCAGTCGGCGCCGAGCTGCGCCTTCCACTCGGCCAGCACCGTCATCCAGTGCGCGACCTGCGTCTGCGCCGCCCATGCGACGTTCTTGGCCAGATAAGGCGCCTGCTTCTTGCCGAAGGCTTCAAGCGTAGCGAAAGGAATGACGCCCTTGGCGATGCATTCGTCCATGAAGGCGATGTTGTTCTGCAGAATGGTGCGGTTGTTGTCGCGCCAGCCCGGCTCCATCGGGGTCGCATCGAGGCCGACGAGCGCCGATTCCATGCGGCTGCGATAGGCCAGCATCGACCCGCGCCAGGACTTGTTATCGGGATTGTCGACATAGGGGCCGACGACCTGCACCAGGGCCATCGTGCTGTGGCCGACCGACTTGAGCAATTGATAGACGATCGGCACCTGCGGCGCATCCATCGGCGCCATCCCCGGCCGGTAGAGGATCATCCGGCCGCCCGCGCCCGAGAACAGGCCGAGGATCACCGGATGCTTGCTTAGGATATTCTTCTGGAAAACCTTTGCTGCATCGCCATAGAGCTCGAACATGCCGGTGTTGAGCGCCAGCATGTCGTTGGTAGCCACGTCAGAAGGTGTGGTGGTGGCCTTTCCGGAGATTGGCGCCATATAGGCCGGCAGGGTCTGGGCGGTGGCGACGGTCCCGGTCGAGAGCAATGCAGCAACGGCCAGACTGGGAGAGAGCCTCATGTCAATTCCTTATAATCGCCCTGAAATTGTATGCCGACGAATATCTGATTCTGGGACTAGCGATCAGTCCGCGGATAGCTAGACTTGGATAGCCAGACTTGGCACGAGGCCGGTAAACGGGCCCTTTCAAAAAAAGACAGAGTTCGGGAGGTTGACATGATGCGCTTGGGAACGGCGCTCGCGCTGGCGGCAATGCTGGCGGTGCCATCTCTGCTGGTGACATCCGGTCTGGCGCAGGACTATCCGTCGCGTCCGGTGAAGGTGATTGTTCCCTTCGGCGCCGGGGGACCTGCCGACGTCACCGCCCGCCAGATCGGGAACATTCTGCAGGAAACGCTCGGTCAGCCCTTCGTGGTCGAAAACCGCACCGGCGCCGGCGGGGTGATCGGCACGCAGGAAGCCATCAAGTCACCGGCGGACGGCTATACGCTGTTGATGATGTCGAACACCCAGACCGCGAACGAATCGCTGGTTCCGCAACGCAAATACGAACTGATGCGCGATCTCGCACCGATCGCTCCGGTCAACTATTCCGACCTCGTCATCGTGGTTCATCCCTCCGTGCAGGCAAAGACTCTGCAGGAGTTCATTGCGCTCGCCAAATCGCAGCCCGGGAAATTGAACTACGCCTCATCAGGCCAGGGCACGCCGTATCACATGGCGGGCGAGCTGTTCAAAGCCATGGCCGGCATCGACCTCGTGCACGTACCTTACCGCAACAGCGGCGAGGCACGCAGCGGCGTGATCGGCGGCCAGGTTCAGATGATGATCGACGCGGTTCCGGCGATGGCGCCCAACGTCGCCGAAAATCAGGTGCGTGCGCTGGCAACCACCGGCCAGACGCGCTCGACCGTGCTGCCCAACGCGCCGACGGCGATCGAGGCCGGCATTCCCGGCTATGAGGCCACCATCTGGCTCGGCTTGATGGCGCCAGCGGGCACGCCCAAGCCGATCATCGACAAGCTCAACGCGGCTGTGAACGACATCGTGAAGCGACCTGACATCACAAGACTATGGGCCCAGCAGGGCGTCGTCCCTATCTCAATGACGTCAGACGAATTCGACAAATTCCTCCGCGGCGATATCGTGAAGTGGGCGGAGGTCGTCAAGAAGTTCGACAAGCAACCGCAATAAGAAGCCGCTAGAGAAGGCCTCCCCTCGATGCCAAGCGTTCGATTTCGCCTCAATGGCGTCGAGCTGGACGTTGACGCCGATCCCGACCGGCCCTTGCTGGACATTCTGCGCGGGCAACTCGGCGTGACCGGACCGCATTTCGGTTGCGGCGCCGGTGAGTGTGGCGCCTGCAATGTGATCGTCGGAGATCGCGCGGTGTCGGCCTGCGACACGCCGCTGTGGTCGGTGGCGGACAAGGATGTCACAACAATCGAAGGGCTGGGTACGAGCGAGCGGCCGCATCCGCTGCAACGCGCCTTCATTGCTGAACAGGCATTGCAATGCGGCTATTGCGTTTCCGGCATCCTGATGAGCGCCGCGGCGCTGCTGAAGCGAAATCCGGCGCCGACAAGCCGGGAGGTGAAGGAAGCGCTCGACCGCAATCTCTGCCGTTGCGGTTCGCATCAGCGCATGGTGCGGGCAGTATTGCGGGCAGCGGAAGAAATGGCGGCAGGATGAACCAGCAGGCCCCCACTCCGTCTCAGCCCGCATTGCCGGCAAGCCTCGCGGCCAACCCGAAACTGTCGTCGTGGCTGAAATTTTCGAGCACCGGACAAGTAACGGTTTCGCCGGGCAAGGTGGAGATCGGGCAAGGCATCGTAACGGCGCTGGCGCAGATCGTCGCTGATGAGCTCGATGTCGACCTGTCGCGCGTGCAGATGGTCCGGGCGTCGACTCTCGCCAGCCCCAACGAGGGCGTCACCTCGGGCAGCCTCTCCATCCAGCAGTCGGGGCGCGCGGTGCGCCATGCCTGCGCCGAGGTTCGCCGGATATTTCTGCAGCAGGCTGCGGACCGGCTGGGCGTCGACATCGGTGCGCTCGAAATCGAGGATGGCACGATTTCGGGCCCCGGCAATGTCAGGACCAGCTATTGGGAACTTGCCGACGACGTGTCGCTCGATCGCGACGCCACGCCGGGCGCAACGCCAAAGATCGCAACACGGCGGGCGCTAGCTGGCCATTCCGTCCAGCGCGTCGACATTCCCGACAAGGTGTTTGGACGGCCGCGGTTCATCCACGATCAGGCATTGGCGGGGATGCTGCACGGCCGCGTGCTGCGGCCTGAGACTGCGCGCGCGAAGCTTTCGGAATTGAGCGAGGATGGCGCCCGCGCGGTGGCCGGCCTCGTCGCCATCGTGCGCGATGGCAGTTTTGCGGGTGTCGTCAGCGAAACCGAGCATGGCGCTGAACTGGCCGTTCGAGCCTTGCGCAAGGGCGCTGTCTGGTCCGACGGCGAACCCCTCCCCGATGAAAACGATCTGGCCTCATTCCTGAAAGCGCAGCCGACGGAATTGACGGTCATCGACCAGAAGACGGCTGCATCATCGGGCGCGGCGGCGCGAACGATCCGGCGGCAATATACCCGCCCCTATATTGCCCATGCGTCGATCGCATCGTCCTGTGCGATGGCACAGTGGGACGGCGACCGCGTTCATGTCTGGACCCACAGCCAGGGCGTCTATCTCCTGCGCGCGGATCTGGCGCTGGTTCTCAAACTGCCGGCCGAGAACATCACCGTCGAGCACCTGGAAGGCGCCGGCTGCTACGGCCACAACGCCGCCGACGACGTTGCACTCGACGCCGTGCTGCTCGCCAAGGCCGCCGGTGGACGGCCGGTGCGGGTTCAGTGGTCGCGGCGAGGCGAGATGTCAGATGCGCCGTTTGGCGCGGCGATGGCCATCGAGATTGAAGCAGACCTCGATGCGCAGGGAGAAATCGTCGACTGGCGGCATTCGATCTGGAGCAATGGTCACGCGGCGCGGCCGGGCCGCGCGGCGCTGCCGGCGCTATTGGCGGCTTTCGAACTGGAGCAACCATTTCCACGCATGATCTCGACCAATCCGCCGCAGGCAAACGGCGGCGGCGGCGATCGCAACTCGATTCCGCTCTATGATTTTCCGTCATGGCGCATTGAAAGCCATCGCCTGACGACGATGCCCATTCGCACGTCGGCGCTGCGGACGCTGGGTGGGCAGGGCAATGTGTTTGCGATTGAATCGATCCTCGATGAAATCGCCGCCGAGCGTGGCGAAGATCCGATCGCGTTCCGGCTGCGTCACTTGCGGGATGAGCGGGCCCGGGACGTCATTCGGGCTGTGGCCAGGCGCGCGAAGTGGAAGCCCGAGAAGCAGCCCGGCATCGGGCACGGCATCGGCTTTGGCCGCTACAAGAACACCGGCGCCTATTGCGCCGCGATCGCCGAGATCGAGGGCGCCGAGGAGATTACCGTCAGGAAGCTGACGCTGGCGGTCGATGTCGGCGAGGTCATTAATCCCGACGGCGTCATCAACCAGATCGAAGGCGGCGCCATTCAAGCCACGAGCTGGGTGCTGAAGGAGCGCGTCCGCTTCGACCGGCAACGCATCACCAGCACGAGTTGGACGGATTATCCGATCCTGCGCTTCAGCGAAGTTCCCGATGTCGAAGTTGAGGTCATCCAGCGGCCAGAGATTGATCCGGTCGGCGCCGGCGAAGCCGCCCACGGCCCGGTTACGGCCGCCATCGCCAACGCGGTGTTCGATGCGCTTGGCGTGCGGGTGCGCGATCTGCCGATCACCCGCGACAGGATCATCGCCGCGATGGAATTGACCTCATGAACAGCCTGAACATCCTGAGCGGCGGCGCGGCGCAGGGACTGGTCGGCAGCCTGACGCAGGCTTTCAAAGCGCAAACCGGATTCGATATCGCGGGTGAGTTCGGCGCGGTCGGCCTCATGGCGGAAAAATTGCGCAAGGGGACGCCGGCTGACATCGTCATCTTGACCGCGGCGCTGCTCGCCAAGCTGGCGCAAGAGAAGCTGATTGCAGCTCCTTCGATCGCCAATATCGGCCTGGTTGAAACCGCCCTCGCCGTCCGAACCGGCGATCCCCAGGCCGCCGTCAGGGATGCCGATGATTTGCGCGAGGTCCTGCGGGCTGCCGACGCGATCTTCGTACCGGATACCAAAACCTCGACGGCCGGAATTCACGTCGCAAGCGTCCTTCAGCAGCTCGGCATCGCTGATGAGGTTGCCGCCCGCCTCCGGGTTCTCCCGAACGGCGCGACCGCGATGCGCGAACTGGCGGCCTCGGACGCGCGGCGTCCGATCGGCTGCACGCAATCAACCGAGATCATCAGCACCAAGGGCGTAACCTTGTCCGGCTCACTGCCGCCGGGCTGCGAGCTCGCAACCATGTACACCGCGGGCATCACGACCACCGCAGCCTACCCCAAACAGGCCCCGGAGCTGATCGGCTTGTTAACCGGCGCTGACCAGCTTGAACAGCGAAAGCGCGCTGGCTTCGTCAGCTAGACCTCGTCCTACACTCGTGAGCCTCAGCGGGCGCGCGGAATCAAAATCCGCTTGATTATTCTGCGGTTTCAAGGCGCATTTGGAAAAAATGGACGAAACTCGCTCCAGTAATTTCAATTAGCTTGGCTGCTGTTTCCGAAACGCGCCGCGGCTTCGGAGGCTATCACAGGAAGCATTTCTTTAGCGATCGCAGGCTGCTGTAAGTGAAACCGTTGGACCGTCCCATCTCTGAGGGACTGCTCACATTGGTTGTTGAGCTGTACGTTCGTTCTAACCAAGCAACGGGCAGCGGAATCCGCCATTTCCAAATGAAGCAACAGAGAAGCAATTTAGTTGAGTAATATCAACTGGCTGGCGACGCAGTGGTGATCGCGCCCGTCTCCAGCCAAATTGCTTGCAAACAGGGAATTTCGCCACTTTGGCCTCTCCGCGCGCGTCGGTCGGCGGGCGATCTCTGCGTATTTCTCCCGATACTTGGCACTCGCGGGATCACATCCCGACGGCGTCCAAGCACGTCCCCTTTAACGCCGCCAACGGGCATCAACCCATGACCGCGTAAAGGTGCCAGGACCGAAGCGGTCGGCATACGGCCAAAAAGCAATTGCTTGACCGCTATCAAGCGGCCGGCAGGAACTCATATCCCGATCCAGCTACTTGTGCACGACCGCAACTCTCGACAGCCCGTCAGTGAAAGGATCTTGAAGCCTCGGAATTCGGCCTGCCGCGTTGCACGCTCACCGATCATGGTTGGGGACCCATTCCTCCGCGGTTGGGTCCCAATGATGGGTGTCGTCGAAGTGTTTCCAGAGTGGCCGCCTTGGTTTGCTTTCACCCTTCTGTCGTTTTGCATTCAGTGCGCTGAGTTGGACGACGAGCGCCCCAGCCATCATCAACCATTCGCGAGCGTTGTATCGGGAGTTCCATTTGATTGTCGCGAACATCGGATGCCTCCTTCAACGTAAGAAGCCTCCGCCATCTTAGCCCAAGCCAAGAACACAGGGATGTAATGTACTTCACAGCCTGGCAACATCTTCGACATTGCCGCGGACGATCCTATCAGGGAATGCGTCCGGCGGGGGCGCCGGAGGGCTGAGTGTCCCAGATCCTAGCTTATACTCTCCAACACCGAGCGAGCCTTTTGCAGATCCGTAGTCCCGTGGCCATTCGTGAACCCACCATACCTCGCCAAGAGCAGCGTACGCGCGCTGTCAATTCGTCCGGCATCCCGCCAGACCTGCGCCAGACTTGTCGCAGTCCGCAATTCGAAAAGTCTTGCATTCTGCCTTTGTGCCGTTTCCAATCCGCGTCCGAACAAAGCCTCTACCTCGGCAAGCGACGCGCCCTGGGAGTGTCTGGCGCAGGCTCGTACGCGAAATTCCTCCGCCTCGCTGTAACGCTGCCCAGTTGCATCAGCCTCCGCCGCCGCTAGATCCAGCAAGGCGATAGCCTCATCGTTTCTCTGGTTCTGCATCAGGATATCGGCTTCGCTGATCAGGAAATAGGGAAGCCAGATCCTGGTTTGCACCCGATCTCGGATTTCCCTGCTGCGCTGCAGTCGCGCCAAGCCGCTATCCAACGCGCCCGTTGTGGCCGAAGCCCAACCTAGAAGCGCCTCCGTAAAACATTCCCAGTAGAAAACATGGTGCCGGTTCATGATCTCGACAAGCTCTTCAGCGAGGGAGAAGACCGCGACCGGATCCTGCTCAACCATTGATTTCATCGCGCAATGATAGATCACATAGCAGCTCGTCAAGTGGTGCCCGCGTTCACGGGCCTCATGCAAACTGCGCACGCACAGTTCGTCTGCCTCGTCAAGACGGCCGAGTTGTTGTGCGGCGATCGAATACTGTGCCAAGGTCGTTGGACGCGGAATCGTCAGATAGTTACCGAGCGTCGTCGCCGTGCCTTCGCGCTCAAACTCCTCTATCACTTCCAGGAATCGCTCGCGCGCCGTGACCAGCTCGCCGCTCGCCAGCGCAATCATTGCCTTGATCCGAACCCCTTGTGCCGCCGATGTCCCGTCCTCGGCCCGGTGCGCCAGTTCGAGAAAACTCCCCACGTACTCAAGAGCGCGCGGAAAGTCGCACCGTACGAGAGCGCCGCCGGCCCGGCCCCACAAGATCCGCAGCAATTGCTGCGTTTCTCCGAGGTCCAGACCAAGTTCGAGCAACCGGGCGTAGTTCTGTTCGACCTCCGTCCCGGAATAACCACTCGTCGCGTAGAGCGGTTCGATCATGGCGATCCTTAGTTCGAACTCCCGGAGTTGGGTCAATGAATCATCCGCAAGGTGCGTGAGTAGCCCCAAAGCACGGTGAAACTGGCTGACCGCTTCAATGTTGTTGTATCGGCCCGCCGACCGCGAAGCGGCGCGGGCCCACCAATCAATCGCCAGCGAGATGAGGTCCGCTTCGGTGAAATGGTGCGCCAATAATTCTGGTTGCGCCTCCGCTATCTGGGCAAAGTTACTCCGCAACGTCTCGGCGATGCGTTTGTGCAGCTTCTGGCGGCGACTGATGAGCAACGTCGAGTAGGCAGCCTCCTGCACGAGGCCATGCTTGAATGTGTAGATCACCTCCGGTGGATTTCCTCGCGCGCTGATCAGGTCCGCTGCCTCTAGCAGTGTCAACGCAGCTTCAAGTTCCTTGGGTTTTGATGGCACCACCGCAGCCAACAGTTCGAATGAAAACTCCCGCCCGATTACCGCACCAATCTGGGCAACGGATTTGCTCTCTGTCAGCCGGTCAAGACGGGCAAGCAATGAGTCCTGCAGCGTCACCGGTATCGTCGACTCACCAGATCCCCGCTTGTCGTCATAGGATCCGATAATCGCCTCATACGGGCCGGAGTCGATTACGACCTTCGTCAATTCCTCGATGAACAAAGGCATCCCGTCCGCCTTGGAGACGATTTGCTCAACAAGCGCATCGGCTAAATCCTTCCCCGCCACCCGTCGGACCAACTCGTACGACTGCCGTCGGCTCAGCCGATTGAGGCTGAACGAAGCAACCTGGCTACGGCCGGTCCACGGGGGGTGAAATTCCGGCCGGTGCGTTATTACGGCCAGGATGCGAGCGCTGCTTGTCCGGCCCAAGCCGCGGCTGATTGCCTCGACCGTCGTCGGATCAATCCAGTGCGCATCTTCCAGTATCCATAATACTGGCTTCAACCGCGACAGGTTCACGACCCAATCGTCCAGAGCATCAAGTGTCAGGCTCTTCAACTTCTCGGGTGTCCCCTCGTGTCGAGGCAAACGATCGCCAATGGGTATCGACAGCAGGTCTGCAAAAAGCGCTATCGTCTCGGGCGCCACATTCCCGGACTTCTGCATCTCAGCAATCAATCGATTCAGTTTCTCCTCAGGCTCCATGCCGAGCGTCAGTCCGGCCACGCGTTCAAAATACGTGAAGATCGGATGCAGCGCACTAACGGTATGGAACGGCGAGCACTGCAGGCGGATGATGAAATGGCTCTCTGTTGCAATCCGGCTCGCAAGGGCCATGCACAATCGCGACTTTCCGATTCCTGCTTCGCCCGTCAGCAGGACCAACTGACGCTCGCCTTCGCACGCGGTCCGCCATCGCCCAAGCAACAGCGACAGCTCATCCTCCCGGCCAACCACTTCTGTCAGATCGGCGGGGTGTGTAGCATCGAAGCGGCTTTCGGCCGCTGCCTCATGCAGCACGCGCCATACAGGTCTTAGGCCGGGGAGACCCTTCAAGTCGCACATGCCGAGAAATTCAAGCTCGAACATGCCCTCCACCAACCGGCGTGTGCTGCCGGCAATAGCCACGCCGTCGGGGGGAGCAAGACTCTGCAGCCGTGCGGCCAGTGCCGGGGTTTCGCCGACAACCGCTTCTTCCCTGGCTGCGCCCTCACCCAGAAGGTCACCAACGACAACAAGACCTGTCGCGATACCTGTTCGCACATGCAACGTTACACCCGGTAGCGGAGCCAGATTTGGTACAACCTGCCCAAGTTCCAAGCCCGCGCGGACAGCCCGTTCCGCGGCATCTTCCAAGGCGGCCGGATAGCCAAAATAGGCGACGATTCCGTCTCCGGTGTATCTGGCAATGAAACCGCCAAGGGAGGTCACAGCACTCACGCACGCATCGAGGTAGACGCCCATCACCGTGCGAAGCTCTTCAGGGTCCAGCTTGGAGGCAAGGTCCGTCGACTCGATCATGTCGCAGATCAGCACGGTTAACTGTCGTCTCTCAGCGTCAGGCCACGCCCGCACAAGTTTGCTGCGCGCGTGTTGTTCGGTCGTTTCCCGCCCGAGAAGGTCGTCGATGGCCTTAAGAATCTTTTTGCGGTGCCCCAGCGGTACACCAAGATGCACCAGATCGTCGTCTGTCAGGTCAGGCAGAACATCGCTGTCGATCGCCTGATCGGAAAAAAGGGCCCGGTATTGGCCAAGCCCAAGCTCTTCAAGCCACGCACCGACGTCCAGACTTTGCATGAGCTTGCACGTCCCAAAATCCTGATAGCCTAGCGCACTTGCTCGCTCAGATCACCGCGACGCCGCACCTCGGCGCCCTCTGGGCAGCTTCGATCCAAAGTTGCGCGCGCTATGTTATCAAAAGGTCGTTTCTTCAGCTTCCACTTTGGTGACCTTACACCAGAATCGCTGGCTAGTAGCGGCTCAATTGCCGGGTTTGCTCGATCAGCGCGATCAAGGGGGCGGGATCAACAGCGAACGATCGTGCCTCGGTTCGCCCCTCCTCGGCGATCTGGTCGAGATAAGCTTCTGCTTCGGGCAGCTTGGCGACGAAGTGCCTGCCCAGCTCTGCCAGATTGCCGCCCTCCGGGTCGCAAAATAGCTTTGCCGCTGCGGGATCACGAATTGCCAGCGCTGCAGGTAGCGTAAGGATGCCATCGCGCAAGTCCTCCTCTCCACCGCCTCCGAGTGCGGCCAGCCCCTTCACGTCGCCAACATCGTCGCAACCGTGATAGAGCAGCCCCAGCAGGCCACCAAAAGTTCGCAGCCTGCCCGACCGATCGCCCAGGCAGGCACACACCTCGAACATCGAGCCGGTGTCCTCTCCGGCGATCTTGCGCCAGTCCTCAACTCCCAGCGGTTGACGACGAAGCCGCCACTGCAGGCATTCAGCCACGCCTAATCGTTTCAACAGTTCCGAAAACAATGCAATGCCTGTTAGGTCATCCTTCAGCTGCAGATAGCCCTCCGCCACGATGTAGCCCGAAGTCATCAAAGCCGATAGTTCGCCGAACTTGGTGTGCATGGTGGCCCGACCGCGCCGCGTCGGGGAACGATCAACGATGTCGTCAATGATCAAAGAAACATTGTGAAACAGCTCGATCACCAGAGCCGATTGCATGATCTGTTCGGGGATCGGCCCTTCGCGCACTGCCCGATAACAGGAAAAGATCGTCAGCGGACGAAAGTATTTTGATCCAGTCAGGAATTGCCATTCAAGCGCTTCGCGCAACTCCTCGCTGCAGCCGTCAATCCAGCGTGCAATGCGCTCGCGCAAGTCGGCCATCTCCGTCCCGAAACCAAGTCGCGCAATGACAGATTTTGTCGTTTGCTCTTGCATGTTTGAAACGCGCCGCCCTAGATTTTACTGCGCCAGCGCCTGCGGTAGGATCCAGACAGGTCTGGCTCTTGAAAATTCTGCGCCAAGCTCTCATCCAAATTGCTCAACTCGCTCTGCAAAATTCGCGCCTCCCTGACAGCCAGGTCCCCCACCTCACGTAGCAATGCACGCAATTCATCGACGGCAAGGAGGCGCTCAGATCCCGACACACGGCCGTCGACCGCGTTGATGGCAACGACCTGCGCCAACCTCGCTTGATGACTTTCGCATATTTGAGCCAGCCCGAACCAGTACATGGCCGACCTGTTCGCGGCGATCGTCATTGCGTGGCCCATTGGCAGCGCGAAATCAGTGAGGACCGAATTCTCCCGGCCGCCCGGCGGCGAACCAATCGCCCCCTCGGCGCTCCGCTGGTCGAATCGCTGGAGATTGGCAGTGGCCAGATCAGCCATCGCGCTGAGCATACCGATCATGGGTCCCAGCAGCGTTGCCCCGAGCAAGCCCGTCCCCGGATTGCCGGCCTCGGATTGCACCGTCATGTTTTCCCGAAGGCCAACACCCGCCAACCAGGCGTCACGCATTGCCATGAAAATGCCGGTGAGAGGGTCGTGCGCCGATCGACCGGGACCAGAACCAAACATGCCTTCTCCCTTTGACATTCTGAGAACCTGTGCACCGCACTGTTACCCCGACCCTGTGTCGCGCGGGGTGGCGTGCGCGGTTGCGGAGCGCAACCAGCACTTTGTTTCCCGGCAATTTAGGCGACGGTCAATCCCGGACCATGGCGCGCCGTCCACGCAAATTGTCATATCGCGAAAGAAATCCCATCATTGAAACTCGCGGCAGACCAGCGAAGCCACGACAGAGGTCTGCCAAAGCCGGCCGGGATGCTCCGGAAATCCTCGCCACATCAACTGGGCGCGCCGGCCCGGCAGCCCCGTCTTTCGGCTGCACTTCCGCGGCAAGCGTCATAAGCGCTTCCTGATATGCCTGCCCCATTAGTTGGGCATAGCGGCCAGCGACATCGGCTAGCGCGCCCGCCGCGGCCGATTGGGCCAGAAGCATTTCGGTGAAGATTGTCCGATAGTTTGCCTGCATCCGGTAGTATTCCATTGATTTGCAATCAACGAGGGGCGACAATCCTGATATTATTCAGCGCAACTCGAGGGCGAGATGCCAGAAGTAATAATTGTCGGCTCCGGTTTAGCCGGTATGTCCGCAGCCACCCGATTGATGGAGCGGGGCTTCGACATAACATTATATGAGCAGAACAATTTTCTCGGCGGCAAGCTTGGCGCCCATAGGGACAGCCACACACCCGATCCGCACGAACATTGCTACCACATGTACCTGAACTGGTACAATAATTTCTGGCAGTTCATGGCGGAGATCGGCGCCGTCGACAAGTTCATACCAAGCCCTGTCATCGGCTGCCGCTTTCCGGGAGACAAGCAGACCCGGCCATATCTCACCAATCCCGGATCGCCCGCGACCGTTTTGACCAACATGCTGAACGGCATCGCGTCCCCTGCAGACCAATTCCTCTCGGCGTATTCGTTGCTCGACCTCATCGGCACGCAATCGATGTCTGGGACTGTGCTGGAGCAAACCTCCGTTAGCAATTTCTTTCGATCAAGGGGCTACAGCACCGAAGGTTCATTAGCAGCCTCCGCCCGCACCTTGGCGGAGGCCTTTGCCTCGCCAAGCTACCTTTCTTCCGCGCGAAGCTATCAGAGCTTGATAAAGTACGGGTATCCCGACCCGACTCCATCCTTGTGGCTACTCACGCAGAATACCAACGACGCCATCTTCGAGCCATGGAGACGTCACCTGGAAGCGCGTGCAAAGACTCTCAAGCGCCGCTTCAAGATTTATTTCCAGACGCGGGTGGAAGGCCTTCACCTGAGGGATGGCCAGGTGCGCGAATTGACACTCGGCCAGATGCCGAAGGAGCCGACTACCCACCGCAATGACAGGCCGAGGGTAAGCAAAAAGTGGAAGATCGACGTTCCCGGAGATCTGGTGCTCGCCGTACCGCCGGGCCCGCTCGGATGCCTCGTTAGCCCCGATGTCGCGGCTTGCGCACCAAAGCTTGAAACAGTTCGGGAGCTGCGATCGGAGCCGATGATCTCCCTTGATGCGTATTTCAAGCGCAAGATCCCAGGCTTGACCAGAAGCATCACGCTGCTTCTGGGCTCGAAATACAATCTAAGTCTGCTCGACATTTCGCAGGTCTGGAGCGACTGGCCAGCGGGAGAAGGCACTGCGCTTAACGTCATCTCATCAAATGCTGACTTGATCGCTGATTATCCGGAAAAAGTCATCAAGGACATAATGCTCAAGGAGCTGCAACGCTTCCTCGACTTCAAGCTTACTGATGTGGACTACGACCGTTGCCACGTTCAAACCAACGTCGGCGAAGAGCTTTTCGTCAACCAGGTCGGCAGTTGGAACTCCCGCCCAAAGGCGACTTGTGAGATTCCGAACCTCTTTCTGGCCGGCGATTTCTGCCAGACCTTCATCGATGTCGTCACGGTCGAAGGAGCTGTGGTCAGCGGACTTTTGGCAGCGGAGGCATTGCGCCGCAAGCACAAGACTGGCGCTCCGATCGATATCATCCGGCCGGATTCCTATCCGGCATTTCTTCCAGCGGCGCTCGCGGTGGCTCTACGCCCTGCGGCCTGGGCCGCAAAGGCGGTCTCGGTGACCGACTCCATGATGCGCGCAAATTTCTCCCGGATTTTTCCCAACGGATGAGATGAGACGCTGCAACTCATCGAGGAAAATCCAGCAATCGAGGCGGACCGTACGTGGCGGTCTGCCGCTCCGTCCAGCCATTCGCGGCTGGCAACCTGTCGGCGATATCGAAACGGCGTAGCATGTCGCATACACAAACCGACTTGCCGTCGGCACACAGACACAAGCCGTCTCCCGAGACGCCCAATTCAAGTATCACCGAGCCGCCGATCTGCGTTCCCTCTCCACTGCCGCTTTTCGTCGTCATTGCCCAATAGGTCCGCCGTTCCGAACCCGCTCCACGTCGAGAGATGGAGAAAGTCGGCAGATCGAAGGTCCGCGCATCGCCGAATCGCGGAAATCGGATCGACAACGCCTTCCCCTTCGCGTTCGGAACGCCGAATAGCACGTTGTCCGCGACGTAACCGACCGCGAGCTTGGGGGAGACGATCTTTTCTAACCCCCATACGATGCGGGCGGCCTGTTTGGTGAACTCCTGCGTGACGACAATCGCCAAGTAATAGGTGAACAACTGCCGTGCGGGATCGCCCTTCACGGTCACCGTCAACGCGACAACGATTTCCGGATAAACGCCAAAATCGCTGTTGCGATAGTCCACTCCGACAATCATCAGCGGCGTCCGTCCGCTGCCGGCATCGAACGCCGACAGGATTTCGCGCACTTCTTCACCAAGCGCATCGTTAGCCGCCTTGACGTCCACGAAAAACATCGCCCATCCCTGCGACGCGTCCAGAACCCGTGCCGGCATCGCGAACGGTTTGCCGTCCACCTGGAAAATCTCTCCATCCGGTTCCGGCCCGGTGTACTCGTCACCAATGTAGGGCTCCAGACCGGCATCGGTTCGACGCATCAATTCCATCGCCGCCTTTTCGGCAATCGACGGCGCTATCGCCGCCAACCCGCCCAAGCAATTCACGTAGCCGCTGACCATGTTCCGCAGCAACGCCTCCGGCGGCACGGATGCCATCGCGCCCCGCACTAGACGGTCGACCTCGTATCCCCAACTGCGACTGGCTATTGTCCACCATTGGCCATAAGCCTCCACGCCGAAACGAAGTGCCATCTCGCCGACGCGCAGCAGGTGGTCGCTACGCGATGGTCGGGGGGACCCTGCAGAAGGCAGAATAGGCGGCATGACGGAAGCTCCCTAGCCTGCTCCGATCGGGCGACATGCCTGTGGCTGACACAGTGCGCTAAATGGACATTGTGTAATAAGTAATGGCAAGCATCCCACGATGTTACACGGAGGCGGGCCGAATTCAAGTTGGCTTCGCTATCTGTCGGCGAACGGATAACTGCATCTACATTGGTGGCAGCGTCCTTCTCCTTTAGGTTCGTTAGTTGGCTGGCTCAGCGCGCCCCCGGCGCATCGAGGGCGGCAAGCAATGACGACCGCAATCGGTCATCAGGTTCGAAATTCCCGGCAAGGGTTCGAATGACTTCCTCGAAGCGAGCTCTGTACCTGACCGCCTCGGCCGGCTTGCCGAGGCTCTCGCAGACCTCTACACCCGCCCGATAGACCCGCCAAGCGGCGAGCGGCATGTCGGTATCTTCGAGAGTTGAAAGGGCACGCGAGAGCTCCGCCCTTGCCTCCTCCAAATCGCCCGCAGCGAGCGCAACCCGGGTGAGCAGCCCGTGCGCCTGCGCCAGATGATTGCGATCGGGCGCCGGCGCGACGTACTCGTACAGCTTTATCGCCGATGTCCGCGCCTGTGCGATATCGCCGACCTGAAGGCTGTACTCGCAAAGGCAATGGTGTAGCTGCGCGTAGATCGTGTAATCCATCATGATGCCGTCGGAATTCGACCGTTGCATGACGTCATCGAACTGCTGGTGCGCTCGTTGCGGCTCGTTCAGGCCGACGAAGACCTTCGCAAGAACGGCTCGCTGAAAGAAGAAGGCGAAGGGATTTTCTTCAAGCACTGCTTGGTCGATGCTCTCGCAGAGCTCGCGCGCACCATGAAAATCCATCGCCTCGACGTGGAGCCACCCCAAGGTGAGGCGGCACAGGGCAATCGCCGGGCGGTTAGCGTTTCTTTCCGCCAGCGCCAGCGCGGCGATGGTCTCGCGCTGCAATCGCCGCCATTGGCCAAGATGGATCAGCGCGGTCGACTCCATCACGTTGAACAGCACAAAGATGTAGACGTCGCCGACCTCCTGCGCGAGCTTCTTGCCATCGGTTCCCGAACGACGGCATTCCTCGTAACGCGACCGTAAGCATTCGAGGATTCCCTCGATCCCGTATCGCCGGATCAGCGTGCCGTGATCGCGCGCGTCAGCTGTTACGCGCAACGCTTTCTCGCAAAGTGCAGCATCCTGCTCCTGCCAACCTTTCAGCCAGAGATTGATGCTGGCGCTGCTACCCTGCACTAGAGCCTTGAAGGCGTCATCCTCAAGTCCTTCACTCTTGGCAAGCGCTTCGTTGGAAGCGTGAAGGCACATGCGGCGGTCGGCATGAAGGCAGAACCGGCTCACGGCCAGGAGCCCGTTAACCTCATGGCGAAGCTGCCCCGCGTCCGCGGCGCAAGCGATCATCTCCTCGAGATCGCGAACCGAGCCGGCGAGATCCCCCGCCGAGCGCCGCGCCCAGCTCCGCTGTCGCAACAGGCTGGTACGCGGCCCATACTGATCGGTCGTTCCCAGACGGTCGAGAATGCCGAGTGCGCGGGACAGATAATTGGTCGCCTCCTCGTGACCGAGGCGCTTCGCGGAATTTTCTGCGGCCTGGCTGAGGTAGCGCAGTGCACGCGGGAAATCATGGCTCTGCTCGAAATGCAACGCGAGCGTAGCCGCAATATTTTCCGTCCGGCCCCCATATCCCTGCTCGAGGCGCTCGCCCATGCGGTGATGGATCTGGAGGCGCCGTGCCGGGGTGAGCCGTTTATAGAGCACGTTCTGATAGAGAATGTGTTGGAAAGCGTAGGATCCGGAATAGGTCCCGTCGGGCCATTCAGAAACGCCGCACGCCACCACCGTGTGATCCTTGCGCGCAAGACCCTCCAGGACTTCCTCGGTCTCCACGGTGTCGCGCGACAGACCAGCGGCCACGAGGGCTGCGGCACATTCGCTTCCCGCTACGCTGGCCGCCTCGAGCAGCTGCTGTTCGTCCTCACTCAGACGATCGATCCGATGTGTGATCATGTTGATCAGATCGTTTGGCACGACATCCTCGGATAGGGCAGTTCCGGATCCGAGGCGCCAGGCGCCGTCGATCTCCACAATCGACTCGTGATTGACCAGGTAGTCCACAAGCGAGGCGATGAACAACGGCTGCCCCTGGGTGCGCCCGAACATCGGCCCGGAGAGCGCCGAAGCGAGCTTCTCGTCCTGGAAACGCAAGGCGAGGTGGTGCTCCACCTCGGTTTTGGACAATCGATCGAGTTGCAGCTCGCTGCACCTCCCGTGGATCTCCAAATCCTGATGCAGACGGCGAACCGGATGTCCACTCATGATGCTGTCGCCAACACGATAGGTGGCAAGAACGAGCACTTGAGCCTTGCGGTCTCCGTGTGCGAAGCGCGACAGGACGTCGACCGTCTGGAAGTCGCTCCAATGCATATCCTCGATGACGAGGACCCACGGGCGATCCACACTCAACACCTCGACCAGATCGCAGAACTCACGCGACATCCGTTCTCGTGTCGCTCCGAATACCTCATTCCGGAACGCGGCCCGGTCCGCCACGTCGAGAAAACCGGGCATCTGGAGCAGCCAAGTCGGCGCATTGGCGCGCACGGCCTCCAGGACAGCCGAACCGTCCGGGCCGCGACAACGCGTCGTCAGCGAATCGATCAACGGGAGAAATGCCTCGTTCATGCGAAACGCTCGGTGCAGAAACCGCACAGGGTCTCGACGCGATACCGAGAAAGCTGCTCGATCGCCATTTCGACGAACGAGGTCTTGCCGATACCAGCCTCGCCGGTGATGAAGACGACCTGTCTGTCGCCGGCGAGCATTCGCTGCGTAACCTTGTCCAGCGTAGCCAGCGGACCGTTTCGCCCGACGAGCCAGCGGGACCGGCGGGGGATTGATCCCTCCTGACTTCTGCCGCCGGCTGCACCGGGGGACAGGATAGTGCGCCCAACTCCCTGGGCAGGCGGCACCTTCTCCTCGATCGCGCTGTGGTGCGAACTCGTCGTGGTCGGGCCGACGAACCGATATCCACGGCGCGGCAAGGTTTCGATCCAACGCTCTCCGCCCGGCTCGGCCGCAAGCGCTTTGCGCAGCGCCGCAATCTGAACCGATAGATTGCTTTCTTCGACGACCAAGCCTGACCAAGCGGCCTGGATCAATTCGTCCTTGGAAACCACCAAACCTTGACGTTTCGCCAGCGCGCTGAGCAGTGCGACGGCGCGGCAGCCAACGGGTAGCAGATCATTGCCACGATAGAGAGTTGCGGTATCGACATCCAATCGGAATGGTCCGATTGCAAGCGTCGCGCGCTCATCGCCATCGTCAAGAACGGACCGAGAGTCGTTCAACACGGCGAGCCTCCGCGATGCCATTCTGCATCGGCTGACGGCGTACCTTATAGCAAAGAATTCCGTTCCGCTGTGAGGGAGTACAGGAGTTGCGAGCAATGCCATCGCCCCGGCGAACCTGACAGACCGCGGTGGATCGGGTTGATTGGTGCAGACGAGGGGTATTCCCGTAAGGCCCCCAAACCGTTGGTCAGTGCCCCCTTTGCGCCACTCTTGGGAAAGAGTTGGACGCCAACTCAGCAAAGCCGCTGATTACTGTATTTCTGCGCCCTTTTGGGCGACCCGGCGCGAGGCATAAAAGGCTATCGCCTTTCCGCCTTCGTCAGCTTGTGCCGCCCAAACGCGGCTGCCTCTACCTTAACGCGGCTCATCCGAGCACGTTGCCGGCCGTCCGCCAAGTCTCAGCCGATGGAGTGAGACATCATAGTTCGCCGTTTTTCACTCGGCAGCGCGCTGTCTATTGCTAATTGCTGCCTGGGCTTGATACTGATCAAGTTCAGCAGCATTGCGGTCGCGATCATCGCCGCGATGCCAACGAGACTCACCGCGATCTGCATCGCAAACCCGTCCGAGATATCGAACAGCACCATGTGACCGGCGAACGCCAGCAGAACGCCAAGGCAATAGATTGGTAGCGAGTTCCGGCCACAACAGATCGCGCCGCGCATCACTGGTGTCATCAGCCCTCGCCAATTGCGAGGCACGAACCACGCTGCCAAAACGGCTATCGCCAAAAAATGCAGCAATCGCAATGGATCGAGATTTGATTTATCCGCTTGGTGCAGCCGCGCAAACGTCTGCGGGATCAGTGCTTCCAGCGGTTTGATGCGCCAGCTCAGTGCGACGACCAGACTGAAGAGTAGATATAGGACAGCAAGTCCAAGCACCGTGCGTGACGTGACCCACGGCCGGACGTTCCTGTCCTCGATCATCCACCACGCGCCGAGCACAACGAGGAGCTGCCAGGCCAGCGGATTGAAGGCCCAGTGACCGCTCGGCCACGCCGGGACTGTCCAGCCGAAGACATGCACCAGCACGTAAAGTGCTACCGACGCGCCAAGCGTCACGTTCGGCAGTCGCAGCAGCAACCACAGTAACGGCGCGAACAAAAGATGAAGAAGCACAAAGATCGGCAACACGTCGGTATTGACCGGACGGTATTGCAGTATCGCCGCGTGGGCGAGCGTCGCGCCCAGCTGGTCCAATAGAATGCGCGTATTGCTCTCGTCAGCGAGACGGCCGCCGCCTGCGAGGTGAACCAGGATGGCGCAAGCGAGCGTGAGCAGCAAAAATGCAACGTAAATGTCCCAGCTTCGCCGAAGGGTCCGGCGGATCACCTCAGTCCAGCCCTCGCAGCGCCATGCCTTGCCGTAGGCCAGCGCGCAGGTTACGCCCGAGACGAACATGAATACTTCCGCGGCATCGCTGAAGCCGTAGTTCCGCAGCGTCAGCCAACTTCCGATGTTGTTTGGGATATGGTCAAGAAAGATGAACCACAGCGCGATGCCACGGCAGGCATCTATTCGCAGGTCGCGGCCCGCGCCTTTGAGCTCCGCCAGCCCGAGCATTCTCACTGACTTCGCAGGAAACTCGAACAATCTAGGGGATGTAATCCTTTCTGTCACCACCAATGCTGTAGGGGCGCGTTAGGGAAGTGTTCGCAGTCGCCTAAGGTGATCTGCGCATGGTGGTCAGATGGCCACTTTGATGGCCTGGACGTGTTGGTAGCAGTACGCTCGCTACGCCGCCTGCAGACTCTATTCGTCCGTCCTACTCCCGTTCGGGGGCAGCTAGTAGCGAGAAATGTGTTGAGCGGTCCGCAACAGTAATGTCCCTGCCATGGTTTGCTTCACCCGCGGCGCATCATCGGCGTGCCAGGATCACACCAATGAGGAATGCAATTGCCAACGACTGAATGGGTGCCTCGCGTGTAGCCATACTAATCTGGTCAATCCACGTCGGCTGCGGCGCGAGCTCGTCGGCAAGGTCCGAGGACATGCTGCGGATCGCATCCACAGCGCTATCGATTCGTTGTTCGGCCCTTTTACCCGACGCGGGTGTTTCGTCACTGTTCATGAAGACTCACAGCGTGTCGGGGGGGTGCGCACTGGCGAGGATTTGTCCTCGTTGCGCAGCTCCTGTTCAGCCAAGTTCCAAAACTGCCGGCTTGTTCCCAGAGCTGATACGCTCGGGCCTCGATCTCTTCCTTGCTCGGTTCGGGCATCACATCCTCCGGATTGGAGCACGGCCCCTCCTCTGGGGTAATGGGGGCTTATCGGCGGGACCGTGCTAGGCCAGAACTTTTTGGAACTGGCCCATGGATTCAAGTGCACTGGATGCCGCTAGTTCCTCGAAACAGGAGCAGCGCGTTTTCAGGCTTCGGCGCAAAGGTCATAACGCGACTGAGGCTCAGAGCCTACTCGAGACATTCCGCAGTACCCATGCTCAGCAGGTCGCTCACCGCGACCTGCTTTTGATGGAACTGGTGGAATAAGGGATTTCCGCCCCTCCTTTCGATCTTCTCCTGCCTATCAGGATGGACGCCGAAGCGCCCTGACTGCCTGACGATGAGGCCAAATTCGTCTCCACCTTCAGAGTGACCACGCCAGTTTGGCGACAACCGCGAACAGCGCGTGTAAGAAAAAGGGCCTCGGAGCGGCGGCGCCGAAGCCCCTCTTTGAGCTGAGGATTGCATCTGGGGAAAGATGCACGTCTCAACTCACCACCATGCAGCACGTTCCTAACGTCCAAGACGCCGCTCGACCCGCTTGCGGCTGGTCTCCGCCTTCTTAACGGCTTTCATTGCGGTGCCTCGTAACGCCACCTCGCAATTCTGCCCGCCAGCCAGACTGCGAAGCGCCTGACCTCGAAACGGAGAAATCCCACAAATGAGTCTACCACCGGACAGACGACTACTTGGTCGGCTGCCAAAGTGTTCTTCGGCGTGAGGAACATTCCTATGGAGCGGGTAGAGCGTGGTTTCGCGATCACAGCGGCAACCGGGTTTGTGGTGCTCGTCGTCAGCCTGACTTGGTTGATGATGCTCTGACACAACATGTACAGTACCCGAAAATCCTAGGAGTGAGAGTTGCGCAGCGTTGCGGAATACCTTGAACGGGCGACCCAGTTCGACGACCTCGCGGCGTCGGCCAGCGTTGAGGTTTTGCGGAAGCGATATGCCGATATCGCAGCGTGTTATCGATTGCTCGCCAAAGACCGAGAATGGCTGATCAGCACCGGCGCCATCGAGGCCGAGCAGACCGCTCTAGGACATTGAGTTCATCGTTCCTGGAGCCGCTCAATTTCGAACGCGCACCTGACCTTCAGTAGCGGCCCGCGGTCATCCCGGACTTGAATGCTCATGCGGTGGTCCGCGCTACGTTTGCCCATCGCATCCAAAGCCATTTCAGCCAGAGTGAGGGTGGCCTCCTCCTGCATGGCGTCAAAAGAGGATAGTTCGCGAGCTTCGTCGTCAGTTTGCAACGTGTCGCCGTCGCGAACGTCAAAATAGTAATGGCGCATCGAAGCCCCTCGTTGCGGATGTCATGGCCAAAGCCCCAGCTCCGGGGGTTCAGAGCTGAGGCTGTTGCGGCGGCTCAGCCCTCACCCAGGGCTGACGCGGTATCCTCAGCATTGGGTCGGCGATCTCCGCCACAACAAAAGTTAGTTGCCTTGCACTTTTTCTGTCATTCGGCCTGCAATATTGACCCCCTAAGCCGGGGGATCGGCGTCCAAAATTGACCCCCTATAGGTTGGGCTGTTGCGCTGCCTGCTTTGGAATGAAGCAGGTGGTCGGGGATGCTGGTCGTGGAGACGATTGCGCGGATACGGCGCGAGCACTTCATCAAGGGCAAGACGATCAAGGAGATCGCCCGTGACCTGAAGGTGTCGCGGAACACGGTCCGGAAGGTGCTGAGGTCGGGAGAGACCTCCTTCGAGTACGAGCGGCAGGTCCAGCCGCGGCCAAAGCTGGGGCGATGGGCGTCGGAGCTCGATAGGCTGCTGGCGGCCAACGCGGCTAAATCGGCTCGTGAACAGCTGACGCTGATCCGGATCTTCGAAGAGCTGCGCGGCCGCGGCTACGACGGCGGTTACGATGCCGTGCGGCGTTACGCCAGGCGGTGGAGCAAGGAGCGCGGGCAATCGACCGCGGCGGCTTATGTCCCGCTGAGTTTTGCGCCAGGCGAAGCCTACCAGTTCGACTGGAGCCACGAGGTGGTTCTGTTGAGCGGGACCACGGTGATGGTGAAGGTCGCCCATGTCCGGCTCTGCCACAGCCGCATGCTGTTCGCGCGGGCCTATCCGCGTGAGACGCAGGAGATGGTGTTCGACGCCCACGATCGGGCGTTCGCGCTGTTCAAGGGCACCTGTAGTCGCGGCATCTACGACAACATGAAGACCGCGGTCGAGACGATCTTCGTCGGCAAGGATCGCCGCTACAATCGCCGTTTCTTGCAGATGTGCAGCCACTACCTGGTCGACGCCCGGTGGCCTGCACGCCGGCCTCGGGCTGGGAGAAGGGCCAGGTCGAGAACCAGGTTGGGCTGGTCAGGGAACGCTTCTTCACGCCGCGGCTGCGGTTCAAAAACCTGGACGAGTTAAACGCCTGGCTGCTCGATAAATGTATCGCCTACGCCAAGGCGCACCGCCATCCGGAGCTGTCCGAGCAGACGATCTGGGAAGTGTTCGAAGCCGAACGACCCAAGCTCGTTCCCTATGCCGGCCGGTTTGACGGCTTCCATGCGGTGCCGGCGTCGGTCTCGAAGACCTGCCTGGTGCGCTTCGACAACAACAAGTACTCGGTCACGGCCAGCGCGGTCGGACGGCCGGTTGAGGTCCAGGCCTATGCCGATCGCATCGTGATCCGTCAGGATGGGCGCATCGTTGCGGAGCATCCGCGATCCTTCGGACGCGGCGAGACGACCTACGATCCCTGGCATTATGTGCCAGTGCTGGCTCGCAAACCCGGCGCCTTGCGCAATGGCGCTCCCTTCAAGGACTGGGTGCTGCCGGCCGCGATCGAGCGGATCCGGCGCAGGCTTACCAGCACCGACGATGGCAATCGGCAGATGGTCGACATCCTCAACGCGGTGCTGACTGACGGTCTGCCCGCGGTGGAAGCCGCCTGTGCCGAAGCCCTCGGTCATGGCGTCCATTCTGCCGATGTCGTGCTTAACATCCTGGCTCGTCAACGCGAACCCGCCCCACCGGCCAACATCATGACGCCGGCCGCACTGACGCTTCGCCATGCGCCGATCGCCGATTGTGCTCGCTACGACAACCTCCGGAGGACCATCTGATGGAACGAACCCAAATCTTCGACCTCATGGGCGAACTCAAGCTCTACGGGATGAAGGCCGCCTTCGACGAGATCATGGCGACTGCGGTCAAGCGCCAGCACGAACCCCAGCGCATTGTCGGCGACCTGCTCAACGCCGAGATCAACGAGAAGCAGGCCCGGTCGATCAAGTACCAGCTCACCATCGCCAAGCTGCCGCTTGCCAAGGACCTCGAGGACTTCCAGTTCGACGGCACGCCGATCAACCGGACGCTGGTCAATGACATCGCCGGCGGCGGCTTCATCGCCCAGCAACGCAACGTCGTGCTGGTCGGCGGCACCGGCACCGGCAAGACCCATCTGGCCATCGCAATCGCCAGGAGCTGCATCCGATCCGGTGCCCGTGGCCGCTTCTACAACGTGGTCGATCTCGTCAACCGCCTCGAGATCGAGACCCGCAACGGACGGCAGGGCCGGCTTGCTGAGCATCTGACCCGGATGGACTTCATCGTCCTGGACGAGCTCGGATATTTGCCCTTCGCCCAGTCCGGCGGCCAGCTTCTGTTCCATCTCGTCAGCCGGCTCTATGAGCGTGCCTCCGTCATCGTCACCACCAATCTTGCGTTCGGAGAATGGCCCAGCGTGTTCGGCGACGCCAAGATGACCACCGCGCTGCTCGACCGCTTGACCCATCACTGCGACATCGTCGAGACCGGCAATGACAGCTGGCGATTCAAAAGCCGCGACGACGATCACGCAACCCGCGCTCGTCTCGTCTCCGCAATCCCGGCCAGCTCCGACGAGCCGAGCGCTACCGCCAAACCTCGCCGCTCAAAGGGGTCAAAATTGGAAGCCGATGAGGGGTCAAATTTGAACGCCGATTGACACACGTAGCGTGCATTCTTTGGCAAGGCGGCCTTTGGCAAGGCGGCGCGATGGCGGCGCTTGTCGGAAGTCGTCCTTAAAACACCGCGCACCCAGCCGAGCTCGTCGAAATTTACGAGCAGCGGATGCACAGTGGTGGCATGGCCGAGCGCGCCGTCGCGCAGAGCGCCGATGAGCGCCAAATCATCGTCCCAAGCGGCGAAGTTGAGTGTGGCGTCGAACGTCCGTTCGATTTTCCGGCGGCATTCGCCGGCCGCCGGCTTACGCCGGAGAACCGGTCGGACTTCGAAGCCGCTATTCGGCTGGAGACACACCAGAGTGACACCTGTCCCGTCCGTCACCATCTTGCCGCCCTCCCGAAGTTTCTGGACAATCTAACTGCACGACTAAGAAGGTCACCTCATTGCAGACGACCGACGAGCGCATTGCAACTAATCCCGCCGCTCAGGGTTTCCAAGCGGACACGGGCATGCCTCCTGTTGAATTGGGTCACGGCCGCTTACTAGCGTTCGTGGTCGAGGGCTCATCTCGGGACAAATCAAGGACGTATTCCCATGAAGATTGCGATCGTATGTGCCACAGCGTTGTTGTTGTCCGGCGCGAGCGCCTATGCGCAGGGAAACCCCTCAGGCCGTGGCTCGGTTACTGGAGATCCTGCTGCCCGCTCGGCGAATCCAAATGCAGATCCGACGCCTAGGGGCAGGTCCACAAATAACCCCAGCGGCAGCGGAACCTCTGCTTCGGGCGGCAGGGACGATAATGCCGATCAAGGCCGAGACACGATGCCAGAAACCGCCAAGCAAGCTACGCCGCAAGCCCAGCAAAAGGGATTGCCGAAGTAGTTTATCCGGGCTGACAGGCGCGGTTTCAGATCATCTCCCTTACTCACATTCTGCTAAGTCACTGCCTCGATCGCGCGCTTTGCGAGGGTTTCGCGCGGCGTACGCAGCTATCTTTTGAAATAGCAACCGGCACTAGGAAACGTCGGGAAGTTCGCGCGTTAGCGGACCGAAGCAACGTACTAAAGGAGAGACGTATGCGAACGGCAGCTCTCGCGATGATTGTCGTTGCCGGAAGCGCGATTGCGTTCCAAGCAACGGCACAACAGCAACAGGCCGCACCTAGTGAGCTAACCAAGCAGCAGATGGACAAAGGGCTCAAGACCAGCGAGCCCAACGACCAGATGCAGCGTGATGCCGACAAAGGGGTCAAGACCCGCAACTCCGGAGAATCTGGATACGTGGGCGATCAAGACAAGCCGGGAGCGTCTGCCCATCCGCCGGGCCGGCCGAACAGTCAGCAAACCACGGGTAGCGGCCAGACTGGCGCCCCGAAATAAAATAGCGTTGCTCACATCTTGAGAGCTGCGGCAAGGCCAGCCTCTCGGCGATAGCTGATCGGCACGTAAAGCGGCAGGAATTGCGTTAGGAGCGCGCCGCGGCGGCTGCGATGGATCGGACAAAGTTCGAGAAGTTCGGCAAGGACCCGAGCGGCACGCAGTGTCCTGCGATCGACGGCATCAAAGGAGGCTGACGAGACTGCGGGTGAAGATCGAAGACAAGGCGGTGCTGGACGCTGCCCTCGTCGCAGTCACGCAGGCCGTCGAGCCCTATGAAATGTGCCGCTACGGCACGCTGATCGCTCGGGCCGAAGGGTTCGGCCACGACGAGATCGTTCGCCTCCTGACGACCAATCTGAACGAGGAAAAAGCGGCGAATACCAAGCTCAACACGGTGGCACTGCGGAAGGGCGTCAACGCGGGGAGCGATGATCGCCCGGCCATGTACGACTCGGCTTGCGCGCGTTTGTGTCCTAATCCCCACACTGGGACTGAAAAGCGTCTGTTTGTTGCTTTTCGAACCGACAGGTCAAATGCGTTCATTCCATGCTCTGGTCGGTTGGGAGCCAATAAATGGATCGTTCAATTATTGCCGATGTTCCGCGCGACAAATATGTCGAGCGATGTAAGCAACGAGCCTTCGATTATCTCGACCGAGGCGACCTCAGAAACGCGGTCGCCTCGTTCGTCAACAATATGAATGCCCGTCCCGATTGCGAATTGCCACAGCACTTGGCCGCGCTTGGCGATTTGCTGCTGACGAGGCACGATGCGCTCGGCTGGAAGGCGCTGATCGAGGAGTTTAGATAACGATTTCGCCCAGTGCCAGACCGCCGTCTCTTTCGGCCGGATCATAGTCGGGAAAGCCGAGCATGCGCTTGTTCTACGCCTCGCAGGCGAGCCGGTCCGCTTTCTTGCGTGCTTCCGTCTCGAACTTGCCGTGCAGTACGCCTAATCGCCGCCAAGGAATTAGGAACTCCGCCCGTTTATTCCGGTTGCCCGGACATGGATAGTGCACTTGTCACACGCAACCAGTTCAATGTCACCCGGGAAGGGGTCGTTCATAAGCCCACCGATGCCGCCTTCATCCCGGCTCCCGGTAACCCATATTCGGGAAGATTTCGAGTGGGCCAACTCGCTAATCAGCCCCCAACTGCGAAGGCCTATCCAGTGCCGGATGTTATGAGGCTGATGGGAGAATTATGGGAAGAGTTCGTGACTAGCAACCCGGAGCAAGAAGCCAAGGTTAGCACCAAGAGCCCCAGCTCCAGGACGTGGAGCTGAGGCTCTTGGAGGCCAGAACCACAAAGGGCCACGCCGAAATCAAAACACCGGGCAGCCGTCGCCCGCTACAACAAAAGTTAACCGCGCTCGGTCGACAGCAAGTCACCGGAACACAATGACTGCGCCGACATTTCGGTTGCTAGAGCGAACGGAACGATGCGGTCTTTCCTCAGTGCGACAATACTCGCTGGGTTTGTGAAACCACTTCGATCGGCCGTTCTTGGGAGAACGGGCCTGTGGTTGCGGTGGCGCTGCCCGAACTGCAAAAAAACCGATCCGGCCGATCCGGACGACGTGCCAGTAATGCCTGCGATCTTTAAGCCGATCTCAACTAGCGCATCAGCGCGGGCCAGGTAAGCCGAGCGTTCTTTAAGTCCTTAGGTCAGAGAGCCAACTAAAGAGGCATTGTCCGCCGCCGACCGCGTTGATGCCGCATTCGCGGCGTCGGAGATCTTTTTAGCGGCGGAGCGCTCACCGACGACCTGTCCGCAGTGAGCGGGAGACGGCCCCCGCTCACGCGGGGCCGTCTCCATTTTGCGGGGGCGGGCGTCCCTGCCCCCTGCGCAACTGTTCGTAGCGAGACACGCTTGGGCCTTGCCGCCAGCGCTGATGCTGCTTCGACACGGTTCACAAGTGTTGTGCGAGCAACCTTCCTGAGGTGCATGGGGTGCGGAATCACCCTTCAGAGCACCGCGTTTTCGCAAGGTTATCGCGGAACGTGGCAGCAGCAGGCCTGCACGCCCGACGTCTGGCGACTCTGCAGCGAGCACGGCGCCCTTGGTTCGCTTCGGCGCCCCTGCAATCGAGAGGGTCGAACGGCCCGCATCGTGGAGAATCCCGGGCCTCGTAAATAATATTCCCATGAGTCCGGTACCGGACGGTCAAAGGTTCCGGATGGACCTACCGTCCAAGCACCACCGCACGGCCCCCGGCATCTATCGGTGTTGAGACCGCTTGGCTGTGCTCCCCGGCGCCAGGGGCCGTTTTCGCTCTGTAGAACCCGATGAAGCCTTTGCGGGAGTATAGGCCCTGACATTCGGCACCACAGGATGCTTCAGCCGCGCTTGGCTCTCGATGCGTAGCCGGCGGTAACCTCGTCTTTGTGGCCGGCGAACGCAGCCAGTACTTCGGCCTTCTCGCGCTTCGGGACCTTGGCGAAGTCGAGTGCCCGCCTCAGTTCCGCTGCGACCTCGTCGAATTCCGCCGGGGAGATCCGCAAGTCCCGGTGCGCCTCCTCAAGGCCAAGGGGCGTCGCGCCAGGCCTAGTGGCCTTGAATTGCAACGGCCCACCCGAAACGTCACAGACCCACAGTGTTCGCATGAACTTGAGACCTGGTAGTCGTTTCAGATTCTTGGTGTGCCATTCCCTCAGCTGCGGGTTTTTGGACTTCTGGCCGACGATAGGGTTCTTGACGACAGCGTCGCTGAAGTGATCCACGACCGCTGCAATGGCGAAAACGCCGCCAAGTCGCTCATACAGGCTTTTGTCCGGCGTGGTTTGCTTGCCCTGCGCATACGCTTGATCGGCCCCCGCCAAAGCCGCCGGGGCGGCTGTCAGCGCCAACCCTGCGACTACACTTCGTCTGCTGATGGAAGTTGAACGAGCCCTTGGCATTGGTACCTCCTTATGTCGGGTTCGAAAAGCCCTGCAGCTCGGCACCGTCTGCAAGCGAGCGGTGCGCATGGCCGCGGCCTTGTCGGTGACCGCCGTGCTGCCCATCGGATGGTTTTGAATGGAAAAGGTTCCCGGAGAACTTCGGAGTTAGATTCAAACCCGCGGCGCCGTCGTGACTTCGAAATGCACGGTTTGGATCAAATGCAGACATGGACGAGCAGAATTACGCGCTTTGCCGCTCCCGCCAGAAGTCCGCGACGCCCCTCCGGCTGATCCAGCCGCGCTCATCCCGACTTGCGGTTGTTAATTCGGTGTCGCGACGATAGATCGGAAATACGTTCCTCGAAACAGGAACGTCCCCATAGGGGTCGAGTTAATTCGATCAAACCCACCTTTGAGGGAGTCTAGTCATGGCCCGCGCAACAGCCCATCCGGATCATCAATGCATCTCAAGCGAAGACATTCAAGGAACCGAGGTTTATGGAGCAGGTGGAAAGAATATCGGCGAGATTGATCACCTCATCATCGACAAAGTGTCAGGCCGAGTAGCTTATGCCGTCATGAGCTTTGGCGGCTTCGTTGGGTTGGGGCACAGCCATTATCCCATTCCTTGGGCTGCTCTGACCTACGATACATCGCTTGGTGGTTTTCGAACCGCTATCACCGAACAACAGCTGAGGGACGCGCCAGAGTTCAGTGATGACTCGTGGCAGGACAGAGACTGGGAAACGCGCACCCACCAGTACTACGGGACACCGACGTACTGGGAGTCACGAGGTGGCATGATACGCTAGGCAGCGCATCTGAACTGTCGGGTGTAGCCAGCTAAGCGATCAAAAGGCCCGCAGTGCTCATAACACTGCGGGCCTTTTTGTGGCCAACCGGATGTCTGCTTAGGGCTCACAGGGAGACCTAACCCCGAGTCTCGACCAGGCGCTTGAACGGTCGAGAAACAGGGCTTTGCGGCCAGTGGGCCTGACCATCGGCCGCCCTGCGTTGCCAGACCGTCGACCTCTGCAGACCAGATCGTAGCCAGATTGAAGGAACCACCGAACATCTATGGACGTTTTCCTGCATCCCTCATTTCGAGCGAGAGACAACCTCAAGCAGGAGGTTCAGATGTCCACACGCACAGCAATCACAGCAGCATTCGCCCTTGTCCTCGCGGGGCCAGCGTTTGCTGATTGTAACCAAGAACTGAAAACGCTCGAACAGAATGTCGTTGCCGCCGGGACGGGCGCGAGCACGAGCGAAACGGGAATGCCGGGGACCAAGCACCAAGAGGAGGTTCTGGCCACCAAGCAAAAGAGCGGTGAGCCTGAAACCACCGGATCAACGGCACCGGCTGTGACTCCCACTTCACCGCATCAGGAGCAAGTTACCAAGCGCGGCACTCAGAGCGCCGAACATGCCAACCAGCTGATTGCCGAAGCCCGCAAGTTGTCCGCGGCTGGCAACGAACAAGAGTGTATGAAGAAAGCGGCAGAGCTCAAGGACGTCCTGGGAATCAAGTGAGCGTCGCAAGGCGCGACTTTCGCTCTGGGTCTTGGCCGTGTAAAAACGGCCGCAAAGGACGTGGGTCCTAGAAGCCGGGAGCCGCGCTTGTCTCAGGCCGCGATCGCAGTGATCAGCGGCCTGATCCCGACGATGTTCATGACCCGTGTCAGATTATAGGCCAGGACCGAGAGTGCCATTTCAGCGGCTACTTTTGGAAGCGTTTTGGTGAGGAAGTGTGTGGCGCCCATGCGGGCCTTCATCGTGCCGAACGGATGCTCGACTGTCTCTCGACGCTGGCGCATGGCTTGTGGGTTTGCATCAAGGCGCTGCTGCACAGCGTCGAGCAGATGCTCATGTTCCCATCGGGGACTCCGCCGCTCTGGCCCCGTCGTGCATTGGGATTTGAGCGAACAATCTCGACAGGCTGTGGTCCAGCCTCTCTGACGCTCCGGCCCGAAGCAACTGAGGGCGGCCGCGGAAGAAAGTGCGTTTCTCATTCCGGAAGCGGCGCGCCTGGAGTCTCGCTACTCCAGCATCCGGTGCCCCGTCCACATTTTCCACGGAACCGGCGACCAGCTTATCGAACCCGAGCAGGCCAGACGTCTACACAATGTGCTCAGCCGCTCCGACCTGCACCTCGTGAATGATACCGGGCACATGGTGACCTATGCCGACGATGGCGGCATTGCGCAGGCCGTCGACAACCTGAATGTTTGCCACCAGTAGCCGTTCGGATCGTCTCGTCGCGGGATGAGGACGGCAGTAGCTGCAGGTCATTTACTATCCCAGGTTCCGCAGCCTGGGATCATCCTTGGACAGATAGCGGGTGACGTTTCGGTGCCTGGCGCATTGGAATGGCTCAACGCCCAAGTTGCTGGGGCAGTTACGTTCGGATACCGGAGCGATCTTTGAGGCAGCCTGCGGGAAAAGTGGCACTCCGAGGAACAAGCGCCCGCCAGCGGAGTCGGTTTGTGGCTTCCGGCTTTTGCTCCCGAAGCGCCCCGCCGGAAGAAAGACTCGGGGCTGGCGGCCCCAGCTATCCGACTTGATCTGGGGCCTTTTCTTTCAGATGCCGTCGATGATCTCAGCTCTCCCTGGGCCTCAGGTCGTTTCGCATCAATCGTCGAGGCCTCCTTCATGTGAGCGTGGGATATCGCGAAGGCGCGCAGTTACGGCGGAACACAATCTTGTCCGGCGCGGTTGAAGGGCTAACCGAGGTAAAGAGAACCCTTGATCATGACCCGACATTCGATCTGGAAGCGTTACGGATTTGCCTGGGTGACGGGCGCCCTGTTCGTCATCACGCTCTCCGGCCACTGGATCTTCGGTTGGTTTGCCTACGTCAACGAGCAGCAGGCGCACCAGCAGCCGATCGAGATCGGCGATTATGCGATCCAAATGATGCGCGACACCCTTGAAAACTGGCAATCCGAATTCCTGCAACTGATCTGGCAGGTTGCCGGGCTCGCAATTCTCCTGCATGTAGGCTCGCCGCAATCAAAGGAAGGCGATGATCGGATGGAGGCCAAGATCGACGCGATCCTCTTGGCCGTTGAGCCAAAGAAAGCCGACGAACTCCTCAAGCGCATCGATGGGGAGTATGAGGGCCGGAATACCGACGCCCGCTTTGTGCGGGAACTGGAGCGCAAACGATAGCGCGATAAGTCCTGCGATCGCTTCTTCACCCCGCCCTTCCGGGCATCGACTGGTGCTCTCATCCTCCCGTTGGTTTACAGCCGATGACGAAGGGAGAAACCTTGACGCTTCCGAAGGTTCCGGAAATCGGGAAGCGACGCCAAGTCCGGGACGTTCACGGGACCATTTGATCGATCTGTTTTGTTAGCGGAGCTTGCGGCAGCGTAAGAAGCCGGCGACAATCGGCGTCAAAGCGCCCTTCCCCAGATTCGTGACGGCAAGGAAATGTTCGCACACGCCTGCGAGTCTTGTCCTCCGCTGCCAGGGCCGTTTATTAGGCCTGAGCGAGTTCGATCTGCTCAGAACGTTTTGTGTTCGCATCGTAAACCTTGATCTGAAGGTTGGAAAAACGCGTCTTCAAGCCCTTGGCTGCTTGGATAGCAAAATCTCGGGTTTCGAACTCCTGCTTCGCGTGGCCATCAACGATGAGGGCGTAACCACTTGTCGGAAGGTCGGTCGGCGCCCTGATCGTTGCGGCTCGCGCCGCCACAGGCGTTCGTTGCGTGCGCTATTGTCGCATGGTGGAAGCTCCAAATGGGGGATGCTTTACAACGACCCTGCAACGCAACTGTTCCACGAACTGCACGAGCAAGGACCGGATGTGTGTTGCGTTGCAAGACACGGTGACGGATCGGGAACAAGTTGCAATGGCCCAAGTTGCTCCATTGAGGGCAAACTGAGGAGGAGCAACTTATGCCGGTTATATTGTTGTGGGCTGTGCCGACCATTATCGTCGTGGGGGCGTCATACTATTTGGTTCGCGCCGTCCACTAGGCGGGCCTGTTTAAGCAAAGGTCTATCGAAGCGAGAACCCCAGCGCTTCCGTGCTGAGGCCACTTCTAAGATTAAAGGAATTTCGAGTGACGCCCCGCGAACGCCGAGACATGCCGTGGCTCCTGACGACGTTTGCTGTCGTCATCGTTATCATAATCTGTGGTGCCGTTTTTCGGTGGCAGTAGGCTCAAGCCTGAAAGCCGGCTCTTCGCGCGCGATCAAGCACTTTGCCACGAGCTTCGACTGCTCGAGCTGGAGCAGCCGTTGGGGATCATCTCCCCACGGGATAAGGACGGCAACAGCTAAGGCGAGACAAGGTCGAGCGCGAGTACGTCGAGCTCGCACTCCGGGTAAATCTCCCGAAGCAGCGTCTGTGGCTCGAAGCAGCGTCTGTGGCATGCCGGCCTGCTTCACCCGATCATCAACTTCGGCGCCCGTGTCGCTGATTTCAGCCTTAGCGTATCCGAGGCCTCGAGCAGCCACTGCGATACCGTTTCTGCGCGCGTATCACCACATCGAAGCGCCTCCGGCTCAACCCGGGCCAGTTAGGACGACATTATCTTTTCCCGTGCGGCGTCTGCGGCATCCATACCGGCCTGTTTCACCCGATCGACGGCTTCGGCGCCCGTGTCGCCAAGTTCGGCCTTGAGCGTATCGGAAGCTTCGCGCAGACTTTTCGATACCGCGCCAGCACGTGTATTCAGATCAGCTTTCACATCGTCGCTGAGTTCGCCGATCCATTCGTTCTCGAGGTCGGACGCCCGGAACGCTCCCGCCACTGCTACTCCGATCGCCAAGCCCACAACCCCGAGGACGAGAGGTTGACGTTCGAGCACGTCGGCCACCGATGATTGCGCTTTCGTGAGAGTCTCCTTTCCAGGAAGTACATTGCCTAGCTTGTCAAAGTTTTCCCGGGCATAGGCGACACCTTCGTCGACTCTTTCCCGGATCTTGTCAGCCGCTCCTGAAAGGGAGGCGGAAGCGACACTGCTGGCTTCGCGCAGGGTTTCACCGACGCCGATGACGCCTCCTTGGTTCATTTCGGGTGCGGTCGGCGGCGACGCGGTCCGCTGGAGTCCGGACGCGGCCGCACGAACGTTGCGCGCGCCGGTATCGACGATCGGCGAAGCCGCGGCCGTCACTGAATACGCAGCGCTCTTCAGCTTTTTGTCGCCGACCAATAGCCAGAACGCGCCGCCTCCGATAAGGGCCGCCGCAAGGGGATTTTCGCGGATCTCCGCGACCAGGCTATCGAAAAAGCCGGTTTGCGTGCTGTTCATCGCACCATTCCTTTCACGGTGTCCTTGTCCTTTTCGAGCTGCCGGATGGTTTCACGAGGCGCGAGATTTCGCGTGTCGAGCCGTTTGATGCCGATCGCAAACAGCACGCCGGCAACTACCGCGGCCAAGGCAGCCGAGATCAAATACGAAACCGGCTGCGACCAACCTGCGGCGATCAATGCCGCGGACAACGCGAACAGCGCCATGACCAGGGCGGGGATAACCAGCACCGCGCCGCCGGCAATGAAGCCCAGCGCGCCACTGACCTTCTGAACCTTCTCGCCGAATTCAGCCTTGGCGAGATCTACCTCGTTCTGAAATAGCTTGGCGAACTGCGACAGCGCATCGCCCAGTAGCGTGGAGATGGTTCGAAGGTCGTCCTTGCTCGTTCTGATATCGTTCTGAATGCTCATGACATGTTGCTTCGCTGTGTGGATGACGATTGCTCCCGGGCATTTTCAGGCCGTTTCGAAGCTGAAGACTGCCCGCTGGACGCCTTGAGGAAGCGGACTGCCGCGAACCCAGCAAGCACGGAGATCCCGAGAAACGCGGCTGGCTGCCGCCTCGCGAAGTCGGTTGCGCCGTGGACGAGGTCGCGGAAGCTTCCGTTGCGGATTTTCTCGGCGGCATCGTCGACATATCCGGCGGCGGAATTGATGCCGCGGGCAGCGAAAGGCGCGTCGCTCTCGAAGGCGTGGGCCGCTTCGCGAATGTTGCCGGCAAGACGCTCGACGAAGTCGGCGCCTGACCGCTGCTTGTCGCGCGTCTGGTCCTCGATCTGGTCCGCTGTCCCGGAGGCCACGTCCTTGGCGGCGTCAGCCGCTTCCTTGAACTTGTCGCGCGCAACATCGGTCGACGCTTGCTGGGCGTCGCCGGCGCGCTGCTTCACTTCGGCTCCAGCATCCGCCATCTGATCCTTCAGGCTCTGCGAAGCGCCGGTATTCTGATTCTGGGTGAAATTCGTCCTTTTGGTCAGGTCCAAATCGCTCATGGTATCTACTTTCAGGTGTTCGGGTTTCGAGAAGGATTGAAGGCTGCGCTCACCACGTCGTCGGCGGTTTCCTTGAGCGTGTCGGCAATGTTTTGTGTCATGCGGCTGGTGTGTCGCCCGAGATCGGCCTCGGAGAAGCTTTTCGCCGCAGCGTCGGCCGCCGACATCGTCGCATCCCTGGCGGCCTCAAATCCGGATTGCGCCGCCTCGCCCGCCGCCTGCTTCACGCTGTCACTCGCCTCGCCCATCGCGTTGACTTCGGCCTTGGTCTCGGGAAGAGCCGCGGCAATGATCGCGCCGATTGCGATCCCCAGGCCACCGATCAGCGCCGCGTTGTCGCCGATGACTTGGCGAGCCTTTGCAGGCGCTGTCGCTGCCGCGTCCTTTGCTGCGCCTGCCGTGTCCATGACGGCATCCACGCCGCCCCTGAGTTTGTCGCCGACCGTGCTGGCGGCCTCCGCTGCGCGGCTCCGGAGATTGTCGGCCGCGCCGGCAGCCGTATCGCGCGCGTCAATGGCCATGCCGGTGGCCTGGCTCTGAGCCGAAGCGAGTTGGTCCTTGACGTCGCCCCGCAGTGCCTCAGCGCGATCCGCCGCATCACCCAGCATTTCCCCGGCCTTCTCCACCGCCGGGGCGGCCGCTTCGGCGACGCGGTCGCGGGCTGTTTTGGAGGTCAGGACGAGGCCGGCTCCGATCATCAGAAGCGGCAGCGGGAAACCACGCGCGAGGCGCAGCAACGGTACCGCAACCGCCGTGGCCGCGGCGACCGCGCGCATCGGATTATCCATGGCCTGCTGCTTCAGCGCCTCGACCCAGCTTTGGGTCGTGTGGTTGATGTAACCCGAAACTTCCGATCTGATGTGTTGCGGCGAAACCTTATGACGGATGTCATCGGCGGTATCTGATATCCGCTCCCTCAACTGATCGACGGTGGCCGCCAACTCGGCACGGCTCCGCTCGGACTCACGTTTCAGATCTTCCACTGATCGTGTCATGACTTATCCCCTTGGATTTCTTTCGGGACGAACTCACGCTGTGTTGAATCGTTCCTCGGGCAGACGAAGGCATCGGTCGGGATGTACAAGCACGTCCGGCGGACGACAAAGGTGCGCAGCTATAGCGCTCTAATTTCACGGTGCCGCTCAGGACCAACCGCACGCTGCGCCCGCGGGAGCGTTCCCATTCTTGTTGCATGCAGCGCGGCGTCGCAGCCGGCGCCCGAAACGCCGCAACCAGCCGCGGCAGAGAGCCGACTCGGCATTTAGCCGCGGCCTCGATCCTATTCGCCGTCGGCGACTCTGATCGGCTGCGGTTACAGGCGATCGTCGGTTTCGGGCTCGGTCGGATGGGCGATGCTGATCACGTACCCACTTGCGGTCCGGCTGGGCTGGCTCGCGACGGTGGCGGGGCTTTGTGCATCGAGCGAAGCATTGGGAACTCGCTCGTGCGCCGATCTTCTCAGTGGTTAGGAACGACGAATGGGCAAGCAAGTCACCGTGGAAGTACGTGTACGTCATTCCACCGAAAGCTCGCAGCCGGCGATCTCGAATGCGAGGCGGCCGTGATTGGATCTAGCATCGCTGGCCTATCGAGATCAGTGCAAACGCGGCGGGCTGGGGGCGAAGCACTTGCCATAAACATCAGCCTTATGATTTTGCCGTACCAGGCTCCGCCTTCTTGCGATGCTGCTTGGCAAGGAGTTCGGCCGGCGTCACATTGGCAACCGCCGATTGGATTTTGTTTTTCAGGCCGGTGACAACATCCCCTTCGCCCTTCATCATGGCCTCAAAGCCCATTCGGGCGACCATGGCGGCGTCATCCTTGTCTTCGGATCCGACTTTAGTATCGAGCATGTCCGCACGGACGAAGAACTCCGTTTCCGTAGCCCCGGGCATCAAGCAGGTAACGGTAACCTTCGTACCGCGCAGTTCCTCCCGCAGCGCGAATGAGAATGAATTCAAATAGGCCTTGGTCGCATTGTAGACCGCCTGAAAGCTGCCGGGGGTGAAGCCGGCAATCGAGCCGGTGATCAGAATGCGTCCTTCATTGCGACGCCGCATGTCCTGGCCAACACGGTGGATCAGACAGGTGGTGCCGGTGGCATTAGTGTCGATGACCCGACGAATGCGGTCCCAGTCCTGATCAAGGAAAGCATGGCCTAGGCCGCGGCCGGCATTGGCCATCAGCAAGTCAACTTTGCGGTCCTGAGCGGCCTCACAGAGCTTGTCGACACCTTTGACGGTGGCAAGGTCGGCTTGAACCGTCACGATGGCGCTACTGTTCGCTTCGTCGCGCAGCGCTTGCGCGGCCGTCTCGATTTCGGGCTCATCCGCCGCGACCAGAAGGTCGTAGCCCTTGGCCGCGCAAAGTCGGGCAAGCTCAAAACCAATGCCGGTCGAGGCGCCTGTCACGATCGCAAATTGTCCGGCCATGGCCATCTCCATCTAGGCTTTCCGCATTTTTAGTTGGCTTTGGACCTAATCGAACTGACGCGAGACCGTTCCTATTTGGAAAAGGAACAAGCCGCTGCGCTCACGCTTGGTCTCGTCAAACACCTCTTTGGAGCAGTCCATGAAAGCCCTCACCTGGCACGGCAAGAGCGATGTTCGCTGTGAATCGGTTCCCGATCCGAAGATTCAGAATGGGCGCGACGCAATCATCAAGGTAACGGCCTGCGCGATCTGCGGCTCGGATCTGCATCTGTTCGACGGCATCATGCCGACGATGGAAAAGGGCGACGTACTCGGCCACGAGACCATGGGCGAGGTTGTCGAGGTCGGCAAGGACAACACGAGGCTCAAGGTGGGGGATCGGGTAGTGGTGCCGTTCACCATTGCCTGCGGCGAATGCTTCTTTTGCAAGAATGGCTTTTACTCCGGCTGCGAACGCTCCAACCCCAACGCGAAGCAGGCCGAGAAACTCTGGGGCCATTCTCCAGCCGGCCTCTTCGGCTATTCGCATATGCTGGGCGGTTTCGCCGGCGGCCAGGCGGAATACATGCGCGTCCCCTATGCCGACGTCGGTCCCTACAAGATTCCAGAGGGGCTCACGGATGAGCAGGTGTTGTTCCTGTCAGATATCTTCCCGACTGGCTACATGGCCGCCGATTTCTGCAACCTCAAGGGCGGAGAGACGGTTGCGGTGTGGGGCTGCGGACCGGTTGGCCAATTTGCAATCAAGAGCGCATTCTTGCTGGGCGCCGAGCGTGTGATTGCGATCGATACGGTACCCGAGCGCCTGGCGCTCGCTACGAACTCAGGCGCCATCACGCTGGATTTCATGAAGGAAGATATTTACGAGCGCATCCAAGAACTCACGCAAGGTCGCGGCGCCGATGCCTGCATCGATGCGGTCGGCACCGAGCCCGAAACCAAGGCAAGCGCGGATTCCGTGATTGACCGTATCAAGGTAGCAACCTTCATGGGTACGGATCGTCCGCATGTTTTGCGGCAGGCGATCCAATGCTGCCGCAACTTCGGCACCGTTTCCATCGTCGGCGTTTATGGAGGCATGCTTGACAACATTCCCATGGGCAGCGCAATCAATCGCGGCCTAACCTTTCGCATGGCCCAGACCCCCGTTCAGCACTACCTGCCCAAACTGATGGAACGCATCGGAAAAGGCGAGATCGATCCAAGCTTCGTCATCACCCATCGCGCTACGCTTGACGAGGGGCCAGACCTCTACAAGACGTTCCGGGCCAAGAAGGATGGCTGCATCAAAGTAGTCATGAAGCCGTTCGGCTGATGGGAGAGGTAGCCGCGAAAGAGGCGAAGTCGCATTGGGTGGCGGCCGCTCAGCTCGACCTTGTCATCAGCACGTTCTCGCCCCTCGTCAGCCAACTTGCGACGACCTGGTTAGGAAGGGATGCCGCAAGCGACTGAATGACAGTTGCCGCCATTGCCAGACGCGACGCCATGTTGAGCGCTGTGCCTACAGCAAGGCCATCGCGGTCGGCATCGCCTTCATCAATGGGCCTGATAGGCACTGGCCTTTTTTGGGCATGTTTGACCGCTGGAAGAATGAGTCGGCTTTCTCCAAGCAAGCAACAAGTGCTCCGAAATCACGTCATTTTTCAGCTTTCCCGTTGCGATTGGTGAACCGAGCATTGCCGAGCCCCGTGCCGATTGTCAGCACGCCCCAGCGTTTGACGTCCTGCATGAGAGGGGCTTCAGAAAGGCCCTGCACTACGCCATCGTTGTGCATGACGATGGCCGTGTCGTGATCTCCGATCCGCGGAATGGCTTCGACCAGGCTTGTCGGCAGGTTGAACTTGCTGCTCTCCCAGTTGCCCGGAAGGTTCTGCGCGCCCTTCTGGATCGACCCGTCGCTCTCAATGACACCGGGGCAAGCGATGCCAATGAATGGCGCGAGCTTGAAACCTTCCTTTTCCGCCTTTGAGATCAGCCCCTCGAGCATCCTGACGAGGCGCTTCACTGCGCTCTCGCGACACGGCTCATCGTCCGCATGGCGCCAAAACTCAGGCTTCCAGATGCATGCCTTTGATAGATCGGGAGACTTCTTCCGGCGCGTCTCTACTACGCCGCAGCGAACATTGGTGCCACCGATGTCGACGGCCAGGATCGAGTCGTGCGCTTCGAATATCCAAGAGGGCGCCAGGTGAAGAGCGCCGATCAGACCGGCCTCGTCCGGATTGTGACGGATGGGCTGCATCTCGATCTTGAAGTCTTCGGCTTTGAGAATGATCTCGGTGCGGGCGATCGCCAGTTCGCCGAGCCGGCTGTCGCGAAAGCCGCCGCCGACCACGATCCGCTCGGTCTTGTCCCAGGCCTTGGTATTGAGGATGCGGCGCGTGACATGGGCAAGTTCCTGCGCGAAGTCCTCGACGGCGCTGTGGACGACGGCCGAAGCCTCGGTGTCGTCGCCAATCAGGATCGCGTCGAGAGCTTTCTTGCTGATGTTTTCTGAGTGCTCCTTACCGAAGGGATCCTCGCCCGACTTGCGCAGTGGCTTCCGCCATTTCTCGAGAATGTCCCGGAAGGCGCCCTTGCTGGCGCGGTCGCCAAGGAATCCGTCCTCGTCCTTAAGTTCGATGTTGAAACTATCGACATCGACCGACGGCAGGCGTGAGGAGCCATGGGCGGCGATACCGGTCGTCGTGATCTTTTGCTCGGCCATCCTGCAACTTTCGCCCTAGATCTGGTTTCGCCGATTGCAGAGCGCTGAATGATGCGGCCAGCAGCCTCGGCTGCGACCACATGGATGGGAACCCCCAAGGGGCAACGACGTTCCATTGCCATCATTGCGAAAGGAGACGTCGAATATGGGAATCTTCACCAAGGACATCAAAACCATGGAGGACTTGCTGATCCATGGCCTGCAGGACATCTACTACGCTGAGCAGCAGATCATCAAATCCCTGCCCAAGATGATCGAAAAGGCGACCAACCGCGACCTCGCCGCGGGTCTGAAAGCCCATCTCGAAGAGACAAACAAGCAGGTCGAGCGACTTCAAAAGGTGTTCGAGAAGCTCGGCAAGGAGCCGACCGGCACGCAGTGTCCCGCGATCGATGGTATCATCAAGGAGGCCGACGAGACGGCGGGCGAGATCGAGAACAAGGCGGTACTGGACGCCGCCCTCGTCGCAGCCGCGCAGGCCGTCGAGCACTATGAAATATGCCGATACGGCACGCTGATCGCTTGGGCCGACGAGCTCGGCCACGACGAGATCGTGCGCTTCCTGACTACCAATCTGAACGAGGAAAAGGCGGCGAATACCAAGCTCAACACGGTAGCACTGCGCAAGGGCGTCAACGCGAAAGCGTCCGACGCGGCCTGACAGCAGTTCCGATCAGCTAGAACGGCTCCGCGAAATAGCGGGGCCGTTTGCTTTTCGGAGCCTTCCCGCTCTCCGAACCGACCGCATTTTGCGTCGCACGTACCAGGCGGCAATCGAAACGACCAGCCACGTGAACGATGCTGCAATGAACGCGCCCGCAACGCTGCGCTCCACGGTGAGCCAAAAGACGGCTGCGAACGCCAGCATACCCAGTGCTCCGAGCGTGGCGCCGGCGGAATCGACCGCGGCGGCCATTTGGCTGCGGCGCTCGCCGGAGAGGCCAGCTTCCCGTTTGCGGCGAATTTCGTGCTTCTCGATCAACGTTGCGCTGGCGCAGAAGATGGCCGGAAGCGCGAGGAAAAGGCCGCCTACGGACGCTCCATAGCGGCTGCTGATAAGACCGGTGAAGACGGTAGCCGCGCCACCGAGGACAAAACGCATGAGGTATTCGTACCACCGGCTTTCCTTGAGAGACGACGGCGAGAAGCGGACGGGCGTCATGTCTGCGCTCCGGCGATCGCCAGCAGAAGGAAGGCAACCGGGAGCCAAGCAGCGAGCGACAGCATGGTCGCCGGCAAGGCGCGCAGCC